>DATGWL010000159.1:0-68352 GCA_035299505.1 Saprospiraceae bacterium | reverse complement strand
AGATGAAAATAGCAGATTTTGGGTCCTGACTGAGCGCCCTTTTTCGGGGAATAATCGGGCTTATTGCCCGAAAAAGACGCGAAAGGCAGGTTTCAAAAGATGCATTTTCAGCCCGGTGAATGTTTTTCAGACACACTCTAAAAAGCACGTTTCAATTCATGCTCTACAAACCAGGTAAACGAGGTGTTGGTTTGTGTTGCAGCGGCCCGGTTGTACCCTTCAACCATCAAACCTTTGTTCATGCCTTCGGCCATCTCAACATATCCATTGGCAATCGTTTCCGGTAGTCCGGCCTGAATCATGCCCGCTTTGCCGTCGGCTGGCGAAAAATTGACATACTGAAGATCTGGTTTGCCAATGGCCTGACCAATAATGGTGGTAATTTCAGCAAAAGTTAAATCCTCCGGTCCTGTGATAAATTCATAGGAAAATCCGGTAAAGTTGAGATCCAAAAGTCGCTGGGTGGCTACTGCCGCAATATCGCTCGTATGTACAATAGCCGTGCGTACATCCGAACGCTGCACGCCACCATTAATACCCATGCGCTTGATCATGCCAACCGATCCGTACAGATTTTCCATGAAATAACCCGGACGCAAAGCCAATACGTCCAGCCCGGGAATGGCTTTCATGGCATTTTCCAGTTCGCACAAACCACCTATCGGACCTAAGCCATCGGTTCGGTGCGCTCCTAGCGAACTTAGTAATACTACTTTTTTGATACCACTTTCACGAACTGCCTGCGTGTAAACATCAACCATCTGGGTCATGTGCGCACGCCAATCGGTTACGGCAAAATTAGGCGGAATCATTAGGTAGGCCGCAGTTGCGCCCTTCAGGGTTTGTGTCAAAAAATCGGCATCAGAAAGATCGCCAGCCACAATGCTGGCCCCTTTCTCTTGCAGTTTGGCTAACTTTTCCGGATTCCTGGCTATGGCTTTCACGGCATGCCCGGAAGCTAAAAGTGATTCTGAAATCCGACTGCCGGTATTACCGGTTGCTCCTGTGATGATGTACATGTTGAATTGAGTTAAGAAGATGAGTCAATTTATGAATTCATACAAACCAGTTGGTATGTATTGATAAAAACAAAAAAATCCTGTTTGCTCCAGACGGCATTGCTGTAATAAACGCATGGAATAAAATGCTCTCAGGAAACGGCCAAGCTTTCCAGGTAGGCTGTTAGTAAGCCCATGTTAGTCACAAAAGCCTCCTTTTGTTTGCTGACTTTAGCCATGGAATAGGAGCCTTCAATGGTAGAAAAGAAAAATCGGCTCACTGCTTTGCAGTCTACGTCTTCGCGGATAAATCCCCCCGCTTTGCCGCGCTGGAGTGCGCCGGCTACAGATTCCTGAATGGCTTCTACGATATTCCGCATCCGCAGGCGAAAATCTTCATCCAAGGGCGACATCTCCTGAATGAGGTTGTTCAAGGGGCAACCAAGCGCTATGTCTTCATCTGTGGCCATATCTGAAAGATACTTCAGGTGGTCTGCCAGCATCGGAATAGGGTTGCCTTCTGAACGGTTCAACTCGTGGTAAAAATGAAGGTAATTGGGTTTAATGATCTCATCAATTACCGCCTTACCAATAGACTGTTTGCTGTCAAAATAATGATACAAAGCCCCCTTGGTAATGCCCATTTCGGCAACCACTTTATCGGCACGTAATCCTTGGAATCCATTCCGACGAATGTCGGTGAACATAGACTGGAGGATGCGTTCACGGGTATCTGTAGCATTCATGCCGCAAAGATACATACTTGTTGGTATGTTGCAAGGGTTTCGGATATTTTTTTGTGAAAAAGCAATCGTACCTCAGGAAATACAGGAGTAACCTGCGGTTTAGAGCGTTTTTTGGTTAAAATTATGATAAAGTAGTAATACTATAATTTAATATAGTAAACCTAATTTTAGTTTTCATGTTCCCCAAAACAGAAACGTCTAATCAAGAGGCGTTTATCAAACGGACGTGCCGAACACCGTATTAAAAAGTAGGCAAACTTAAATACAGCTGATTATGTACAAGAATGTATTCGTTTTAATAGCTCTGGCAAGTAGCATTTTGGCCATTTCCTGCAATCAGGCCACGGAAAAAGTGAAGGAAGAGGCACAAAATCAACTCAATAAAACAAGTCAACAGGTACAAAAAGTAATTGATGATCTTGGTTTGATGTATGTAGAAGAAGGTGCTCAATCCATCATTACTTACGAGGAAGTAAATGCCGCCCAGCAAGCCTGGTGCGATGCACTGGTAAAAATAGGCCAGTTAAAGGAAGAAGGTGGGGATTATAGGGCTTATGCCAATCAGGTACTTTCAGAAGCATACAATTACGATTATGGCAAGGTGTTCTTTAAGCCAACCCTGGCCTTTGGAGACCAGACCTTCAGAAACGACAAAAAGGGTGCGCTTGCTTATTTTATAGGCGGTGACCCTGATTATCCAAACGATAAAGGTTTTGCGCTTACGCCTTGCGTAAAAGCCCGGTATGATAATGCCGGCAGCGACAACCAGGGCATCCAGATTTATGGCTCTGTGGCCATTACCATGGGCAATGTGTGGGTAACCGGAAAAGACGGAAAGGAAGTAATGGTGGATAAAACCTGGGTTTTTAAAAAAGGCAAAGACGGAAAGCTGAGAATTATTGTGCATAAGTCGGCTCTGCCATACAGCCCGCCTTCAAAGTAGTGCTCCTGATTTCCACTAATTAAAGCATTGATATCCAAGAGATTTTACCAACACTTTCCCTTGTTGGCGGGTACGTCAACAAGGGAAAGTACCAGCATCCCAAATACTCTGGAAGCTGTGGAGTCTTGGCAAAGCTGATAAATATTGGTTGGTTGCATCTCTCCTCCCTTCCTCATTGCGCAAACAGTACCCCGTCGCAACAAGTCTCATCAGCAAACATGGTGCTGGCGCATCCGTTCCCGAATTTCAGACAATGTTTGGTCTGCCAACAGTTTTCCATCCCGGAAAATTTCCCTTAACTCGCCTTGTGCTTCTTCCTCCCAGGAAACATTATCCTGAATTTGGTACTTGCCCTTTTCAAGGGTGATTTTAATCAAGCCTCTGGCAGATTTTTTAGTGCCGTCATCCGTAACCGGATCTTTAAAAATGGCGCGCCCCTCTCCGTTTACCTCTCCGTAAGTTGCCTTCATGGCAAACCCAAATGTGTCGCGGGTATTGTATTGGTAAGTAAATGATCCAACCCCCAATACCACGTTTGTAGAAGCAAATCCTTGCTGTTTCAATCGCTCACAAATAGACTGCGCGCGGTCAAAAGTGATACTGTCGCCATAAATTGTTCCAACACATGGCGCAAGTTCTTTGTATCCCTTTTCGTTTACATGGCCGCCAAAAACATCCCAAAGCAGAGCAACTACGCCTTTCCGAGCCGCTTCATTGCTTGCATGAGGATTTCCGCAAAGTATATCAACGGGATCACCACTATCAGGACGAATCACTACTTTGCCCGGACGCGCTTGTATGTCATTTCGAAGTCGCGGTAAATAATCAGTTAGTACTTTCCATAGATCCCAGGTGTCTGAAACAATAGAAACAATACCCGAAGGATAAATATCCTGAATAAGCCTCCGGAATGTTTCAAACTCTCCTTCAGTTGTTCCCATACACATCACGGAATGTTCTGTGGCGGCTACAGAACCGCCAATCAACTCATTTTCTGTATTGGCCTGATACCAGGATTCCAGAAAATCAATGGCAGGAATGGTATCTGTTCCTTTAAAACTGAGTAAGTGTGCTGCGCCGGAACTCATAGCGGCGTCTATACCACCCATGCCACGCATGGAAAAATCATGAGCCTGCCAATCTACAAACTCAGGAGTGGATGAGGTTTCCAGAGCAAACTGGTCCAGCATTTTTCTGTATTGCAGCGCGATTGTAGCAGAAGTACATGGCTGCCAAATTACCGCCGAAATCAGGGTTTCAAAATAGTTGGTCAACCAAAAAAACTCCGGCAAGGTGTTATGCATCGTAAACATAGGAACCCGTACAGGAACGCGGCTCCCTTCAGGTAAAGCCTTGAAAACCATAGGAATATAACCAAGGTTATGCAATGCTTCTATATGTTGCTCCCCAACAGCATTCGGCCCGAGATAGTGGTTGATTCGTCTTGAATATTGTTTAACGACCTCCTCTTTGGGTTTTTGAAAAAAATCAGTGTCAAAGCTTTCCAGAATATACCGCTTTATAAAATACTGTAATCCAAAAAAGACGACTTCATCTATGGCTTCAATGCGACTTTTACGAGGTGTCCAGTTCGAATAAACCAAAGTGGTGCCTTCCGGGTACTGTCTTCGATGGTCAACTTTATAACCATCGGTAATAAGGAGTGGATTCATGTTACGGTGAAATAGGTGGATGAAAAAGAAGTAGCAGGCATTTTTATAACAAAATGCCTATTTGTGTGATGGATGGTTGGGAAATGGATTGAATGGAGTTGGTGGTGAAAATGCGTTCAAAAGAACCATTCAGCGCCTCAAAGCCATTGCTGAAAATGCCATGGCTTACAGCCAGATACAATGGACCCGCATTTTTTGCCTTCAAGGCTGCTGCAAGTCCTAAAAATGTTCTCCCGCCATCGCAAATGTCATCAACCAGCAGACCGGGTTGGCCTTGTAAGTCATCTGCATATACCTTAAAATCATGCAATTGACCAGTTTGGATTTCCCTGTTTTTGCTGCACTCAATTACCTGGCGGCCTCCAAGCGCCTTTGCCAGATAATAGATTTTTTTTAAGGCTCCTGCGTCTGGAGATACCAGCAAGGTATTCGGACTCAAATCACTAAGCGCCTGGGCAATAAACGCATGGTTATTCATCACCTGACAATGATGCAATAACGCAGGTGTAACATCCGAATGCGGATCGAAAATGGTTACTTTTTGCAGCAATAATGCGTTAATAATGTCGGCATAAACCTTTACCGAAAGGGGCTCTCCTGCACTCATAACCCGGTCCTGCCGCGCCGCCGGGAAATACGGTATAAATGATTCTATATGCCTGACACCCAGTCGACGCAAAGCATCTACGGCCAGGCAAAGCAGGCCAAGGTCGTAGAAGGAATTGATCCGGTGTGCAATGCGAACACCAGCATCCGGATCAAAATCAGGGTTAATTCTGATATGGGGCTCCCCGCCAGAAAAGGTAAATGTTTCAAATGACAAAGATTTTCCCTCGGTAAAAGGTTGGAATGTTGGATCCAGGGAAAGCGTATGAGACACCATTTGCGTATTTTTTACGCAAATGTATGAGCGTACAATCCGTACTTGCAAATAATTTGCGTATTATTTACGCAAATTGTATTTCAAAGGCCATGCCTTCTTTTTCTAACTGATTGTATTTCAGTTTGTTAAATCGAAAATATTTTGCCGGTCGGCCAGCGCCTTTTTGTGCAATCAGCTCTGTTTCTTCAACAAACCCGAAACTGAGGACTTTCTTTCGGAAGTTTCGGCGATCAATTTCCCGGCCTAATATGCTGCAGTACAAATTTTCAAGGTCTGAAAACAGAAACAGTTCCGGAAGCAAATCGAAACCAATTGGTTGGTAGGTTAGTTTGGCTTGAAGTCGCTTGAGTGCCATTTGCAGGATTTGGTCATGGTCGTATCCAAGTTGTGGTAATTGGTTCATGGGGAACCAAAGCGCTTCTTCGGCATCAGTATCGGCACGTGGTATCAGATCAGTATTATTTACCAGTGCAAAGTAGGCAACAGAAATTACCTGCGCACGCGGGTCGCGGTGCACATCATCGCCGAATGTATACAATTGTTCCAAATACTTGATAGAGAGCCCTGTTTCTTCCTGTAATTCTCGCTCCATGGCAGATTGTAATGATTCCCCGTTTTGCAAAAAACCGCCCACCAATACCCAGCGACCTTGCATGGGGCCATACTTCTGCCGTACCAGCAACACGTGTAGCTGATTATGATTATATCCGAACACAATGGCGTCTACCGCTACTTTTATATTTTGTTCCTCCATGCTCTTAGAATGCGTAAATTTTACGCAAAGTTGCCATTATTTATTTTTTTAAGGTGCAAATAGATTTCTGCAAGAAAATTGCTCATTACTGCAACCTGTATGCACCTATATTGATCTATACCCAAGCGTGTGTCTGAAAAACATTGTTGACTCCGGCAATGTTTTTCAGACACACGCTAAACCAATTTCATGAAATACCTGATTCCCTTCCTCCTGGTTTTGCTTGCCCAATACCTTCCTGCTCAATCCTGCTCTTGTACGGATGAGCTGGACTTTGTGGTGCGTTACTACGAACAGAACCTGCCCGGGTTCAAAGACAATGTTACGAAAGAAACCCGCAAATCCTACGAAACCTTGAAGGCGGAACTCCGCCTATTGGCCCAAAATGCTGTTGAAACCACAGATTGCTTCAAGTTACTTACCTATTACGTGGAGTTTTTTAAAGATAATCACTCCCATATCAGCATGGAAAGCGAGGCTGTCAACGATAAAGATCCGGCTGCTGTGCAGGCATTTAAACAGACTACGGTATTTGCCAAAAGGGAACGTATTGAGCTGAATTCACGCCAATACCAAAACCGGCCGCTTAACGATATTGAGGGGATTTATCAAACCAAAGACTCTGTCTACACCATACTGATTGTAGCCAACAAAAAAGGGCTGCGTGATTATGTGGGCGTGATCCTGGAATCCAAAACCCCGCTTTGGGAACCAGGACAGGTGAAATTGGAACTCAGGCACAAAGCAGGCATGCCAGGCGTTTTTGAAGCTTTCATGTATATGAGAAACCATTCGCTTCAGTATTACCATTCCATGGTATTACAGGATGGACGCCTGGGCGATAACTGGTTCAAAACCAGCTTGAAGGAACGACATGATTATAACCTGAATCCATCCAATAATGTAGAATTCAGAGCCCTGGATGCCGAAACCAACTACATGCGCATTCCAACTTTTTCGGGGCACAGTACGGCTATGCTGGATACTTTTTACGCGCACCACGATGCACAGGTGCGCGCTAAACCGTATCTGATCATAGATGTACGCAACAACGGCGGCGGAAACGACGGTAATGCCCGGCAATTACTCGAATACATATACACCGGTCCTTTCAAGAGTGATGTGGTAGATGTGTATGTGACCAAAGACAACATCAAGGTGTTTGAGGAATGGTACAGTTTTATGAGCAAAGACACCCTCAATTTTGACCAGGCTTCATTGGACGGGATGCGCCAGGAAATTAACCGCATGAAAAAACAACCGGAACAATCCTACATGCGCCGCAGTGATGGCGGAATGGTTAAGCTAGATTCGGTACTCAAATGGCCGTCTAAAGTGGCCATCATCGTGAACAACAAATGCGCCAGCTCCTGCGAATCGCTGCTATTCTGGGCCAAAGAGAGTAAGAAGACCATCCTGGTGGGCGAGAATTCCGGCGGTTACGTTGGGTATGGGGAAATTGGCGGGGTTGAAACACCCTGTTTTGCATTCAACCTAGGCTGCACCATGACCCGCTACCGCCACCAACGTAAATATGAAGTGGTGGGCATAGCCCCGGATTACCGCCTGGATAACCACTCCGACTGGCTGGAGCAAACCATGCGCCTGTTGAAACAGTAAGGTGCACAAGATTTTTGGGCGCCGCGTGTGGAAACCCCATAACTTTGCCGCATAAATAAAAGTTCCATGAAATTATTTGCTTTTCTCACCCTGTTTCTGGCAGGGGTCCAGTTTTCAGGCACAGCGCAGACTTCCACCAACCATTCAGATGATCTGCAATGGTTTACCGACATATCAAAGGCCATGGAGGCCTCTGAGGCTTCTAAAAAGCCTATTTTTGGATTTTTTACAGGAAGCGATTGGTGTGGCTGGTGCAAGAAATTGCAGGCAGATGTATTTGCCAAAGAAGCCTTTGTATCCTGGGCTAAAAAAAATGTGATTCTCCTCGAACTCGACTTTCCTCGCCGCAAACAACTGCCTCCCGAGCTTGCCCAGCAAAATCAGGCACTGGCCCAGGCATTTAAAATCCAGGGCTATCCAACCATCTGGATCTTTTATGTAACAGAAGAAAAAGACACCAAAAACCTCAACCTGAATGCATTGGGTTCGCTGGGTTATCCCACCGGCGCTGAAGCAGGAAAAGAAGAGGTTAAGTTCCTCAATGATGCCAATCTGGTGTTGGCAAATGGGAAGAAGTAGGTTGTTACCATAGAGAGTCGGAGAGGTTAAACCTCTCTGACTCTCTAATCCTCGTCCTCCTCAATCACAAACTCCGCATCCTTCTCCCATATCTCCATCTCGCAGGGTTTGCAGTTGAATTTGAGTTTGTATTCTACTTCGCCATGCTTGAGCGTTAACGGCTCGGCCACCTTCGTACCCATGGTTTCACGCTGGTAACGCGGACATTTGCCCAGTTCGTACTTAACGCAGTATTTGGTTACCATTACACGCGATTTTCCAGGATCCCACTGCAATTCAAAGGCTTTTTCAATGTCGGTTACCCCATGCCGGTGGTAAAAAGTCCGTGCCATGGAATTGGAAACATTGAACGTATAATCCAGCGATTTCACCGGGTACGGATGCTCGGTTTTCACCAGCGGGATTTCCTCCCTTTGGTATTCTTTTACCCGTACTTCAGCCAATTGCTCCAAGGCTGCTCGCCGAATCTCGTTCACCCTGGAATTGGGCAGGAACCAGTCTTGACTGAATTCAACATGCACCTCATCAGCCATGAAAGGGGTGTTGCCGGTTTTGGCCAGGTTCTTTTTGATGTTATCAATCAAACCTTCGGCATTTTTGGCCGGTTCTTTGGCCATTTCCTGCTGCACGGTAACGGTATGCCCGTCTTCATCTGTTACCTGCAAACTAAACCCGTTATCCGTTTCTGAAAACTGCATGGTAACCCCGATTTTCCGAACGGCGCTGTTCTCGTTTTCAATCATCCGGGTGAATTCGGCATCGAGGTTGCGGTAAATTTCTGTGCCCACAGCCAGGGCTTTCATTTCATTGGGCACCACCAGATCGTTCACAATGATATTAACCAAAGCCCCATCCGCTATGCCATCCTGATTGATGAAGTAAAGTCCGTCGCCGTTATTAAGCAACTCATAGTTTTCAATCCGGTAGCCGTTGGCCTTAATTTCCAGGAGCTTGCCGATGTATTGGCCTTTGGATTTCGGACTTTCCCAGGAGCCGATTTTTTCGCGGCGATGATTGAGAAAATAATCCGTGTATC
This sequence comes from Saprospiraceae bacterium, assembly GCA_035299505.1. Classification (GTDB taxonomy): domain Bacteria; phylum Bacteroidota; class Bacteroidia; order Chitinophagales; family Saprospiraceae; genus M3007. Next base: position 59,120 of record DATGWL010000159.1, on the reverse strand, counting down.
CGCGGTTAAAACTCCGGTCGAGCTCAGGTTCAAAGTTGTAAAAGGTGCGTCCGGAGGAAGCTTTCTCATACTGGTCGGCATGAGCCTCCAGGAAAGCATCCAGTCGTTTGCGCAGGTAGGAGGTATTGTTCTTTACATAAACAATGTCTTTCAACCTGCCCTCAATTTTGAAGGAGCAAATACCCGCCTTGATCAGATTGGGCAGTTCATCGCTCAGGTCGAGGTCTTTGATAGAAAGCAAATGACTACTTTCAATCAGGGTTTCTCCTTTGCCATCGATCAGTCGGTATGGCAGGCGACAGTTTTGGGCGCATGAGCCCCGATTGGCGGAGCGTTCGCCATTGGCCACGCTCATATAGCAGTTGCCGCTGAAAGAAACGCACAAGGCGCCGGTAACGAAAAACTCCAGTTCAACATCGCTTGCCTGGTGTATTTCCCTGATCTGATCGAGGTTGAGCTCGCGGGCCAGTACCACTCGTTTTATGCCAGCATCGGCCAGGAACTTCACGTGGGCAGCATCGCGATTGTTGGCTTGTGTACTGGCGTGAATGGCAATGGGAGGCAGATCCATTTCCAGGATCGCCATATCCTGCACAATAATGGCATCAACCCCCACCTGATACAATTCCCAGATCAGTTGGCGACAAGCCTCCAGTTCATTTTCGTATAAAATAGTATTGACGGTTACCAGCACCTTGGCTTTGAACAGGTGGGCATACCGGACCATTTCGGCTATGTCTTCGATGGAGTTAGTGGCATTCGTGCGCGCACCGAACATGTGTGCGCCCATGTACACGGCGTCTGCCCCTGCATTCACGGCTGCCATACCCTGATAGAGGTTTTTCGCCGGAGCCAGGATCTCAATTTTTTTTCTCATGCGTTGCGTTTATGAGCGGGCACAAAATTACAACAATTTACAGCAGTGGAAAGTTTGGCCTGGGGTTGGAGATTTAGTCGGCGCAAATAGTGTGTTGATCCGATTCATTCGGACTGGAAAAATATCCAAACTTTTCTTCGCGTTGTAACCTTGAGCCATTCAAATGGTGTCAATGAATAGCTATGAATATCAAAAACAACCTTTCCCTCATGCTTGTGGGACTGATTCCGGCTTTAGGACTGTCTCAACAAGGTTTTCAGGCCGAGTATTTCAACGGCAGAAACTTTGACCAAAAAATGCATACCCGCACTGACGAGCGGATCAATTTCGTTTGGAACAATGTGCCACCAGTGGCCGGTATGAACCCGCATGTGTTTTCCGTTCGATGGATAGGAAATTTGAAAGCGCCGGAAAGTGGCGAATACTTGTTTCGGGCCCATGTTGACGATGGTATTCGGGTAAAGCTGGGTGGGCGCACGGTGATAGATGCCTGGGATTTGCACGATTCTGAAGCATTTATGGGATCGGTTTACCTGCATGCCGGGCAAGAGTATGTTATGGAGGTGGAATATTTCAATGCCTTGAATGAAGGCGAAATACAGTTGTTCTGGCAATTGCCCAGCGAGGCGCCGGTGTTTAAAGGTATGTTTGGATACAACGACCACCCGATCGATCCATCGCATATCCGGTTGCCCAATCCGCCACCTGCACAAGCTTCCCGCCTTCAACCCAAACCAGTGCAGCCCAACCCTAAACCGGCGGCAACACCGGTTCAGCCAGTCCGTCAGCCCAAACCTGCGCTGGTATCCAAAGACACCCTGGAAAAGTATCTGCCTAAAAATGTGCTGTTTGTTAAAAGCAAAAGTATTCTGCTCCCGGAATCCGAGCCTGAATTGAACCGTTTAGCCGGTTTTTTGAAACGCAATTCCAGGTATAAGCTCCGGATTGAGGGCCACACAGATAGGGTAGGGAATGCCGAAAAAAACCTGATTTTATCCAGGGAAAGGGCGCAAAGTGTGGCTGATTACCTGGTACAGCAAGGGATTGATACCAGGCGCATAACCACCATAGGCTACGGCGATACGCGTCCGTTGGTGTTGGAAGCCAAGAATGTTCCCAATGAAAAAAACAGACGAGTTGAATTTTTTCTGGAAGAGTAAGAGACGCTCAGAATTTGGGATAAAACCTGCACTTTTGTACTTGAATACCTATTACCCATTATCATGACCATTGTAGGCAATCTTCTTCTGGCCCTGGGAGGCCTGTTGTTCGTTTTTTTCTTTTCGGCGCTTACGGCACCCAACCAATCGCGAGGCGGCGATTATGCTGCTGGTTTTGGCTGGGGGGTAATCCTGTTTTTTCTGGCCTTTTTGGGCATTTTGCTCCTTGTTTCCCTCATCATCGCCAGCCGGGGAGGCTTCGACTGGTTGAGCGCCAATACAGCTGCCAGGTATTTACTGTTGCTGTTTGGGTTAGTGTCCACCGTGGTTGCTGCGGCATTGGCCACCCTTTTCAGGGAAGAACCCGGGAGTGCAGCAGGCTTGGTGCGGATCTTTTCAGGTTTTGCACCCTGGTTGATTCCATTTTTGTTGCTGTTTTCAGGTGTGATTTTGCTGAACGACTCGTTGCGTCAGGGCTTTTCGCCCCTGACCTATCAGATTCCCCTCAAGATTAGTTTTTGGTTGGGGCTTGTTATCAATCTGGTGGCAGTCTATGCCTGGATGAAACTGGCCAGTGAGAACAGGCAGGCCGTTATTCAGGATGAAATAGCTTTTCAGGACAAAAATCACCAGCGGATGCTGAATGAAATTGATTCGTGTGAGGTGGAGAAAAATATGGTTTTCATTTTGGTCTTTACAGATTCCAATCAGGACAGAGAGGTGCGTAATCGGGCGGTAGCCAAGGTGAAAACGCATCCGCACTGGCAGGAAGAGCTCGTGCGTATCCTGGGCACAGGCTATGCACCGGAGGCATTTAACTATCTGGCTTCCAATGATGTAGACGACAAAAGTTTGTTTCCGGATGCCATTAAAACCGGCATTGCCCAGCAGGCGTTGTTGTTTCGGGAAAGTATCAGGCGTAGCTCTCATCCCTCCCATTTTTACCCAGAACGGTTTTTGTGGGAAACAGAGCGCGTACTCAGAACGGTGGAGCGATTCAAAGAGTCAAACAGCCAGTACTTAAAAGACGTTGAAAGCCTGCGTGCAGCCCTGAAAGAGCCGGCAGATGTGGAAAAAATGCCCTTAAAGGCAGAGGCGCTTCTGGACGAATGGATTAAAAAACAACAATAACCAACACTCCCTATGACACTGGCCTTTAAAATTGCCCTAGCTGCCGACCTTATCGCCATCGTGGTGGCCTGGTATTTCCTGTACAAGGATTATACGAGTTCCAGCAGTTCCAGCAATGGTACTCTGGGGATGGCAACCATTGGATTTATCGCATGGGTTTGTCTTAGTTACTTTCTGCATACGTCCGGATACCCTAAAATAGGGACCATTATGGCCTGGATACCGGCTATTCCTATCATTGGTTATGGCGTTATGGTCTTGTTATTCGTTATCCTTAAACCCGACATGCGCTAATACACGCGCTGGTTAACTTCAAATGGAACGATATGCAGACCCCGGTTTGGCCTTGTACGACCTTGCAACCCACTACGTGGTAGCCTGTCCAAAATGTGCAGGCAAGGCTTGGGTAAAACCCCGTGAAGAAGGGCAAAAGCTGGTTTGCACCAGTTGCTTTCACACCGAAATGCCAGGTAATTGGTATGGCGCTGCGACCGCTTATGTATCGGTAAAATGTCGGGAGTGCCACGAGCCATTACAGCGAAGCGCTCCCTGGAACGGACAGTGGAAAAAACTGGCCATGCATTGTGCGAATTGTGGCGATACCTGCGAATACGAAGCGCATATTACCCGGCATGCCCGTCATGAAGGCTTAATGACCGATGCTGTGTATGGTTTGCCTCTTTGGTTACAGGCCGGGTTCCGGGGCGATTTGTTTTGGGCTTTTCATTACGAACATCTGGAGATTTTGCGTCAGTACATTGCTGCCAAACACCGCGAACGTGGCATAACACCCAGAAATACCATCAAAAAAAACAGTGCCATGCTCAGTCGGCTCCCGGCATTTATCACCCGTGCCGGCAATAGGGACGCGCTGTTGAAAATGATACAGGAGTTGTTTTTGAAATAGGGGTCATTTGTATTTAGTGACGGGGTGACTGCCAGTCACCCCGTCACTAAATACCAATGACCCCCAATGACCCCCAATGACCCCCAATGACCCCAAAATGACTCCTAATTAACCACTCACACATGCTCCGATACCTTCTAGGCCCTGAATTAATTTGGCTCACAGCCTGGTTTATCGTTTATCAAATAGGTGAGCAAAACGCTACCCCTCCGCATCGTTTCAACCGTTGGCTGGAGAACCTGCCCTGGGTGATGGCGCCCATTCTTTTGCTCACTTTTTTGTTATTGCGGATGCCTTTTGTAGCACAGACCGGACTCATTATCCGTATTTGGATAGCTGGACTTGTAGGTGCGCATCTGGTATTAAAAACAGGCTTGAGTGCTCATAGTGAGCAGGGCCCGGGTGTTGGTGCAGCGTATATTTCAGGCACTACCAAGGCCATTGTGTTTCTGATTCTTTTTTCCATCATTGTTTATTTTCGTTTTTGATTATGGCTAAAATGGATGAAAAAGCCCGGATTGAAGCCGAGGTACAAAAACAACTGGCCAAACTAGTGGCTGAACAGCAAAAGCAAATGGCTGCTATCCTGGAGCAAACCAACAGATTGGGTTTAAAGGCTCTTGATGAGGCCAATGCCGCTCTGGCAAAAGAGCGCAAGCGACTGGAAAAAGAAATAGATGCCACCCGTGCTGAACGGAAGAAACTGGAAGATGAATCAGAAGCGCTGGTACAACAGTTTTTTTCCAAAGGCCAGAAACAGTTTCATGAAGCGGCGCAGACGGAATTATTGCGCAATTTGGTCAGAAAACACCTTGAAAACGGCAAAACACCCAAAGAAATTTCCTATTGGTTCGATGTACCTATGCGTTTTATCAAGCAAATCCAGGACCTGGTTGCACGTGTTGCCCCTTATCGTGAAGCAGCCAGAAAAAGGAATTATCCTGCTGAAGGCCAGCGACTACGATATTCGGATGAAGGCAGAGGCGGCACCATCTGGTACGAAGCTGGTGAAACTCAATTTGATATGTGGTGGGAATTTGCCGGCGGAGATGCCCTGGTCATTCTGGACATTCCTACAGTGGAACAATGGGAAGAACGGACCGGTATTCCGCTACTATTACGCGAAAATGTGCTCCATTTTATTGGTGAGCAGGTGGTGGAAGACAAAATATCCGGCTCAGGCAGTTACATCGTTGGTTCAAATGTTATAACTTTTTATGCTGATGAAGGTAAATAAAATCATTCTCGTACTTATTGGGCTTGTTTCCATTGCAGTAATAGCTCTGATGTCCTGTTTTCGGAAAAAAGGCGATCCCAAAAACCTGAGCGACTGGCTGGAGAAAAACATGCCCGGGCAGTTGCAGGTGCTGGACTCCAACCTGAAAATGCTGGATGTCATGGCACAGTTCAAAGGAGAAAAACAAGCCCTGGTGGCTGACCGTAACAACAATGAAATTCAGTTTCTCCTTGACTGGAGTAAAGACAGCGAGAGCCTGGGCTTAAACCCTCAAAACATTCAGCATCAACTGGAATATGCTCGTGAAAGATACCAAAAAGCCGTGGATCTATACCAGAAGTTTGCTGCAGCGGGCCTTGAAAAAGTAGCTGTTGGGGTTCATCACGTCAATATTTTCATCCAGTATTATGCAGAACCAACTCCGGCGGAAAGGGAAAAGTTCAAACAAACCGTCCTTCTGGTGATGTCTGAATGGATAAAAACTGACGGATTTACCCTGTATTTGCAAATCATGGAGCCTGCGTCCTTTCAGGTCAAAATGAAGAACATCATACCCTACGGGCATTTCATCACAGAAAACGGATGGCAACAGGATCAGGAAATACTTTCCCTTTCGACGGTATGGAGAGACATCAAAAGCGAACCATGGCACTGGGATATCAATGTAGTATCACTTCGGGCACAGGCATTTACCGACCTGGCCTTTGAAAAAGCACAGGCATGGGCACAAAAACATTTGCCGGAAGGTGCGAAGCTTGAAGAAGGCAAACTCATAGGTTTTGAACCCGTCAAGCATCCCGAAGATGCCAGACAAAAGGGAGATCCCCATTCACCCAGTATACGGATTTCTTTTCCATATACTGATGCTGCTAAAAGGGAAAATGACGAACCAGCTGGTTATGTAACCTGTGTATATGTGTTAGATAGCCAGCTGATTTCGCAGTTCATGGTGGAAAAAGAGGGCATTTAACGCCAGGCACTCAAAATTCCACCCATGCAGGCCAGGGTACAAAGCCAATATCCCCAGTTGGTGAAAACCCAGTTCCAGCCGCGTTTTTCAAAGATCGACATGGTTCCTAAAATGGGCATCACCACTAACAGAGATATCAGCACACCATGAAAAGCGCCATGGCCAAAGGTGGCGTAGCTATGCCCATCGGGGGCTACGTCCTGACCTGGCCCGGTTACGTTAACACACATGAAGGTGGAAAGTAAAAAAGAAAAAAGCACCGCAACCAGATAAAGTACGGGCTTGGGGCCGTTCCCAAGAGATTCCAGGGTAAAACCGTTGGCGCGCATCCAGGGGCCACCCATAACCTGAGGATGGTAATACACAAAGCCGAGAATCATCGGCACGAGCGCCGAAACGGCGACGGCAATCCAGTTGATTTCCATAATTTGTAATAGTTTTGTTTTAGAATGGTAGGCAAAATTAATAAACCTGTTTTAAAATTTTTTATTTTAACACAAAAAATTTTAAATAAATAGGCATTTGCAGGACGCCTATGGCAACAACCTGGTGTCGCGGGCTACACAACACCTAAAATAATATAATTTCTCTACCGGCCTGACCAAGTAAGTTTGAGCAAGCCCTTAGATTTGCGCCGCTCCAAACTCACTCACTCACTCATTCACTCACTCACACCGACATGGATAAAATGGTAGCCCGCTTCCCGGAACAACTGGAAGAAGCCCTTGGCATTGCACAAAGCATCTCTTTAAAAAAACATACAGCCCCATTACGCACTGTTTTTATTTCCGGACTCGGAGGAAGTGGTATTGGTGGCGGGTTCGTACAGGATTTTGTACGCGGCATTTGCAAATTGCCTGTGATTGTGAGCAAAGGCTATCAGGCGCCTGCCTGGATCAATAAAAACACCCTGGTCATTTGTTCTTCTTACAGCGGTAACACAGAGGAAACCCTTAGTACGCTGGATCAATTGCACCATACGGGCGCAAAAATTGTATGTATAGCTTCCGGTGGCAAACTCATCGAGATTGCCAAAGCCAAAGGGTACGATTTCGTACAACTGCCGGGCGGCTGGAGCAGTCCGCGCGCCTGCCTGGGTTATTCTGTTGTAGCGCAATTGGGCGTATTCAAGGCGGCCAAACTTATCCCGGGTAAAATGCTCAATCAGGTTGCCGGCGCCCAAAAACTGCTCAAACGCGATCAGGCTTCCATCCAGAAAACTGCGCGCAAAATGGCTGGGTTCCTGCTGGGTAAAACCCCCGTTCTCTACATTGCCGACCATATGGAGGCTGTAGCGGTGCGCTGGCGTCAGCAAATCAATGAAAACGCCAAAATGCTCTGCTGGCATCATGTAATTCCGGAAATGAACCACAACGAACTGGTGGGTTGGCGTGATCAGCGTGCAGATGTAGCGGTAATCTGGCTGCGCAACCACGATGATTTCTCCCGCACGGCCATCCGAACCGATATCAACAAGGAAATCGTTGAACACTACACCCAGACCTCCATCGAACTGTTTTCCAAAGGTAAAAACCTGGTGGAAAAGGCCATGTGGCTGGTGCATCTGGGCGACTGGGTATCTGTCTACCTGGCTGAACTGCGCAATGTGGATCCGGTAGAAATCAAGGTGATTGATTTCCTGAAAGGCGAACTGGCAAAAGTCTAAGGGGAACGAACTACAAATCTACGCCTTTTTCCTTGGTATAGTCCTGGATGTACTCGTCAATGAGGTGCACAAGCAGGTCTTTCAGGTATGAATTTTCCAGGCGGGCGATGGTTTTAAGTTTTTCCAGTTTTGGGCGGTCAACAGCAACGGTGAGGCGTTTTTTGCCGGAATCTTCGTCTGTTGCGATCTCTTTTACATCAATGGTTTGACGGATCAGGTTATCCAGACCGTTGCGTACGGGCACGCGCATGTCGGCGCTGGATTTTGTTTTGGCGCTGGCGGAAACGGAATCCGGCTGACTGGATTCGTAGCGTTCCAGACTTTCGTCGAGCGCTTCCTGCAACAAGGCATCCAGGTCGGTGGCAAAGGATTTATGGGCCGACCTCCGCTCACTCGGCGCAGCCGGGGAAGTCAGCACCACGGCCTCCTCAAACACGTTGCCATGTCCGCTGTGGCTGTTGCTGAACAGGTCGTCTAGACCCTCGGAAAATCTTTTTTTACTCATTCCGTCGCGGATTGAACTTGGTCGATGTCGGGAAGAACGCAGCAAATCGTTCCATCGTTCATCGTTCAACGTTATTTATTGGGTTCTTTCCAAAATTTCCTTTGTCAGGTCCAGATAGTCGGATGCGCCAGGACTTTTGGGGCTATAATCAAAAATATCTTTGCGTTGTGCGGGGGCTTCAGCCAGGGCTACATTGTCGCGGATATAGGTTTTAAACACTTTTTCCCCGAAGTACTTATGGATGGTTTCCACTACATCACGGTTCAATACCCGGCGGTTATCATACATGGTGGCAATCACACCGCCCATATCCAGCTGTTTATTGAGTCGCATCCGCACTTTGTCAATTACCTGTTTGATTTTGGCCAGACCCTGTACGGCCAGGAATTCCGTTTGCAGCGGAATCAATACGTAACGGCTGCTGGTGAGCGCATTCAGGGTAAGCAAGCCCAGAGAAGGCGGACAATCAATCAGCACGTAATCATAGTCGTCAATCACCTGGCTCAACAGTTCGCGCAGGATGTATTCCCGGCCTGCTTCGTTGATCAGTTCCATTTCTGCGCCCGACAAGTCTAGTGAGGAAGTAATCACATCCATCCCTTGCTTGTGGCTGTAGGGTGTGAGTTCGCCTTCCCCGCGCAGGGCCTCGTATATGGTGTATTTCTGGCGTGGAATACCCAGCGAAATAGTCAGGTTTGCCTGAGGATCGAGGTCGATGAGCAACACGCGTTTGCCCAGTTCCACCATCGCAGCGCCTATATTAATGGCACTGGTGGTTTTACCTACCCCGCCTTTGTGATTCAGAAGTGAAATTACAGTTCCCATAAAAGTTGGTCAAAAGTACGGCGAACAATCGCCTTCCGCGATTTATACAGCGAATTTTTCCGCAGAACCATTCAGACCCCCTGTCGGAAATTCCAAACAAAAGACAGCAACATGTTCCTGATGCCGAACCTCTGACTGATTTGTTTGAAGTTTGTTGATGTATAAAATCAGCGCAAATATCTGGTATTCAAGTGAAAAAATAGTCGTTTGAAACAAAAGTGAAAAAAATTTTAAAAAAAACTTTGACATTTTTTGTTTTTAAAAACTCTTTGTTTGAAATTTGCACCATGAAATGATTGGACAACTGATCCAACAATCCAGTATCCCGTAAATCACTTAAACCTTACATCCTATGATTAAGGAAGATCGGATAGACCTGAACAAACGATTCATCCAGGCTTTCAAACTGTTGGAAGACCGTGGCGCCATTGTAAAAAACGATCGCGGCGGCAAAGGCGTGGGCGATGTTGCCGAACGCGTACTTGGCAACAAGGCGTATGGTCACATTATCCGGGCCTTCCTCAACCCGGATAGCAAACGGGTCATTGATTATGGCCAGGCATCTTCTTTTTGCCGCGCTTTCGATATCAATGAGGCCTGGTTGCTGCATGGCATCGGTAATCCATTCGGATTTGATGCCCCCGGAGATGCCCTGGCAGGTGAAAAAATGGCCAGTGGTGGCGGAGGCAATATCCTCTTTACCACTGTACGTGCTTTCGCCGGCGCTACCCTGGGCTCTGACAGCGATGAGAACAATACCTACTTCTCTATTCCGGGCGTAGCCGGAACCGGGCTGGTAGCCTTCCAGATCGACGGTAACTCCATGGACCCGGTTATCCGCAATAACGATATCGTGGTTTGCAAATCTGTGGAAAACCTCAACGATGTGCGCGATAACGAAATCTATGCCGTTCGCTCTAATGGAAACGTTTGGGTAAAATACGTGCAGAAAATCATGAATAACCGCGGCCGAATCGTACGCCTGAAAATGATTTCTGCCAACTACTTCGACAATGATCCGTTCGAAGAAGAAGTGAACGAAACCACCCGTCTCTACAAGGTGGTGCGAAAGATTAGCAACGTGTAAGTGTTTGAGTTTTGGAGTTTTTGAGTGTTTGAGTTTTCAAGTTGACGTTCGGCTTGGTGTTGATGGGTAAATAACTGCCATATAGGCGTTAGCCAATTAAAAGGCCCGGGCCGAACGCCAACTCGAAAACTCAAACACTCGAAAACTCAAACACCCCAAACTCAAACACACAAGAATACTATCCTGCTGTTTATTGTTTTCGGAGCCTCCTGGCGCAAGCCGGTGAGGCTTTTTTTGCTCCTAGCAGAAATACGGGGTTAATCCCTGGCTGTTTACAAGATTTTAAATTTTTTGCCATAAAAAACTGTAAATCAATCTCTTAAATAGGTGTGGTCATCGTCCATCGTCCATCGTTCATCGTACTCACAATTTAACCCAACGCCCAACAGCGCGTAACTGCCCATCCTGTATCACACTAATCAAATAGGCTCCTGCCGGTAGTTGCGCCGTTTGCAGGCTGGTCTGAACGGCTCCCGGAACCTCAAATTCCTGAACCTTACGACCAGATAAATCCGAAAAAACAACCCGGTATTCACCCGTTGGTATGGCATCCAGTACTATCATCAGGGTTTCTTCTCCCATTTCTGCCGGATTAGGATACATCCAGATTTGTTTAACCAATGCCTGATTTGTGCCGGTTATGATTACTTCCAGTGGATCTGAAGCTACCCATCCGGATGGTTCACAGGGAGTCTCCACCAGATAGGTTCCCGTTTGGGTGGGCACAAAATAGGGATGGGTGGCGCCCGGAATAGATTGGCCGTTTAATTGCCATTGGTACTGTGCAGCCGGACTGGAGAAAAGGGTGTCGTTGACCCATTGAATCACCGGAACCACCTGCACAACCACCGGAATAGCCACCCTGCTGCAACCGTTGTTGTTTGTTACCGTAAGCCCATATGCCCCGCATTCCGTTACCGAAATTTGCGGAGTAGTGGCATTGTTCGACCATTGCCAGGTCAGGCCGTTGGTAACGCTGTTGAGGGTTGCACTGCTGCCGTATGGAACCTGTACTACACCGGAAGGCTGTATTTCCACGGAAGGCAATGGCAAAACAGTAAGCTGGTAAAAAGCCTGGTAAATACAGCCCAGCGTATCTACCACCTCAACACGATATTGCCCCTGCTGGCCCGTTTGTACGGAATCCAGCCAGAGAACAGGGCCATTCTCGCCAGGTAGCCCAACATCTTCAAATGCCCAGTAGAAATTGCCTGTCGAAGTCCCGCTCACCGATAAATTTACAGTTGTTCCTGCACAAACCGCTCCAACAGGGTTACTTTGAATTTGCACGTCTTTAAACGGACAATATACCTCTATCAATTGCTCCCGACTAACCTGCCCACAGTTATTCAGGGCTGTCAAACGCACAGAATAGGCGCCGGGGCCGGGAAATACATGCTGCGGATTAGGTTCATCAGACAGGCCAGAGCCGTCGCCAAAATCCCAGAGATAGCTGTCGGCGCCCTGGGAGGTGTTGGTAAAGGCCAAAGTGAAACCATTGATGTTAGCAACCGTAAAATCTACCACGGGCAAAGCGTTCACTGTAATGTAATCCTGCACGGTGGTCGTGGCGTTTCCGGCCGGATTAGTCACCGTCAACGCAACCGGATATACGCCTGCGGTTGGATACGTAACTAGCGGATTGGCATCCTGTGAACTGGCCGGCGAACCGCCCTGCAAAATCCAGTCATATTTCCAGCAGGAAGCTGATTGGTTGTACAACTGAACGGTGAATGGTGCACAACCTGATGTAAGTGATGCACCAAACTGCGCATTGGGTATACCCGGATTTAGCGGTAAAAAGCAACTTTCGCCAGAGCAGGCAGGAGGATTGGCCATCCCATTTACCGTGAGGGTGTGCAGCAGGTGGTTGAAACCTGTGGTCTCTTCCCAAACTCCTTCATTCGCCAGGCGGATAGCATATTCCGGCCGGTTGGCAATGGATGGATACGGATCAGGCAGGTGAAGCAACAAGGCATATTCTCCGGCCGGCAAATCCATAGGCAAACAAAAAGTATGCTCCAATAGATGCTCATTTGATCCCGGCAGCCAACCTCTGGGGTTGTCTGGCAAATCTACTGCCCAAATGCTCTGAGTACTGGTGTTCCGGAGCAGCAGGCGTACTTTTCTGGGATTGAAAGGCGCTGCAAATCCTGCGTTTTTCAAGGTTATTTTGATAGAAATTGGTTCTCCAGCCCGCGATTCCTCCGGGTATTGTCCCTGTTGTAGCACAAACCGGTATCCGAGTCGCTGAATGATTTCATCACTGCAACCCCCGCTCACCCAATCGTTGTTTACCGTATTGTTCCAACCGGCATTCAGGTAGGAAAAGTGCATGCGTGCCATTTCATGTTGCGCCTGCCCGCCTGTCTGCCCAACACAATCGGTATACGGATTCCAGTCAATGCAGGTTTCTCCACCTACAGGCACGAATTGACTGTCTTCTGCCCAATATGGCTTAAAAACACAGGTGTCGCAGCCACCAGGCGCATTTTGATCATAATTGATATAGGTGCCGGAATCTGTAGCATCCGACATAAAACAATCATTGGCAAAGCCAATACGTGCTTTAAAAGTGTTTTTCCAGGCTTCCTGAGTGGTAATAGGGGCTACGGTGGGCGGCGCATCGGCTCCGTAAACGGCTTTTTGTTTGGTTTGTGGTACACGTACAGTTACACTTCGATCTGGAGGTAATGCGTACAAAAGTGCCTGTAAGATTTCGATACGGTCATTCCAGTTTTGCTGGGAAAGGGCGCCCAATCCGAAATGATCAGTATAATATCCCTCGCCCCAGGCGCCAATGAAACCCATGTTAAGTACGGCAATTACATCTGCGTTTGCTTGTAAAACCGGCTTTAGTTGTTCAATGTGTTGCAACACAATATGCTTTGGTGCATCACCAAATGGAGGAATATCGCTGTGCGTATAGGCAAAACGCACAACCAGTTTCACTCCGGCCTGCCGCGCCAGGTTGAAATCGGTTTGCATGGCGTTGAGGTAGGCGGTTGATATTGGACTGTTTACAAAATCCTCTAAATAGAAACCCCGGTAGCCAAGCGTGGCATGGAAGGCATAGTCGGCCCCCCAGGGTTGATGCAGCGTACGCCAGGTTGACAGATCTACGGGGTCAAGCGGCACATAACTGCCCGAAGAGGTTTCCGTGAACTGCATAAAACCGCGCTCCGGATTGGGGAAATCGGATGTGCTGGGCGTGTAGATGATGGTGGTTATTGGCGACTGTGCCGGACATAAAGTCTGGTAAAGTCCAAAAAAGAGACAAACAATACGTCGGGAAAGATACATGGCTGGTAGGTTAGTAGAACAAATATAGCTATTGCCTTTAATTTTACGATTTGTAATAAATCCGGGTACACATTCCCACCGTGAACATCATGATGATCAAATCCATTCTCTCCGCCTTAGGGCTATTGTTTTTTGGACTTCCAACTTTTGCCCAACATCAAAACATCCTGATAGGCAATCAAAACAGTCCGAACGAACCCAGCATTTGTATTAATCCCAAAAATCCACTGCAGCAGGTTGCAGCTGCCAATATTGACAATGTTTATTTCTCCGGCAACGGTGGAACGAGCTGGACTCAAACACCCGTCAGTTGCCCCTGGGGCGTGTGGGGCGATCCGGTCATTTGCACCGATACCACAGGCGCCTTTTATTTCCTGCACCTGTCTAATCCGCCCCAGGGCAGCTGGATCGACCGCATTATTGCCCAAAAAAGTACAGATGGCGGACAAACCTGGAACTCCGGCAGTTATATGGGATTGAATGGCGTTAAAGCTCAGGATAAACAATGGCTGGCTACCGATTGGAAAACGAATACCCTGTACGTCACCTGGACGGAATTTGATAAATACGGCTCACCGGTGTCTACCGATAGTTCCCGCATTCTGTTCTCGAAAAGCACCGACAATGGAGCTACCTGGTCGGTGGCTAAACGCCTGAATAAACTTTCCGGCGACTGTATAGACAGCGATTACACGGCGGAAGGCGCCATGCCCGCTGTTGGACCCAATGGTGAAGTATATGTAGCCTGGTCGAACCGCAACAAAATCTGGTTCGATCGTTCACTGGATGGGGGAAATACCTGGCTCAGCGAAGATATTTTCGTGGGCGATCAGCCATCCGGTTGGGATTATGAAATTCCAGGCATCAGCAGGGCCAACGGCTTACCGGTAACCACCTGCGATACCAGTTCCGGTCCTTATCGTGGAACCATTTACATCAACTGGTCGGATCAGCGAAACGGGGCTTCCAATACCGATATCTGGCTGGCCAAAAGCACTGATGGCGGAAATACCTGGAGTCAGGCAATACGGGTGAACGACGATGCTAGCGAGCGTCAGCAATTTTTTACCTGGATGGCTATTGACCCCAAAACGGGTTGGCTTTGGTTTGTTTTTTACGACCGGCGCAACTATGCAGATACGCGCACGGATGTGTACATGGCGGTTTCCAAGGATGGCGGCCAGACTTTCAAAAACTTTAAGGTGAGCGAAACTCCGTTCACCCCTTCCTCTAATTTCTTTTTTGGCGATTATACCAATGTGGTGGCCTATGATAACATGGTTCGGCCAATTTGGACCCGTTTGGCTGGCAATGAACTTTCAGTATGGACGGCCCTGGTTGATCCGGAGGTGTTGGTGTCAACCGGAGAACCACTTGCAACGGAATCTGCCTTTTCTGTAGAAGACCCATATCCAAACCCATTTCATGAGGTAGCGGGTTTTTCTTTCAAATTGCACAAAAAATCGCAGATAAGTCTCTCTCTGCTCGATCCAAGAGGTCAGGTTCGGGCAGTGTTGATTGATCATCAATGGCGGGAAGCGGGCAAATACCTGGAAAAAATTGAACCGGAAAGACTTGGCTTGAGCTCCGGAACGTTCTTTATTCTGTTGGAAGTTGATGGTAAAGTGGCCCGCCGTAAAGTGGTCTTTGTTGATTAACATCGTGCAAAGAAGTTTTTGTGCGATCCAAAACCATTTGCTATGCGTTTACCGGTAGTTCTTCTGTTGCTTGGAACGCTTTGGCCTCCTGAGGCAAAGGCTCAAATGCACACTACTTATACCCACGACGATACCTTGCGCGGCAGCATCACGCCTGAGCGCGCGTGGTGGGATCTGAATTTTTATGACCTGCATGTAAATGTGGATATCGGTAAAAAAAGGATAAGCGGTTATAATATTATCCGGTATAAGGTACTTACCGGCGGTCAGAAATACCTGCAGGTAGATCTTCAGCCGCCACTTAGTATGGATAGTGCGGAACAAGCGGGCAAGCCGCTGATTATCAGGCAGGTAGGCAAAAATGCTTATTGGCTGGAATTGGAAAAGGAACAGGCGCAGGACGCGCTTGAGTCTGTTACCATATGGTATTCCGGCGCACCAAAAGAAGCTATCCGGGCGCCCTGGGACGGCGGTTTCAGTTGGTCTAAAGATAAACAGGGCAACCCTTTTGTGGCCACTTCCTGTCAGGGGCTGGGCGCCAGCGTTTGGTGGCCATGTAAAGACCACCCATATGATGAGCCTGATTCACAACGTATCAGTATTACGGTGCCGGAAAAACTGACCGATGTATCCAATGGCAGATTGCGTTCTGTAACCCGGAATCAGGACGGAACCCGAACATTTGAATGGTTTGTGTCTAATCCGCTCAATAATTATGGGGTAAACCTGAACATTGCTGATTATGCTCATTTTGCCGACACCTTTCAGGGGGAAAAAGGGGTGCTTGATCTGAATTATTACGTTTTACAGGAAAACCTGGAAAAAGCCAGGCAACATTTTCAGCAGGTCAAAGGCATGCTGCGGGCGTTTGAACATTGGTTTGGTCCATATCCATTTTATGAAGACGGCTACAAGCTGGTAGAAGTTCCTTATTTGGGCATGGAACATCAGAGTTCGGTAACCTATGGGAACAATTATGTGAACGGGTATCGTGGAACGGATTTATCCAAAACAGGTTGGGGCTTAAAATGGGATTTCATCATTGTACATGAAAGTGGACACGAGTGGTTTGCCAACAATATTACTTACCGCGATAATGCCGACATGTGGATTCACGAGAGCTTTACGAATTACAGTGAAAGCCTCTACACAGAATATTACTATGGCAAAAAAGCCGCAGCGGAATACGTGAGAGGCTGCCGCAAACTGATTGAAAACAAGCAACCCATCATACCGCCTTATGGAGTAAATGCAGATGGCCCTCTGGATATGTACTATAAAGGCGGCAATTTCCTGCATACCCTCAGGCAGGTAGCTAATGACGATGTCATTTGGCTGGAGATGTTGCGGGGACTGAATCGGGAGTTTTACCACCAAACGGTAACAAGTGCCCAGGTTGAAGCCTATATGAGCAAGGTCCTGAAACGGGATCTAAGCCGGGTTTTTGATCAATATCTGCGCCATGCAGATGTACCGGTGCTAGAGTACAGAATGAAACTTCGGAAACTGGAGTACCGCTGGATTAATTGTGTTAATGGATTTGATTTGCCGGTAAAAGTGGCCCTAAAACCAGGCATTTTTACCTTCATTTACCCAACCACGGAATGGAAGACCGTGAAGCATAAACTCAATAAAAACACCAATCTGGCTATTGATCCGGATTTTTATGTAGAATCCCGAAAATTGTAACCAAGCGCTGATTTTCCCGATACTGAATGATAAGAGCTGCCCTAAAGGCGGCTCTTATTGTTTTCTGTTGGCGATTATTCGCCAATTTCAAAATTTTACCCAAAAAAACTACATTGGGGTCAGATAAATATTTTGCCTCAGGCCGCAAAACTCGATATTATCCTATCTTTGATATCTCTCTCTTGATTTAATCCATTTTCAGGTCGGTTATTAGGTTGAAAAAAGTGCTAAACAACAATCCTTTTGCCCATGAACAAATTATCAACCCACTGTGCTTATGTTTTTACGGTAATCCTCATTTGTTCGCTTCAGATTAGTGCCAGTTCTCTGCCACCCGGTCCAGTACTGCTGCCAACGGTGTTTGTCATTGGCGATTTTTGCGGTCAGGGTACAGGTTCCATTGACCTGACTCCTGATCCGAGTACTCCGGGGCCCTGGACTTACTTATGGTCTAATGGCGCAACAACGCAGGATCTGACGGGACTTACCTCCGGCACTTATTTTGTGGTAGTAACAGACGCGAATGGAGTTCCGCAAGTGCTCGATGTGGATGTTCCGGATTTGCCACCTGCAGCTCCATTAGACGTCCATGTAGTGCCCACCGGAAATACATCCTGTTCGGGGCCGTTTACCGGCGCGCTGGATATTGCCCCTAATCCACCGGGGCCCTGGACCTTCCTTTGGTCAACCGGTGCAACCACAGAAGATGTTTCGGGTTTGAACAGCGGAACCTATACGGTAACCATCACCTTTGGCGTGACTTGCAACTCTACCTGGGAATTCGATGTGCCGGATAATGCAGGTAGCCCTTCCATTTGGCTCCCTCCGCCTGCCAATGGCGTTGTACCAACCAGTTGTGAACGGAATGATGGCGTCGCCGGTGTTATGGTCGCCGGAGGTACCCAGCCCTATTCCTTTATCTGGTCAAATGGCGGAACCAACCAGGCTATTCAGGATATTTTCGCCGGAACCTATACCGTAACAGTAACCGATGCCAATGGCTGCACAGATACGGAAACCTTGGAGGTAGGGAATATCAACTGGCCATTGTTGATTGAGGAAGACGCCATTGTGCTTAACCCCAACACTACTTGTATTGGTGGAAACGGCAGTATTTCTATTCCAATTGTTCACCCGCTTTCGCAGGGGCCATTCAGTTATTTGTGGTCGAACGGTGAAACTACTTCCACGATCAGTAACCTGCCCAGTGGAAGTTATTTTGTGACCATATCTTTTAATGCGGCCTGTTTTGTTACGGATGTTATCTACGTGCCCCATGAGCCAGCCATTCCGCAAACCACAATCAATGGAACCCCAACGACCTGTGGTTTTAGCAACGGATTTGTGAACCTGACGGTTTTGCCTGGTGGCACACCGCCTTATACTTACCTGTGGTCTAATGGAGAAACCACACAAGACCTGGCTAATGTGCCGGCGGGCTCATATGATGTTACAGTAACCGGCATTAACGGGTGCCCGTTCACAGCCAGTGCAACCATAGATGATAATCCGGTTTTATTCAGCTACAGCGCTCAAATCACAGACCAAACGGCCTGCGATACCACTAACGGGCAAATTCAATTATCACTCTTTCCGGCAAACCTGAGTTATCAATGGTCGAACGGAGCCACCACTACAACCCTGAAAAACCTGGCCCCGGGCGATTATACTGTAACCATCAGCGCCGGAGGCACCTGCACCGCTGTTGAAACCTACAATGTGGGTGATGTAACCGAATATCCGGTGATTCCGGCCACCCCAACCCCCAGTTTTTGCGGCCTTGCCAATGGCGCCATCAACTTGTCGGTGCTTGGAGAGGCTACCGCTCCCTTCACTTTCCAATGGAGTAATGGCGCCACTACTGAGGACTTATCTGGACTACTGGCCGATACTTTTTACGTTACCGTTACTTCTGCCGTGGGCTGCACCAAAGAGAACGTTGTCATAGTCCCCAATACTTCCGTAGATGTTGCCCTTCAGGCTAATGTGCTGGATAATAATTCCTGCACCGCATCAAATGGCTCCATTGGACTTGAGATCTCTCCACCTGATACGGCTTATGTGATTACCTGGTCTGGTGGACAAACAACTGACAGTCTGACCAACCTTTCCGCCGGTACGTATTTGGTGACGGTAACGCTTGGTTTCAATTGTATTGCCTGGGATACGTTTGAAATAACCAACCAGGCCTTGATTACAACGCTTTCCTCCAATGCTACCGATGCGTATTGCGGATTGGATTTAGGTGCTATAGATCTCGCAGTAAATACCGGATTGCCACCGTATACCTTTGTTTGGTCCAATGCCGCAACAACAGAAGATCAGCAAAACCTCACACCCGGTACATATACGGTAACTGTAACCGGCGCCAACGGATGCTCTGATATTAATACAGTTACGATTGCCGCCAGTAATGCGCCGCCCATTTTACAAGCCAGTCCGCTGGGCAACACCTCCTGTATTTCTGCCAATGGCGCCATAAACCTCAGCGTGGGGCCTACTGGAAACTATCAGTACCTGTGGTCTGATATGTCAACCACCGAAGACCTCAACCAGTTGTTGCCAGGAACATATACAGTAACGGTTACGCTGGGCAGTTGTACCTCCACGGGCTCGTATGTGGTTCCGGACCAAACAGTTAGCCCAAGTTTGTCGGTAGCCGGATTGCCTGCGGAATGTGGCCTGTCCAATGGCGCAACAGACCTGACGGTAACCACCGGATCGGCGCCATTTGATTACCTATGGTCAAATACCGCAACAACAGAAGATTTAACAGGTATTCCACCGGGGACTTACACGGTAGTGGTGACAGATGCCAATGGTTGCACTGAAATGCGCACCGTTACGGTTAATAACAACAACCTGTTGCTGAACCTGAACGCCTTGCCACAGGCAAATGCCTCTTGTACAGTACCCAACGGTAGCATTGACCTTGCTGTTTCCCCTTCCGGAGCCTACAATTTCCAGTGGTCCAACCAGGCAACAACCGAAGATTTGGACAACCTGAACAACGGAAACTATGTGGTAACCGTAACCCTGGGCACTTGCCAGGCTTCAGCCAGCTTTACCGTAGCTGATCAAACAACCAGTCCGGTCCTGAACTCTGCGGTTACCGCTGCCATTTGCAGCAACAGCAATGGAAGCATAGATCTCAGTGTGAGCGGCGCCCTTGGACCGTTTGATTACCTGTGGTCTAATCAGGCAACGTCCGAAGATCTGACTGCCATTCTTCCCGGCAACTACACTGTAACTGTTTCAGCGCCAAATGGATGCACGCAGGTTGTTACTTACAACGTAGCCAACAATGCCTCTACGTTTAGTTTGGCTGCAGCGGCAATTCCGCTTACCAACTGCGCCAATGCCAACGGAGCTATTGATTTGAACATCACGCCCGCGGGCGCGTACGAGTTTTTGTGGTCCAATGCGGCTACCACGGAAGATGTACAGGGCTTGCAGCCCGGCGTGTACACTGTTTCCGTTTCACAACCGGGCAACTGCACTGCCACAGCATCTTATTTTGTAACCGATCAGCGCACCAACCCGGCTTCCAATCAAAGCATTGTGCCGGAATGGTGCGGTCTTTCAGATGCGTCCATTGATCTGACCGTGAGCGGAGGAACTGCTCCTTTTAGCTATTTATGGAACAATGGTCAAACCAGTCAGGACCTCTCAAACGTCGTTGCCGGAACCTACACGGTGGTTGTTACCGACCAAAACGAATGTACCGTTTCCAATACCATTATGGTGCCGGGCAATTCCATTTCCATTTCTCTGGCCGGCACAGGCGCATCCAATAGTTCGTGTTTGCTCAACAACGGTTCGGTGGATTTATCCGTGAATCCATCCGGCACTTTTACTTACCAGTGGTCAAATCAGGCAACTACAGAGGATCTAACGGGTTTGTACGGCGGTACCTACACGGTAACAGTGAGTGCCGGAGGGAACTGCACCAATACGGCTGTTTTTTCCATTTCGAACGATCTGCCCAGCCCACAAATGACGCCCAATATCGCCGCCGGATTTTGTGGTCAAAACGTGGGCAGCATTGATTTGAGCGTAACCGGAGCGCCACAGCCCTTTACCTTTCTTTGGACAGGTGGCGCTACCACGGAAGACCTCAGTAACCTGCTTTCCGGGGTGTATACGGTTGTGGTTATTGCGGACAACGGATGCAGTGCATCGAGTAGTTTTACCGTTCCGGAAAACACCATTACACCTCAGTTAAGCGGAATACCGGTGGCGGATAATTCCTGCGTTGCCATCAATGGATCGGTGGACTTGTCGGTAAGTCCTGCCCTGGGCTACACCTACCTTTGGTCGAACAATGCCACTACAGAAGACCTGAATGGCATTCCCGCCGGCACTTATGCAGTAACCGTAAATGGTGGCGGGGCTTGCACCTCCACGGCCGTTTATGTGGTGGACGACGCTACCACTCAGCCCCAAACCAACATCCAGGCGCCAACCACTACACTAAACTGTGGTATTTCAAGCATTGAACTGACAGGTACCATCAGCGGAACTCCTAATGCGGGCAGTTACCAATGGTTGTCAAACGGCAACCCTCTTGGTACGGGTAATGTGCTGAATATCACTGCTCCAGGACAATATACACTGGTGGTGCAGGATATTTTGACCTTTTGTACGGCAAGTTCAACCATTTCAATTGAAGAGGATGTGAACATCCCTGATGTGGCCATAGCTCCCCCCGGGATTCTAACCTGTACACAATTAACACAACTACTTAGCGGAGGTTCCGCAACTAATGGCGTACAACTGACTTGGGCTACAATAAATGGCACAGATACAACTTTGCTTGGGAATGGGCCAACATTAACCGTGAATGCGGCAGGGAGCTATCACCTCTTCGTTTTCAATCCTGCTAACCAATGTGGTAATGCTGTTTCCACTATTGTTGCAGCTGATCAGGTACTCCCATCAGCTGATGCCGGTCCTGCCATTTTATTAGACTGTGCTGGCGCTCCTGGCAACCTGACGGGAAATGGAACCGGCGCCCCCAATCTGCAATGGATTTGGAGTACTCTGGATGGACATATCCTCTCCGGCGCGGAAACGGCAACTCCTTTGGTGGATCAGGCGGGCGAGTACCAGTTGCTGGTAACCAACCCGAATAATGGTTGCACGGATACAGATCTGGTAACAGTAGATGCCGGAATCTCAAAGATTACTGTTGAATTAACCCAGCCATCATGCCTGGTGGAAACCGGAACCATCCTGGTGAATGGATTGACGGGCATCAGTGCTCCGGTGAGTTATGTATTGAATCAGGAGCCACCAATTTCTCAAAATCAGTTTGCCGGTCTGGAACCAGGCACTTACAATATTCTGGTAACGGGCGCCAATGGCTGTACAGCCACAGCAGATGCCATGTTGGAGCCGCCAACCTTGCTGGAAATTAACCTGGATCCACAGGCAACGGTGGTACTTGGATACGAATACCAGCTGGATGCACAACTGAACATTCCGCCTTCGGATATTGCTTCCGTACAATGGACGCCGGAAGCAGGCCTGGATTGTGCTACTTGCCTTAACCCACTGGCTTCAGCTTTGAACAATACGGAATACCGCCTTACAGTGGTTTCTAATCAGGGCTGTAAGGCAGAGGCTGCTTTGCAGTTGCGGGTAGATAAAACACGGCACATTTATGCACCCAATATCTTTTCGCCCAATGAAGACGGCGAAAATGATCTGTTCCGGATTTTTGGCGATCCGGTGAATGTGGTGCGCATCAGATCCCTGCAGGTTTTCTCGCGTTGGGGTGAACAGGTTTACCAACTGGATGAAACCTTGCCAGCCGATACCGAAACGGGTTGGGATGGCAGCCTGCGCGGCCAACCCATGAACCCAGGGGTATTTGTCTGGCAGGCGGTGGTGGAATACATTGACGGGCAATCCGTGTTTTTTAGCGGAGATGTGACGTTGGTGCGGTAAGACAGGCAATGGCAAGTTGATAAATATCATCTGCCTGGATGACAAGTCTTGCCAGGGTTAAAACAACTTAGGGGTTGGGTAAGATGTTTTAAACCAACATTTTATCAACATTTACATTCAAAATGAAGAAGCATCTTTTTCAACTTTTGGGCCTGGTTGCCCTGGCCCTATTTGCCCAAACAGCACGAGCACAAAACACCGCACAAAAAGCGCCATGGAAAGAAATGAAAGAATTCCATGAAGTGATGAGCGTAACATTTCACTCCGCAGAGGAGAAAAATTTTGCGCCACTGAAGGAGAAATCCGGCATGCTGGTGGAACGTGCAATAGCCTGGAAAAAATCAACTATTCCGGCAGGATTCAAACCTGAACTTACAGCTCAGGTACTCAAAAGATTGGTGAAGGAGTGCAAAAAAGTGGACAAAATGGTGAAAAAAGGCAAGTCTGACGAAGAACTGATGAAAGGCATTAATGCCGCACACGATGTATTTCATGAGATCGTGGGCAAATGCCGGGAATAAGATAGTTTAGCATTTGTTCCGAAAGTGCTTTTTTGCCGCAGGGTCGCAGAACTGCTGAGTGATGGTCAAACGCTCCGCGCTTCTGTGACGCTGCGGTGAAGTAATACAGACAGTTATCTAAGCCCTCTCCAATACCCGCTGCATGGCTGCCCGGATTTCATCCAGGCATAAACGCCCGATGCTGCCCTCATGCGTATGTTGTAATGGCCGGGAGGTATCCCATTGAAAATTACCCGCTTCAATTTGCTTGCCAATGGTTTGGTAAGCCTCCCGGAAGGGAATGCCCTGTTGAACCAACTCATTCACTGCTTCTACGCTGAACAGGTAACGATACCGTTCATCTTTCAGGATATCCTGATTGACCCTGATTTGTGGCAACGCATATTCCAGCATGCGAAGGCAATTTTTTAGCTCTTCCAGGGCTGGAAAAAGGATTTCTTTCGTCAATTGCAAATCCCGGTGATACCCTGACGGTAAATTGGTCAATAAGAGACTAAGTTCGTTTGGCAGGGCCTGCAGTCTGTTCCCCTTAGCTCTTATCAGCTCAAAAATATCCGGATTCTTTTTGTGGGGCATAATGCTGCTCCCGGTGGTCAATTCATCCGGGAAACTGATAAATCCGAAATTCTGACTCATATACAAACAGATGTCCATGGAAAAACGTGCCAGGGTGCTGCCCAGATTGGCAAGAGCCATAGCCACAATTTTTTCTGTTTTACCCCGGCTCATTTGAGCATAAACCGAGTTGTAATGCATGGCTTCAAATTGCAGTAACCCGGTGGTTAATCCCCGGTTCAACGGAAATGAAGAACCATAACCGGCGCCGCTGCCAAGTGGATTCTTGTTGCACATGCGTTTGGCCGTCAGCAGTAAATCCATGTCGTCAACCAGGCTTTCTGCCCAGGCGCCGAACCATAGCCCAAAAGATGAGGGCATGGCCACCTGCAGGTGGGTGTAACCCGGCAACAATACATCCTTATGCTGCTCAGACAACTGTAGCCATTGTTCAAACAGCGCCAACACCATTGTTTGAACCTCCGTCAACCCGGCACGCAGGAACAGCTTGATGTCTACTGCTACCTGATCGTTTCTGCTTCTGCCGGAGTGTATTTTTTTACCCGCTTCGCCAATACGACGGGTGAGCAGCAGCTCAATCTGGGAATGAACGTCTTCTACGCCAGGCTCAATGACAAAACGATTTGCGTCAATTTCGACCTGTATTTCCTGCAATCCTTGCCTTATGCTTTCCCATTCGCCGGTGGTCAGCAGTCCAACGGAAGCCAGCATTTCTGTGTGTGCCAGGGAGCCTTGCACATCGTATTTAGCCAGCAAAAGATCGAATTCCGGATCCCGTCCCACGGTGAATTGCTCTACGAATGCCTGATTTACAGTATGTTCTTTAGCCCAGAGTTTCATGTAATTTTTGCAGTAGTTGAACGTAAATGGCCACCCCTTGCACTATTTCAGAGCAATAGATGAATTCATCGGCAGTGTGACTCCTGGCACTGTCGCCCGGTCCCATTTTCAGGGCGGGGAAAGGCATCAGGGCCTTGTCGGAAGTGGTTGGGGAGCCGTAATAAGTGCGCCCGATGGACAGGCCTGCGCGCACCAGTGGGTGCTCAAGCGGAATGATGGAAGAACGCATACGCAGGCTCCGCGGCATAAGTTCACTTTGGGTATGTTTCCGCATACAGTCCAGCACCTCTTCCAGGGAATAGTGTTCGTTTACCCGCACATCTACGGTAAACCGACACTGATCCGGCACTACATTATGCTGAGAACCAGCCTGGATGATGGTTACCGACATTTTCACAGGCCCGAGTATTTCAGAGGTCATCGGAAATTCATGGTTTCTGATCCAGGCAATATCGTCCAGCGCCTTGTACAGGGCGCTTTCCCCCTCTTCTCTGGCAGCATGTCCTGCCCTGCCACGCGCCAGTCCGTCTACTACCATCAAGCCTTTTTCGGCGATGGCCAACTGCATTTGGGTGGGCTCTCCTACAATAGCAAAGTCTACCTGGCCCAGATCTGGCAGGATGAGTTCCACGCCGTCGTGACCTGAAATTTCTTCTTCGGCTGTGGCCGCGTAAATCAGGTTGAAGGGCAGATTTTTCTGTTCAAAAAAATACAAAAAGGCGCCCAGCAGGCAGGTCAACGCACCACCGGCGTCATTGCTGCCCAATCCGTATAGTTTGCCATCCACGATATCCGGCGAAAAAGGATCCCGTGTATACCCCTGATTGGGCTTCACTGTATCGTGGTGCGAATTCAATAAAAGTGTTGGTTTGCCTGGGGTAAAATATTTATTCCGCACCCAGACATTGTGTTTTTTTCGATGCGGTTCTGCACCGCGTTCCCGTAAAAACTGTTCCAGTAAATCGCCGGTTTTATCCTCCTCCTTACTGAAGGAAGGTGTGGCAATCAACTTTTGTAATAATGCAGTGATGTCTGATGTAATGATAGGTAGCATGAGTGAGTCATTTAGAGCCATTTGGGGGGCATTTGGGACGTCATTTTGGGAGTCATTTAGGAGGTCATTTGGGAGGTCATTTAGGAGGTCATTGATGTTAATTAACCATCGTGGGTTGTTATCCCGAGTACCCAGGACCTACTCAAGCCAGGCCCACCGTCCACCGTAGGCCGTCCACCGTAGGCCGTCTACTGTAGGCCGTTACTTCTTATCCTGCTTCGCAAATACCTTTTTCAGGATATCTGAGTTGCGTTGACTTACGTCGGAGCGGATGCCGAGTTCTTTCTTTTGGATCAGCTCGAACATGCCTTTGAGGGCCATTTTAGTTACGTGGTCGTCGAGTTCCGGATTGGTTTTGGTGACAAGCGGGATTTTATTGTAAGCAGTAACGGCGCTTTTCCAGTATTCGCGGGCGTTCACTTTATCCAGGGAGGCCTGAATGATAGGCTTGAATTCGGCGTAGAGTGGCGCGTAGGTGGATTTTTCCAGATAACGTGTGGCTGCGTCCTGGTTGCCCATCAGAATATTGAGGGCATCCTGGAACGTGAGGTCTTTAATGGCCTTGATGAAGATAGGTTTGGCTTTGGTGGCTGCATCTTCAGCGGCGCGGTTCATGCGTTCGGTGAGGTCGGCCTCCACGTTGGTGAAACCTGGTACGGCTTTGAGTTTGCTCACCACTGTTTTGGCTTCATCGGGGAGCAGGATTTTGTAAGGAGATTTGAAATAGCCGTCTTTAGCGGAAAGAAAATCTACGGCTTCGCCGATACCATTATTAAGGGCTTCTTTGAGGCCATTACCGGCTTCTTCCTGCGAAAGTGGCACATCCACACCTACTTTTTCTTTGGCTTTGTCGAGAATTTTGCCGAATTGAGCGTGTGCAAACTGCCCTAGCATCAGTGCGGCAAAAAGAAGTAGCGATTTTTTGAACATGATTCTAAATTGTTAAGTGAACTTTGTGACAAATTACGGTGGATGGCTTACGGTAGACAGTGGGCGGTTGCGTTTTGCTTAGCTTTGAGCTTGGAACACAAACCCAATAGCAGACTATAAGTCCTCTACCGTAGGTTGTTGGCCGTTTGTCGTTACAAAGAACGTTTCAACCTCAGGAAAGACACAGGAGGTTTCCAGGTTTAGGCATTTTTTAACGGATTACGATTTACGGCTTACGGTGGACGGCTTACGGTAGACGGCTTACGGTGGCGTTGCTCTTGAGATTTGAATGGACATGAGTCAACTTTTCCCAGGAGCAACGCCACCGTCCACCGTCCACCGTAAGCCGTCCACCGTCCACCGTCCACCGTAGAAAAAATGAAATCATTAGTCCAATACCTGCTTAGAATGGCGAGTGCAGTAGTGATCTGCTGTACGGTATTGGCGTACGTGTGTCCGTCGGTGAATCCGGCCAAGTTTTCGTGGTTGTCGTTTTTTGGAACGGCATTTCCGTGGATGTTGCTGGCCAATTTATTGCTGGCGGGGATCTGGACCTGGCAGGGCAATCGTTTTGCCTTGTATCATATTGGTATTCTGGCTTTTGGCTGGGACCATATTACCGGGTTTATCGGGTTTGATTTTGGCAAGGATGCAGTGCCGGAAAATGCGGTTACGGTGGCCACCCACAACCTGGGCAGCATTTACCAGGGCAAGGAAGCCACCGAAGCCTGGAGGGAAAAACGCGCTTCGGCGTATGCCCGTTTTTTGCAGGAAAGCGGAGATCCGGATATTCTGTGCACCCAGGAAACCAGCGGCAAGTTTTACCGGCTTTTGGCCGAAAAAATGGGTTATAAGCACACGTTTAACCTGAAAAAAGGTACGGTTATTCTGTCCCGTTACCCCATTATGGGCGGCGGCGATGTGCCTTTTGAAAACACCTCCAACTCTACGCTGTGGGCCGATGTGCGGGTGGGCGAGAAAAAAGTGGTGCGGGTGTACAACGTGCATCTGCAATCCAACCGTGTAACGAATACCACGGCCAAAGTGATTCAGAAAGGCGATCTGGAGGAAGGCGAAACCTGGCAGGATATCGGTTTTGTGCTGGGCCGGGTGGGTTCGGCCACCAGTTTGCGCGCCGAGCAGGCCCAGAAGTTGCGAGCGCATATTGCGGCCTGCAAAATACCGGTCATCGTTTGCGGCGATTTCAATGATACGCCCAATTCTTACGTGTATGCCCAGCTTTCGGAGGGATTGCACGATACTTTCCGGCAGAAAGCCCTTGGACTGGGCACTACGTTTGCCGGCGCTTTGCCCCTGCTCAGGATAGATTATATCCTTACGGAAAAGAGCATCACCACTTTTTCCTGCCGCACTGCCCGGGATGGCGATTTTTCGGATCATTACCCGGTGTTGGTGTCGTTGGGGATATAACACACCTGCTTTTTTACTTTCCTTTGCCTCATGCAACCAGACATCAGAACCGTTATTGTAACCAGATACGTAACCCCCCTGCGGGAGGGCGGCTCCCTGCCGGCTATTGTGGAGGCCGACGACGGTTTTCTGTACGTCCTGAAATTCAGGGGTGCGGGGCAGGGCGTGAAGGCATTGATTGCAGAGCTGATTGGTGCTGAAATAGCCCGACTACTGGGGCTGAAAATGCCGGAAATTGTGTTTGCAGAGTTAAACGAAGCCTATGGCCGTGCGGAGGGCGACGAAGAAATTCAGGATCTGCTCAAGTTCAGCACCGGGTTGAATCTCGGTATGCATTACCTGTCTGGCGCGGTTACGTACGATCCGGCGGTGATGAAACCGGATGCCTTGCTGGCATCCAAAATTGTGTGGCTGGATGCTTTTTTGATGAATGTAGACCGCACCGCGCGCAATACCAACTTGTTGCTTTGGAACCGGGAGCTTTGGTTGATTGATCATGGCGCCGCTTTGTATTTTCACCACAACTGGGAAAACTGGAAGGAACAAAGTACCAGGCCTTTTGCCCAGATCAAAGACCATGTGCTGCTGGCACAGGCTTCGAGGCTGGAGGAGGCAGACGAGGCCATCAAAAAAGTGTTGAACGAAACAGTAATCAACGAAATCGTTGGTTTGATACCGGATTCCTGGGTGGAGGGCGCTTTCCAGGAAAGTGCAGAAACCGTTCGGAAAACGTACGGGGAGTTTTTGACCATACGATTGGCGTCCAGCGAAACATTTGTCAAACAGGCTATACATGCAAGAGTTTCGGGTATTTGAATACGCAGTGATACGCATTGTACCCCGGCCGGAACGCGAGGAGTTCGTGAATGCCGGGGTGCTGCTGTATTGCCCCGGGAAAAAATTCCTGGGCATACGCGCGCATTTGCCGGAGGCCAAATTGCTGGCCCTGGACCCGAATATTCAGTTAGAAGATATTGCCCGGCATTTGCAGGCTTTTCAGGATATCTGCTGCGGGAAAACGCCCGATTCTCCCATTGCACAGTTGGATCCGGCCTCCCGGTTCCGCTGGCTGACAGCCACCCGCAGCACCATGATTCAAACCTCCAAAGTGCACCCGGGCTTGTGTAAGGATCCGGAAGAAACATTGGAGAAGCTGATGCTGGAAATGGTGGGATAGTAACGGGAACCCACATTAATAGGGATCTGTTATGCCTGGGTAATATTTGACCTTTCCCATGAAAAAGAAAAAACACATTGGACAGTTGGTTTCGGTGCATTTCAGCGACAGGAAAACGCCCATTTCCGGATATGTGATCGATTATTCAGATGACTGGACATTGTTGAAGCATAATCCAGTGGATTTCATCACGGACGGCTATGTTATTTTCCGGCATAAAAATGTGGCAGAAATACGCCGGGCAAAAGAGGAAAAATGGAGAGAACAGGTGATGAACCTGAAGGGCTTGAAACCTACAGGGAATGAGCGCGTTCCACTGACAGATCTCGAAACCATTTTGCGGCATTTAACTGAAAAAACAGGCGTTTTTCAGTTGTATACCAAGTCGGAAAAAGCCTGTTATCTGGGTCGATGGCATTCGATGGATGCTAAAACGCTGGTATTGGACAACCTGAATACCAAAGGGCAGTGGGACGGACAGATTACCTTCAAACCGGAAGAAATCAGGGTCATTGAGTTTGATACAGACTATAGTAAATCGCTTATGCTGGTGAATGCACAAAACCCAATGGTTTGAGCTTTTTTATACCATTGGCTGAAATCCATCCAAAAATTCCTTTCAAATATGTCTATCAGAAAAGAATCCGAGCTCGAAGGCATGCAAAAAGTAAGCGATGCCGTGGCTTACACCTTGAAACAAATGAGAGATTATGCCAGGCCTGGCATGACCACCAAGGAGCTGGACGATTATGGCGCCAGGATTTTGAAAGATTTTGGTGCAAATTCGGCGCCGTACAAGACCTATAAATTTCCGGGCTGGACCTGTATCAGCGTGGATAATGAGTTTTGCCACGGCATTCCATCCACGAAAAAAGTATTGCGGGAAGGCAGTTTGATCAATATTGATGTTTCGGCAGAGCTGGGCGGCTTTTGGTCAGACAACGGCGCGTCGTTTGTGCTTGGGGAAGACAAAAAAGGGCATCAGAAACTGGTGGATGCTTCCAGGCAAATTCTGCAAAAAGCCATTCAAAACATACGTAGCGGTGTCCGGATTTCTGATATCGGGCACCTCATTGAAACCGAAGCGAAACATCGCCGACTAAAAGTGATTCGAAACCTGACCGGGCATGGCATTGGCAGGAGTTTGCATGAAGCGCCTGCTGAAATAGCCAATTACAGAGACAGGCTTAACCTGGCAAAATTTAAACAAAACTCGGTGGTGGCTATAGAAACATTTATTTCCACCCAATCCAGTTACGCCATTACCCTCAGGGATGGCTGGACCATGGTGGGCAACAAAGGCGGGTACATGGCGCAGCATGAACACACGATTGTAGTGACAGATGGCGCCCCTATCATTCTGACGGAAAAGAATGATATTTGGGGATGAAGGGGGGGGATAAAACTAAGTCATAACGACCTTTCTGGTCGGGTAAATGGTGTGTAGCCGGGCTTGTGTAGGTCCCGCTGCGCGGGATGACAACTCAGGTATGGCTTGGGATGGTGTGTGGCTTTTGTGCCTGGAAAAATGTGCCTAATTAAAAACAACGTGAGTTGTCATCCCGGGAACCGGGACCTACACAAGCCAGATTACGTGGTTATCTTTTGGAAAAGTGACATGTGTGTAGCCGGGCTTGTGTAGGTCCCGCTGCCGCGGGATGACAACTCAGGTATGGCTTGGGATGGTGGGTGGCTTTTGGGCCAAGAAGAGGAATATCAATAGTGAAAACACAAAAACTGATTCAATAACACAAAAATGAAACACCCCTTATTTCTCACTTTTCTGCTGGGTTCTCTGGCAGTGAATGCCCAAATAACAGATTCCGCCGGAGAAGCTTTGGCGGTGATGTTCAAAGGAAGGAGGCAAACCCGCTTTTTTGGTGAAAAAAACGGAGGTATGATCACCGTGACCGACTGGACATTATCGGATGCAGATTTGTGTGTGAAGAGGGCAGGAGAATGGCAGAAAAAGAAATAAAGTATGCTTAATTTAAGCCTAATACTGGCTTCATAATTGCGAGCGATTTTTGTGTGGTATTGTAAACAACATTCTTTCACCACTCAAATTTTCGCGCCATGACAACATTCGAAACACTCGAAACAGCACTGGAACCTATTGAAAACCAGGAAGAAAGCATTATTGAGGCTATTGAAGACGGCTCTGAAGAACCATCTGAGGAGGAGGAAGAGGCTGAAGAAGCGCAGGAGGAGGATAATCAGGAAGAAGCTTAATTGATTTGAAGATGCGCTAAAACGCCACAGGAGTTTCGTTCCTGTGGCGTTTTTCTTTGATCGCACAAATTATTCCTGTACCACCAGTAATTTTTGCCCTTTCAGGCTTTCAGATTGAAAATCAACCCAATAATTACCGGGCGCCATACCATTCAGGTGAATGGGCATTGTGTGTTTCCCGGCCGTTTCAGTTCCATTATGTTGGAAAACCAATCTGCCGGTCAGATCGAATACCCGAATCTGGAACAACTCTTCATTGGGAAGTTCGAAACTGAGTTGCACTTCGCCGCTGGATGGGTTTGGGAAGACACTCAGGTCCATCGCACTATTCAATATTTTACCGGGTCCAATGACGGGTTGTTGCAGGTTGTTGTTGCCGTTGTTGGGTAAAACTGTCACTACTGAGACACAAGTAGAGCCGTTGCCGCTGTAATCCTTTACCGTGATACTCAAGTTATTATTCCCAATATTGGCTGTGTTATACACCTTAACTGCCGGACTATACGACCATATTGAGCAGTTGTCGTAGCTATCCAGAGTCAAATCATCAGTATAAACGACTACTGTTCCGTTTGGACCCAGGTAAACAGTGGTTGGTGAACAAACGGCTGATGGCGGCAGGTTGTCTTTGATGGTTACCTGTGCATTGCAACTGCTGGTATTGTTGTATACATCTTTAACTGTCAATGTTACCGTTTGGGAGGAGCCCGGAAGGTCAGAACAGTTAAACAGGGTTTTACTCAGGGTCAGGCTTGAAATACCACAGGCATCGGTACTCCCGTTGTTGATTTGGGCGGTATTCAAGGTAGCTTGTCCGAGGTCATTCAGGTAAATGGTGGCATTTTTACACATTGCAGAGGGGGCATTCAGGTCTTTCACGGTTATGATAGCTGTGCAGGTAGAATTATTTCCACTTGCATCGGTAGAGACCAGCGTGACCAGGTTTGTGCCTACATTATTGCAACTAAAAGTATTGGGCGTCAGCGTTTGGGCAAAGCTGCAATTGTCAAAGCTGCCATTGTTTACCGCAGCAGGCACTACCGTTACAGAACCGTTGCTATTCAGGTTAGCTGTCAGGTTTTTGCACATAGAGGTAGGCTTAATCTGATCCAACACAGTAACGGTAGCCGTGCATTGCGACCGGTTGTAACTTTGGTCATATCCCTGCAGGGTAACCAGGTTTGCACCGAGGTTGGCGCAGCTGAAAGTCGTTTGGCTCAATGTGAGGCCGGCAATACTGCAGTTATCGAAAGAATTGTTGTTTATCTGCGCAATAGTGAGCGTTGCAGAGCCGCTGGCGCTTAGGTATAAGGTGGCATTTTTGCATAATATGGTTGGCGCCAGAGAGTCGGAAACCGTTACCGTGGCATTGCAGGTATTGGTGTTGCCATGACTGTCGTTGACAGTAAGGGTAACGGTATTTTGGCCCAGCGTGCCGCAATTAAAGGCATTTGGCGCAACAGATTCCTGGTTCACCACACCGCAGTTATCGGCGCCGCTTTGGAATACATTGCCCGTTTGAATACTTGCATTGCCAGATGCATTGAGGTTCACGGAGAAGTTTTTGCAGGTAACACTTGGGGCAATGGCATCTATAACAGTTACAGTGGCTGTGCATGTTGACTGGTTGCCGTGACCATCGTTGATGGTGAGGGTGCTCGTATTTGCTCCTATTTTGCTGCAATCAAAGCTATTTGGAGCTACCGAGACCTGATTAACCACCCCGCAATTGTCGGTACCGTTCAGGAATATATCGGTGGTGCTGATGCTGCCTGTACCACTGGCATTCAGATAAACGGTTGCGGGTTTGCAGGTTACACTTGGGGCAAGATTGTCTACAACCGTTACGGTAGAAATGCAGGATGCTGTATTCCCATGGCCATCATCGGCCGTTACGGTTATCTGATTGGCGCCAATATGACTGCAGCCAAACACGGTTTGCGAAATACTTTGAGGCGTTACAACGCCACAATTATCTGAACCACCCTGATACACATGGGTATAGCCAACAAACGCCGAGCCAGCAGCATCCAAATAGATGGTTGGGTTTTTGCAGGAAATAACAGGAGCGGTTTGGTCTTTTACTACGATGGTAGCAGTGCAGGAGGCGCTCAAGGCGGTGTTTTCCGCTTTAAGGGTTACGATGTGATTGCCAAGGTCTGAGCAATTGAACTGACTTTTACTGAGGGTTAATACCGGATCGCCGCCACAAATTGCTAAAAAAGGTACAGCCACCTGAAATGGAGCTAAAGACGCCTGGCCGGCATTATTCAACTCTACCTCAACGGTGTTATTGCATGTCAGATGAAATGGTGTGAGCGTCTCATTATCATTGTCGTTGTACTGAAAAGGCGCATCTACCGGCGCTCCAACAATAAAATCCATGTCGCCCAGAAGTCGAATTTTAGCTAATTCGTTCGGACCCGTCAGGATATTGTACATGGAAACCTCTTGGCGCCCCCAAACTATTTTCTCTACGATTCGTTGTCCGAGCCTGTTAACCTCAACTGCTTCCATAGCCTCCTGTGCTATGATTTGAGCGGCAATCAGGGCAACAGTAACAATATTGCCGGCTTGCGAAGCTATTGCGGCGGTGGTTCTAATACTGGCTTGTGCCGCTTGAACCATTTTTGCGGGTAATGTGTAGTCGATGGCAGGTGCCAGTGCTGCTACCCCTGTTCTTACCCCCATATTCAGGGCAACCGCTACACCTGGAATGATCATGGGCTCAACAATCAGCGCAATATTGATCCCCATACTCTGGTGATCGTTCTCGAACTCCAGTGTTTTGCAGGCAGAAGAATATTCTTCCATGATTTGTTGCTGGTAACTTGTTGGTTCATAATCCCCCGGCCAAATAAAATCGCTTGCATTCAGTTGGTCCAGCAGATCACTGAACAATACGGGGCCGCCATTATTGATTCCAAAATTGGTTTCAAACTCCAATGCTCTTTCCGTGAGTATATCCGCGTATGCCCATCGTATGTCTTTGATTTTGGTTTCAAAATAGGTAACTACTTCATTTTCCTCAGGTGTGCGGTTGGCGGGAGGGCGTTGAGCCAGTTCTGTCAGCACATAGTTGCGCAATGCAAAGGCCAATTCCGCACGATGACCCTTATTCTGTAAATCCAGGTTTTGAAGGGCTTGAAGCGCAGTTATATTATCCTGATAATGTGCTTCAAGGGCATCCAATACAACCGGGAACCAATTTAGCTCAGCCGGCAGGCCGGCACGTTCACAAACTGCTTTTTTAAAATCCACTCCGAATATGATACAGTCGGAATACGGACTGGCGCCGTCCAGCAAATGATCGTAATCACCCTCCAAAAAAGGAGGGTCTTCCTGAGTTACCGGCAACATTAGCCATTTTACTCCGATGCCACTGGACACCTCTTGATAAAGTGGCTTTTTATTGGCTGTTTGTCCTTTTGTACCTATCTGATAGCCACTTACCTTGTTTTCAAACCGGAAAGTATGCTCATTACGGATTAAGCTCCATTTGGCGTTTTCACTGGCGTTTTGGTTCATGTAAAGTTGATCACCGGCGGTTGTACTACCGTTATTCGACAGATAGTTTCCGGTAAGCGCATTTTGCATGTAATAATAACCGCCTCCTGCATCCAAAAAATGCCAGTAACAAGAATAATCTACTCCTTCAACGTGTACCACCTCCGTGTTTTCCGGACTGAAACCCTGATCACTGATCATATCGTTGTTGTTGGTACCCACCAACATATACCTGGCAGTAGGATCAATAGGCATGGCCAGGTTAAAGGCAAATTTTTGCTCTGGAGAAATGCCGGTTATTGGGGCATCAACAATTAATTGTCCATCAGGAGCAACAGTAAGTACCAGATCAGGTCCGTTTTGGCTTAGCCTTGACCGAAGTTTATTCCAGCCAACTTCCGTTCCTATCAGGCGAAATTGTTGCTTCCACATACCATCGCCCTGTGAGCCATGGTATTCTTCCCAAACGATAGCGCTGCCCGCAGAAGCATTCTGAACGGTCATGTACAGATTATTGTGCCGGTTGCGAATATGAAACCAGCGAACATCCGGTGTCCATCCATCGCCATCATCCGGGCCATCTTCAATGATAAAAGTACTGTGAAAGTCCAGCGGCTGATTCAAAATGGCAGCAGCGCCACCGTTCCATTCCAGAACAGAAGGATTACCGTCTAATTTACTGGTAATATGCCATTCGCGGCCTGAAAGGTTGGCATCCAGTACTGTTGCGCCACTGGAGAAATGTTGTGCTGCCAATTTGGAGTGGATTCCAAAAGAGCATAAAACAAGGATAGTCAGACTTACTAAGGATTTCATCTCCGTTGAGTATTTAAGGTGAAAAAGTGCAACGCCATTCATGGCCATTGCTTTCGGAGACAAAAGTGTGGATGGAGTACCTCTGAGGCGGGACACTATTCTTTCAACAGGGTGGAATATCCTTTCCAGCTGGTGGAGTATCCTTTCAATGAAGTGGAGTATTCTATCTGGCCGGAAAAATCAGGCTCCGGAACGTGTACGGAAGGCAGAGGGCGACATGCCGAACTCATCTGAAAATACCCGGCTGAAGAATTTGGGGTCGTTGAATCCCGTTTGAAAGGCTACTTCGGAGATGCTTAATGCCGGATCAGCAAGCAGCATTTTGGCTTTTTGCAAACGAATGGCCCGAACATACAGCGTAAGCGAACGGCCCGTTAGCGCCGTTACCTTTCGGTGTACTACTGGATAACTCATGCCAAGCATCCGACTTATTTCTTCAACCGACAGATCTGCTACTGTGATGTGCTCCTCTATGATATTGCGTAACTTTAGGAGGAAGGTGTCTTCCTGATCGGATACAAACGTTTGAACATTACTTGATATCTCGCTGGCTGTGTTATATTTAGTCTGAAGTTTTTGCCGCATCTCCAACAGATTAGACAATACTGCCCGTAATTCATCCGGGTGAAAAGGTTTGCCCAGGTAGGCATCTGCGCCTCGTCGCAAGCCGGAAATCCGGTCTTCAATCCCTACCTTGGCCGTGAGTAATACGAGTGGAATATGACTGGTTCGTTCGTCGTTTTTCAGGGTTTCACACACTTCAAATCCGTCTTTTTCCGGCATCATAACGTCTGAAATAATGATGTCCGGAATAGTTTCGATAGCGCGTTCTATACCTGCGCGACCGTTGTAGGCAAAATCCAGGCGATAGTGATCTCCCAAACAAATACTGAGAAATTCAATGACATCCGGGTTGTCTTCAATGAGGAGCAATTGCAGTCGATGACCGGAATGATGTTGCACAATGGCTGGTTGGCGGTCTGGTGTAGGGAACGACAAGGGTTTGCTTTCCGGTGTTGCCTTTTGGCGTACGGGTAAATAAACCATGAAAACGCTACCTTTTCCAGGCTCGCTTTGCACGGTGATATGCCCATCCATTGCCTTGATTAGTTCATTGGTCAGGGAAAGCCCGATACCGGATCCAGTATTGCCAGACTCACGTTGGTTTTTTGCCTGAAAGAAACGATCAAATATATGTGGCAGATCAGTAGGCGGAATGCCTACTCCGGTATCAGATACGCTTATGTATAAATAGTTGTCTGCGGGTAGTTCAGTGGATGGTTGAAAATTACTTTCAAGGCTGATTTGTAAGGTAATCCTGCCGCCGGAATCGGTAAATTTGATGGCATTTGACAATAAATTATGCAGAATGTGCAGTAATCGTTCCGGGTCGTAATCCATCATTATTTTTCCTCCGGGCACATGACTGTCTACCCGAAGCAATATATTTTTCATGCTGGCAAGGGAATGCATACTCTCGGCAGCATAGCGTACGAATGCTAATACATCGCCTTGTATATAATTGATTTTCAGTGTGTTGCTTTCCAGTTTGGCTAGATCCAGAATTTGATTTATGAGCCGCAGCAGGTTTTCCCCACTGCGTTGAATGAGGGTAACGGCCGATTGTTGTTCAGGAACTGCTACCTGTGTATGTAGTTGTTCCGCCATTCCCAAAATGACCGTCAGAGGCGTTCGGAATTCGTGTGAAACATTGGTAAAAACCTGAGATTTGAACTTGTCCAGATCTTTCAAACGCTCTGCATTCAGGTGTTCCAGGGCTAACTGTTGTTGCAACCTCCATTGAGAAATCCTGAAACGCAGATACCCGAAAACCAGCCCGCCAATTAAAACGGCATATATCAGGTACGCCCAAATGGTTCTGTACCAGGGCGGCTGGATGATAATCTTCAGAGATGTTGGATGGGGAGTCCAGAGTCCGTCGCCATTAGCGGCCATTACTTTAAAAGTGTACGTTCCGGGCTGAAGATTCAGGTAAGTGGCGCTTCGTTCGGTAGTTTCGGGGTGCCATTGCGTTTCGGCGCCCTCCAAGATCCAGCGAAAACGTTTTTTGACCGAGGTTGTAAACTCCAGTGCAGAAAACGAAAGCGTTATGTTACGTTGTTCAAAATTCAACCTGATTTCCCGCAAAAACTCAATAGACTGTGCTAAAATTCCAGTGGAATCACCTACCCCAATAGGTTTATTATTGACAAACAATTCGGTCACATAAACCGTGGGCAAATGGTTGTTGTCGCTAAAAAGCTCCGGTGAAAAAACATTTAACCCGTTGATGCCGCCAAACATAAGCGTTCCCTTAGGGCCGGGTGCATACGCCCAGGTATTGAACTCATTACTTTGCAAGCCATCCGCTTCTGTAAAATTGCGAATTGCACCTGTGTTCGGTGAATACCGGATGATACCCTTGTTGGAACTCATCCAGAGGTTGCCCAGTGTATCCGGTAAGATTCCGTATATCACATCATTGGGCAAACCATTTTTACTGTAGATATGGGTAAACTGTTTGGTTTTTATATCCAGGCGACTCAATCCGCCTCCTTTTGTGCTTAACCATAATACCCTTGGATCCCTGGTATCCGGTAGCAGCGACGAAACGGCATTGTGCCGCAAAGCGCCTGATTCCACGGTATATAATTGAAAAATAAGCCCGTCCTGGCCTGTTGGCCTGGCTTCCAGTAGCCCTCTCAAAGTTCCAAGCCAGAGTGTTCCATCGCTCGTTTTTTTCAGATCAAATATTTCCGGGACGATGGAAAAAACTGACTCCAGGGAGTGGACTTTCCAGGTTTCCTTTTGGGTGTTAAATTGCCATAATTGCTTGCCGGAAGCCAACCAAACAAATCCGTCTGCATCAGCCATAAGGTTTCCGGGGAAGGATGGTACACCGGGCACAACATAGGCTGTTTGTTCGCCCCGGGAGTTCGTTTTAATAAGCCTTGAAACCGGATCAGCGCCTGCGTATAGCCATTGATTCCCGAATGGATCGGTTACATAACGCCAGTGTCCAAGAACGGGGTTGTTCGTTTTTTTAAGAATTTGAGCAGCAGTGCTGGTAGAACCCTCCGGATATGATAATAATTTAGTTGGTATAGCTGCATGGATGGTCCCATTGGGTTCGGAAAAAACAGCGCCATATACCGAATTGCCATTAAACAGGTGTTGGAATTGACGAATTCCAGGGTTAGCTTTTAGTATACCGGTGCCACTTTGCCCAAACCACAAATTACCTGATGAATCTTCCCAAAAACAGGTCATTGGCTGACTGTAAGGGATTTCCCAAATGGCCATATCTCTGCTGACTTTTCCCGCAGCCAAAATTTTTTCGGTTGGAATGGCCAATAAAGCATCTTTTTCGCCAATTAATGCGATGTTTGATGCTGTCACACCCAGGAAATTGCTAATCGAAACCTCCGATGTTAAATCAACATAGGAATGTCCGTCAAAACATGTTCCAGCCTTTCCATTCAGCATCCAAATCTTCCCATCGGCCGCCAGGTGCATGGAAATTGGTCGGGTAGCTGATGGCCAATCAAGTGGTCTAATCTGTAAACTTCGGGTATCAATGGCGAAGCCGGAAATTCCGGTATTAAAGAAAAGTGTGTTGAGGTCCCGACTCATCGTGGCAGAATGCACAGACTCCGTCTGGATAAACTGCGGCTTTAATGAATCGATCAACCCGGGGTTTGTAGCTACATTATCCCAAAAACCCTCAGGCAACGGTATGTAACATATTTGTCGACGGCCGCGAATTTCTCCCGAAACCAGCCAGATATGTTCCCTGGCATCCAGAAATATATACTGTGTAAATGGTGCATTTGGAATGGCTCCACCCTTAATCGGCAAATGATAAAAACGACGTGTTTGTTTATGAAAGAAATCAATGACACCAATGCTCGTTGCAACAATCAGAAAATCGCCGCGCTCCCGAATTACCCAAATCTGGTCGTCTGAAATGGAATGAGGGATTTCCGGATCGTGGGTAAAACATAAAAAGGAGTGCCCATCATAACGATTCAAACCGTTTTTAGTACCGGCCCAAATAAACCCCTCTTTATCCTGTAATAAATCAGGCACAAAACCTTGAGAAAGACCCTCCCGAATACCGATGGACTCAACACGTAAGGTTTGCGCGTTGAGCACCCGGATGAAATAGAACAAGACAAACAGGATAATAATACGGAGCATGTGGGTATGATCTGGATACAAAGGACGAAAAAAAACATGTTAGTGTAATAAGAATGAGACACCCTTCCATGTCGGTGACAAAAACCTCTCACACACACTACCTTTGCCCCCTGAATCCGACTAACCGGATTCCATTCCCATGTCCGCAATCAAATATTCCAAAAAGGGGTTTACCAACGAAACCCTGCTACATCTCTACGAACAGCTCGCCAAACCCCGGCTTATTGAAGAAAAAATGTTGAACCTGCTGCGCCAGGGCCGTATTTCCAAATGGTTTTCCGGCATCGGGCAGGAGGCTATATCGGTGGGCGCCGCCTGTGCGCTGCTGCCGGATGAGGTGATCTTCACCATGCACCGCAACCTGGGCGTGTTCACTGCCCGCGAAATGCCGCTCGACCGCCTGTTTTGTCAGTGGCAGGGTAAACGCCTCGGATACACCAAAGCCCGCGACCGTTCTTTCCACTTCGGGGCCATGGAACACCATATCGTGGGCATGATCTCGCACCTGGGTCCACAATTATCTCTGGCTGCCGGCGTGGCTATGGCCCACAAACTCCGCCAGGAAGGCCGGGTATCCCTCGCGTTCACCGGTGAAGGCGCTACCAGCCAGGGCGAATTCCATGAGGCGCTCAATGTGGCTTCCGTATGGAAACTGCCGGTCATTTTCCTGATCGAAAACAACGGATACGGCCTGAGCACCCGCCCCAACGAACAATACGCCTGCAAAGACCTCGTGGATCGTGCGCAGGGCTACGGCATGCGCTCTGCCAAAATTGACGGCAATAACATCCTGGAAGTGTACAGCACAATCCGGAAAATTGCCGAAGAAATGCGCAAAGACCCTCAGCCTTTCCTGCTGGAATGTATCACGTTCCGCATGCGCGGACACGAAGAAGCCAGTGGCACTAAGTACGTACCGAAAGAATTGATGGATGAATGGGCAAAAAAAGACCCCATCGAGAACTACGAAAAATGGCTGCTGAAAGAAGGCATCCTCACGGAAGCAAGCATCAAGGCGTTGAAAGACCGCTATAAAAAAGATGTGCAAAAAGCCGTGGATGTGATGTTTAATGAGCCGGAGCCTGTGGCTGATACCCAGGAAGAGCTGGAAGACGTGTACGCACCAGCACCCCACCCGTCTGCCCCTGAAGGGCCTGCGCGTGAACTGCGTTTCATTGATGCTATATCCGAGGGTCTCCGGGAGGCAATGAAGCGTCATCCTGAACTGGTATTGATGGGGCAGGATATTGCCGATTATGGCGGCGTATTTAAAATCACCAACGGTTTTGTGGAGGAATTTGGCAAGAACCGGGTACGCAACACGCCACTGTGTGAATCGGCTATTGTGGGCATTGGCCTGGGCATGAGTCTGAAAGGCATGAAAAGTATGGTGGAAATGCAATTTGCCGATTTTGTGACCTGCGGATTCAACCAAATTGTGAACAACCTGGCCAAGTTGCACTGGCGTTGGGGCCAAACCGCCGACATGGTGGTGCGGATGCCAACCGGTGGCGGCACGGGCGCCGGGCCCTTCCACTCTCAATCCAACGAAGCCTGGTTTACCCATGTTCCGGGTTTGAAAATTGTGTACCCAAGTACCCCGGAAGATGCCAAAGGCTTGCTGCTGGCGGCTTTTGAAGATCCCAATCCGGTGATGTATTTTGAACATAAGGCGTTGTATCGTTCCGAAAGCGGCATGGTGCCTGAGGGATTTTACACCATCGAAATTGGTAAAGCGCGTCAGGTGCGCGAGGGGAAAGATGTAAGCATTCTCACCTACGGCCTGGGAGTGCGTTGGGCGCAACAAACCGCCGATGCCATGGGCCTGGATGCGGATATTGTGGACCTACGCTCGCTGGTGCCGCTGGATTATGCAGCCATAACAGCCTCTGTAAAACGCACCAACCGCGTGTTGATCCTGCACGAAGACACCATGTTTGGTGGCATTGGAGGTGAAATTGCCGCCTGGATTTCTGAGTACCTGTTTGAATACCTCGATGCTCCGGTAATGCGTGCCGCGAGCCTGGATACGCCGGTTCCTTTTGCTATTCCGCTGGAACAAAATTTCTTCCCGATTGAACGGCTGAAAGAACAACTGGAAAGATTGATGAAATATTAAGTCGTCAGTTGACACAACCACATATAGGCACAAAGGCGCGAAGGAGTATTCAAGTGTTCCATCGCATCTTTGTGCTTTCGTTTTTTATATCACCCGTTTCCATCCACCCATATCATGATCAGACTTTCTTTTGTTGTTCTGCTGAACATCTTGCTCACGCCCCTTTTTGCCCAAAATTTTTCTCCTAAAATAGCCCCGGAACTGCGCGCGGCTTTATCGCGTGGCGAATCGCCGGATGTATTGGTGATTTTCCGCGAACAAGCGGATTTGAGCAAGGCAAAACAGCTAAAATCCAAATCGGAGAAGGCTCATTTTGTGTTTCAGGCATTGCAACAAACAGCGGGCCGCACGCAAAAAAATGCTCTGGCATTGGCCCGGGAGCACAGCACCGCAGCCAATACCTTGTTTTTGGTGAATGCACTTTCATTGAGCAAGGCGTCGGAAACACTCCTGCGCCAATTGGCTGAATTGCCTGAAATTGCCCAAATCTCAGCTGATCCCTGGGTGGCTTTTGAAGGCCCGATAGCGCAGGGCAGTAGTGTGGCGCCCAGCCAGGAAAGGAATGGTGTGGAATGGGGGATTGCCAAAATTCAGGCGCCGGAAGTTTGGGCGCTGGGTTACAACGGTCAGGGGGTAACCGTAGGCGGCGCGGATACGGGCTACGACTGGAGTCACCCGGCCATTCTCAAAAAATATCGCGGATATGATGGCAGCCAACACCATTACAACTGGCACGATGCCATTCATGATTTGAATCCATTGAACAATGACAGCACCGGAAATCCGGGAACAAACCCATGCGGACTGGATGCTCAGGCGCCTTGCGACGACAACAGTCACGGCACACACACCATGGGTACCATGACCGGCGATGATGAGGCAGGCAATATGATTGGTGTGGCCCCTGGCGCACAATGG
The DNA here is from genome assembly GCA_035299505.1 of Saprospiraceae bacterium. GTDB lineage: Bacteria > Bacteroidota > Bacteroidia > Chitinophagales > Saprospiraceae > M3007. The sequence continues at coordinate 15,832 of DATGWL010000159.1, read as the reverse complement.
ATTGGCTGCCGCAACATGGAACGCGGCTGGGGCAAACCATCCAGCTATATAGAGTGTTTTCAATGGTTTCTGGCGCCCACCGATCTCGGCGGACAAAACCCTGATCCGGATAAAGCGCCTCATGTGATCAATAATTCCTGGTATTGCCCTGAGATAGAAGGCTGTACGGATTTGAGCGTTAATGAATTGATTCACGTAGCCGTTGTTAACTTAAAGGAATCCGGTGTAGTGGTTGTAGTGAGTAATGGCAATGCAGGACCGGGTTGCGCTTCTACTTTTGGTCCTCCGGCTTATTTTGAAGAAAGTTTTAGCATAGGTTCCACGCGGTTTGACGACCTGATTTCTCCATACAGTAATCGTGGTCCGGTGAAAATAGACGGCAGTGACCGGATTAAGCCCAATGTGAGTGCACCTGGTCAGGATGTGCGTTCCAGTGTTCCCGGAGGCAATTACGCCAATTTCAGTGGCACCAGTATGGCGGGTCCACACGTGGCGGGACTGGTAGCGCTCGTAATTTCTGCACGGCCCGAGATTGCGGGTTTTGTGGACGATATTGAAGATATTGTGGAGCAAACATCCGTTTTCCTTACGGATACCCTGGATTGTGGCAGTAGCATCGGTACTGCTCGCCCGAATCATGCATATGGCTGGGGCCGGGTAAATGCCCTGGCGGCGGTTCAGGCTGCGTTGGACTGGGAAGCCCCGGTAAACAGTACAGATGCTCCTCTGCAACCGATGGCCAGTGTAACTCCGAATCCTGCCACAGACGCCGTTTGGTTTCAAATGGATCATTTAACCGGCGAAACCGTTTTGGAAATTTTCAATCAGGAGGGCAAACAAATCCTGCGTCAGCAATGGCCGTCTCAGGGTCGCGAAACCCGCCGGGTAGAACTGCAGACACAGCCGGCCGGCGTATATTTCTGGAAACTTCAGAGTGGAAACGGCGTGGCGAGTGGCAAGCTGGTGGTGCGGGGGTAAGCGGTTAGGTTTGTCAGGATAAAAAAAGAGCCACCCCCAGGCAGGGGTGACTCTTTTTTTTATCCATAACGGCCGTATGCCGTAATTCTCAATACGCTTTAGCAAACAACACCCGGCGTTTGCTAGGTTTACCTGTGCGCACACATTTGCCGTCTTCCTCCGGAGCGTCTACCGGAATACAACGAATGGTGGCTTTGGTGAGGGTTTTTACTTCCTCTTCTGTTTCGGTGGTACCGTCCCAGTGAGCGGAAATAAAGCCGCCTTTTTCTTCGAGCGTTTGCACAAATTCGTCCCAGGTATCTACGCGGGTGATGTGTTCATCGCGATAGGCTTTGGCGCGGTTGAAGAGGTTTTGCTGGATCTCTTCGAGCAGGTTTTCCACATAATCGGCGATGGTATCCAGGGCTGCGCTGGTTTTTTCCTTGGTGTCGCGGCGTGCCACTTCGATTTGTCCCGCTGCGATATCGCGCTGACCGAGGCCCAGGCGTACCGGAATACCGATCATTTCGTATTCTGCGAATTTGAATCCCGGACGGTTTTGGTCGTCGTTATCAATTTTTACCCGGATGCCTTTGGCTTTCAGGTCGGCCGCAATTTTGTTGGCTACTACCGTCAATTCATCGGAAGGTTTCGGAATAGGTACAATAACCACCTGGATTGGTGCCAGGCGTGGAGGCAGTACCAGGCCATCGTCGTCGGAGTGAGTCATGATCAAGCCGCCGATGAGTCGGGTAGAAACGCCCCAGGATGTGGCCCAAACGTATTCCTGTTGGTTTTCCTTGTTCAGGAATTGTACGTCGAAGGCTTTGGCAAAGTTTTGTCCGAGGAAGTGCGAGGTTCCTGCCTGCAGCGCTTTTCCGTCCTGCATCAATGCTTCGATGCAATAGGTTTCGTCGGCGCCGGCGAAGCGTTCGTTGGGTGTTTTGATGCCTTTAATAACAGGCATAGCCATCCATTCTTCGGCAAAACGGGCATACACATCCAGTATGAGCAAGGTTTCTTCCACGGCTTCTTCCGCGCTGGCGTGTGCGGTGTGGCCTTCCTGCCACAGGAATTCGGCGGTGCGGAGGAAAGGGCGGGTACGCATTTCCCAGCGCACCACGTTTGCCCATTGGTTGATCAGCAGGGGCAAATCCCGGTAGCTTTGAATCCAGTTGCGGTAAGTATCCCAGATGATGGTTTCGGAGGTTGGCCGAACGATGAGTTCTTCTTCCAGTTTGGCTTCCGGATCTACCACTACGCCGCCGCCATTGGGGTCGTTTTTGAGTCGGTAGTGCGTCACTACGGCGCATTCCTTAGCGAAGCCTTCCACGTGGGCTGCTTCTTTGCTGAGGAAGCTTTTAGGGATGAACAGAGGGAAATAAGCGTTCACGTGGCCGGTTTCCTTGAACATGGAATCGAGCTGATCGCGCATTTTTTCCCACAGGCCAAAGCCGTGTGGTTTGATCACCATACATCCACGCACCGGCGAGTTATCGGCCAGGCGAGCTTTTTGAACAATATCCAGATACCACTGCGAGTAGTCTTCCGAGCGAGGTGTTATTTCTTTTGCCATGTGTATTGAAAAATAAGATCCGGGGTTCTGTTTCGGGCCGCAAAGATGCGGGTAATGGCGCAAAGTTGATATACTAGTGGGAGACAAAGTTGGATTACCACTAAGGCACTAAGGGCACTAAGAATATTTTCCCTTAGTGCCCTCAGTGCCTTAGTGGTAATCCCCACTTCGCGCCCTTCGCGTTCTTCGCGGTGAATCCACCCCTCAGTGCCCTCTACTCCCATTCAGGGATCAACCCACGTAATCCCATGTCTACAATTTTTTCCGGAGGCGTTACCCCGTCGGCGTAGATATCGAGTTCGCCATTGCCATTGCTGTCTATCCATTCAAAGCTTTGATTGATGGAGAACGACAGCGTTACGGTGATGTCTTTAGTTTCATTTCCGGTGACCACCAGTGGTGTGGCAAATTTACCGGTAACCACACAGGAGCCAGGCGGGATAGGGCTGGTAGAGAAAAGCGGGTTTACCACCGTGGTAGCGCCTGCTGGGGCTTCACCGGAACTGAGCTGGTTGTAAACGTCGTATGGTGGTGTCAAATTAGTCTCAAAAACCCAAAACCCCTGTTTTTTATCGTCATTTACCACCAATGTTTTACTTCGGGGTGTGATGCTGCTGATGTAAGTATTAAACCCTACAAAAGAGGCTACGGTTCCTTTTTGTTGATTTAGCGTACCAATTATGGGGATATTATTGATGTTAAATTTGATATCGTAGTTTTGATAGGTCACACTGGCCCGTACCCATTCGTATGTTCCGGGTGGGATGTTTTTTAATTGAATGGTACCAAAAACTTCCTGATTTCCGCCCAAAGCAGCCTGATCAAAATGCACCGCATTGGCTCCACCAATCCCGGTTTCAAAACCTTGATACACGATGGCGCCCTGACCAAGTTGGGTGAGGGCGGTGGGGGCTAATTCGATGTAATGAACACTCATTTTGCGAAATTCCGGCGTTTGAGCGGCATTGCCGGCAGGTACAGTGGAAGGCTGCCCGATATTGTTTAGCCTCACCTGATTGGGGTCAAATTGGAAGCGAAACTGCATGTTGCCTTCGCTGTTGTTGGTTTCATCTTTTTTGCAACTGGCTAAAGCGAGGAGTATCAACGCAAAAGCCATTGGGTAATGTTTCATGTGCAGTAATGGTTGGTGAAGAATCAGAAACGGATAAAAGAGATTTTTTGGGTTATTTGGGGTGGGGTTTAAGAGACATTTAAGAGACATTTGGGGGGCATTTAGGGGCCATTTAAGGGTCATTTAAGAGACATTTGGGGGCATTTAGGGGTCATTTAAGGGTCATTTAAGAGACATTTGGGGGGCATTTAGGGGCCATTTAAGGGTCATTTTAGAGGCATTTAGGGGTCATTTAGGGGTCATTTAGGGGTCATTTGGGTGAAAGTTAGTTATACTTTTATATAACGTGGGTTGTCATCCCGCGCAGCGGGACCTACACAAGCCAGATTGCGTGTTTATCCCTTGGCTAAGTGTAAGGAATGTAGCCGGGGAGCAGGTTTCGCACAGATTCCACACAGATTTTTTTCACAGATTTTACACAGATTTTGATTTAGATATTGAAACATGGTTGGTAGTCAGGTCAGATTTTTCGCGGGACTCAAGATGACACCAAGATCAACCAATGACCCAAATGACCATAAAATGTCTCTTAAATGACCCCTAAATGACTTTTACAGAAACCTTTCCCGTCATTCCTTGTTTCCTATGGTCATTATTCTATCAAAAACGAACTGGTCAACGTAAAAAACGGAAACGGAACCTGAAAAAGACCTAATTTTGTGCCGTTCCAAACAACAAACTTACTCGTTCCATGGATACGATCACTAAAAGCCCCGTTATGCTCTACACCGAGCAAACCCCCAACCCGGAGGCGCTGAAATATGTGACAAACCGCATGCTTTACCGCGGTATTGCCGATTTTAAAGACAAAGAACTGGCTGCCGAATGGAGCCCTATGGCGAACAGCCTGATGGAGCTCCCTTACGTGAAAAGTGTGTATTTCAACAACAACTACGTAACGGTTACCAAGGAAATGAACTACGATTGGGCAGAAATCATGCTCAAACTCAAGGAGTTCATTAAAGATTTCGTGGAAAAAGACGGGGCCATTGTGCGCGACGGCTTTGCTGAGTACATGGATAATGTGCTGGCCGAGCAAAATGCCGTTCAGTTTACCGGCGAAGGCGGCGAAATCGCCCGCAAAGTGAAGGAACTCATCGACACCTATGTTAAACCGGCCGTGGAAATGGACGGTGGCAATATTGAATTCAAGGCATTTGACGCCGGCAAGGTGTACGTTACCATGCAAGGCTCCTGCAGCGGCTGCCCCTCTTCCTCCGTAACCCTCAAAGCCGGCATCGAAGGTATGCTCAAACGCATGATCCCGGAAGTGCAGGAAGTGGTACAGGAAATGGAATAAGAGCATTCCGGAAATTGCAACGAACTATATAAATCCCCTGTGGTCCCAAAACCGCAGGGGATTTGTTTTTACCCTCAAACCTTTGAAACCCTTCCAACATCGGCGGCTAAACCCGCCGGTACATCAAACCCTTCAAACTTTTCAAACCCTTCAAACCCTTAAATCCCTTCCTTACCTTTGCCCGCATGTCGCTGATAAAAAAACTGGCAGGGGAAACCGCGCTGTATGGCTTAAGCAGCATCGTTGGCAGGTTGCTGAACATGGTTATCCTGGTGCCGCTGCACACCCGATTGCTGAAATCTACCAGCGATTACGGGGCAGTAACGGATCTGTATGCCACTTCTGCATTCCTGATGGTGATTCTGTCTTACCGGATGGAATCGGCATTTTTTCGGTTTGGCACTCCAACGGAGGACCGAAACAGGGCGTATTCCACCGGTATGTGGTCTGTTTTGAGCAGCACGACGGTTATTGCAGCAGTACTGCTGGCTTTTGCCCAGCCTGTTGCCGAGTTTCTGCAATACCCGCAACACCCGGAATATGTGCGGTACTTCGCGCTCATTCTGGCATTTGATTGTCTGGCAGAATTGCCCTTCGCGCGCCTGCGACTCGAGCAGCGCCCGCGTCGATTTGTGGCCATTAGATTAAGCAATATCGTAGTAAATCTGGGCATGAACCTGTTCTGGCTGGTGTATTGCCCCTGGGCCGCCGAACATGGGCAGCAATGGGTTTATTCGGTATGGCAACCCGGCTTGGGTGTGGCTTACATATTCCTGTCCAATCTGATAGCCAGCGCTGTTACCCTGCTACTGCTGTTGCCGCAGTTTAGGGCCATTGACACCCGTTTTGACCGGGATATGTGGCGCCAGATGCTGGTGTATGCCGCTCCATTGATTATTGTGAGTCTGGCCGGTATTGTAGACGAAATGTTCAGCAGGTCCATGCTGAAATATCTGCTGCCAGGCACTCCGGAGGAAAACCTGGGTCAGGTGGGTATTTTCGGGGCCAACTACAAACTGGCGGCTTTGATTACGCTGTTTACGCAGGCTTACCGCTATGCTGCAGAACCTTTTTTCTTCCGTCATGCACAGGACAAGGACGCCATGCGCACGCAGGCCGAGGTAACCAAGTGGTTTACTGTTGCCGGGGCCGTGGGCATGTTGGGGATATTATTGTTTCTGGATTTAGTGAAACATTTCATTGGCAGCAAGTTTCACAGCGGCCTGCACGTAGTACCTATTTTGCTTTGCGCCAACCTGTTGCTGGGCGTGTACTATAATTTTTCGGTGTGGTACAGACTTAAAGACCGCACCGGGCTGGGAGCCTGGATTTCCATTGCCGGGGCAGGCATCACTATTCTGCTCAACCTGATTATGATACCCGCCTGGGGTTATTACGGCGCGGCCTGGGTAACGCTCTGTTGTTATGCTTTCATGAGCTGGGCCACATGGTTTACCGGCAAAAAACACTATCCGGTGCCCTATAACCTCGGCCGGATGGCCCTTTACCCCGCAGTGGCGCTGCTGCTTTGGGGGCTAACCTCAGTACTCACGGAACTTTTGCCCGTTCCCGCTGTTTGGGCACTCAGGGTTTTGTGCTTCGGCGGCTACCTGGGCATGATTTATTTGCTGGACGGTAGACGGCCTACGGTAGACGGTGGACGGCCTACGGTGGACGGTAGACGGTAGACGGCCTACGGTGGACGGTAGACGGTCTACGGTAGACGGTGGACGGCCTACGGTGGACGGTAGACGGCCTACGGTGGCGTTGCTCTTGGCATTTATTCTTTGGCTTATGGTTAAATAACAAATACCAGGGGCAACGCCACCGTCTACCGTAGGCCGTCCACCGTCAACCGTCCATAGTAGTTCGAAAAAACCACTACATTCGCCCAAACAATTTAACCATTCCTGTCTATGCATACCATTCTCAACGCTCTACACTCCTATAACCGTTACCTCATTCTGGCTGCACTGGTGTATGTGCTTTTCCGCTCCTGGTCGGGCTGGATGGGTAAAAAACCGTTTGAAAAAGCCGACAACACAGCTTCTGTGGCCCTTCTGGGACTGGCGCACCTGCAATTGTTGCTGGGCTTGATCCAGTATTTCGTCACCAGCGCTTACACAACCGGCGATATGCCCATCAGCGACCCATGGGTGCGCTACTTCAAAATGGAGCACATCAGTGCCATGATTTTAGCAGTGGTCCTGATCCAATTGGGCCGCACTTTTTCTAAAAAGGCACATTTGCACGAGCACAAGCACAAAAAACTTGCGCTTTACACCACTGCTGCTGCGTTGATTATTATCGGCACATTAGCGATGAAAGGTTTATTCTTAGGTACGCTGGCCAGCGTTTCTGCAGCGGCTCAGTAGTTTTCCATAATTTTGCGCAGCTGATCCTGTAAGGATCTGTATCAATGCGCAGCGGCCCTGATTACTGAGTACTGTCGGGGTGACTGCCAGTCACCCCGACAGTACTCAGTAATCAGGGCCTTTGTGTCTCTGCGGTAAAGTGAATAACAGTATGTCTAAACCCTCCATTCCAGAAGGTACGCGCGATTTTGGCCCGGAACAGGTGCGCAAACGCCAATACATTTTTGATACCCTGCGTTCGGTGTTCGTCAAGTTTGGCTTCCAGCCATTGGAAACACCCGCCATGGAAAACCTCAGCACCCTCACCGGCAAATACGGTGAAGAGGGCGATAAATTGTTGTTCAAAATCCTGAACAACGGCGATTTCCTCTCCGGCGCTGATGCTGAGGCACTGGCGAGCAAAAATTCTACAAAACTTACCTCCAGTATCGCCAAACGCGGTTTGCGGTACGACCTCACTGTTCCCTTTGCCCGGTATGTGGTCATGAACCGGGGCACGCTTTCTTTCCCATTCAAACGCTATCAGATTCAACCCGTTTGGCGCGCCGACCGGCCCCAGCGGGGGCGTTACCGCGAGTTTTTTCAGTGCGATGTGGACGTCATCGGCTCGGAATCACTGTTGTATGAAGCTGAACTGGTGCAGATTTACGATGAAGCATTTGCCAAACTGAACCTGCCTGTAGCGATCAAAATTAACAACCGAAAGGTGTTGTTTGGCATTGCCGAAGCAGCCGGCATTCCGGATCAGTTCATGGACATGACCGTGGCGGTGGATAAGCTGGACAAAGTGGGCATTGATGGCGTGCGCAAGGAATTATCCGAACGTGGCATTCCGGACAGCGCCATTGCTACAATTGAAAAAATATTGCAAACGCCTGATATTCAAGCTTTAAAGCCCATTTTTTCCAACAGTGAAACGGGTTTGAAAGGGCTGGAAGAACTGGAACGTGTATTCCAGTTATTGTCGGGTGTAACGCTGCAAAACGAGTTGCAGTTTGATATCACCCTTGCCCGCGGGTTGTCGTACTACACGGGTTGTATTTTTGAAGTGGCGGCCAAAGGCTACCAGATGGGCAGTATTGGCGGTGGCGGACGCTACGCCGATCTTACCGGAGTGTTTGGTGTACCGGGCTTGTCGGGCGTTGGGGTTTCTTTCGGCGCCGACCGGGTGTACGATGTGCTGGAAGGTTTGAACCTGTTTCCGGAAAATCTTTCTGAAAGCATCAAGATTTTGCTGGCATCGTTTGATGAGCCCAGTTTTGAATATGCTTTTCAATGCGCCACGGCTTTGCGTCAGGCCGGCATTGCCACCGAAATTTATCCGGAGCCGGGCAAATTGAAAAAACAATTTGAGTACGCAGCCAAGCGCAATGTTCCCTTTGTGGCCATCCTCGGTGATGCTGAAATGAATAACCGGACATTGACCGTGAAAGATCAGAAGAGTGGGGAGCAGTGGACCCTTGTTGTGGAGGAGGCTATTGAGCGATTGAAGTAGAATTTCTTTGCTGAAGAGGGTTTGGTTCCGCTGGGGTTGGCGATTTTGGTACTGACGGGGTGACTGCCAGTCACCCCGTCAGTACCAAAATCGCCAACGCAAACCCGACTGATCATTAAACATATCAACCCATGAAAGCAAGGTTCAAATCGTGGCTGATCATTACCCTGCTGTTTGTGGCAACACTGGTAGCGTTTACGTTTCTTTTCATTCCTACTACCGAAGGTGTTTTTGGAAGTGTATGCGGAATGGCTGTAGGTCCATGTGAGGGAAAAAAAGTGGCATTGCCGAAAATAAAGGATCGAAAGGCGCATTTTGCCGATTGTCCAAACGGCCGAATAGGCTTTATCGAGGGAAGGGGAGAGCATCTTCCGGTATTATTCAAAAAGGATGCAAACGGGAACTTGTTTTGGGCATATCAGTTTGATACAGAATCTAGCTGTGGCATACCTTTAATGGCCATTAGTGGATTGGAACTTCAGCAATTGAATGGAGCCCCCGTGCTCCGATTCTTCAATAAGACTTATTCCGAGCCTGGAATTATTTATCTGACATCAGACTACAACTTTGATTGCCTTTGTTTGAGTCCGATGTAATCAACACCCACCCAAACCGATTATGACACCACCCAAATGGATTAGCACCGCCGTACTTCTGTTGGTTTTCCATCAGCTCAATGCGCAACTGACCGATTACGATGCCATTATTCAGCCCGTTGACGCCAAGGCGCGCGATATTGCGGAATACATGGTACAATTGGCCTGGCTCAATAGTCCGGAAGGTCGGATTGCCGAGGCGGAGTTGCTCAATGCTAAAAGCGACAACAAAAACATCCGCAAAGAATGGATGCGCGATGTGAATGCTTCCTTTAACCTCAACGAAACCAACCTGCGCGGGGCCGATACCTTCGGCAATGTGTTTTTTCCGCGATACAATTTTGGCTTGACCCTGAACTTATACAATATTTTAAGTCAGCCGGAAAAAAACAACATTGGGAAACGCAGAATGACCATCGCTGAAGAACGCATCCGCCAGCGCAAGCGTGAAATCCGCGCCGATGCCCTCAGCGCCTGGGCTAATTTCAAACTTGCCCGCGAAATTTTCAAGGAACGCAGCACAGTAGAGCTGGATTTGAACAACAACTTCATCCTCATACAGCAACTATATAAGAGCGACGAAGCCACCCTGGAGCAATACACCACCACTTCTGCCGCTTATTATCAGGCCCGTGAAGCCCGAATCCGCGCCCAAACCGAAATGGATATTGCCCGTTTCCGACTTGAAGAGATCATAGGTATCCGTTGGGACCAGGTGCAGCACCCGGATGCGGAACGGTAGACGGCTTACGGTGGACGGCTTACGGTAGACGGTAGACGGCCTACGGTGGACGGTAGACGGCTTATGGCCTACGGTGGACGGACGGTTTTAGGGAAATATTCCGGAAATACGTTGGGCATAATTCTACCTTTGCCGGTGAAAAGGCACGAAGCGTAACCGCAAAGGCACAAAGGCCTAAGTCGCAAAGCCCCTCCCTCAGGGGCCGGGGGTCAGGAGCCGGGGTTCAGCCGCACGCCAACTCGAACACTCGAACACTCAAGCACTCAAATACTCAGGCACTCGAATATGAAAAATCTGCCACTCATCCTCAATATCATTCTTTTCGCACTGGTTGGTCATTTGTACTACCTGAATTCGCAGAAATCAGGTGGGAGCGCTCCACAGGCCATTTTGCCACCAGCTAGCCAGACTGGCGGTGCGCGCATTGCCTACGTGAATGCTGATACCCTCGACGCCAAGTATGAGTGGTTGAAAGAACAAAAAACGGCTATTGAGCAACGTCTGGCCAATGCTGAAAAAAGTCTGGCGGGCAAAGAAGAAGCTTTGATGAAAGATGCGGCCACCCTGCAGCAAAAATTCCAGGAAGGCAATATGACCCAGGCTGAAGCGGAGAAACAGCAAGCAGCGCTCATGCAGCGCGGTCAGAAGCTGGAAGAAGAAAAGATGCGCCTCAGCAAGTCGCTGAGCGAAGACCAGAAAAAAGCGTTCGACGACCTCTACGCCAACGTAGAAGCCAAGCTCAAAACCCTGTCGTCGCAGATCGGTTACGATTACATCCTGTCGTATTCCCGCGGCGGACAAATCCTGATGGCCAACGACAGTCTCGACATCACCAAACAGGTGCTGGAACTGCTTAACGCCAAGGATAAATAAGCATCCACATGGCGCTCATTTCCCTGCGCAAGGCCACTGAAGCCGATATTCCGCAAATTCGCCGTCTGGCAGAAAAAATCTGGTGGGAGCACTACCCGGAGATCATCAGCAATGACCAGATAGCCTATATGCTGGAGCTGATGTACTCCGAAGCGGCCCTGCGCCGACAAATGAACGAAGAAGGTCAGGAGCTCTGGCTCCCGGAAGAAAACGGCCAGGCACTGGGTTTTTTGGCCATAACCCCAACCCCTTTAGGGGCAGGGGTTGGGGAGTATTTCATGAACAAATTTTACCTCGATTCCCGCGAACGCGGCCTGGGTACCATCGTTTTTGAGTTGATGCTGGCGCGATATCCGGATCTCAAAACGCTGCGTTTGCGAGTGAACCGGCGGAATTACAAAAGCGTCAATTTTTACTTCAAAGTGGGCTTCCGCATTGAGTTTTGTATTGATACGCCGTTCGGGGAGGGGTATGTAATGGATGATTTTCAAATGATTTACCGGGTATAATATGCTGTCTGTTCACTCCGACGATTATTTCATGAAACAAGCCTTTGCAGAGGCCCAAAAAGCCTTTGAGGAAGGAGAGGTGCCGGTGGGTGCTGTGATTGTTTGCGAAGGCAGAATCATTGCCCGTGCCCACAACCAAACAGAAATGCTCACGGATGTGACAGCCCATGCCGAAATACTGGCCGTAACGGCTGCAAGCAGCTATCTGGGCAGCAAATATCTTCAGGATTGTACCCTGTATGTAACCCTCGAACCCTGCGTCATGTGTGCGGGCGCGCTCGCCTGGGCGCAACTTGGCCGGGTAGTGTACGCTGCCTCCGACGATAAACGCGGGTTCATGCTTCACGGCGGCAAAGACCTCCTGCACCCCAAAACCAAACTGGAAATGGGCATCATGCAGGAAGAATGCGGGCAGTTGGTAAGTAGTTTTTTTAAGGGGAAACGATAGTAAGTTTTTACCGCAGAGGCGCTGAGGGGCGGAGAGGATAGTTGAAAATATTAAATAAACGCCCCTCTGCGCCTCCGCACCTCCGCGGTAACTTAAACTGAGAGCCTCACTCCACAGTTAAGCATTCAGCACTTTTAACGGAAATTGCAAGCCAGGAAGGAAGACGGATTCAACGATGTTTTGCGGATGATCTACTCATCTACAATTTTAACATCAAATGTTCCTTCATGAAAGTATAATTTGCTGGGGTACAGCTGATACTCCACTCCTGTGGTGTCAATGATGAAATGAATATTGAATTTGCCCTTCACCCGTTTATTGAGGTTATCTATCTCTAGGATTTCAAATTCATTGTCCGTATAGGCAGGATCAACATTCCAATCTGAAAGGAAAACATCATCGTCCATATAGACAAAACCACCCGTAACGGTATCATTTTTGAACCCTACAGTATTTGCAACCGGATACTTCCCTACCTTCTTCGGTACTGTGAAGATAATACCTTCTGCATTAAGAAATGCTGTATCGCCTGGAGCAAAAATATAAGGGTAAAACGTGGTTCCATTAATAAAGAAGTGTTGGTTTGTTACCTGCGCTATTATAGCTTTTCCGGAAGCCTTCCATTCCCGACATGTTTTAAAGGCTTTGATATAACCATTTTCCATCGTTCCGGGGTAAAAAATTTCGATAGTGTCTTCACAACTTAGCGTATCAACAGGCATCTCAATCGTATCGGTGGGTTCAGGGTCTGGCCGGGTAAATTCATCGTGCGTACAAGCAGGCATTAGCAAAACTAAGCCTACTGTCAAAAGTGCAAAAATGAGGTCTTTCATGGTGTGTTTATTGGATAGTAGTTCGTAACGTCGCTATGCAAATCTACGAACTCATTTTTATCTCAAATGCTTTTCAGACACACTCTGGCACATACATTCCCTCCTTCTTGATGCCTTACACATTACCCCCTCTGCGCCTCTGCGCCTCCGCGGTAAATAAACCCTCCGCGCCTCCGCAGTAAAAAATCCCTACTTTTACCCCAAATTATACCCACTTACCGTGTCTGTCATTTCACGTATTCCTGCGAAATATCACCTCTGGCTGGGCGCTCTGGCTACGGCACTGTTGCTGTTTTTCCTGGCTAAACCCATTTTCAAGGATTATTTTACCCAACCCAACAGCATGATGTACTCCTTTGGAGGAGATGCGCTGATGCTGTATTACAACCCGGCCTACCATACCCGGTACGACGATGGTTCTACCCTTCGTTCCATGGGGTATCCGGACGGGGAATACATCTACCTCACGGACGCACAGGGATCCCTTTCCAACGTCATGCAGTGGGTACACAGGCACGTTACGGACCTTTCCTACGAAACAGTAGGTTGGGTGAATGGCTTCAACCTGTATTTGCTCTTTGCTGCAGTTATTTTCGTTTTTTTATTGCTGAGGGCGTTTAAAGTACACATGGCTACAGCCATCCTGCTGGCGCCCATGATTGTGCTGTTGTCGCCACAGATTCGGCGCATGGGTGGACACTTCGGGCTGGCGTACCCCTTTTTGATTCCCCTGGCCATGCTTTGGTTTGTGCGCAAATACCGGGTAGGGGTGCTGGAAAAACGTGATGCGCTGATGTTGCTGGTGTCTTTGTTTTTCACGTTCAACAATCCATATGTTGGGTTCAACATCAACTTTTTCCTCATACTGGCGGGTCTGGTCATGTTTGCGGCAGGAGGGTTCAAACGGAGCAACTGGAAAACCCCGGCCATCATTGCGGGCATGGGATTGCTCTCGCTGGGCATGGTGTTTCTGGATTTCAAGCTTTTTGACCCCGTTCACGACCGTCTGAACCCGCAATGGGGCTTTTTCTTTTATCACGCCACTTTCGAGGGCTTGTTTCATCCGCCGGATTCCATACTGCATCAATGGCTGGTGCGCAATAACGTTATGGTTTCGGAGGTGGAGTTTGAGGCAATGCTGAATGTAGGTATGGTGACAACCCTGTGTTTGGCAGTGATGCTCCTGCTCGCGTTGGCGGGTATTTTTCTCCGCAAAAACAAACCGGCATTGCAGAAGCTTTTGCCGGAAAACCGCATCCTCCTGGGCGCATCCCTGCTGTTGTTCCTGCTGGCTGCCAATACCAGCATCCTTCCCGTTTCGGAGCCCTGGCTGGAAAAAAATATGGGCTGGATGCTCATGTTCAAGGCTTCCGGCCGACTGGGCTGGACGGCCTATTTTGCCCTCACCATTACGGCTGCGGTGTTCATAGACCGACTTTTCCGGGTTACTTCGCCGAATTACATGGCTGCAGTATTCCTGATTTCGGTGGTTTCGCTGTGGAATGCAGAAATCAACCAGTATATCCGTCCCAAATTCAGGGAAATGTTCAATGAAAACTTTTTCGACCGCAAACATGAGGAAGAGATTCTGAACATACTGAAGGAAAACAACGTGAATCCGGCTGAATATCAGGCCATGATGAGTGTGCCTAAAATGATCTCCTGGTCGGATAAGGTGTTGTCGCGGATCAATTACCGAACCCAGATATACAGTGTGCGGATATCGCTGGCCACCGGGCTGCCTATGGTGAACAGCATGTTGTCGCGTATCGGCTTGAATCACAGCCTCGAGCGCGTGCAGATGTTGTCTAATCCGCTCATTGAGCGTACCCTGGTATCCAGGTTCCCTAATCAGAAAGACATATTGCTGGTGGTGGGTTCAGATGCTTTGCCGGAATTGAAGGGTGGGGAAAAGTTCATCGTGGACATTTCCGAAAAAGTGGCCACCAGCAAAGATTTCTCCCTGTTCCGACTCAAAGTAGCCGACATCAACAACAACGCGGCATTGCTGGCAGCCCGGGCAGCTTTCCAGAGCGGCAATCAGCCGGCGCCCACCTTTCACCTTGGTTTCGACGATCAATCCGGCCAGCCGGCCTTTTATGGAAAAGGTAGTCTGGAAGTGCCCAAAGGAGAGGCTTCGGTTGGGGAATGGGTAAACAGTTTTCCGAGAGATACAGTGATGAACTTTTCGGCCTGGACCTACGTGGATGCGCGCCTGCGTGGCCCGGGGTTCTGGATGCTCAGCGTACGCGATGCTTCCGGTGGTGAGGTAGAGCCCATCAAGCTCGAAACCCGCCTGTCTAACGATGTACAAAACAGCTGGATGCGTTCAGAGGCCAAATTCTGGATCCCGCAGGGCGGAAAAGTAACTATCCGGACTTTTGGCTACAAACCCATGCTGGTAGACGAGCTCATGCTGTGGCCCAAGGGCATGTCGCCGGTGGTATATGATGGTGGAGAGGAGTTTATGTTTGAGGGGGTAAGGGTGAGGAAGTAGGGATAAACAAAAAAGGCCCTCATTGCTGAGAGCCTTTTGCGGACCGGACGGGACTCGAACCCGCAGCATGCTAACCGACTGAGCTACGCTGATTTGAGGGATTCATAGAAAGCGCGATTTTTTTGCCGCTTCAAAAATAGTTCTCTTTTTAGGGCATCTCTTTTTGAGTCGAAACTCTCAAGGTAAAAAAGCTTCCATGGCCTTTTTCGCTTGGTATAATTGCTTAACCCTTCATTGTGTTCCTTCAATCTGCGTTCAAAGTCATTGGTATAACCAATGTAAAGGGAACTATCCAATTCGCTTTGGATGATATAGATGTAATACATTTGATTTGGTGGGGAATTTGATAAAACAGACTTTGATCTTTCAAAGATATCGTTTTCCGGCTTAAAATGCAAGAGGCTCTCAGCAATGAGGGCCTCTTGCGGACCGGACGGGACTCGAACCCGCAGCATGCTAACCGACTGAGCTACGCTGATTTGAGGGATTCATAGAAAGC
>DATGWL010000158.1:0-8673 GCA_035299505.1 Saprospiraceae bacterium | reverse complement strand
GAACGTAGCATTCCGCTTCGACCACAAAACGGTGGCAGGTGTAGGCTTTGAATTGTATCAAAACCAACCCAACCCGTTTGTAAATAAAACGACGATCGGATTCTTCCTTCCGGAGGCATCCGAGGCTACGCTGTCGATCTTCGACGAGGCCGGCCGTATGGTATACCAGCAGAAAGGACAGTTCCTGAAAGGTGAGAACGCCGTGGTGCTAGACCGCGCGCTGTTGAACACAGTAGGAGTGTTGTACTATCAGCTGGAGACGGCTACTGATATGGCATCCAGAAAGATGATTCAATCCAAGTAATTCGAATTAGGTGTTTAGGGGCCCTGCAGCTTGAGAAGGCTGCAGGGCTTTTTTTATTTCCCGCAGTTCCCACATATTTGTATCCTAAACACACCAAACACATGACAAGACTACTTATTTCAATGCTGCTGCTGCAGCTTGCAGCAGCCTTGTGCGCACAATCCGGTTCCTGGAGCTTTGGCGCCACTGTCCAGACGGGCATCTCTTTTCCAACTTTTTACCATGACAAGGATCCAGGCTACGAAAAACAAGTGAACAGCCTGCTTCTGCCGCAATTTGCGCCGGGCGCCTCACTTGATGTGACCTGGCATTCGGCGCCACGCATTGCCTTGCAATCCGGTATTGGTTATTGGCAATCCGGTCAAGGTTACAAGGAACAGGACTTAATCATCATAACTCCAGACTTTCCTGAAGGAGAATACAAGGGGACCTATGAAGGAAGGGTCAGGTTCAATGATATAACCATCCCTCTTTATATCAAAGTTTCTCCGATCAGCGGCAATTACAAGTTTTATCTCATTGGCGGCTTTGCCGGGCTGTACCGTTTGTCGCGCAAACAAATTGTTGAGCTTAACTTTCTGGATGGTACTACTGAAACCTCCAAAGAAGAAATGAAAGCGAATTATCGATCATTTACGGATATAAATCTGCGCAGCGACCTTGGTTTTGGGTATGCTTTTCCGCTGGGCAAAACAATGCAATGGTTCCTGGAACCATTGTTTGGATACCAGTTGTTCCCCTCTATCAAAGAAGGTGATGGCGTTTGGGGACAATACTTTTTTGCCCTAAACATGGGGGTGAGGATGAAACGATGAAACGATGGACGATGAACGATGGACGATGAACGATGGACGATGGGATTGAGTGGGTATTTATAACAATGTGGGTTGTCATCCCGAGTTCCCGGGATGACAACCCACGTTGCTAAAATACCCACGCCCCCATCGTCCATCGTTCATCGTCCCGTCGTTCATCATTTTAAAAAAAAGCCGTAATTTTGCGGCTTCGCAAAACAAAATCAGCTTTACAGTGGACTACAGACCCGGTGACATTGAGCCTAAATGGCGGAAGTGGTGGAAAGAAAACCATGTATATCAGGTTAAAAATCAAGGAGATAAGCCCAAGTACTATGTACTTGACATGTTTCCCTACCCATCTGGTGCAGGCCTGCACGTAGGTCACCCACTGGGGTACATCGCATCAGATATCCTGTCGCGCTACAAACGCCTGCGCGGGTACAACGTGTTGCACCCCATGGGATACGACTCCTTTGGGCTTCCTGCCGAGCAATATGCCATTCAAACCGGGCAGCACCCGGCTATTACCACCGAGCAAAATATTGCCCGTTACCGGGAACAACTCGAAAATATCGGGTTTTCGTTCGATTGGAGCCGTGAAGTGCGTACCTCCGATCCGGAATATTACCGGTGGACTCAATGGATATTTATCCAGCTGTTCAACCATTATTACGATCTGGAAGCGGAAAAAGCGCAGCCTGTTTCGGCGTTGGTGAGTAAGTTCTCGCAATCTGGCAATGCATCCGTACGTGCTGTATGCGACGATGATACGCCGGTTATTTCCGCTTCCGATTGGAATGGCATGAGTGAAAAAGAGCAACAGCTGTTTTTGCTCAAGTACCGCATCACTTTCCCCGGAGAAGAATACGTAAACTGGTGCCCTGCGCTGGGTTCTGTGTTGTCTAACGATGAGGTTAAAGACGGCGTTAGCGAACGCGGCGGTCACCCGGTAGAACGCAAACTCATGAAACAGTGGGTGATGCGCATCACGGCTTATGCCGACCGCCTGCTGGAAGGCCTGAATACCATTGACTGGCCGGAATCCATCAAAGAACAGCAGCGCAACTGGATTGGAAAATCAGTGGGCGCTTCTGTGAAGTTTGCCGTAGAAGGATTTGATAATCAATATATTGAAGTATTTACCACACGGGTAGACACCATCTATGGCGTGAGTTTTATGGTGTTGGCGCCTGAGTTGGATTTGGTGAAAATCCTCACCACCGACGAGCAGCGTATGGCCGTGGAAGGGTACATCAAATGGTCGGCCGGACGCAGTGAAATTGAGCGTATGGCCGATACCAAAAAGGCCACAGGCGTATTCACAGGCGCTTATGCCATCAATCCGGCCAACGGCGCCCGCGTGCCTATCTGGATTGCCGATTATGTGCTGGCTGGCTACGGAACTGGCGCTGTCATGGCGGTACCTTCCGGCGATCAGCGCGACTGGAACTTTGCCCGCGAATTCAACCTGCCGGTTATTCCAATCCTTGATAGTCAACAGGGGCTGGAAGCCGCTGCCGATCCAACCAAGGAAGGCCGGTATATCAATTCCGGCATCATCAATGGCATGAGCTATGCCGAGGCGCTCCCAACCCTCATCCAATGGCTGGAAAAAGAAGGCATTGGCCGGGGAAAAACCCAGTATAAATTGCGCAATGCTGTATTCAGCAGACAGCGATATTGGGGTGAGCCGGTGCCAGCGCGCTGGGTAGACGATGTGCCATACGTGTTGGATGAGCAGGAACTGCCGCTGGTATTGCCGGCTGTAGATAAGTATTTGCCCACCGAATCCGGCGAGCCACCTTTGGCACGCGCGGCAGGCTGGGATTACGAATTGTCGACCATGCCGGGCTGGGCGGGATCTTCCTGGTATTTTTACCGCTACATGGATCCCAAAAACAACCAGGCTTTTTGTTCCAAAGAAGCTATGGAATACTGGCAACAGGTAGACTTTTATATCGGCGGATCAGAGCATGCGGTGGGCCACCTTTTGTACAGCCGTTTCTGGAATCACTTCCTGCACGATCTGGGGTTGGTGCCACATCGTGAATTTGCCAAAAAACTGGTGAACCAGGGCATGATTCAGGGGCGTTCCAACTTTGTTTATCGGGCCAAAGAGCGCTTTTTTGAGGAATACCTGATGATCAAAGTACTCAAGCCATTTATGGAAGAGTATGGTCCGATTATGATTGGAGGCGCAGAATTTGAAGAGGAAATCAAGTATGATTTTGCTTTTGAAACCAATAACCTGGTTATTGAAGTTACCTCCAGCAAACAGGTGGACAAAATTGAGCGCATCCGGACAGCAGCCACGGCAGACGGCAAACGTTTGCTCGTAGTGCATACCGAATGGTTGACTCAACACATCAATGAACCAAACGTAGTAGCCGATTTGATTCGTCGGGCATTGGCTGGTAAAGATGCATATCAGGTAACAGAGGGGCCATACCCTTTTGAACACCTGTTCGTGTCGCACAGTTTGATCTACAAATACAGTGCAGAAACGGTTACTAAACTGCACGTAGATGTGAATATTGTGGACAATGATGTACTGGACCTGGATAAAGCCCGGAAATTGCCCATGTTTGCCCATGCCAATTTCAAGGTGGATGCCGATGGAAAGTACACCTGCTCCTGGGAGGTGGAAAAAATGTCGAAATCCAAGTTCAATGTGGTTAATCCAGACGATGTGGTAGCTGAGTACGGGGTGGATTGTTTCCGCATGTTTGAGATGTTTCTTGGGCCAATTACAGATGCAAAACCCTGGAATACCAAAGGCATCACCGGTGTAAGCGGCTTTTTGCGCAAGTTCTGGAGCATGTTTTTCGAGGGCGAACAGTTCAGCGTATCAGATGCTGAACCTACGCGCGATGAATTGCGTGTGTTGCACAATTGCATCAAAAAGGTAACCGACGACATTGAGCGGATGAGCATGAATACCTGTGTGAGTCATTTCATGATTGCCACTAACGATTTGCGCAGTTTGAAATGCAACAAACGCGCTATTCTGGAGCCTCTGGTGGCCTTGATCGCGCCATTTGGTCCGCACCTGGCAGAGGAACTCTGGCATCAGTTGGGGCATACAGGTTCTGTTTGTGATGCAGCCTGGCCGGCATATGATGAGGCCCTGATCAAAACAGACACCAAAGAATATCCGATTCAAATCAATGGCAAACTTCGGGCAACCATTGAACTGCCAACCGACATCTCTGCCGCAGATGCTGAGACAGCAGCATTGGCCCTGGAACAGGTGCAAAAATGGCTGGAAGGTCAGGCGCCCAAAAAAGTGGTGTTTGTGCCTGGCCGGATGATAAATATTGTGATTTAGTAGCTGCGTGTTTGAGTGCCGGAGTGTTTGAGTTGGCGTTCGGCTGGGTGGTTCAAAGAGCATTGCACTTTGAGCATCTCTACCCAAAGGGCAATGCCCTCTGAACCACCCAGCCGAACGCCAACTCAAACACTCCGGCACTCAAACACTCAAGCACTCAAATATGTATAAAAACAAAAAAGTTGTTGTGGTTTTGCCGGCGTACAATGCCGCGCTGACACTGGAGAAAACTTACCGGGAAATTCCATTCGATCTGGTGGATGAGGTTATTTTGTGTGATGACCATAGTCGTGACAATACAGCCGAACTGGCCCGCTCACTGGGCATTCAGCATGTGATCGTGCACGAAAAGAACAAAGGATACGGCGGAAATCAAAAGTCCCTGTATAATAAGGCACTGTCCATTCAAGCGGATATTGTGATCATGCTTCACCCGGACTACCAATACACCCCCAAGCTTATTCCAAGCATGGTGAATATAATTGGCGAGGATCTGTATCCAGTGGTGCTAGGGTCACGTATTCTGGGTATGGGCGCATTGAAAGGTGGTATGCCGATGTACAAATACATTGCCAACCGCTTTCTTACTTTTAGCCAAAACCTGCTGATTAATTACAAGCTCTCGGAATACCACACGGGCTACCGGGCCTTCAGCAAAGAAGTACTGCTGGGTATCAACTACAACCAGAACTCCGACGATTTTGTGTTTGACAACGAGATGTTGTCGCAAATCGTGTATGCCGGTTTCGATATTGGTGAGGTAACCTGCCCTACCAAATATTTCGAAGAGGCCTCGAGCATCAATTTCCGGCGCAGCATGAAATATGGCCTTGGTGTGCTGCGGGTGTCTTTCAACCACTGGCTGCAACGCATGGGTATTGCAAAATTTGCCATGTACAATAAGCCTGCCTGAATAACATGCAGGTTGAGTAAAAACATGAGCCATCCCCGAATTTGGGGTGGCTCATGTTTTTTTTATGGCTTCGAGCAGCAGACCTCGGCAGAGGTCCTGGATGTTTTTTATATGCTAAATACAGTAACTATTTTATTTTTCTATTTTAAATAATTGATTTACATTATATTCAATATAAAAAATAAAAAAATGACAGGAACAAATGCCAAAAAATGTCTTTGCTAATGCGGGCAGCATGCCGAACATTTGCAGTATCAAAAGTGTGTCAAACGAATTCGTACTGATTTCTCCTTATCCGGGCCATTGATTTGCGCCCTTTTAACCTGAAAAAAAGAACAACATGATACCCATGCGCTACCTGCTACTTACCTTATGCCTGTTTAGCCTGGCCTTTCTGCCGGCCGGCCATGCTCAATGCGATTTTCAAGCCAGCACCAACAATTCCAATGTTTTGTGTTTTGGCGGCAACAATGGCGGTATTGATCTGACCATTACCAACGGCACCGGGCCGTTTGCCTATGTTTGGTCAAATGGAATAACTACCCAGGATTTGACTAATCTGGCTGCCGGATCATATACCGTAACCATTACAGATGGCATGGGTTGTACGGCTACTGCAAATGGAACTGTAACGGAACCGCCAGCTCTGACGGTTGTTATTCCCGGGCCAAGCACCATTACCTGCAGTACTCCGGTAATAACTTTAGCTGCACTGGCCAGTGGAGGTGTTGGGCCCTACAATTACCTATGGTCAAATGGAACTACCACGGCGGTACTTGATGCGTTTCAGGCTGGTATTTACACCGTTACGGTTACTGACCTTAATGGTTGTACGGCTACTGCCAATACGTCATTATTGGTGAATGCTGATGTGCCAATAGCCTGTATAGTCCAGCCACAAGTGCTCACTTGTGTGGTTACTACCATTACCTTAAGCGCTAGTTGCACTTCACAAGGGCCTAATTATGTCTATACCTGGACAGGGCCCGGTATTGTGAGCGGTCAAAATACCCTTAACCCAACAATCGGCGCGCCGGGTACCTATACCATCGTTGTAACAGATGTGACCAATGGATGTACTTCCGTTGCCGCAGCTACAGTTGTTGAAGATGTCATTGCACCCACGGCTGATGCCGGGCCTGTAGTGGAGCTGCCTTGCGGTGGTGGTATTGCAACCCTGGAGGCGAATAGCAATATTGGGGGTAATTTCACTTATTTGTGGACTACGGTTAATGGCAATGTTGTTAGCGGCGGTAATACCATTAATCCGACAGTGAATGAACCTGGTGTATACCAACTCCTGGTGGTGAATACTCAGAATGGCTGCACGGCCACCGATGAAACGGTAGTAGTGAGTGGTAGTTCTGCCCTTTGTGGCAGCATTGTGGGCAATGTACTGGAGGATGTCAACCTCAATTGCCTGTCTGATGCCGGCGATACCGGCCTAAATCAGTGGATTGTGCAGGCAACAGGAGCCACAGGTACCTATTTTGCCTTAACCAATGCTACCGGCGCGTATGAATTGTATGTAGAGCCTGGCGATACCTATAAGGTTATTGCTGTGCCACTTAGTCTGCTTTGGGCTGCCTGTCCTTCCATACCGGATGTAACGGTTAATTTTCCCAACCAGACTTATCCTGCTCAGGATTTGTTGTTTCAAAAAGTTGCCGGTTGTCCGCTGCTCACGGTAGATATCAGCTCCGGTAACCTGAGGCGTTGTTTCAGCAACAACCTTTTCAGTGTTCATTACTGCAACAATGGCACCGAGCCTGCCACTGATGCTTATGTGGATGTAACGCTGGAATCCTTGTTTACCATAGTAGATACCAGCATTCCATTTATCAACCAGGGAAATAACGTGTATCGTTTCGCGGTTGGCGATCTTGATCCGGGCGACTGTGGCTCGTTCAACATAACGACCCACCTCAGCTGCGATGCGGCCTTTGGGCAAACCCATTGTGCAGAGGCGCATATTTACCCGGATACTACCTGCCTTCCCACCAACCCGCTTTGGAGTGGCGCCAGCTTGCGCATTCAAAGCACCTGCAGCCCGGATTCTGTTCGTTTCCAGATCAAAAATGTGGGTATTGGCAACATGAACGCGGCCGTTGATTACATCGTAATTGAAGATCAGGTAATGCTGATGAGCGCCCCGGTATTGCTGAATATTGGTGAAACTGCTAATGTCAGCGTGCCTGCCAGTGGTAGCACCTGGCGTTTGGAAGTGGAGCAGGTGCCATTCCATCCCGGCTTTTCCTATCCATCCATTTCTGTGGAGGGTTGTACCACCAATCCGGTGTTTTCCACGGGCTTTGTAAATATGTTTCCGCAAGACGATGCCGACGAGTACATTGACATTCATTGTCAGGCCAATACCGGCTCTTACGATCCGAACGATAAAACCGGCTACCCGCTGGGGTACGGCGCCAACCACTACATCCGCCCGGGTACTCCGCTGGAATACCTGATTCGATTCCAGAATACCGGCAATGATACGGCCTTTACGGTGCGCATTGAGGACACGCTTTCCCAATGGCTCGATCCGGCTACCCTCAGGCCTGGGGCAAGTAGTCATGCCTACTCCTGGAATCTGAGTGGCGCAGGTTTACTCACTTTCCTTTTTGAAAACATACTACTGCCTGATTCCAATGTAAATGAGCCGGCATCCCACGGGTATGTCAAATTCACCATCAATCACAAGGCTGATGCGCCGCTGGAAACGGTCATTGAAAATACTGCCCTGATCTACTTCGATTTCAATGATGCCATAGTAACCAATACAACGGATCATAAGCTGGGCGAAAACTTTGTCACCGTTGGCTTATGGCAACCCAACCGGCCGCAATATGTGGTTCAAGTAAGTCCCAATCCATTCTCAGATGCTGCAATACTGGAACTGAAAGGGCTTGACAATACTCAGGGGCTTCAATTGCAGGTGTTTGATTTGCAGGGAGTTATGCTGCTTCAGCAGCGAGGAGATCATCCTGTGTTTTCCTTGCAGGCCGGAACCCTGCCCATTGGTACTTATCTGTTCAACATCACGCAGGATGGCAAAATCCTGGGAACAGGTAAGTTGATGGTGCAGTAGGTTTAGGCTATTATTGGTCATTAAAGTCATTTAGGGGTCATTTAGGTCATTTAGGGGTCATTTAAGGGGTTATTTAGGGTTATTTAAGGGGGCATTTGGGAGACATTGGACAGTGAGTTCACGCCGACAATAGATCAGGCCAATACCGGCAATTAACACAAAAACTCCAGGCGGGGCATGTCAGGTTATTTTACTGTCGGGGTGACTCCAAAGTCACCCCGACAGTAAAATAACCTGACATGC
>DATGWL010000157.1:0-30094 GCA_035299505.1 Saprospiraceae bacterium | reverse complement strand
CAGGAGGGCTTTTTTGATTTTGTAGGCAGAGACGAAGATGGCTGGCCCCATTACCGGCAGGTGCTGGAAATGCCGCCACGCAACACCATTGAGCAGGAAAGGCTCCTGAAAATAAATGCTATCCGCTATTTCCAGGAATGGGAAAAAGAAGGCAACAGCTAAAAAACGCATTGCCCGGCGAAACAACTGCCACCACTAAATTTCCTTCCGACAGGCCATAACCAGCGTTCTGTCGAGTCAATCAGTCCAATCTTCCGGTTTCGTTAGGATAACGCGGGGGATTGACATATTTTTGCGCGGATTTAAAGTTAGGGAGTTTTGGAGTGTTTGAGTGTTTAAGTTGGCGTTCGGCTTGAAATTTCTACTGACCGAAGTCATAAGGCTGCCCAGCCGAACGCCAACTTGAACACGCAAAAACTCCAAAACCCAAACACTCATATAATGGAAGAAAAACAGAGTCAACTTAGTACCTATATCGGCTTGGGGCTGATCTTTTTGTTGTTGTTTTTGTGGATGCAGTACTCTGCTCCGCCGAAAAAGACGCCGGAGGAATTGCAGGCCGAACAAGCCGCTCAACAGGTGCAACAGACGCCACAGCAATCTGCCACTACAACTATCACGGCACCCGCCCCGGCTACTCCAGCACAAACTGCTCCGGATTCTGTACAAAACCTGCTTACTGTGGCTAAATTTGGCCCGTTCGCAGCCGCTGCCAGCGGTCAGGAACAAACAGAAGTGCTGGAAAACGATCTGGTGCGCGTCACTTTTACCAATAAAGGCGGACGAATCAAGGAGGTTTTTCTCAAAAAATTCCAGAAAATTCTGGTAGATACAGCCGGCAATGACGTGAAAAGCGACCTCCGTTTGCTGGAAGATGAAAAAAACCAGTTCGGTTTTGAAATTCCGGTCAACGGCACCGCTTCCGGTAAAGTCCTTACCAGCGATCTGTATTTCACGGCTACCAAAAACGGTAACAACCTGGTGTTCCGCGCCGATGCCGGCAATGGTCGCTACTTCGAACAGAGCTACACCCTGGCGCCAGACAACTATCGCATTGACTACCGCCTGGGAAGCAGTGGACTGGAATCTGTACTTTCCAAACGCGAGCTGACATTCTACTGGGAAAATTACCTCGACAAGCTGGAGCGCAACCAAACCTACGAGCGCACCATGTCTTCCGTGTATTTCAAAACAGCTGAAGACGGCTCGGATTACTGCAATTGCCGCGAAGATGATACCAAGAGTCTGGGCGACAAATCTGTGCAGTGGTTTGCGCATTCCAACCAGTTTTTCAATACCAGCCTGGTAGCTCAGGGTTTCGTGTTCCGCCAGTTTACCGGCGAAACCAAAATGTACACCGACGCCGAAGTGGACCTCAAGCGCCTGAAAACCACCGCAGTGGTGCCGTTCGACAACGGCAGCGCTACCATGGCCATCTACTCCGGCCCGAACGAGTTTGAGCGCCTGAAAGCCTTTGATGTTTCGCTGCAAGACATCATTCCGTTTGGCGCCAGCGTATTTGGCGCCATCAACCGCTGGGTAATCCACCCCATTCTGGCGGTATTGTCTACGTTTGTGGGCAGCGCTGGTATCGTGATCCTGCTGCTCACCCTCCTGGTGAAACTGCTGGTGTACCCGCTCACGTACCGCATGGTGTTGAGCCAATCCAAAATGGCAGCGCTCAAACCACGTCTGGAAGAACTGAAAAAGAAATTTGGCGACGACCAACAGGCCATGAGCGTAGAAACCATGAAGTTGTACAGCGAATACGGGGTGAATCCGCTGGGAGGCTGCCTGCCTATTTTGCTGCAAATGCCAATCTGGTTCTCCTTGTATCGGTTCTTCCCGGCAGCCATTGAGTTCCGCCAGCAAAGTTTCCTCTGGGCCACCGACCTTTCGAGCTACGACAGCATCATGCAGTTGCCCTTCCACCTGCCATTTGGTGCAGGCGCACACATTAGTCTGTTCACCCTGATCTGGGTAGTAACCACCCTGTGGTACACATGGTATTCCATGAAACAAATGGATGCCAGCCAGATGCAGAACAACGATCAGATGAAGGTGATGAAATACATGCAGTACACCATGCCGGTGTTCTTCATGTTCTTCTTCAACAACTTTGCATCAGGCCTTACGCTGTACCTCTGTTTCAGTAATATTCTGAACATTGCGCAAACGCTGGTAACCAAGGAATACCTGATTGATAAAGAAAAAATCAGGGAACAGCTGGAAGCCAACAAAGCCAAGCCTAAAAAAGAAAGCGGCTTCCGCGCGCGTCTGGAACAGGCCATGAAAGAGCAGCAGCGCATGCAGGAAGAAAAGGCTAAGCAGCAGAAGAAGAAATAAGAAAGAGACGGAGTTTTTTTACTACAGAGGCGCTGAGACGCAGAGGGATATTACACTCTGCGCCTCCGCGTCTCCGCGGTAAAAAAACTCACCACCTCCTCAAATCCCCCCTCCTAAACGTCCACTCCGGCGTTTCAAGCGTTTCGCCGAAATCTGCCGAATACCAGGGACTGAGCCCCGAATCATTGGGGTTTTTCAGGATCTGGATTTCCTGGGCAGGCATATAGCTCTGCGCCAGTAGAAACACTTTTTGTCCGGCGGCATTTTGCGCCACATCCACCACCATCACCGCGTGTCCGGGAGAGCCTCCCTGGATGAACACATCGCCCGGGCTGAGGTCCTGCACCGGAATGTGGTGGAGTTCTTTGGAGAGCGACAAGGTACCGGCGTACTGGAACACTTTTTCCAGGTAAGCCCAGAAGGTGGCGTAGCTGTTGGACGGCGCCGCGCTTTCTTCCCAGGAAACATCATTCAGAAACACTTTGATGCGCCCGCCGCGTCGCCAATGGGCATAATCCACCGGAAAGCCATTGGTAAACCGGAAGCTGATCTTATCGTACTCCCCCTGCCGCCACAGGTATTCTGCCCGCAAGCGCATGACGGCATCGGCGCATTGGTGCAGGTTTTTGTTGCCGATGGGCAGGTTTACCACGGCATCGTATACATCCTGGTTGTTTTTTTCGCCGCCATGGTAGTACAATACCGGGCTTCCGGGCGCCTTGAGGGGTATGTGTCTTAAATAATGAGTAAAAGACGTGGCATCCGCCTGCGCCCGCGCGTAACCTGCAGGCGGAGAAAACCGCAAGTACAGCAGACTGTCGGGCGTAGAAACGGCAAGAGCCGCGGGTGCTTGTTTGGCGTTGGAGCTGCAGTGCACATGAGCCAGCTGGAGGAAAGCCGGCAACAGCAGCAAAAGGGGTAGCGTTTTCATACACCAATAACGCCGGGATGAGATTGGGTGGTTTAGGGAGGTGTGTTAATCGGAGGTTAACCGGGGGGAATGGGGGGTATAACCATGTTTCCCAATAGGAATAACGCGGCTTTAGAAAGGGCACACATTTTTCAGAAAGGTACTTTGCCCCGTCCTTTAGGGCGGGGATTGAGGGTCACAATAAATTGGGGGGCTTTAGCCTTTTCATTGCATGGGGCTAAAGCCCCTCCAATTGTTCTTCAACTCTATTCCCCGCCCTAAAGAGCGGGGCAATTTTAACATCCCCCCGATGCCCGGAATGACAACCCACGTTGTTTTAACCTGTCAATGTCGCCAGAACAAGCTCCCAAACCCATCGTTCATCGTCCATCGTTCATCGTCCACCCCCTTCCTCTCCCAACGACTGACGCTCAAACAACTCGGCATAATAACCTCCGCGAGCGAGTAGCTCATCATGTGTGCCTTCATCGGCAATGCGGTGTTCGTCGAGCACAATGATCTTGTCGAACTCCAGCATTTTATAAATCCGGTGGGTGATGATAATAGCGGTTTTATCGGCCAATGCACCAGAGAGGTGTCCCAGAATGCGACTTTCCGTATTGGTGTCTACGGCGCTCAGGCAGTCGTCGAGCAGTACCAGGTCTGGTTGCTTGGCAAAGGCGCGGGCTATGCTGACGCGTTGTTTCTGGCCGCCGGAAAGGGTTACGCCGCGTTCGCCCACCATGGTTTGGTAGCCTTCCGGCAGGCCCATAATATCGTCGTGAACCGCCGCACTCTTGGCGTATTCTTCCGCCTCGGCCTGCGTTATTCCGGCTTTTCCGAAGGAAATATTGCCTAAAACGGTGTCGGAAAACAGAAAAACATCCTGCGGTACGTAACCGATGCGCTGCCGCAAATGGTACAGATCGTGCTCCCGGATATCCACCCCGTCTATCAATATCCGACCTTCCGTGACATCGTACATGCGCACCAGCAAATCGGCAATGGTGGTTTTTCCACTGCCTGTGCGACCAATAATAGCCATTTTTTGTCCGGGAAGCAGCTCAAACGACACGTTTTCCAGCGCCTTGATGCCGGTATCCGGGTAGGTAAAGGATACGTTTTCGAACTTGATATGTCCCTGGACGGTAGACGGTGGACGGTTGACGGTTGACGGAGGTGATACGATGGTGGGCTGGGTATTGAGGAATTCGTTGATCCGTTTCTGGGAAGCGGCGGCTTGCTGGGTCAGGGAGGCAATCCAGCCGATGGCCGTAACGGGCCAGGTGAGCATATTGATGTAAATCACAAACTCCGCAATATTGCCGGGGGTGATTTTTCCGGCCACCACCTGCAAGCCACCCACGTATACCGTAATGATGGTACTCACGCCAATGAGCAGCGACATCAGGGGAAAGAAAAACGCGTCGATGCGAATGAGTTCCAGCGATTTTTTGCGGTATTCCTCGCTTTGTTCGGCAAACCACCGCCCCATGGCCCATTCCTGTACATAACTTTTGACCACCCGGATACCACTGTACACCTCCTGTGTGGTGCTGGTAAGGGTTGCCAGTTGTTGCTGTATTTTTTCACTTTTCCGGTTGATCAGCGTGCTCACCCAGTAAATGGAAATGCTCAAAAAAGGCAGGGGCAGCAACGACCATAACGTGAGTTCCACACTCACGCTGAGCATGGCCGAAATGGCCATCACAAACAGGAAAATGAGGTCGAGTCCGTACAAAATAGTGGGGCCCAGAAACATGCGTACCTTGGAAACATCTTCCGATACGCGCGACATCATATCGCCGGTAGAATTGCGCTTGTAAAACGCCAGATCCAGCTTTTCATAATGCGCAAAAATCTCCTTGCGCATATCGTATTCAATCAAACGGCTCACCACAATGATTGTCTGACGCATGAAAAACATGGCAATACCCATCAGCAGCGCCAACCCGATCACTGCAGCGCCAAACCAGGCAATTTTAGTGCCCAGCTCCCCAATAGCTTCCGGGTGCGCTTCCAAACCGCCGTTGTTTTTATAGTAACTCACTCGCTCTACCACGGTATCCAGCGCCTGGCGGATTACCTGAGGTTGCCAAACACGGAACCAGTTGGCTGCGCCCACAAACAACACGCCCAACAGAATGCGGCCGCGATAAATCCAGAAAAACTTTTTGAGGTAAGCAAGATGTTTCATGCAAAGACAGGGAGTGCAACGCCAAAACAGTTTCTTTCCAAAACTGTTTCAAAGAAGTAAAAAATCAATTTAGCGCATTTTCGCTAAAGGATGTACTTTTGAGGGTTGGTTCACCGCGAAGGTTTATTCACCGCGAAGTACGCAAAGAACGCAAAATATGCGTTAAACACGAAAAACTTCCTTTTGCGCCCTTTGCGTACTTCGCGGTGAATAAACCTTCGCGGTGAATAAAATTAAATTCTCTCCACCATGCAAGAAGCATATATCGTAGCGGGCTTTCGTTCCGCTGTTGGAAAAGCAGGAAAAGGCGGTTTCAAATCCTACCGCCCGGATGATCTGGCCATTGATGTGATCAAACAACTCATGGCTTCTGTGCCGGCCCTGGATCCGAAACTCGTGGACGATTGCATTGTAGGCTGCGCCAACCCGGAAGGGGAGCAGGGCCTGCAAATTGGTCGCCTGATCTCCAACCGCGCACTGGGCAAAGAAGTTCCCGGCATGACCGTCAACCGCTATTGTGCTTCCGGCCTGGAAACCATCAGCATTGCCGTGGCCAAAATCCGTGCCGGTATGGGCCATTGCTATGTGGCCGGCGGCGCCGAAAGCATGTCGCTCATCCCCATGACCGGCTACAAACTGGCGCCTAACTACAACATCGCCAAAGACACACCCGACTACCTCGTAGGTATGGGTCTTACCGCCGAAGCTGTGGCAGCTAAATGGAATATCTCCCGCGAAGCAGCCGACGAATTCAGCGTGCGCAGTCACCAGAAAGCTGCTGCAGCCATTGATTCCGGCAAATTCAAAGATGAAATTGTGCCGGTTCAGGTACCTGAGGTATGGGTGGAAAACGACAAGCGCAAAGAGCGCGTCAACACCGTAGATACCGATGAAGGCGTGCGTCGCGACACCAATCTGGAAGGTTTGGGCAAACTGCGTCCGGCATTCGCCCAGGGTGGCGTGGTTACTGCCGGCAACTCCTCTCAAACCTCCGATGGCGCTGCATTCGTGCTGGTGATGTCGGAAGAAATGGTCAAAAACCTGGGCCTGCAGCCTATCGCCCGACTCGCAGCCTGCTCCGTAGCGGGTGTGGAGCCTATTTATATGGGTATTGGCCCCTGTGCCGCCATCCCCAAAGCGCTCAAGCAGGCAGGTATGAAATTGGATGATATCCAGGCCATTGAGCTCAACGAAGCCTTTGCCGCTCAGGCATTAGCCGTGATCAAAGAAGCCGGCCTCAATCCGGATATCGTCAATGTAAATGGTGGCGCAATAGCCCTGGGTCACCCGCTGGGTTGTACCGGCGCCAAACTAACCGTTCAGCTCCTCAACGAAATGCGCCGCAGCAACCAAAAATACGGCATGGTTACCGCCTGCGTGGGTGGTGGACAAGGGATTGCGGGGATTTGGGAGCGGTTGAATTAAGGGGTGTTTGAGAGTCTTTTTTGTGGTCATTTATAGTCATTTATAGTCATTTAGGGTCATTTATAGTCATTTTTGGGGTTATTTAGGGGTCGGGGCTTGTCATCTTGAGCGTAGCGAAAGATCTGACCCGGCTGCTCAGCAACCAACCAGTACACAAACCCAAATCTGTGTAGAATCTGTGAAAAAAATCTGTGTAAAATCTGTGCGAAACAAGCCCCATCCTCAGATCTTTCGCCACGCTCAAGATAATAAGCCCCGATCCCTAAATGACTCTCAAATGACTATAAATGACCCTAAATGACCCTAAATGACTCTCAAATGACCTCCAAAAATCCTTTCAACACCTCCAACAACTCCTTGGGCTTATCGGCATGCACCCAGTGACCGGCGCCGGGAATAGTAACGAGCTCGGCGTTGGGAAATAGTGTTTTGGTGTGTGCCCAATCCTCGTCTTTGATATAATTCGAGTTGCCGCCGCGCACAAAAAGAGTCGGCTTTTCAAATGGATGAGGGCCGCGTACTTCTGCCAGCACATCCGGGAAATGCTTCCATAGCACAGGCAAATTCATTTTCCAGGCAAAATGCCCGTCCTCTTCCCGGGTAATATTTTTCAACAAAAACTGCCTGGTGCCGAAATCGGGAATGCGTTCCAGCAAATAAGCATCAATCTGTGCGCGCTCCGTCATGGCGTCCAGATCCAGCCCCAGCAAAGCCTCAAATATGCCGCTGTGGTTATCGTCGGCCGGGCCGGGCTCCATGTCTACCACCACCAGTTTTTCCACCATATCCGGATGATCCAGAGCCAGTTGCATAGCCACCTTGCCGCCCATGCTATGCCCAATCAGCGCTGCGCTGAACATCCATTTTTCTTCCATAAAAACCCGCACGTCTTCTGCCATTTCCGGGTAAGAATGGTTCGGTACGTGTGGCGAACGACCATGATTGCGCAAATCAGGTGTAATAACCAGATGGTTTTCTGCCAAAGCCTTGGCGATGGTTTGCCAGTTGTCAGAAAAACCGAATAAACCGTGCAGGATAATCACCGGATCGCCGGCGCCAAATTCGCGGGAGAAGAGTTGCATGGGGTTATTTATTAGTCATTTTATGGTCATTTGGGTCATTGACTTAGTGTGTTTTGTCATCTTGAGCGCAGCGAAAGATCTGAGGATGGGTCTTGTTTCGCACAGATTTTACACAGATTATTTGCACAGATTTTACACAGATTTGGATTTCTTGTAGTGGATGTTAGGGGGAACGGCTGGGCCAGATCTTTCGCTACGCTCAAGATGACAAAATACACTAAGTCAATGGCTCAAAATGACTAATAAATGACCCCAAAAATGACCCTTAAATGACCCCCCAAATGACCCCCAAATACTCACCCCACCGGAAACGTCAGCACAAAACTGCTGCCTTTGCCGGGTTCGCTGTGGACATCCACCAGGCCTTTGTGGGCAGTCATGATGGCTTTTACATAGCTGAGCCCCAAACCAAATCCTTTCACATCGTGAACGTTGCCTGTGTGCTCGCGGTAAAATTTGTCGAAAATATGCTTGCGCACTTCCTTGCTGATCCCCATGCCCTTATCGGTCACGGTGATCTCCAGGCCAATAGGCACATTTCGGGTGCTGATGGTGATATCCGGTTTCTCCGGACTATATTTATTGGCATTGTCCAGCAGATTGTGAATCACACTGGCAATGTGCGTGGAGTCGCCCTCAATCACTGGCTTGGTGGCTTGTAAATCCGTGCGCAACACTCCTTCCCGACGTTCAACCTGTAAACTGAAATTAGCCACCGCCTGTTCAATGATCTCGTGCATATTAATTTCCCCAAGCTTGAGTTCAAAGTCCTTTTTATCAATCAGCGCCATTTGCAAAACCCGCTCTACCTGACTGTTCATGCGCCGGTTTTCCTGCCGGATGATGTCTACAAAACGCTTGATTTTATCCGGATTGTTCACCACCATCGGACTGCTGATACTGTCGGCAGCCAGTGAAATGGTAGCAATGGGGGTTTTGAATTCGTGGGTCATGTTGTTGATGAAATCGGTTTTCATCTCCGATAATTGTTTTTGCCGGTAAATAACCTGAATGGTGTACCAAAAACAGAACAACACGATGGCGGTGAATACAATAGACAACGATAACATGCCCAGCACCGAGCCTAATACGATCCGGGTACGGTTGGGGAAATAAAGAGACAGATCGCCCGGAGATTCGATATCCTGTGTAAATAATGCCACTTTATAGGGCGAGTTAAACAGTGTAGGTGCGCCGCCGTGCGCCATTTGCGGGCCACTGTCTTCCACCACAAAGTGGTCATTTACAATCACATAGCTGCCGCGGGCCTTGGAATATACCCCGTATTGATAATCTGAACGTATGCCGCGACTTTCAATTTCTTCCTGAATGGATTTGGCCAACAGATCGAGCGGAATACGTTCTGCCAGCGGCTTGGAATCCACCAACTGACTCACTTTCATGTATTCCCAAAGCGTAACATTGTTTTCAAACCCCGGACCTCCATCGGAGGGATACGGCAGAGAATCACTTTCCACTGGTACGTTCACTTTGCGCTGTGCAAAGCCGTTTTCCAGAAATTTGGCCGCTTTGCGGATATTCTGGTTGGCTTCGGAGCCGGCTTGTTGCGACTTGCTGAGCTCCTCAAAAACCCGGATGTTTTCTACTGTCTGCAGTTTGTTGGCTACCCGGTTGAGGGCTGCGTAAACATTTTTATCGAACTGATCTTCGTTCAAACCAATGTTCCAACTGATCCAATAGATTTGCAGACAAATGATACCGGCCAATGCCAGGGTCATGAGTCCGATGATAAGTTTAATGCGGCGTGGATTCATACAAGAGGAAAGCAAGGACAAAAGTAGGGGAGAAGCCGCGAAACACAAAGGCAGGAAGTGATTGCCCTCGATAGCTCATAACTTTTACCCCCAAGCGGCAGGAAATAGCCAAAGACGTACCTTCGCTCCCATGAACTGGCCGGCCGCGCAACATGCTTTTAAAGCCTATTTGTTGTTGGAACGCTCCATGAGCCAACACACCATTGATGCCTACCTGAACGATGTAGGCAAATTTGTGCAATGGCTCGAACTGGAAGGCCGGCAAATCTCGCCCCTGGCCGTCAAGCCAGACGATCTCACCCGGTTTATCCTCTGGGCCAATAACCTCGGACTGGAAGCCACCACGCAATCCAGGCTGATCTCCGGTTTGCGCGCTTTTTACAAGTTCCTCATGGTGGAAGATTTGCTGGACGACGATCCTACGGAGTTGCTGGAGAGTCCGCGCATGCGCCGGAAAATTCCGGAAGTGCTCAGCGTACACGAAATCCAGGCTATGCTGGATGTCGTTGATTTGTCTGACCCTCAGGGACAGCGCAACCGGGCTATTCTGGAGGTATTGTATGCCTGCGGACTCCGGGTGAGCGAGCTGGTCAACCTCAAACTTACCCAGCTGTTCCTGGATGCCAGTTTTCTCAAAGTATTGGGTAAAAACAACAAGGAACGCCTGGTACCCATCGGGGCCGAGGCGGTAAAATTTCTGAAAATATACCTGGAAAATGTCCGCGCTTTGCAGGAAAACATCAAAAAAGAAGCAGAAAATACGGTTTTTCTCAACAGAAGAGGCGGTAAAATGAGCCGCGTCATGGTGTTTCTTATTGTCAAGGAAATGGCCGAAAAAGCAGGTGTAAGGAAGAATATCAGTCCACACACATTCCGCCACAGCTTTGCCACTCACCTCGTGGAAGGAGGCGCCGACCTGAAAGCCGTACAGGATATGCTCGGACACGAAAGCATCACCACCACAGAGATTTACACCCACCTCGACACTGAGTACCTCAAGGAGACTATCTACCTTTACCACCCGAGACTTAAAATGAGTGAGTGAGTGAGTGACGTTTTTCACCACTGAGGCACTTTAGGCACTAAGGGGTGTTGTTAATTACTCTCTTTCTTCTTAGTGACCTTAGCGTCTTAGTGGTAAAACCCCTCCAAAAATCCACCCATCATCCAACAATATGCATTACTGGCTTGTAAAATCTGAACCTGACGTTTATAGCTACGACCAATTGGTAAAAGAAGGTCGAGGCCGCTGGGATGGCGTGCGCAATTACCAGGCGCGCAATAACCTCAGGGCTATGAAAAATGGCGATCTCTGCCTGTTCTATCATTCCAATATCGGCCTGGAAGTGGTGGGTATTGCCCGGGTTGCTACAGAGCATTACCCCGACCCCACTGCCGAAAAAGGTGATTGGTCTTGCGTAGACCTGGAGCCGCTCAAACCTTTTACACAGCCTGTTAAACTTACAGAAATCAAAGCACACCCCGCCCTGCAGCAGCTGCTTTTGGTCCGAAATGCACGTTTGTCGGTAATGCCGGTGCAGTCCGACGAATTTTTTACCATACTCGGTATGGGCCAAACCGAACTTTGAGCCATGATCTATCAATATAATTTTGGAGGCAGAAATGTCAATCAGTTCCCTGGTGGCGGATTGGGCTGTTTCCTGTTTGCCATCCTGCTGATTGTAGGTGGCTATTACCTTTTGCAAGGACTCTATTACCTCCTGCTTTGGGCTGCCCCGGCGTTGCTGGTGCTGGCAGCCGTCATCAACTGGCGGGTTTTTCCGGATACCATCAAAAACTGGATCAAAACCATGGAGTCAAGCCCCGTCAGCGGACTTATTTCGCTGGCGCTGGCCATTTTGGTATTCCCGTTTTTCTCTCTCTATATTTTTCTGAAAGCGCTCGGATACCGCAAAATGGAACAAATGCGCAAAGAATTTGGCGCCCAGGATGGCTACACCCGCGCAGAAGAAGAATATGTAGACTTTGAAGAAATAGAAAGCAAGCCGAAATCAACACCCAGGATGAACGACGGAACGATGAACGATGAACGGTAGACGGCTTACGGTAGACGGTTGACGGTTGACGGTGGACGGTGGACGGTGGCGTTGCTCTTGAGGTTCCTTATTTGCCAAATAGTCCAAAACAAATCTAAAAAGCAACGCCACCGTCAACCGTCCACCGTCCACCGTCTACCGTCTACCGTTCTATTTATACACCTGCAGCCCGCTGTTATTATTAGCTACCACAAAGCTGCGTTTGCCCCCGGCGCCTTTGATTACGGCTACATCGCGCGCGTCGCGCATGGCCCAAAAGCCGCTCTCGAGGTTGTTCACCCAGCGGAAGTTGCCTTTGCCGTCGCCGGCCAGGAACACACCGTTGCCGGCATCATATCGTCCGGTGCCTACTTCCATGCCATATTTATTGCCGGCCATCAATAGGTCCAGATGCCCATCGCCATTCAGGTCTTCGGCCACAATGCCCTGAATGGCAGAGGCTTGTGCCTGATAAGGCAAACTGTGGCGTACAAA
Source organism: Saprospiraceae bacterium (assembly GCA_035299505.1). Lineage (GTDB taxonomy): Bacteria > Bacteroidota > Bacteroidia > Chitinophagales > Saprospiraceae > M3007. The sequence goes on along the minus strand of DATGWL010000157.1, from coordinate 17,828 downwards.
TTTACCGCCCTGATTTTCCCACCAGCAGGTTTCCATGTCATTAGCCACCAGTTTGAGGGCATCTTTCAGGCCGCTACCCCACATTTCTTCAATAGTGGTTTGGGAGTAGTTGATGGCGTAGAGGTATTTCTTTTTCAGACTTGGCATTTGTTTTACCATGACCTCTTTTTGCACCAGCGGAAAATTCTTTTTCCCTTCATACAAAGTCACAATCGGGTCGAGGGTGCCATTGTTGTCGAAGTCTTTGGCATAACAGCTGAATGGTGCATCCGGACTGGTAGTAAAACGGGTATTGATCCCGAAATTGCCGGTAATCAGGTCCGAATCTCCGTCCTGATCCACATCAGCCAACTGAAGACTGCACCACAAACCGTTGCTTTGGCCAAGTCCCATTTGTTCGGTCACGTTGCTTAGTTTGCCGCCATTCAGTTTAAATACCGATACCGGCATCCACTCGCCAACAGCCACCAGTTCGGCCTGTCCGTCTTTGTCCAGATCGGCCCAGGCAAGGTCTGTCACCATGCCGCAACGAGCAAAATCACCGCCAACCTCCTCGGTTACATCGGTCAATTTATTTCGGTCGTTGCGCAAAATCAGGCTGCGTGGCGTTAGTGGCCATTTATCAGGCACCAAACGGCCGCCCACAAACAGGTCGGCATCGCCGTCATTATCGTAATCGTGTGCTACCACCCGTAGTCCGATATCGCCCACTGTACTTGGTACAGCGCCATTGGCTTTGCTGAAATTGCCTTTGCCGTCGTTCAGGTACAAACGGTTTTGCCAGAGCTTGTCGCGCCCCTGCGCAGGCGCATCAAAACCTCCGCTTACCACAAAAAGATCCTGGTCCTGATCGCCATCGAAATCAAAAAACACCGCGCCGTGGTCTTCGTAAGCTTTTTCTGCTTCCCAAAGCGCCTGATTGCTTGCCTTAAAACTACCATCGGAGTTTTGCAGGAACAAAGCGGCGGGTGCATTAAAGGCATTTCCCACAAAGAAATCTTCCAGCCCATCGCCATTCACATCGGCCTGAGCGGTGAGTGGCCCCAGCTCGCTTTCCATCCAAACCATGAGCGGGTAGTTCTCAAAATCGTTGAATTTGCTCTCCTTGTGCACGAAGTTGACGCCGGAATTGCCCGTTTCGGCCATGAGCGTTTGGGCCCCCTGATCTGGCACCAGGGTTGCCACATAGCCACTGGCATTGGTATAATCTAGTTGCAGGCGCTGATTGGTGGGCACGTTGGTTATCATCTGCGTTTTGCCATCAGGCCAGCGTACGCTGAGTTTGGCAATCTGGGATTCCTGGCCCAGGCCAAAGTGAATCAGGTGCTCCGAGCAGGAAAAAATGCCCCGGTTAGGACTGATTTCCTGATATTGCTTTTGTCCGTTGCCATATTCAATTAATACAGAAGCGCCTACGGCAAACGGATTTTGCGGACTGCCTTTCAGTTTGGCCTGAATGTAATTGCCTTTGTTTTGTTCCCGGGCCTGGTTTTTGAACACAAACGCCGGATCTTCCAGGTTATTCACCACCAAATCCAAATCGCCATCCAGATCGAGGTCTGTCCAGGCAGCTCCGCACGACCAGGTGGCTTTCATAGTGGCCCAATCGCCGCTTTTATCCTCAAATTTCCAGTTGCCTTTGTTTTGGAAAATGAAATCACGGATCTTGTAGGAAGGCACGGAGTTCAGGTAATCGTCCAGGGTTTTGAACTCCTGCAGGATCTGTTGGGCCGATTTGTTTTTCTTCATGTCTTTCATGAAGTCGGCGTGGTCAATGTGGTGGATTTCGCGGCGGTAACCGTTGCTCACGTAAATATCCCGCATCCCGTCGTTGTCGTAATCGGCTACCAGGTTGCTCCAGGACCAGTCGGTACGGAACACGCCGGCCTGGCAGGCTACATCGCTGAAGGTTCCATTGCCGTTGTTGCGCTGCAGCACGTTGTGGGTAACGGGTTCCAGAATGCCGTTTTGTACCAGCGACAGGTAAAGGCTGTTGGTATTGGAAATTTTGAGGGTTTTGTGCCGGTAGTTATTGGCCGGCATCATATCCACAGCATAAATATCAATCAGGCCATCGTTGTCGAAGTCTGAAATATCTGTACCCATGGAAAACTGGGTGTTGTGGCGGATTCTTTTGTTGAGTTCGTCTGAAAACACACCTTTCCCGTTGTTGATGTACAAACGGTCTGGCTGCAAAAAGTCGTTGGCAACGTACACATCCGGAGCGCCGTCGCGGTTTAGATCTCCCACAGAAACGCTCAGGCCAAAGCCCCTGTTCCAGATGCCTGATTGCTGAGAAATATCGGTGAATTTACCGCCGTCGTTGCGGTAAAACCGGTCTGAATCAAGCGGGTCCTTGGGTGAAAGGTTGGCAATCATATTGCCGTCCGGACCTTGTTTCGATTCAATTTTGTTGGCAAAAGCCATGTCTTTGGGGTAGTTGAGCAGGTAAAGGTCCAGGTCGCCATCGCCATCGCCATCAAAGAAATTGGCTCCGGTGCTGGCGCTCATATCGTCGAGCCCATATTCCTTCGCTTTTTCGGTGAAGGTCATGTTGCCGTTGTTGATGTATAGCTTGTTCCGGCGCTCATCATTTTCAAACGGCCCGGCCCGACATACATACAGGTCTAGAAAGCCGTCAGCATTGATGTCTATCGCAGCAGCAGCAGTTTCAAATCCTTCCTCAGATGTTAAGCCTGCCGCCTGGGTGACATCTTTAAATTTGAAATTACCCTGATTTTGGTAGAGTCGATTCTGCCCATTGGTGCAGATAAAGTAAATATCAGGCAGGTTATCGTTGTTAAAATCGCCCACAGCTACGCCCCCACCGTTATAGATATTGATGTTGGTGGCAAAGTTGTTGGCCTTGGTTTCTACAATCTGATTTTGAAAATCAATCCCGGTTTCGTCGGGTTCCAGCAATTGCAGCAGGGGCGATTTAGCCGTGAGGGTTTCCTCCACACCGTGCATTTTACCAATTTGGTACACTTCTTCATTGCCAGGCCAGAATTTCCAAACGGCAATTCCAATAGCTACCAGCGCCACCGCGGCAATCAGGATCCAGCGTTTCGGCAAGGATTTGCGGGAAACAGGCGCCGATTTGACATTTTGCGTAACTTTTTTCGATTGTTTAGTCATTTTGGATCATTGCATTTGAGCGCAAAAATAGCGTTTGAGCCCGGATTTTATATAAGAATGACGGTGGACGGTAGACGGTAGACGGTGGACGGCTTACGGTAGACGGTGGACGGCTTACGGTAGACGGTGGGGGTGCGTGGGTAGTTAAACCAATGTGAGTTGTCATGCCGAGTACTCGACATGACAACTCACATTAGTAAAGCTCCCACGCACCGTCCACCGTCCACCGTCCACCGTCCACCGTCCACCGTCTACCGTCCACCGTCCACCGTCCACCGTCCACCGTCACTCATACATCTCCTCAATCTCTTTCCGGCATTTTTCCAAAATCACCCGGCGTTTCATTTTGAGGGTTGGCGTCAGTTCTGCTTCCGAGCCGTCTGTTTTGGTGGGCTCCCAGGGCTCAGCGATGAGGGCAAATTTTTTCAACTGATCCACATGATTGAAGTGTGGATTCACACGTTCCAGCAGCATTTCATACCGGCGAATAACTTTCGGATTCCGGATCATTTCGGGCAGATTGGTCCAGGCTACCTGGTGTTTGTGGCACCAGTCCCGCAGGCCTTGTTCGGAAGGCACAATGAGGGCTGAAACAAACTTCATGTTCTCGCCTACCACCATGGCTTGCTCCACCAAAGGGTGCTCCTTAAGCATGGATTCGATGGGGGTAGGCGCCACGTATTTCCCGCCACTGGTTTTGAGCAATTCTTTTTTGCGGTCGGTAATTTTCAGGAATTTTTTACCTCCGGGACCGTCTACAAAGGTGCCCACATCGCCGGTAGCCAGCCAGCGCTCGCCGTCAATTACGCGAATCATCTCGGCGGTTTGTTCCGGTTTTTTGTAATAACCCAGCATCAGGCCAGGTGTTTTGGCCAAAATTTCGCCCTCGCCGGGTCGGAAATCCGGACCAGGTTCCAGGCGTAGTTCCAGTCCTTTCAGTGCTGTTCCCACCGTTCCCAGCAAGGCTTCTCCCGGCCCAAATCCGTTGATACTCAGGCCCGGAGCTACTTCGCTCAATCCGTACACCTCGCGCACCGGAATGCCGGCGGCGTTGAAACTGCGCAGAATTTTGGTCGGACAAGCGCTGGCGCCGGTGGTCATGCCTTTGACGTTGCCTCCCAGGGCTTCGCGCCATTTGGAGAAAATTAGTTTATGGGCAATTTTCCATTGCAGGGCCTTCCAGCCGCTGTAGGTTTTGTCAAACTCCCAGTCGTCGGTCAGGCTCAGTGCCCAGAAGAACAGCCAGCGTTTGGGGCCTTTCAGTTCCAGTCCTTTGTTGTAAATCCGGTCGTATACTTTTTCCAGAAGCCTGGGCACGCAGGTGAAAAAGTGTGGCTTTATGCTGCGCAAATCGCCGTCCTCGCCGCCCAGATTGTCGGTATTAGTGTAAGAAACGCTGGCGCCGGCAAAGGTATACAGGTAGGTAGCTACCCGCTCATACACGTGACTCACCGGCAGAAAACTCAGCACCCGATCGCCAGCTGCTATCGGCGCCAGCGCGCGTACGGTTTCCACATTGTACACAATGTTGCGGTGACTCAGCATCACACCTTTGGGGTTGCCGGTGGTGCCTGAGGTGTAAATGATGGTAGCCAGGTCGTCGGGTTTTATCTGCGCCCGGTAGGTAGTCAATTCTGAAAAATCGGCTTCTGCCGGGGCTAGAAAGCTCGTCCAGGTGCGGGCGCCTTCCTGCGCTTCAAAACAGAAAACTTCCTGTAAGCCCGGCAGGGTTGTGCTGGCATCCTGTACTTTTTTGAGCAAATCGCCATCGCCCACCACGCAATATTTAGCCTCTGATTCCTGCAGGATATAGGCGTATTCCCGCGAGCTGATGGTGGGGTACATGGGCACATTGATCACCCCGATCTGGAGCATGGCATAATCCAGCGCCACCCATTCAGGTGTGGTTTGATACACTACAGTAGCCACTTTGTCGCCCGGGCGCAGGCCCATACGCAGTAGACCTACACTGGCCCGGTTAGCCAGCAGCAGCATGTCTTTACTGGACAAATAGGTCCATTGGCCGTTTACTTTCCGACCAAAGGCTTGTTCCAGCGGGTAATATTCAGCTTGTTCAAGGAGGTAATCGAAGAGGCGTTTATCGGACATATTTTCGGCAGGTTTGATGCTCTAGAGTGTGCAATTTCTGAAAAGCTGCCGGTATTGGATTTAACTTTTATACCTTTTTTACATCTTTACCTTAAATAACGCTCCTCAAGTACCTTCATGTGATGCGCCTGATGCCCGATGATAATAAAAAACAGGGCGCGAACCGACACCTTCCAATTACTGGCGGTGAGCATAAAGGTAGATTGCGCTTCGGTACACTGATCGAGCAGGAAAAGGGTGTTTTCCCGCACGACTTTCCACTCTTTCAGTAAATCTTTGATGCTGCGCTGGTCTACTTTGGCTTCCTCCATCCAGAAATCCTGGTTGAATCCGGGCAATCCGGCCCGGTCGCCACGTATGCCCCACAAGGCCCGGAAGCTAAACACCCGTTCGGCATCTATGAGGTGGATCAGCAGTTGTTTGATGGTCCATTTTCCGGGCTCGTAGGTATGGTTGCCTTTTTCTTCAGGCAAAGCGCCAAATACCTGCTGGGCCTCCCGGAAAGACTTTTTCAACAAACTTTTTGCCGAACTCCTGGGGGGCACAGACAGGATGTATCCTTCGTAGAATGGCGCGTATTCACTTTTTTTCGGACGCTTCATGGAGGAAATGAGCGAGTGAGTGAGTTAGGTGCGAGCGAGTTTGGTCATGAACCAGACTTCAAAAGCCGTAAAAACGACGTAGCACCACAGGAAGATGCCTACAAACCATTGGTTGGTAGGGTGGGCGGTTTGCTGGTAAATGAACAGGACGGCCAGTGCCACCACCATTTTACCAAAAACAGAAACAGAAACCAGATTAGTAAAAGCGTTGCGGTTTTTGCTTCCGGCTGCACTTTTGCCGGCGTAATACAAGCCCAGGCAAATGAGCATAAACAACACAGTAGATACCACAGAGAATCCTGCGTGTTCCTGCGCCGGCGCCACTAAAAAATGAAGGCCTGCCAGCACCAGGCCGGTCAGCGCAGAAATCAGTAATAGTTTTTGAAAAAAGGAGGATGGAGGCATAGACGGTGGACGGTTGACGGCTTACGGTGGACGGTAGACGGCCTACGGTAGACGGCTTACGGTTGACGGTGGACGGACTACGGTGGACGGCTTACGGTTGACGGTGGGGCCTATTTTCTATTTTTCACCGAGTAGCCAGCCCCAGCGCCCCTCCCCCTTTGAATGGGGTTGGGGGGATGACAACGCAGCGTTAGTAGCTAAGTTTTTGAAAATCAATCGTTTAGTAAATAAAATTCGGCAAATTAACCCGATATCTGAGGGGTATTTATCCACTCGTGGTACGTTGTCATCCCCCCGGCCCCCTTCAAAGGGGGAGGGGCGCTGCGTTTGGCTACTCGGGGGGAATAGAAAATTGCCCCCACCATCCACCGTCTACCGTCCACCGTCTACCGTAGGCCGTCTACCGTCTACCGTCATTTATTAACTGTTTATACAAGGCGTACAGCGAGGCTGCCAGAAAAAAAATAGTGAGGAAAACAGCCCAGGTGGGTCGTTCCAGCTGCAATTTCTGGTCAATCCATTTACCTATGAAGACTCCTGCCAGGCAGGCGCCCAGGAGTTGAAAGGCCATTCCACCGTATTTGGCGGTGGCTTTAATTGCGGACGCCCGGCGTTCCTGTGGCGACAGCTTTGGTTGCGGTTCCTGTGCCATCGTTCGCGGTTTTGGTATCAAAGTGTTTTACCGTGCCGTTGGCGGAGGCCCCGGATTCCATTTTGCAGGCAACGTTGAACTTGGCGCCGCTTTGCACAATGAGCTTGTTGGTGGTTACGTCGCCGTCTACTTCAGCGGTTTCCCGCACATTCAGCAGCTCGGTTACGTACAAATTACCTTTGAAAACACCTTCAATAACGGCATTCTGGCAGCGGATTTCGCCTTCAACAGATCCGGTTGGACCGATGATGACTTTGCTGCTGCAGCTCAGCTTGCCTTTGATGGCGCCGTCTACCCGCAGATCACTGTCGCAACGAATTGTACCCTCAACTACCGTACCTTTTACCAGGGCATTCAGGGCGCCGGCAGGGGAGGTGGTGACGGTTTTTTTGGAGTCTTCGGATTCTTTAGTATTGCCAAACATAATGCAGGTGTCGGTTTTGAATATGAGAGGAAGGCAAAAATGAAAAAAATTCCCGGCGCCACCAAGCAACCGGGAATCTTTTTATCCACATAGCCCCCAAACGGAGGCATTGTATTAGAAACTTGGGCAGTACACACCGCGACGCTCTGGGCCGCAGATCTTGTAGATCAGGGAGAATTCGAAAGCGCCGTTACCGTTTGTAGCGGTAAACAGGTTGGATGTGTTGATGTCGTAGCTGAAACCGATGTTAAACTGCTCGTAGTCGAAGCGGGTGCTCACGATCACGGCGTCCATCAGTTTGGCGTCGTTGAGTTTGTTGGCCAAACGTGCCCACAGACCAAACTGGAAAGCCTGGTTGTAGCGACGGCTGTTGCCGAGCAGGAACTTGAAAGAGTTACCCACGTTCACCTGCCAGGATGGGCCCTGGAAGAAGGTTACTACGCCAGGGCTCAAACCAAATTTCTGGGCTGGCATGAATTCACCACCTGCGTGGAAAGTGAATTTGCTGTACAGCGGAATGTTGGCGTTTTCGAACGACTGGTTAGCGCGGTTCAAGTGACTGAACGCACCGCCAAAGTAGAAGTTGGCTTCTTTGCTCAACACGCTGAACCACAGGATACCTGCTGACAGATCGGCAAACAGGAAGCTTGGATCAGCAATGTTCTCAGCCAAAGACGGGTCGTTGTTGAAACCGCCATTGCCGTCGTGCTGGCTTGGCCATTGCAGGTTGTAGCTTTTGATGCTGCGGTTGCTCAGGCCGATGTCTGCGCCAAATACAAGGTAGTGTGCTTTTTTGCGGTAGCCACCCATTTTTTTAGCGTAAGAACCGGACAGGCGCGCCTGAATGGTAGCGAACTCGGAAGAACCGGCTTTGTCGCCCCAAAGCGTACCACCTACACCAAAGTAGTCGTAACGACCTACCGGAAGCTTCTGATCATAAGAAGCGGAGTAGGTGTTGTAAGCCCTGTTTTTCAGAATGGAAGCCCATTGGTTGCGGTAGTTAGCCACGAAGCGGTGATTACAATTCATCACGCCGGTCATGGCCGGATTCAAGTTCAATGGGCTTTGATAAAACTGTGAAAAGTGGATGTCCTGGGCCTGGGCCACTGCCGCGAACATTACGAAACACAGTGAAAGAAAGTGTAGAGTAGTTCTTTTCATAATCAAGACAGACCTGTGGTTTTGGTTGAAAAACGACGAATAAGGATTGTGGCAAAAGCCGGATGAATTCAGGTAGAGTGGGCGAAGGTAGGTTTTTCCGAAACTTAATTATAGTGCAAGCAAAAATTTTAACAAGCCACCCTAAAACGACCATTCTTTTCACCCTATTTTTCCCTTAATGTTAAATCCTTTGGATACCAAGAGGTTTTAACTTTTCAAAACGCTGCCTGAACGCGGGGTGGAACGCGGGGAACGCGGATTGTCATCCTTCTCTGCGTTCAGGATGACAATCCGCGTTCCTACCCGCGTTCACAATCGCGTTCTTACCCGTTTCACCATTTCGGTTTTCCAGCTATGAAAGCTGCCGTCGAGGATGCGTTTGCGGGCTTCTTTTACCAGCCACAGGTAAAAACCCAGGTTTTGCAGGGTAGCCAGTTGCATCCCCAAAATTTCGCCACAGATAAATAAATGCCTGAGGTAAGCCCTGGAATGTACAGCACTGGTTGGTACCACACCGCTCGGATCAATGGGCGAAAAATCCCGCTGCCATTTCTGGTTCTTGATGTTGATGATGCCTTCCGCCGTGTAAATCATGCCATGCCGGGCATTGCGGGTGGGCAACACGCAGTCGAACATATCAATACCCCGGTCAATGCTCTCCAGAATATTTTCCGGAGTGCCAACGCCCATCAGGTACCTGGGTTTGTCTTTCGGCAAAATCTCGGTCACTATCTCGGTCATGGCATACATTTCCTCTGCAGGCTCGCCCACCGACAAGCCTCCGATGGCATTGCCCTCCCTGCCATGGGCGGCTATGGTTTCGGCAGAAATGCGCCTTAATTCCGGATAGGTGCTGCCCTGAACGATCGGAAACAACGCCTGCCTGTGCCCGTAAATCGGTTCCGTATTATCAAACTGCTGAATGCAACGCTCCAGCCACCGATGTGTGAGTCCCAGCGATTTCTGGGCATACTTGAAATCGCAGGGGTATGGCGTACACTCATCAAAGGCCATGATGATATCTGCCCCGATGATCCGCTGGATGTCCATCACATTTTCAGGTGTGAAGGTGTGCCTGGAGCCGTCAATATGACTCTGGAAGGTCACGCCTTCTTCCTTGATTTTGCGCCGATGTGCCAGAGAGTATACCTGAAAACCGCCGCTATCGGTCAACACCGGTCGTTGCCAACCATTAAAGCCATGGATGCCTCCGGCCTCGCGAAGCACCTCCAGCCCGGGACGCAGGTACAGATGGTAGGTATTGCCCAGACAAATCTGAGCCTGGATATCATCGCGCAGTTCATGCTGATGCACGGCTTTTACCGTGGCCGCAGTACCCACTGGCATAAAAATAGGCGTTTCAATCACGCCATGATCAGTCTCAATGCGGCCCGCACGTGCGCGCGACTGCGGGTCGGTATGCAAAAGGGTGAAATTCATTTGCTTAGGCAAGGTTCCGGTTGCTGTCTAGTTTGAGCAACACAGCGATCATTAAAGTGAATCCTATCAAAGACGAACCGCCGGCGCTGATAAATGGCAGCGGGATGCCAATAATGGGCAATAAACCCATGGTCATGCCCAGGTTTACAATCAGGTGTATAAAAATGATTCCGGCTACGGAATAGGCATAAATGCGGGAAAAATTGGATCGCTGCCGCTCGGCAATGATCGTTATCCGCCAGAGCAACCATAAAAACAATCCGATCAGGCCAACCACACCCAGGAAGCCCTGCTCTTCACCAACGGTGCAAAAAATGAAGTCGGTGCTTTGCTCGGGCACATACTTGAGCTTGGTCATATTGCCTTCCAGGGTGCCTTTGCCCAGCAAACCACCCGATCCGATAGCCATTTTGGAGTGCAGCAGGTTGTAAGCAGCTCCGCGTGCTTCAGAAGCGGCTTCTTTGGGCCTCAGCCAGATCTTGATTCGCTGTTGCTGGTGCGGCGCCAACAGGTTAAACAAAGCATTGGCCGCAAATACAGTACCCACCGACAAGCCCAGCAATACTGCCCAAACACGGAGCTGTCCCTGTACAAGACTGTTTTTCTTCCAGTAATTGGGAATAAACGCGGCCAGAAACAGGATGAGGTGAGGTGCGAGCACCAACAGGTGCTTAACAGGTTCTTCCAGTTGAACGCCGGCAGGCGCCAGGCAAAAATTCAGTACCGGTATCCACCAGATGGTGAGCGGAACAAGTAGCAACAAAATAGCCATCCAAACCTGCCGGCGCTCCCGGAACCTGCGGATCAGCAGGAAATTCACGGCCGCGATGAGCCAGCAGGCGGTGTAAGCGGGTGGCTCAAATTTCCAACCCAGAATAACCAGCGCAGCGGTGCCAAAACCCAGGGCATATAATACAGGTGACAAACCCTCGCGGTACAAAACCAGCATGAAGGAAAAAAACACCAGCGCCGAGCCGGTATCGCTCTGCAACAATACCAGGGCAGAAGGAATCAGGAAAATACTAAAAGCAATGATGCGGTCGCGCCACTGACGCAGATCTACCCCCGGACTACTCAAAAAGGCTGCCATAGCCAAACAAGCGCCGAACTTGGCTATTTCCGAGGGCTGAAACGTGAACCCGCCAATATGGTACCAGGCATTGGCGCCATTTACTTCCCTGCCAAACAACAAGGTGCCGGGCAACAATAGCATGGAGATGGCATACATGGGCAAGGCCAGCGTGCGCCAGATCGACCAGTCAGACAGCAATACCACAAACATAAGTATGCCGCAAACGGCCATGAAGGCCAGCTGTTTGCCAGCGGTATGACTCAAACTCAGGAAAGCGTAGGGGTCGTTTTCGTTGTAGTTCACGGCAAAAATCATCAGCCAGCCGATAGACACCAGTGCGGCGTACAGGCCCAGTGTCAGCCGGTCGAAACCGAAAATCGGAAGGGAATTGGAAGAACTTGACATGCCGTGATAAAAACGTTTGGTTGTTGGGGACGGAGGATAGAAATATATTGTTTTTCTATCAAAAATCTATTTACTGTTCCAAAAAATCTCTGGGGTGAATGTTGTTGTCTATAGCCGGATAAGCGCCCGGCCACCCTTCAAGCACCCGGATAAAGGCCAGCGCTTCCTGCCGGGAACGGAATGCGCCCACCCGCAGTTTGTAGTAAGGCTGCTCCTGCACCACCGTGGCCGAAACCTCCGGATATTCCACCCGGAAACGTGTTCTGCCATCCTCCACTTGCCTGCGGTCTGTGGAGGCCATAATCTGTACCCGCCAACCCTCAATTTTAGGATTGGCCCGGTTTTCAGCCACCCACGCCCTGATCAACTCTGATACTTTCGGTTCTTCCTGCACCTGCACGTCCTGCGCCTGCGCACCCGCGCAAACCCACAACCACAGCAGCACCGCGATTCCCGAAATGCGATATGTTGAGCTCATAGTCATTATTCCATTTCCAGCAACAACTGCCCTTTTTCCACAGCAGCGCCTTTTTGAACGGCAATGGATTTTACGATGCCGTCGTTGGCGGCCTTGAGTACATTTTCCATTTTCATGGCTTCCAGGATCAGCAGGGCATCGCCTTTGCTGACGCTTTGGCCGGGCGCCACCATAATGTTGAGCACCAAGCCTGGCATGGGCGCCTTGATGGTGTTTTGTTTTACACCACTGGCAGTATGCAAACCGAGCTGCTTCACCAGTCGCTCATAATGGTCGGCAATGTGCAGGGTGTATTTAGCGCCATTGATCCGGAAACTGAACTGTCGTGCCTGGTAATCGGCTTCCAGCAATTCAGCCTTGTATGAACGTTCCTGATAGATAATCTGGTATTTTCCGGCCCCATCAGGCACAATATCCAGATTTTTGGCCTCTTCCGGCATGAAGGAAAATTCATGCTGACCGCCATTGACCGTAATATTGAAAGGTTCTTTTTTGTCCATGATCCTGCAAAATTAGGATAAATGCATTTGCTGAGTCAATTTTGTCCAAATTCTTCCTCATGCTTTGTACGTTTCAACCACTTCTGCTCGAACTGAAACACCCGTTTCGCCTGGCCACCGGCATGCGAACCCACACCAATGCCGTTTTAACCACCCTGCATTACGAGGGTATGACGGGCTTCGGGGAAGCGGCAATGCCGCCTTATTATGGGGAAAATCACGATACCGCGAGCGCTTTTCTGCAAAAAGCAGCCGATTACCTGAAACAATGGCCGACTGGTACAACCCTGAACCAGGAATCTATCGCTGCAATCATGTCGGCCATTGATGCCCTGGCACCCGGCAACAACGCCGCCAAAGCATCTGTGGATATTGCCTTGCACGACCTGTGGGGTAAACTGGAAAACCGCGCGCTTTGGCAGCTCCTGGGTGTTGATCCACAGCTCATGCCACCCACTTCTTTTACCCTGGGCATAGATACCCCTGAAGTGCTCCGGGAAAAAATGCAGGATGCCGCGCCGTTTTCTGTGATTAAGGTGAAACTGGGTACAGATCACGATAAAGACATTATTCGTACCGTACGCGAGCTGACAGACAAGCCGATTTACGTAGATGCCAACCAGGGCTGGACAGACAGGCAGCAGGCACTCGATCTGGTGGATTGGCTGGCAGAAAATGGTGTAAAACTGATAGAACAGCCCTTTAAAAAGGATGATTTGGCCGCTGCACAATGGTTGAGTGAGCGCTCACAATTGCCTGTTTTTGCTGATGAAAGTTGCCTCAGGCATGCAGATTTGCCCCAATTAGCCGGTGTTTTTCACGGTGTAAACATCAAGCTGATGAAAAGCACCGGACTGCACGAAGCCTTGCGCATGGCAGCCACTGCCCGGTCTTTGGGTATGCAACTTATGGTAGGTTGTATGACCGAAACTTCCTGCGGGATTATGGCTGCAGCCACCCTGGCGCCACTATGCGATTATGCCGATATTGATGGTTGCTGGCTCATTCGCAACAACCCTTTTGCACTCCCTGAAATGGAGGCTGGGAAAGTCCGTTTGAGCAACAGACCGGGTTTGGGGGTTTTACCGCTGAGGTGCGGAGACACCTCCCCTCTGCGGTAAAAAAACTTAAGTCGTCACTTCCGGTTCTTCAGCGGGTGCAGTGCCATTGGCTTCGGCTTTTTTGCGCTCTCGTTTGGCGCGTTCTTCGGCGTCCAGTTTATCGTAAGCCTTGATGATTTCTTTCACCAATCGGTGGCGAACCACGTCTTCGGCTGTGAGGTGCAGGGTAGCAATGCCGTCTACGCCGGAGAGTATGTCAATGGCTTGCCGCAAACCACTTTTTTGGTGGTGAGGCAGGTCGATCTGGCTCATATCGCCGGTAATGATGCACTTGGCTGAGGGGCCAAGGCGCGTGAGGAACATCTTGATCTGCAGTGGAGTGGCGTTCTGGGCTTCGTCGAGGATAATAAAGGCATTGTCGAGCGTGCGCCCGCGCATGAACGCGAGCGGCGCAATTTCAATGACCCTGTTTTCCATGAAAAAGTTGAGCTTGTCCATGGGAAGCATATCATCGAGGGCATCATACAGGGGGCGCAGGTATGGATCTACCTTTTCCTTCAGGTCGCCCGGAAGGAAACCCAGGTTTTCGCCGGCTTCAACGGCCGGGCGTGTGAGTACGATTTTTTTAACCAGTTTGTTTTTGAGTGCCCTTACGGCCAGCGCCACGGCGGTATAGGTTTTGCCAGTACCGGCCGGGCCCAAAGCAAAGAGGATATCATTGGTATCGCACACCTCAACCATCAATTTTTGGTTGCGGGTTTTGGCTTTGATTGGCCTGCCCTCACGGCCATACAGGATGACGTTGGTGCCGGAGCCGTCGCCGTTTACAGGGATACGTACTTCAAAAGGATTTTCGCCACCCAACAAATCTTCCACGGTTTGCAACGGAAGCTCGGAATGTTCACGCAGGTAACGGGCCATCATTTCGAATTTGCCCTTTGCGCCCTGCGCATCTTTCTTTTCACCGGTGATTTTCAGGCTGTTGCCACGCGAGGTAATTACTGCGTCAGGAAATGCTTTGCGCAAAAGATTTAACTTTGCGTTGTTTTCGCCGAATAGCTCAAGAGGATCAAGTCCCTCAATGGTAAGAATGATTTCGCTCAAATTGTAAAACTCCGATTTAAGTGCAGCGGGAGGTAAACAGAAAATACTTCCGGGCCTCCATGCCTTTGAGAAATATGCAGTTCGATTATGCCCACAAAACTAAGGAATTGCAGACACAATCAGAAACATAAAAACCAGCACCAGAGTTTCATTTACCTAAAAATAATGCAAGCCCCCAGATATCACCCACAAAAATAACCCACTCACTCACTCATTCACTCACTCACTCATGGTTACGCTCACCACCGACTTCGGCACGAAGGATTTTTACGTTGGGGCACTGAAAGGCGCCTTGTTGCGATGTGTGCCCGGGGTGCAGTTGGTGGATATCACCCACGAAATAACGCCGTTCGACATTGTTCGGGCTGCGTTTGTTGTTGCCAACGTATGGCGCGAATATCCTGAAGGTACCATCCACCTCATTGGGGTGAACTGTGTTTACCAGCCGGAATACCGTTTTGTGGCAGCCCGGGTGGATGGACATTACTTTGTGGCTCCAGATAACGGGTTACTGTCTTTGCTGTTCCCACAAATTCCTCAAACAGATCTCCGCAATCTTCCGGCAAATCCTACGGAACATTTTGGCGTGAAAAATATTTTTGCCACTGCAGTAGCTCACCTCAGCTCCGGGCAAAGTTTTGAAGAACTTGGCGAACATGCAGCGCCCCTGCTGGAACGCATCAGCATTCAACCGGTGATTACCCCAACCCAAATCCGGGGCACTGTTATTCATGTAGATAATTTTGAAAACGTAGTGGTAAATATCCGCAGGGAAGTGTTTGAGCAGATGGCTAATGGCCGCTCGTTTTCCTTATATTTCAAGCGGAACGACCCAATTTTACAGCTTTCTTCCAATTATTGCGATGTAACCGTAGGCGAGCAATTGTGCCTGTTTAATGCAGCCGGATTTCTGGAAATAGCTGTCAACATGGGCAAGGCAGCCACATTGTTGGGACTAAAAGTGGAAGATGTGGTGGAAATTGTATTCGAAACGCCTGTTCCGGATTCGCCATAAATGTCCCCAATGACCCAAATGTCCCCAATGACCCAAATGTCCCCAATGACCTAAATGTCATAAATCAGTCATCTCGCCGAGTTCTGCCGGATCTTGCTCGAAAAAAATGCACCCTTGATCGGCCTGGAATAGCACATTTGAACCAATATTCAGCACATATTTACAGCGCTGAGTTGCACATACGCACCAAACCAGTTCAAACTTCATTCCTATGGCCACTCAAACAAAATCCGGCCGCCCTATCATGCAGGTTCCTCTGCAGCCCATTGACTATGCTATGGAAGCCATGGGGCTTCTAAGCCTGATCCTGATGATCGGATTGGCCGCCTACCATTACCCGGATTTGCCTGCCAATATCCCCACTCACTTTGGCCCGGATGGTCAGCCGGATAAAACCGGCGACAAAACCAATTTTTGGATATTGCCTGTGTTGGGAACCGTCCTTTTCGGTTTCATGACCCTGATCAGCAGATTCCCGCATCAGTTCAATTACATGGTAAACATTACGCCCGAAAACGCAGAACGGCAGTATACCATGGCCATCAGAATGATCAGGTTTATGAAACTCCTGGTCGTTACGGTATTCTCGTACATCGTTTGGCATACCATTCAAATAGCTGGCGGCGAAACCGCTGGCCTGGGTACCGGTCTTTTGATTCTGCCCATCCTGATCCTGGGTCTTACGGTGTATTACATCTTTAAAAGCCTTTCAAAACAATAACCATGTTTCTACTTTTTCTTGGCATTTTAGCCATTGTTATTGGCGCATCCGTTGCCAAAGTAAACCCTAACCTGACCAATTTTGGAAAGGTATCTCGTTATATTGGCCTCTTTTTCATACTGGCCGGCTTGTCAACAGCCTGTTTTGTACAAGTTCAACCAGGTGAAGTCGGCGTTCAAACCCTGTTTGGTCAAATCCAGTCAGGTACTCTGACAGAAGGCCTTAATTTGGTTAACCCACTGGTAGATGTGAAGCGTTTCGATGTTCGTACTCAAAACTACACCATGTCGGGTGTTCATGACGAGGGTGATAAAGCGGGCGATGATGCCATTCGAGTGCTCACTGCCGATGGTCTGGAGGTTGTGATTGACTTGTCTGTGCTGTACCATATTATTCCTGATCGGGCGCCTGAGATATTGCGCAACATTGGCGGCAGAGAGGTTATTACAGATAAAATCATTCGCCCGATGGCGCGTACCAAAATTCGGGACAATGCCGTGTTTTACGATGCGGTGGCCCTGTACTCTTCCAAACGTGATGAATTTCAGCAGAAAATTTTTCAGAATATTGAGAAGGACTTTGCCGTTCGCGGGATTGTGCTGGAAAATATCCTGATCAGAAACATTACGCTGCCGGAATCTGTCAAACTCACCATTGAATCCAAAATCAATGCGGAGCAGGATGCCCAAAAAATGCGTTTTGTGCTGGAAAAAGAACGCCAGGAAGCGGAGCGCAAAAGGGTAGAAGCGCAGGGTATTGCAGATTATCAGCGCATTCTTACATCCACCCTGACGGACAAGTTATTGCAGTACGAACAGATTAAAGCGCAACGGGAACTGGCTACATCTCCCAATGCCAAAGTGGTGGTAATGGGAAGTGGTAAATCCGCACCTATTCTGATCGGACAATAATCGCTGCACTCAGAATATCCCCACTATGCCCTGAAGAGCATAAAAAAACGGCTTCCGGAACACCGGAAGCCGTTTGCATAACTGATTGATTTGATATTGGTTAGCCTTTCTTTTTAGGCGCAGCAGCCGCTTTTGGCGCTTTGGCTGGCTTTGCCGCAGGAGCGGCTTTAGGAGCCTTTGGCGCTTTGGCAGTAGCAGCAGCTTTTGGCGCTTTAGCGGCCTTGGCTGGTTTCTCCGCTACAGCAGCGGCTGGTTTGTTGGCGGCGCGAGCTGCGCGCGCTTTAGCCAGGATTTCTGCACGGGTGAGTTTTGGACCATCTGCGGCAGGTTTGGCAGCTTTAGGCGCCTTCGGCGCTTTAGCGGCAGCCTTTGGCGCTTTAGCAGCTTTGGCTGGTTTTTCAGCTACGGCAGCGGCTGGCTTGCTGGCGGCGCGAGCTGCGCGCGCTTTAGCCAGGATTTCTGCACGGGTGAGTTTTGGCGCAGCAGCCTTGGCAGCTTTGGCGGCGGCAATCTCAGGATTTGGCCGGCGACCACGTTTGGGCTTTTCGGTGGCAGCAGCGGCTTCAGTTTTTGGTGCAGCTTCTGCGGCAGCGGCGGCTGGTTTGCGTGGAGCTGCCGGCTTCAGGGTGC
>DATGWL010000156.1:0-7078 GCA_035299505.1 Saprospiraceae bacterium | reverse complement strand
TCAAAAAAGCCCTCCTGACTCAGGAGCCTGCATACCGCGATGTGCATGAGGTCTTGCTTTTCTTCCTTGCTGAAAGATTTTTTCCAGCGTCCAAGTTCCTGTATTCCAATGAGAAACAACACCGTATTCAGGTCGGGCAGTGTTTCCCGGTGCATGGTGTCTTTCACCAGGTGTTGGGTGCGCAGCCATTCAAAATCTAGTTGCCAATCTTCCATAATCACTTCAAAAACTCTGCAATCGGCAGATCCTTTTTAAAATAGGTTTTGAGTCCGGAATAAGGAATGAGCAGGGTTTGTCTACCATACTCCGGGTGGAAAAGGGTGCTGATTTCCAGTCCTTCTCTACGAAGGGTAAACAACGGAAAGCCTTCTTTGCTCAACCATTCGCGGTATTTCGGATCGGTGGCAAAACCGGGCAGTTTGGGCATTTCCCGATTGGCCCAGTCGCTGAGGTATTTCTGGGCATTGAAGCCTTTGTTGAAGAGGTCGTCAAGGGTTAGTTCCTTGTTGGTGCGCAGGTCGTAGTTGAAAGAAATACCTTGTGGCTGAGCATTCCAGGTATCGGAAAAGGTGAGATAGCCGGTGAATACCTGATCAGTCCAGCTGGCAATTTCGGGCCATGCGCTGGCGCGCTGGCGTGCGCGCGAGGCAGGCGCGAGACTGATTTTTTTCTCGTTGAAGGTTGTTTGGCAGCGTTCAATCCACTGATTTACCTGCTCGTCCAGCCGGGTGTTGCAGGATGGACAAGGCGTGCGGGGATAAAGTACGTCGTAGCTGGTGGCATAATCGGCGTATTCGTAGCAGCCCAGCAGAAAGTGATCCTTGAGGGTGAATTTGAATGTTCGTTTTTCGCCACTGCCTACCCAGAAAACTTCAGCATTCTGGCCCGGAATAATTTTACCGCTCAGCAGGGCAGCCAGCCGATCGCCGGCAGCCAGCACCTCCATTTCAAAGGAGCCTGTATGCTTCATGTCGCCTTTGAGTTTGTAGGTGCGTCCGTCAGATTCCACCCACAGGAAACCATCCAGCGCGCCGTTGTGGGAGCGCACCAGCACCATATCGCAGCGGGCGCCATTGTATCGGGTGATGTAGCGGCTGCTCCATTTATTGTCGGAACAATTCAGACTGACCGTCTGTCCGGGCGCTACTTCCTCTGCTTCCAGTTTGCTGCCCAGCGAATTATCTGCATTGGTCCAGTCGGCTTCCAGGCGCCGGTTTTGCAGGGTTCCTTTGAGCTGACCTGTTATATTTCTCGACATGTCTCGCTCCTGCAGCAGGAAACCAGAGGTATCCAGTGTTCCGGAAAGCTGAAATCGTATGCGACTTTTAGCATAGGTGAGGTAGCCGCGGCAATTGCGGCCGTCGAAACCCAGCGTCAGGTCTATCACAGAGGCATCATCCAGGCGCCCCTTAAAGGTTTTCACCCATTTGATTTCTGCGGGTTTGTCAAATAGTTTGGTGATCGCGGTATCTTTTGCGGTGGCTGTAGCAGTAGCCGGTTTAGGCGCCGGAGCATTGCTGGAAGGGGCAGCCGGTGTCGGTTTGGCCGGGGCAGAAGTTTTGGCCGGAGTTTTACCCGCGCCCGTCGGCGGATTGGTTTTTTGGGCCATCAACGCCACAGGAAGCCACAAAAACAGAAAAAGTGCAATTTTTCGCATGCAGTCAACAATCAATTAAAGTCATGAAAAGATAATCTCTCACTCATTCACTCACTCACGCCGCCATTTTCCACTGCTGTTCCGCCTCAAACGCTTCATGCAGGATATCATACAACAGGTCGTGGTATTCCGGAAATTCAGGCAGGTTATTGTGTCCCGCGCCAACGATAGGATGCAGTGTAATGTTATGCGGAACCAGGTTTTTAAGCATTTCGCTTTGCCGGTAAGGGATGAGCCGGTCTTTGGTTCCGCCCAGGATATGGATTGGGCAGCGCACTTTTTGGATAAAACGATCGGTGCGTATTTGATAACGGAGCAACCAACGCAGGGGCAGAATAAACCCATAACGCCGGATATGGTGTAAAAACGAATAATACGGGCAATCAAGTATCAGCAACCTTGGCCGATTCCAGGAGGCAATTCGGGTAGCCAGGCCACTGCCCAGCGAGCGTCCGTACAGTACAATGCGGTCTTCAGTATACTCATCGGCCAGCCATTTGTACACATGCTGGAGGTCGTTGAACAAAATTTGTTCCGTCCGATGCCCCCTGCTTTTGCCAAACCCCCGAAAATCCAGGATGAAAAAATCAAAACCTTTGCCCACAAAATCCTTGGCGAATTTGCCCCAACCCTTGATGCTTCTGGAGTTGCCCTTTACGTAAAAGACCACGCCTTTACTGTTGGGTACGCGGAAATGCAGGGCATTCACCATGCCCCCGTCTTCCATGTCGAAATTGATTTCTGTAAACGGAAATGGATACTGATAACGGAAAGAATTGGCCAGTCGCTCCGGGCGGAAAAAAAACAAATCCTGTCCGAAATAGAACAGCACACACAGGCCGGAATACACAATTACCAGCCCAAGGAAGATATTCGCCCAGAGGATCATTGAGCAAATGTAAGGGATTTGGGGGATTTAGGTCATTTAAGTCATTTGGGGGGCATTGAAGTCATTTGGGTCATTTGGGGGTCATTTATGGTCATTTTTTTTGGGGTAGGGAGTTGCATTGTTGCTTAAACCTCGTAGGTTTTGAAAACCTACGAGGTTTAGAGACCTCCGTAATGTCATTGGCTTTAGACTCCTCTAATGGCCAAACTAATGACCCATAAATGACCCTTAAATGACTCCCAAATGCCCCCCAAATGACCTAAATTCCCCTTAATCACCTCACTTCACCACCAGCTTTTTCTCCACCAATCCTTCGTCAGTGAGGATACGGAGGGCGTAAACGCCGCTGGTCCAGCCGGAAACATCCAGTTGGGTGTTGGCGCTGTTGGAGGCTTGCAGGTCGCGTACTTTTTGACCCAAACTGTTCATCACCTCAATGGATGCTACATCCAGACCAGTGGTGGTGAGGGTGGCTGTTTCGGTGGCAGGGTTTGGACTTAGCTGTACCCTGGCCTGAAGTTGCTCCTCCTGGGTTTTGCTGGTTTGAAGTGTTTTGATCCAGATGGTATCCTGCAGCTCAGGAACGGATATTTCAAATTTGCTGCCGTTTTTATCAATGGCTTTCACGCCGCGAATTGGCACCACGAATGGCATTACTTTGTCTTCTCCACGCGAAATCACATCAATAATGATGATAACATCTGCACTGAAGGTCACTTTGGCCACTTTGCCGTAGCCGTTGGCAGCAATACCATTTTTTCGGGTAATACCCAAATCCAGTTGTTGCCGCGGGTGCACATCCTTGGCCAGCCACAACAAGTGGTTGGTGGAGCCAAAGAAATCATCGTCGTAATCTGTATCCGGATTGTGGTTTACGTATTCCGGATATTTCAGGGCAAACGACAAGCCATACAGTCCAAGAGCGGGTTTGCTCGGGCTGCCAACATGGATCGTAGCAGTGAGTTCTATCGGCGCAGGATTATTCGGATCTACAACCAGCGTATCTTTTTCAAACTCTATGCGCAGTTGCGGCGCATCCGGCAGATAGGGCTCAAAAGTGGTGTCTATGGCCGCATAGTGCTGGTTGATCACGTCTGCATCCAACTCGTTCACTACCCCGTTGCCGTCACAGTCGAAGTGTTTGTAGTTGACGTGGTTTTGCAGGGTATGCTCCCAGTTTGGGGCAAACTGCGGAATCCAGTTGGTATGTGCATCCGGACGTGGCGCGCCGCCGTTGTAGTGGCCCACACCCAGGTTGAGCAGATCGTGTACATTGGCTTTGAAGTCGCGGTTGGCATCGCCGGGCATTACGTAATCTGTTACATCAGGCAGAATTTCCGCGCTCATCATGGAGGCGTCTGTTACGATGAGCTGAGTAACAGAAGAAATACAGCCGGAAGCGCTCCAAACAGTCAGGTTGGCCTTGTAGATACCGCCTGCATCGTACAGGTGCACAATGGTATCCCAAAACACACCTTCCAGCAGCGGGCTGCCGTCGCCAAAATCCAGCTGGGCGTAGTTGAAGTTGCCGTGGCTGTGGTTGACAAACTGCGCAATATACCCGGCATCCGGAGAGCCGCTGATGATATGCGCATCCATTTTGGTGCTGCAGTTGCCTATAATAGAGCCACAGGCGCCCGCCCACCAGGTGGAAATGCCGGAAGCCAGCACCTCGCATTCGTTGGCATACGTCAAGCCATCGCAACCACATACCGGTGCGTTCAGCTGGCTTTCACTGGGACAAAGCTTGGCAGGATCGGCCAGCGTAGGATTGGCACATTCCAGCTGAGCCACCGTAATGGTGCGGCATTGGGTAGTGGTGCAAATGCTGCCGTCGAAAGGGTTTATAACCTTATAGGTGGCACAAATGGTATAAGTGCCATAATCTGGCAGGTTGGCAGAAAATGCCGGCTGCTCGGAAATAACCTGGCTGGATTTATTGGTGTACCACTGTACGGAATCAATGCTGGAAAGGTCGATGCCGTTGGCATTGGGTATAAGCCGACCCTGAAGTTCGGTGCCAATGGCAGTAACCTGCATGTCAAAACCGCACCAATTGTAATCATCTTTGGTAGCGGTGAGTGTCTGGCAGGTTTGTACCTGACAACCAAAATTATCGGTAACCGTGAGGCAAACATTGTATTCACCTTCCGCAGCATACGTATGTTCAGCAACAGCGCCGGATCCCGTTTGCCCGTCGCCAAAATCCCAACTGCATTGCTGCGCCGACGCGTCGTAGAGGTGCGCCACCAATTTGTAGGTCAGGAGTTGTTCTTCTACCGGGATACGCGCGAAAACGGCCTTGCAAGGCAATTGCTGAGAAACGCAGGTGAGCGCTACCACGGGCAAATTGCCCACGGAGCAGCCGGGAGGCAAAGACGCAGCTTCAGATGTGAAGCTGAAAATCTGCCCGCCGCTCAGTCCTTCAGCGCCACTAGCCGCCCAGAGGGTTTCCCCATTGTCCAGGTCAACAATTTTGGCGCCGCAACCGGGCATTACACTGGACACCCAGGCCACGCGACTGCATTGCGCGTGCACTGAGGCCGGGAAAAGGCCCGTAAAACTTATGAAAAGCAGTAAGTAGAGATGCTTTTTCATTTGCCTGCAAGTTTGATAGTGTTCATGTATCCGGATTAAAAGCATATCGGGGAATTTCCCGCCGGGATGCTGTAAAAGGAATAGACGGTTAACAGGATGCCGTTCGTTGGGTTCCGGCTTTGACAGGTAGCTTGTGCTGCCCTAAATCCGGGTTCCCAATTTTTTGCCAAACAAAAGTGCGGCGATCCAATTAATCTGTTAAGTACATTTTTGCCAGCTTGCCGGAAAAAAATATTTACCGTTTTTTTGGTAAAAAATTGATTATCAATATTTTACTTTGCCTAAAGATTCCTAAAAAACACCATTCGCTGCCTCAAGCTACCCTTCGTTCGTCAGCTGCTTTACAAAATAACTGCAATAATCAGTCCATACTGAGCACCTTACTTCCTCATGCCCGGAGAAAAACTCCTTTCTTTACTTCAAACGCTTTCCAAAGTGGAGCGCAACCGGTTTCGGAAGTACCTGCTGTCGCCATACCTGAACGATCAGCCGGAACTGGTGCCCTTGTTTGATGTGCTGGACCAGGCCATACGCGACACCAAAACGGCTTTACCGGATAAACAACAGATATGGAAACGTTTATACCCCGCCCAAAGTTTTAACGACGCCCAATTACGGCGCATGATTTCGGATATCAACCAGCTTTGTCTGCAGTTTCTGGCCGCCGAAGCGCGCAAAGAAAACCCGCTGACAGAAGCGCTGGATTTGCAACGACTGCTGGATAAACCGGAATTAAAAAAGCACCTGGCAGGCGTGGAGCGACAAATTCAACGCCTGTTTTCGGAGGCGCCAGGGCAATCCACCGACTTCTACCTTACGCAGTTTCATCTGTACAATAACACCATCGACAAGGCTTCCAAATATCTGACGGTGAGTGGATATGCTGAAAATCTTTCGGCGGCTGATTATTACCTGGAGTGTTTTTACCTCACCCAAAAACTGGAATTATACGTGGGTTGGTTGCTGTACCGGGGCGCCAGGGTATCCGAAAAGCCGCTGGAATTGCCGGAGGGTTTCTGGGCTTTTGCCGCCCATGAACGTTTTCAGGATGTGGCGTTGCTGCTGGTATACCGCCAGGTGGTTCATTGCCTGCTTGAGCCGGAGGAGGAAGCACACTACCAGCAGTTGCTAAATCATTTGGACAACTATTCGCAACAGTTGAGCAGCCGCGATCTGCGTAAATGTTATTTCATTGCCCAAAATTATTGTGCCTTAAAAATTAATCAGGGCAAACGGGAGTATTACCGTGAAATGTTTGAGATCTTCAAAAAGATCATTCAAAAAGAACTGCTCCTGGAAGAGGGAAGCCTTTCCGAAGGCATTTTTAAAAACATTGTCACCGTAGCGCTGGGGGTTGGCGAGTTTGACTGGACTGAAACTTTTATTGAAACCTACACGCCCTTTTTGCCCGCCAAAATCCGGGAAAACGCACGTTCGTTCAACCTCTCCTACCTGTACTTTCACCAAAAAAGGTACGACAAAGTGCTGGAGCTGCTCCGAAATGTGGAGTACAATGATGTGGTGTATGTACTGGGCTCCAAACTGATCCTGATCCAGACCTACTACGAAATCAATGAAATAATGGCCATGGATTCCCTGATCGACAGCTTCAGGATATACATCCGGAGGAATAAAGTGATGTCGAAAAACCTGAAACGGGAATACATGAACTACCTCAATTTTGTGAAGAAGCTCATGGATTTGAGGGTTTCAGGTCAAAAAGTCACCCAAAAATTCCGGGAACAGGTCATGGCCGGAAGCGCCACCACTTCTAAAAAATGGCTGCTGGAAAAGATTGATGCGTTGCAGAGACGGTAGACGGTGGACGGGGGACGGCTTACGGTGGACGGTGGACGGTAGACGGTAGACGGTGGACGGTGGACGGTGGACGGTGTGCGTGGGTACCTAGACTAATGTGAGTTGTCATGCCGAGT
>DATGWL010000155.1:0-7409 GCA_035299505.1 Saprospiraceae bacterium | reverse complement strand
CCGGAGTGTATTATGCATTTGTTTTACAGGAGGGGAAAAGCGTGATGTGTAAGTCGTTCATTATTGCAAAATGACATTAATGAGGTTTGTATCCTTTTTTGTGCATTCCTTCATCCCGTTATCACGAAGCTCCCTATAACCGCACGCCGGCGCGACGTTTGAACGTCGTGACATACTATCCCTGTCGGCTTTGCCTACAACCGCAGTACTGATTTTAGCGTTGCCACGCTTGGGTGAATGTTATTTACTGTCGGGGTGACTGGCAGTCACCCCGACAGTAAATAACATTCACCCAAGCCGCCCCAACCCAAACGCCTGCACATCCATGCCCCCGCTAGCGCGAAGCTACCTATAACCCAAGCCCAACGCACGCTGGCACTACGTTCAAACATCGTGACATACTATCCCCACCGGCTTTGCCGACAACCACAGCACAGATTTTTGCTCTACCCCGCTTGCTTCATTGGCTTTTTGAGCTTAACTTTGAATAGCCAAACTACCGGTGAAATGCTCCCGCACTAAGTTGAAGTTGGCTGCTTCTTGTTGCCGGCGAAGTCGGCGAAAATATTGGGCATGACGTTGAAACGTCGCGCCAGCGCGCGTTGGGCTTGGGATTCGGGTAGCTTCGCGCAAGCGGGAGAAAAAGCAAGTGTCTTGGGAAGGTTTTGGCGCCTCCAAACCCAAAGCAGACAATTCGACAGAATCCGGACGGCAAAAAAACCGTCGTGTTGAGTTTGAAATTATGCAGGAGTAGGAAATTCCTTGTTGGATGTTGGACATCCGCTAATAGGAAGCAACCTATAAATTCCAACGAACGCTGGGCTTAGGATTAGGATAATTTTGTGATTGCGGGGCCATTGAACAAATTTTTGTTAATGATTCCAGACTCCTCCGGCATGCTCAATTTCCCATTTTAGAAATCCATCTAAAATAGGTTGCATGCTTGGGACAATATCAATCCTGTATAATTCCTCTAGATTTCCACGATACTCTCGAATTAAGTCTCGTGTTGCCCTCCTATACAGGTCTCTAAATTCATTGTTGTAATACGGGTCTCTGCAAAGGTAAAAAGGGAAAACTCGGATGCTTTTTAATAAAAAGATCCGTGTTTCTTTTTCGGGTGTAATTAAGAATAATTCATATTTGGCTTTCAAGCTTAAATATTCCGAATGTGTTCTTTGCAGCTGATACAAAGAATCAAGTTTCTTTAATTTTATTAGCGGCGATTGGGGTTCATTATTTTTAGTTTCATCAATCTCCCTTAAAAGGAGCATTAAATCTATTTCTTTAAACACTTGATTAAATGTTGGAAGAAAAACTTCCAATTGCAATGTGTCAGGTTCATATTTTTTTTCATTTCCTTGCTGTGCGTAAGCTTGAAATGTATTATAAAACAGATTGATTGTTAGAAAAACAATATAGTTAAATTTCATGGCTTAATACAAATTGGGTTGTTAAAAAAAATCGGCTCTTCCTAACTTCATATGGGTGAGTGCTAAAAATTGAGTTTGCCGCAAATGAAAAGCACCAACATTAGATTGAAGTTGGTCGCTTCGTGTTGCCGGCAAAGCCGGCGGAAATAATGGGCACGACGTTGAAACGTCGCGCCAGCGTGCGTGGTTTGTTCCGCCAACCAACGCGAAAGTTTGGAGAGCTTCAAGCCCCATCAGTTTATTCAGGAGTTCCAGAGTTTCGGGAGCGACTGTGTTTTTGTATAGCATGTAAAATCAGTTGGCTTTAACTCCAAAATGAGGCATAAAAACGACAGTACTTCCTTCTTTAAATAGGAAGCATTAACAATTTCCTTTCGAATTCTTGCATGACCAAAAAGGGCAAATGCTGCTTTGTAATCTGACCAAAGTCCGTAGTTGAATACCTTTTCTAAAATAAAAAGGGCATCTCGCTCGATGTCAAGATTGTTATAATCAACATCCCAAAACGGAAGTTTGGAGATGCCACTGGATTGTATTTTTGCAAAGTCAGACATAATCTTAGGCAAAAATATTCATTTTGAGTGAGACTTTCCCTGTATTACCTACTGACGGGGTGACTGGCAGTCACCCCGACAGTAAAAAACATTCACCCAAGCCGCCCCAACCCAAAAGCCTGCACATCCATGCTCGTTGGCTTGCCGGAAGCCATTTCGGATACGAGTTTGCCCGTAGCGGCGGCCATACTCAAACCCAGCATGGCATGGCCGGTGGCAATCATCAAATTAGCTGTTTTGGGCGCATAACCGATATAGGGCAGTCCATCGGTAGATAAAGGCCGGAATCCGTACCATACCCGCTCCCGGAGGTGTTTTTGCAGCATTTCGGGATCTGCCAGCTTGACAAAACCAGGTTCCTGGGCGTATGCCGGGAAGAAACGCGGCACGGCTTCCAGGATGCCCTGCACACGGGGTGCCAAAATCCGGTCGTTCACCGCCCCAATCTCCATGGTGCTGCCAATGCGCAGGCGTTTGGCCCAAGGGGTGATGGCCACTTTGGCTTCCAGCAAAATACAGGGATGCCGCAGGGGTTGATGCTCAATATCCACCGTCATGGAATAACCCTTGCCGGGCATCATGGGCAGGTATTCTCCGGCCATTTTGGCTATGGGCTGCGACCAGGAGCCGGCAGCCAACACAAAAAGATCGGATTGGATGGTATGCTGTTCGCCAGAAGTGCGGTATTCCAGCGCCGATATTTTCCCCTGTTGTTTTTGCACACCCACCACCTCGGTATTCCGCAGGATTTTGACACCGCGGTTTTCCAGCAGGTTTGCCAGTTGCCGCATGAGTTCGTTGGGATACAAGATGGCATCGTCCTGATACCAGGCGCCTCCGCGCACCTCGGGCTGGAGTTCCGGCTCCATGGCCTGACATTCCTCGCGACTGAGCACCTTGATTTTCAGGCCCAGGTCGTGGCCCATACGCACGTTTTCCAGTTCGCCTTTTTCGTATTTGGCGGTTTGGAAGTAGTTAATACAGCCGGTTGGGGTAAATTCAAACTGCATTTCGCCGCTTTGCTGCCAGGCGGCGGTGAGGTCTCTGGACAACAGCAGCAACTCTGCCATGGGTCTGGCGCCGCGGGCTACATTTTCAGCCGTGCAGGCGCGCACAAATTTCAGACCCCAATCCAGCAAATTTCGGCTCAGGGCCGGGCGCACATAAAACGGGCTTTTTTGCCGGAACATCCACATAATGCCCTGGCTCACCACGCCCGGCTGCGCCAGTGGTGCAAAATGTGAGGGCGACAAATAGCCCATATTGCCAAAAGAACACCCGTCGGTGAGGTCGCCGCGCTCCAAAATGGTTACCTCCCAGCCTTCCTGCTGCAGGTAATACGCGGTACTCAAACCGATGATGCCTCCTCCGATGATGGTTGCTTTCATATTGACGGTGGACGGTGAACGGTGGACGGTGGACGGCTTACGGTACACGGTGGACGGTGGACGGTTGACGGTGCACGGCTTACGGTAGACGGTGGCTGGGTATTTATAGCAAGGTGAGTTGTCATCCCCGGAAAGGGAACTACACAAGCCTGGCTGCGGGCAATCCTTTTTGCCAGGGGATAATCTCGCAGCCAGGCTTGTGTAGTTCCCCTTCCGGGGATGACAACTCAGATAAGTCTAGCTACCCACGCAACTCCACCGTGTACCGTAAGCCGTAGGCCGTCTACCGTCCACCGTCTACCGTACAATCAACTTCTCTCTTTCCGGGCCGGTGGAGATCATGTTGAAAGGTACGCCGAGGAGTTGTTCGAGGTCTTCCAGGTATTCGCGGGCTTCGGTGGGCAGCTGCTCGAAGGTGCGAACATCGTCGAGGGAGCAGTTCCAGCCTTTGTATTTTTTGAGCAGAGGGGCTACCTCTGTCTGGCACAGATCAAATGGGAGGTGCGTGGTGGTTTTGCCGTCGTATTGGTAGTGGGTGGCGGCGGCAATTTCGTTGAAGATATTGAGCACGTCAATTTTGGTCATGCAGATCTCGGTTACGCCATTGATCAGCATGGTGTAGCGCAATTGTGGCAAATCAATCCAGCCACAGCGCCGCGGCCGGCCGGTGGTAGCGCCGAACTCCATACCTTCCTTGCGCAGCAGTTCGCCGGTTTCATTGTCTTCTTCAGTAGGGAACGGACCACTGCCCACGCGGGTGCAATAGGCTTTGGAAATGCCTATTACTTTGCCAATGCGCTGCGGAGCCACACCCAAACCGGTGCATACGCCGGCGGTAACGGTATTGCTGGACGTTACAAACGGATAGGTGCCGAAATCGATATCCAGCATACTGCCCTGAGCGCCTTCTGCCAATACCCGCTTGCCGCTTGAAATGGCGTCGTTCACAAAATATTCGCTGTCTACCATCGGGAGTTTGCGCAGGGTATCCAGGCTCTCAAACCAATCCCGCTCTGCAGTAGCCAGGTCAAATTCCACTGGTCCGTAAATCTTGAGCAGCTCCAGGTGTTTGGTTTTCAGCGTTTCATATTGTTCGCGGAAAGCCGGCGATTCAATGTCGCCAATGCGCAGGCCATTCCGACCCGTTTTATCCATATAGGTAGGTCCGATACCTTTCAGGGTAGAACCAATTTTAGCTTTGCCTTTGTGGGCTTCGCTGGCAGCATCGAGCCAACGGTGGGTGGGCAGAATCAGGTGCGCTTTGCGGGAAACGAACAGACGGCGGCTGAATTCTACCCCGCTTTCTTCCAGGGAGCGGAGTTCGCGCTGAAACGTAACGGGATCCAATACCACCCCATTTCCGATCAGATTTTGCAGGTTTTCCCGGAAAATACCGGAGGGAACCGTGTGCAGTACGTATTTTTTACCACCAAATTTCAGGGTGTGTCCGGCATTGGGTCCGCCCTGGAAACGGGCAACCATGTCGTATTCCGTGGCCAGGTAATCCACGATTTTACCTTTTCCTTCATCGCCCCACTGGAGGCCGAGTATAACGTCTATTTGTTGCATAAAATCAGGTTGAACGCAAAAGTCGTGAAAACCCGCAAGTTGACTCTATCAATTTTCACCATTTTTCATTCTTTTCCATTATCTTTGTAAAAACAACTCAAATGAGCCACTCGGATCATTCAGAAGTCCGCCCGGTACTCTTTTTTATATCTGAATCAGATGAAGGCGGCTACATAGCCAAGTCGCCCGAATTTGGCATTTTTACCCAAGGTGAAACTCGGGACGAATTGACAGAAAACATCAAAGAAGCAATCCATTGTCATTTTGACGAAGGGCATACCCCAACAGCATTTACCTGGCAGATGATCAAAGGGGAGGTAGTGACATGATGAAATTACCTCGCAATCTGTAATGTACGCCGACATCATTCTCCCCCTGGCACTTCCCAAACGCACCTACACCTATTCCGTACCGGAATCGGTGGCTTCCCTTATTCAGCCGGGTGTGCGCGTGGAAGTTCAGTTTGGCCGCAGCAAACGGTATAGCGGACTGGTAGAACGGGTGCACGAGCAGGCGCCCGGCTATGAAGTAAAGCCCATTCTTTCGGTACTCGATGAAGTAACCGTGGTTACCCCACAGCAGTTCAGGCTCTGGGACTGGATGGCTGATTACTACTGTTGCACCTTGGGTGAAGTGATGAGCGCCGCCCTGCCCGGCCACCTCAAACTCACCAGCGAAACCCGACTGGTTTTCAACGACCAGCATGGCGACGACTTTTCTGATCTCGACGATGAGGAATACCTGATTGCCGAAGCGCTTACAATTCAGCATGAAATATTGGTGGAAGACGCCCGGAAAATCCTGAATAAAAAAACCGTTTTCCCGGTCATTCAGCGACTGCTCAACAAGGGCGTTTTATTCGTTCGGGAGGAATTACAGGAAAAATTCAAACCCAAAAAAGTAAGCGCCCTGCGCCTGGCAGAGCCCTACCGCTCCCAACCGGAACTGCTGCGTCAGGTGATGAACGACCTGAGCGGTAAAGAGCGTCAGCTGGAAATCCTGATGGCCTACCTGGCACTGGAAAAACGTCAGCCCATGGTGCTCAAACAGGAGGTTTTGTACAAAGCGGATGTCACAGAAGCCTCGCTAAACACCCTCATTAAAAAAGGCATTCTGGAAAAATACGCCCGGGAGGTGAGTCGAATAGGCGGTTACGAAGATGAACTCACCGAAGCCGACACACTCAGTGCGCAGCAGGAAAAAGCAGTTCAGGAACTGCAAAATCTTTCGGCCAAAGACACTAAGGTGACCCTGCTGCACGGTGTAACCGGTTCCGGCAAAACACGGGTGTATGTGGAACTCATGCGGGAAGCCATCCGAAATGGTCAGCAAGTATTGTATTTATTGCCTGAAATAGGGCTGACTACCCAGATCATACAGCGGCTGGAAAAGGTTTTTGGAAACGATATTTCGGTGTACCATTCCAAGATCAACACCCAGGAAAGGGTGGAGGTCTGGAAAGCGGCAGCGGCCGGAAAACCGGTAATCCTGGCGGCCCGCAGTGGTTTGTTTTTGCCTTACAAGCAGCTCGGACTGGTGATCGTGGATGAAGAACACGACCCCTCTTTTAAACAATACGACCCGGCGCCGCGCTATCATGCCCGCGATACAGCCATTTACCTGGCCGGCCTGTATGGCGCTAAAACGGTTTTGGGCACTGCCACCCCTGCGCTGGAAACCTGGTACAATGTGGAGACCGGGAAATATGGCCTGGTAACCATGCCGGAGCGTTTTGGAGGACTGGAATTGCCGGAGGTGCAAACCATAGACCTGCGCGAGCAGATGAAATACCGGCAAATGCAGAGTATTTTTTCCAAGCCCCTGCTGGAAAATCTGCAACGCGCGCTCGACAATGGCGAGCAGGCCATTTTGTTTCAAAACCGTCGCGGGTACGCGCCCATGCTCGAGTGCGAGGTGTGCGGCTGGAATGCCATGTGCCGCTATTGCGATGTGAGTCTTACCTATCACAAACATACCCACAGGCTGCGCTGTCATTATTGCGGCTATGTGCAGGAACCGGTACAGGTGTGTCCGGCCTGCGGCTCGGGAAAAATCACGTTCAAGGGTTTTGGAACAGAAAAAATTGAAGACGAGCTCAAGCTGTTTCTGCCCAATGCCCGGATAGGCAGGATGGACCTGGATACGGCCGGCACCAAAAGCAATCTGAGCGCAATACTCAACGATTTTGAAGAAAAACGGCTCGATATACTGGTTGGCACGCAGATGGTGACCAAAGGACTTGATTTTGATAATGTGGGCCTGGTGGGTGTACTGGGCGCCGACGGGATGACCAAATTTCCCGATTTCCGTTCGGGGGAACGCGCGTTTCATTTGCTGACCCAGGTGGCGGGCCGGGCCGGGCGCAAAAACAAGCGCGGTCTGGTGCTGATTCAGGCTTTTGATCCGAAGCATCCGGTGTTAAAGGAGGTTTTGGAGCATGATTTTCACACCTTTGTTCAGCGGGA
>DATGWL010000154.1:0-3541 GCA_035299505.1 Saprospiraceae bacterium | reverse complement strand
GAGTCCCCAGATCTGCTCCTTTAACGCCTGCTCCAGGGCATGACAAATGGTTACCGGGTACTCCAGACCCTTGGAACGGTGGTAGGTGAGCACTTTCACGGCATCTTCTGATTCGCCGGAGCCCTGGGCATCCAATTCCTGATCGGCCAGCTGCTGCAGCCAGAGCAGGAAGCCGCCCAGCGAGGCCGCCGTGTGCAGGCGCTGACAGGCGGATTCGTAATCCAGGGCATAGCGACGCAGGCGATCGAGGTTGTCCAGGCGCTGATCGGGGTTGCCGAGTTGCACCACGGCCCGGCGCAGATCCAGTTCTTCCAAAACAAAATTGAGGATCTCGGAGGCGGATAAATCGGCCGTGCGCGGTTTCATGCTGCGCAGATGCTCCAGGATCGGGGCGTTTTCCACCCATTCGCCGCCGTACGACCGTTCGTCGCCATGTTCGGCCAGGTATTCCAGCCGGCGGTTCACAATCTGCTCCAGATCCATGCTGCCGGTGAGGAACAGGATTTCTGCCGCGGCCAGGGCATCGCCGGGCGTAACCAGGAATTTCAGACAGGCCAGCACCAGCTTGGCTTCCGGGGTTTCCAGCAGTCCGTTGCGGGCAATGGCGGCTTTCAGGCCCACGTGGTGCAGGGCATCGGCCATGCTCAGGCACTGGCGGTTGCTGCGGCACAGGATGGCTATGTCGCCCGGACGCAGCGGACGGGCTTCTGTGCGTTTTTTGTTGGCTACCGGTATGCCGCGTTCCAGCATGATGCGCACCTGATCGGCCACGCAGAGATCAAACCAGGGCGCTCCGGGCACTTTTTTCTCGTCCAGATCCGATTTAAAATGCCAGTGCAGCAGGGCCAGTCCCTGGCCGAGCGCGGGGTTGTCGGCATGGGCCGGCTCGAGCACAATCTGCTCCCGGGGCATACCTTCAAAAGCGCGCTCAAAAATGGCATTGGAGGCATGCACCAGGTCCGGCCGGCTGCGCCAGGATTTTTTCAGGATGTTCTCGTCCTTCACCCCGCCGGTAGCCTGTATGATGGCCCGCATGAGGGCCGGTTCGGCGCCGCGGAAACCATAAATGCTTTGCTTGGGATCGCCTACCCAGATGGAGTGCCGGGCCAGGCCGCTGATTTGCAGGAAGATATCGAGCTGTATGGGCGAGGTATCCTGAAACTCGTCTACAAGCAGCAGGTCCAGTTCTTCGCGCAGGGTTTGGCGCACGCTTTCCACCCGCAGGAGCTTGCTCACGTAGGTCTCCATGTCGGTGTAGTCAATCAGGCCGCGTTTTTTCTTGTATTGTTCGTACTCGTGCAGGGCATCGGCGGCGAGATCGAACACCAGGGCTATATAGCTGCGGATATCGTCGTGAAACTGCGGATGTGCGGTATGCCGCTGGGCCATTTCGCGCAGTTCTTCCATGAGGTCTCTGCTTTTGGCGCCGGGGTTGGTTTTGCTGATTTTCACCCATTCGTGCCAGTAAAGTTCACCGCGCGTGCGCAGCTGGTTTTGAAACTGGCGCAGCACTTCGGCGGCATCGCGGGTGGTTTTGGTGGTATCGGCCTCGTTGGCATCCAGGGCGGCCACGGTTTGGTCTATGGCGGCCAGCAGGCGGTTGTTCCAGGTAACTGCGTCGAGGTTTTGTACTGGCGGCAGGAGTCGCTCAAAACTTTGCCAGGATCGTTGTTTGCTTGTTTCCAGCACGGCGCGGTCGAAGTTATTGGCCCGGGCTACATCGGTGAGGTTGCGGATGTCGCGGCGCCAGTCGTACGGTTCGCCCTGTGTTTTTTTGGTCAGTCCGAGCCGGTCGGCCAGCAGGTTCATGCGTTCAATGCGCTGCACGGTGAGCACCTGCGAGAGTGATTCGTTGAAGAGGCGTTGTTCGTCGCCATCGGCAATAATTTCCACCAGAGGCGACACCCCGGCTTCGAACGCGAATCGTTGCAGTAGTCGGGTACCAATGCTGTGTACGGTGCCAATGAGGGCTTCGCCGAGTTCGTTGGCGGCGTCGGTCATGCCGAGTTCCAGGAGTTTTATGCGTACACGTTCCTGGAGTTCGGCGGCGGCTTTTTTGGTAAAGGTGGTGGCCATGATACCGGCGGGCCGCACGCCTTGCCGAAGCAGCGCCACCATGCGTTGCGTCAGGGTAAAGGTTTTGCCGGAGCCTGCGCCGGCGGAGATCACTTCTATGGGTAATGGTGCTGGCATACGGTGGACGAAGATCGGAGAAATATCCAATATCCAATGTCCAATGTCGATCCCGAGTACTCGGGACCAAGGGGTGCGTGGGCTTGGTATGTCATGTGATTTCTTCCGCTGTCGGCGTCCTCGCCAACAGCAACGGTGGAATGAGTGGAAAAAAGGGAGTGATTTTTACCCGGGATTCCGCTCCGCCGTGGTTGTTGGCGAGGACGCCAACAACGGAAAAACCACCCACGGAACCACATCTTCCGCTGTTGGCGTCCTCGCCAACAGCAGCGGCGGAGTGAGTGGAAAAAGGGAGTGGTTTTTAACCGGTATTTCGCTCCGCCGTGGTTGTTGGCGAGGACGCCAACAACGGAAAAGCTACTCACGGAGCCACATCTTCCGCTGTTGGCTTCCTCGCCAACAGCTGCGGCGGAGTGAGTGGAAGAAGGCAGTGGTTTTCACCCGGGATTCCGCTCCGCCGTGGTTGTTGGCGAGGACGCCAACAACGGAAAAACCACCCACGGAACCACATCTTCCGCTGTTGGCGAGGACTTCAACAACGGAAAAAAACTGCTTACAAATTATCGAATAATATTTATTTTTGATCAACCAAAACTCAAACCAAATGTATCACCGTTATTATTACCTCTACTTTACCACTGCTACCATTTTGGAATGGAAGCATTTGCTTAAAAATGATGAACTCAAAGAGATTATCATAGATTCTTTCAGATTCTTAGTTCGGGAGAAGCGAGCAGTGATTTATGATTTTGTTATAATGCCTAATCACATTCATTTGATATGGTTTATTCCAGAACCGTATTCTCTTACCGAGGTTAAATCAGCATTGTTATCCTATACAGCACATCAATTTAAAAAAATTTTGAGGAAGAAAAATCCTTCCGAATTAGAAAAATTTTGTGTTGATTTAACTGATCGGAAATACCAGTTTTGGGAGAAAAATCCTCTCTCTATCGAGATATTGCACAATGAAGTGCGTTGGCAGAAAGCACAATATATACACAAGAATCCTTGTGTTGGAAAGTGGAACCTGGCCAAAAAACCTGAAGAATACAAATATTCGTCAGCTTATAAGAGTAGCGAAGGGGGACATTGGGATTTTGTTACTGTTTTTGAACAGTAGGGTAATGGTTTTTACCCGGTATTTCGCTCCGCCATGGTTGTTGGCGAGGACGCCAACAACGGAAAAACCACCCACGGAACCACATCTTCCGCTGTTGGCGTCCTCGCCAACAGCAACGGTGGAATGAGTGGAAAAAGGGAGTGGTTTTTACCGGGTATTTCGCTCCGCCGTGGTTGTTGGCGGGGACGCCAACAACGGAAAAACCACCCACGGAACCACATCTTC
>DATGWL010000153.1:0-5309 GCA_035299505.1 Saprospiraceae bacterium | reverse complement strand
AAAGCGCATCTGTTGTGTCAGCATCTTATACCATTGACGGTTTATGTTGTTCTTGGTTGCCTGGACGGTGGACGGTGGACGGTGGACGGTAGACGGCCTACGGTGGACGGCATACGGTGGACGGCTTGTGGTGGACGGCTTACGGTGGATGGCTTGCGGTGGACGGGTACTTAAACTTAAGTGAGTTGTCATGCCGAGTACTCGGCATGACAACCCACATTGATCTAAGTGTCCACGCACCGTCTACCGTCCACCGTCCACCGTCCACCGTCCAGGCAACCAAGAACAACATAAACCGTCAATGGTATAAGATGCTGACACAACAGATGCGCTTTATCTGGCTTTGGGGGCTGCTTTGCTGTTGTTGCTGTACCGGTGTGCTGGCGCAGCAACAGCGGGTTTATGTGCTGGTGGATGCCCGGGAGCAATCGTTGTTTCAGGAAAACATACGCGGATTTTACCTGCAAGCCCGGGATAATTCCGCCGATACGCTGGAATTCCCGGTTCCGGCAACGGCCCGCGACAGCTTTTACCGGCAATTACTGCAGCATTTCCACAAGCGTTCTTTTTTACAGGCCTCACTCGACGGCCCGGATTCCCTGAAGCAGCTTTTTTTAGGGCCGGCCATGACCTGGCTGTCGCTCCGCGCGGGTGCGGGCCTGCGGGATGCCCGTTGGTTGCAGAGTATTCCTTTTAGAGAAAAAAGGTTTTCCGGTGCGCCGCTACAGGTAGCCTCGGTTCTGCAGTTGCAACAGCAAATCCTGGAACAATCTGAAGACAATGGTTATCCCTTTGCCCGGGTTTGGCTGGATAGTGTACAGATCAGGGATGGCGGACAGGTTTCGGCGGTGCTGC
The DNA here is from genome assembly GCA_035299505.1 of Saprospiraceae bacterium. GTDB lineage: Bacteria > Bacteroidota > Bacteroidia > Chitinophagales > Saprospiraceae > M3007. The sequence continues at coordinate 4,454 of DATGWL010000153.1, read as the reverse complement.
AACTGGATGCGGGCAGGTATTTTGCCTTTCGCGACATCCGTTTACAGGGAGATGTGCGGTTGCCCAGGCGTTTTTTGCCCAATTACCTGGGTTTTAGGCCCGGTATGCCCTATAGCCGAAGCAGGGTGTTGCGCCTGCGCAGTCAGTTGCAATCCCTCTTGTTTGTAGAAACCACCGCCAATCCGGCCGTCAGTTTTTCCAGCGAGCCCAATGCTGCCACCGGCGATGCCTATATCAATGTATTCTTGCGGAAAAAAAAGGCCAGCCGCTTCGATTTTATCATTGGTTTACTGCCGCAACCCAACAGTGCCAGCGGGAAATTACTGCTCACGGGTTCCCTGAGCGCGGCTTTTCAAAATGCCCTGAATCTGGGCGAACGTATCACCGCAGATCTGGAGCGTTTGCGCCCGGAAACCCAAAAAGTAGATGTTCAGGCAGGCATTCCCTATCTGTTTGGCACCAATTTCGGGGCAGACGGCAGACTGGGCATTTTTCGAAGAGACAGCACCTGGACGGATGCGCAGGGCGATTTGGGGGTAACGTACTGGTTTGCAGGCGCCAACACGGTCAAGTTTTTTTGGGAAAACAAAAATTCCTCCCTGCAGGTGGTAGATACACAGCAGGTAAAATTGAGTCGCCAATTGCCGGAAAACCTGGATTACCGGCAAAACGGCTTTGGTTTGGAGGCCCAGTTTTCCCGGCTGGATTACCGCTACAATCCGCGGAGTGGCTGGCTGCTGTGGGCCAGGGCAGTAGCCGGGTTCAATACCATCCGGCGCAACAGTCAGATTGAGAGTCTGCGCGATTTGTCGGATCCGGCGTTTTCATTTGGCAGTTTATACGACTCCCTGGAGGGGCGGGCGGCCAGGTATCGGCTGGAATGGCGGAGCGAGTGGTATGTGCCCGTGTTTCAGCGCAGCACCATTAAGCTGGCCTTGCGCAGCGGAGGCATTTTTTCGGCAAAAACCATCTATAATAACGAAAATTTCCGGCTTGGAGGCAATAAACTGCTGCGTGGTTTCGATGAAGAAAGTCTGTTCATGACCCGCTTTGTGGTGGCTACGGCAGAATACCGTTTGTTGATCGGGCAAAACTCATTTTTGTCCGCTTTTGCCGATTATGGGTATTTGGAGAACCATAGTGGGCAAAACAGGTTATATCTTCGGCCCCTGGGGATTGGCGCAGGCTTGAATGTGGAAACCCGGGCCGGTATTTTCGGTATATCGGCAGCGGTTGGTCGCAGAGACAGCGGACAAACCCCCGATCTTAGGGCAACGAAATTTCACCTCGGGTATGTTTCGTTGTTCTAAAAAAACTGAAATGAATGATGAACGATGAACGATGAACGATGAACGATGAACGATGAACGATATGCGTTGCTACTGGCATAAAAACCAAATACTTTAGTGGTCGTCCACCGTCCACCGTCCATCGTCCACCGTCTACCGTCCATCGTCCACCGTCTACCGTCTACCGTCTACCGTCCATCCCGAGTACTCGGGACCACCGTCAAAAATTATCCGCATGAAAAAACTACTTACGCTCATTTTCGGGATGTTCCTGGCAGTCATGGCAGGGGCTCAGGATCCTATTTTTTCGCAATTTTATGCCATGCCTTTGCAGTTGAATCCGGGTTTTGCCGGTACGGCGGCAGCGCCCAGGGCGGGCATTGCCTATCGTAACCAGTGGACGGGTTTTAACAGCGCTTACCGGACTTATGCCGCCTATTATGAGCAGAGTTTTAACCGGTTGAACAGCGGCATTGGCTTTCATCTGGAGGGCGATAATGCCGGCGATGGTATTTTCAAAACCAACCGTTTTTCGGCGGCGTATGCTTATCGTTTGAAAGTGAACGATTTCATTGCCCTGAAGCTTGGCCTGGAAATGGGCGTTCATTCCGTGAGTTTGAACTGGGACAAGCTGATTTTCCCGGATCAGATTGACGATGTGAACGGAATTACCTTCAATTCTGAAGAAATACGGCCAGACAATACGGGTCGTACGAGCCTGGATATTTCCAGTGGTTTGTTGATTTTGAGTGAAAAATTTTACCTCGGAGTGGGCTTAAAACACCTCAATACGCCCAACCAGAGCATACTTCGGATCAAAAACAATCTGGTTCCGGGCTTGCCCATCCGGTATACTTTTCACGGCGGAACAGAATGGGTTGTTAAAAAGGGCAATAAAGGAAAAGAACCCTCGTTTGTGTCTCCAAATTTCTTGTTTGTTGCGCAGGGGCCTTACAAACAATTAAACGTGGGAGCGTACGCAAGTCTGGGACCTATTTTTGCCGGAAGCTGGTTTAGGCATACTTTTGGTAACGCTGATGCCGTTATACTGCTGGCTGGTTTCAGGGAGGGTCCGTTCAAGATTGGTATCAGTTATGATGCCACTGTTTCTAACCTGGCCAACAATGCCGGAGGCACATTTGAGGTAACCATGGGCGTACTTTTTCCGCACAAAAAACGCCTGGACATCAACGATTGTACCCGAATGTTCCAATAAAGCGTTTCAGGGCGTTTTTTGATTGTTTTGCTTAAAGTGTTGAATAACAATGATTTGCGACGGGTTGGCCTTCGTGCTAAGGCTTACTTTAAGCCCGGATTCGTTAAAATTCAACATTAGACAACCATCAAGAAATTTACTTTTTCTACATTTGCCACTCATTTTTTTCAAAACCTGTATATCTAATACAATGAAGAAAACACTATTGCACGGGTTGAATCTCGCCCTCCTGGTGTTCGTTCTGGCCAGCTGCGGACGCAAGTCTGAGAGCTCCTCCACCACAGGCTGGAAGTACAATGACCAGAAATGGGGCGGATTCGAAAAAACCGATTACGAAGGTCAGGCTACTGGTCCAAACTTGGTTCTGGTTGAAGGCGGTACTTACGTAATGGGTAAAGTTCAGCAAGATGTTACGTACGAATGGAACAACATCGAGCGCCGCGTTACGGTAGGTTCGTTTTACATCGACGAAACCGAGGTTCGCAACATTGACTACCAGGAATACTTGTATTGGGTCAAGCGGGTATTTGGCGAAACCTACCCCGAAGTTTGGAAACGCGCTCTGCCGGACACCCTTGTTTGGCGCGACGAATTGGCTTACAACGAGCCAATGGTGGAAAACTACTTCCGCGCTCCTGACTACTACCAATACCCTGCAGTGGGTATCAGCTGGTTGCAAGCCAACGACTTCTGCGCCTGGCGTACAGACCGCGTGAACGAGATGATCCTCGTAAAACGTGGCATCATCGAACTGTCTCCTGACCAAAAAGACGACAACAACTTCAACACCGACGCTTACCTGGTTGGTCAGTACCAGCCTTCTCCACGCAAATTGCTGGAAGACAAGCGTACCGGTGGCGAACGTCAGGTTCGTCTGGAAGATGGTATCCTGCTTCCTGCTTACCGCCTCCCAACAGAGGCTGAATGGGAATTTGCAGCTCTTGGCCTTCTCGGCAACCAGGCTACTACCAAAGACGAGTTGATTACCGACCGTCGTATTTACCCATGGGATGGCAACACCGTGCGTTACCAAAAGCGCAACAAAAACCAGGGTAAAATGCTTGCCAACTTCAAGCGTGGCGGTGGTGACTATGGTGGTATGGCTGGCGCCCTCAACGATAAGGCGTTCTTCCCTGCTGAAGTACTCTCCGGCTACCCGAACGACTACGGTCTGTACAACATGGCCGGTAACGTAAACGAATGGACTGCAGACTTGTATCGTCCGCTCACCGCTTCTGACCTGGAAGATACTGAGAGCCACGAGTTGAACCCATTCCGTGGTAACGTGTTCATGACCAAAAAGCTCGACCCTGAAACCGGTGCTCCGATTCAGAAAGACAGCCTGGGCCGTCTGATCTTCGAAATGGCCGACACAACCACTACAGCACTGCGCGACAACTACAAACGTCCGGAAGTATTCAACTACCTCGACGGTGACAAGGAGTCTAACGTAGAATACCGCTATGGTGTAAGCACCCTGATCTCCGACAAAGCTCGCGTGATCAAAGGTGGTTCATGGGCCGACCGTGCTTTCTGGCTCTCTCCAGGCGCACGTCGCTTCCTCGAAGAAGACAAATCCAGCCGTACGGTTGGTTTCCGTTGCGCTATGATCCGTAAAGGTGCCGTAACCGGCAACGGCGACAAAGATGGTCACTTCTTCAAAGGCCGTCGCAAAAAGCAAAACCGTCGTTACGATTAATCTAATCGAAACGATTTAATGCATAACCATGAGTCATTCCGGGCCTTTCCGGGATGACTCATGTGTTTTTTACGGTGGACGGTGGACGGCTTACGGTGGACGGCTTACGGTGCGTGGGTAACTAAAATAATGTGAGTTGTCATTCCGAGTACTCGGAACCTACACAAGCCCGGTTACGAGATTATCCCTTGGCAAAGAGGATTGCCCGCAGCCGGGCTTGTGTAGGTCCCCCTACCGGGGATGACAACTC
>DATGWL010000152.1:0-18413 GCA_035299505.1 Saprospiraceae bacterium | reverse complement strand
GATGGTTTTGAGTCGTGGCTGACGAAACCCGGCGTTTTTGACGGCCGCCTCTATGCGTGGCAGGGATTCGCGTACGGCGCTGTCGGGCAGACCAACGATATGAATGCCCAGTTTGTCGGTGTTTCCCAGCGCGCCGCCGGTGTGGGTTTCTACAGTAATGAGTTGTGCATCGACTCCATGGACGGAGCCGGCAAAGGTTTTCACTAGCATTTGGAAGCGTGTTTTATGGATGACAAGACACAAAGCTCAGCACTAAGGCACTAAGGCACTAAGGCACTAAGGCACTAAGGCACTAAGGCACTAAGGCACTAAGGCACTAAGGCACTAAGGCACTAAGCTTTTTATAAAGGTATGGGAAAAAACACACAAAGCAATACCTTTTAACACCTTTTTTTCAACTTTTTCACCTTCGCGCCTTTGTGCCTTCGCGCCTTATCCCTAAGCTTTGTGTCTTTTAGCCCACCAATAGAGCGGGAAGCCCAGACCCACAATGATGAGCCCGGGAACGGTGAACTGTGGCTTGGTAAACAACAGATTCACTGTAAACAGAGCCGCCAGCACAATGTATAAAGCAGGCAGCACCGGATAACCAAAAGCCTTGTAGGGCCGCTCTATCTCTGGCCGTTTTTGGCGCAGAATAAAAATGCCGGCTACGGTCAGGATGTAAAAGAGCATCACGGCAAACATCACGTAATCCAGCAGGTCGCCGTATTTGCCGGAGAGACAAAGCACGGCGCACCAGAAAAATTGTATCCAAAGTGCAAAACCGGGCACTCCGTTGGCGTTCAGTTCTTTCATTTTATTGAAAAACAGCCCGTCCATGGCCATGGATTGATACAAGCGCGAGCCGGAAAGCACCAGGCCATTGTTGCAGCCAAAAGTAGAAATCATGATAATTACTGCCATCAGTATGCCACCCGTGGCGCCCAACATAGCGGTAAGGGCAGCAGTGCCCACGCGTTCTTGGGTGGCGTGCTGCATACCACGGGCCATGACATCGGCGCCGGCGGCATCGCCCCAGAAAGGCAGGATGGAGAGGTAGGCCAGGTTAGCCAGCAGATATAAAGCGGTTACGCCTATTACACCCATCGCCAAAGCCAGCGGCACATTGCGTTTGGGATTTTCAATTTCACCGGCAATAAACGTCACATTATTCCAGGCATCGGAGCTGAACAAGGAGCCCACCATGGCCACGCCCAGGGCTGAGCCAATGGCCAGCCAGCCGATGGGTCCGCCGTTGGTTTGGGCAAAAAAGTTGTCGAAATTGGCTGAAACCACCTCCGGATTGCGGTAAATAAGCAAGCCCAGTATGATGAGCAAGCCCAACGACAATGCCTTGGCTACCGTAAGGGTATCCTGCACAAACGCGCCCGTGCGCAGGCCGCGCGTGTTGAGCCAGGTAAGGATCAGCAACGACACAATGGCCAGCAACTGCGCTGCCGATATTTTGACAAACCCAAAATCGGCCAGGATATTATCCGGGCCAACTGCCGGGATCAACACACCCGTAAACTTGGCGAAAGCCACCGCCACTGCCGCAATGGTGCCGCTCTGAATTACCGCAAACATGGCCCAGCCAAACAAAAACGCTACCATCTCGCCATACATCTCCTTGAGGTATTGGTACTGGCCGCCACTCTTGGGGAACATACCCGCCAGTTCGCCGTACGACAAAGCCGCAATCAGGGTCATCACCCCGGTAATGGCCCAGGCCAGCAACAACAAAAATGGACTGCCCAGCACCCGACCCATATCGGCGCTTACGATGAAAATACCGGAGCCGATCATGCTCCCGGCAACGATATAGGTGGCAGTGGATAGTTTGATGGTTTGGGGTGCGGCAGATTGCGACATAGGAGAGTTAGTAAGATGTTTTTACCGCGGAGACGCGGAGACGCAGAGAGGGCAATTTTACGATGGTTTTTTCAGAGAATGGGAATTTTTACCGCAGAGACGCGGAGATGTAGAGAGGGGGATTTTTACCGCAGAGGCGCAGAGACGCAGAGAGGGGAATTTTTACCGCAGAGGCGCGGAGATGTAGAGAGGGGGATTTTTACCGCAGAGACGCGGAGATGTAGAGAGGGGAGTTTTTACCGCAGAGACGCGGAGATGTAGAAAGGGGAGTTTTTACCGCAGAGACGCGGAGACGCAGAGAGGGGAGTTTTTACCGCAGAGACGCGGAGATGCAGAGAGGGGAGATTTTACCGCAGAGGCGCAGAGAGGGCTATCTCCGCGCCTCTGCGCCTCTGCGGTAAAAAACTAAAGTAAAAAATCAATGCATTTTCACCCAACGCCGGGAAACCCAATCCTGATCGTTCAAACGGGTACGGATAAAATAGGTGCCCTTGGGCGCCTGGAGGCGGTAATGCTGACGCCAAATGGCTTCCGTTTTTCTACTGTAAAAATGATCCATAAGCACCCCGGCAGCGTTGAACACCTGAATTTCCATTAAGCCATAATCGTCTGAATGGTATTCCAGGCATGTTTCAACAGGCGATGGATTGGGCATAATGGAAAGCGCGCCGGCAGGCTGTTGCATGGCCAGAGAATCCGGGAAATGCACCGTTTCCAGCAGTAAATCATAGGTTTGTCCGTTCAAGCGATCCCCCCAGCGACGATAGGTATAACCGGGAATAAAGTCGGTATTTGGGCTGGAAGGTTCAGGCAGAGGGCGGTAACTGAAGGTTTTTTGTCCATGGCCGTGTTCGTCAAGGTGATACAGGAGAATGGTTTGGGTGGATTCGGGAATGATCTTAGGTGCATTGCTTTGGTAGGCATTCGTCAGCACCGACAACACATAACCCTTGCAGGGCACTTCTTCTATATCGAGCAGTTGCATGGTGGATTCATCCGGAGTGCCGTTAACAAAGCTGGCATCCCAGACTACTTTGCCGTCTTTTACTTTGAGCATGTAAATACGGTCGCCACTTGGAGAGGCTGCCAATACACCACCATCGGAGGTTTGGATAAACTTGTTTCTGGAATTTAATGACAGCGGGCTATACAGTTCTGGTAACAATTGCTCACTGGACAGATTGCCTTCACGGTCAATGTAAATAATCCAGTTTCGCGGAGTGCCTGCATCATCGTATTTCACCCCAAACAGTACCGGGCCGTTGTTTAGTTGACTTACGCCACCAGCAACATAATATGGTTGACTTTTACTGTAAACCTTCAGCGTTTTGTCCAACTGCCCGTCGGGATGGAAATGATGTACCAGGATGGGATCAAAAGGGCCAGGTTGTGAACTGTTTTCCACTACAAAAAAATCATTTTCAGCACCAGCATACAGCGTGCCCCTTGCGGTTTGTTTAGTCCATTCTATCTGCAAATTTTGATCAAGTTTCCACATTTGATTTTTTCTTGACAACACGATCACCCCTCCATCTTTGGTTGTCTGGAGTTGGCCAGAAAGACTAATAATAGAGCCCGATTCATCGCCCAAATTAACAGGCTCCTTGATTGACCCGTCTGGCTTATATTTCATAATATAATAACCAGAGGAATAACTGTCATCGGATTGAGACTTACCACGAAACAGCACAAAAGTGCCACCATCGCTCGCATTCGCTTTAGCTTCAAACAGTTCATGATTGAGCGGATTGTCTACGGTTAGTTCCCAGGAAGGCTCTAATGCAATAGTTGATGAGTTGAACGTCATGGGAAGCACAGAGATGTTGCCCGGATAGCTAAAAAGGGATTCCTGCCGCAATAACAATATTTTGTTGGGTATACTTAAATCAATACCATTTGGATAGCCAAAATTCCAAAGCCCGAAAGAATCCAGTCCCAACTCAACTCCCTGAATATCATACCTCTTGCAAACCAGAGAATTTGTATATCTTCCACACAAAACAATGGTACTGTCCGGCTCTGTTCTTCCAGCTACCGGCCGAAGTCCTGTATATACTACTAAAGGAGGAATTTCTTGTTTTACGCTTCCATTTTGTACAGATAAACGAAGGATGGTTGAGCTATAGTTGTTTGAATAATTGTCTAAGCCTGTTACCCACAAATCGCCTAAGGCGTCCTGAATTACTCCTGGGCTAGATGCTTCGTACCCTAATGCACTTAAATTTTGTTCCCAACGAAGCGTTCCATCCTGCTTAATACAACGGATTATATCGGCATCATACCCTCCTGCCCAACACATTACGAGTTGATGGTCTTTGGTTTCTATAATACTTGGGTTATATTCTCTGCCTTCTTTTTTAATCTCCTCATACATCTCCAGCCCTCCACCTTCCGAAAGTCTGGCCCAAAACACATTTTGACCCGTAGAGTCCGGCTGTGAAACAATGCCACAAACCGCATACCCTCCGTTGGCCAGAGGCTTTACCTCCCGGATTTCGGAGTGGTTTCCCTGCGGGAAATACTGCGTCCAGTCCTGCTCTCCCTGCGCATCTATTTTACTCACAAAACCCTGCTCCGTACCAAATGGATGCCGCAGTGAGTATCCGCCCAGCACACAGCCGCCATCCGCAGTGGCAGCCACCCAGGTGCCGGCGCCGGCATGATACGTGCGTTCCCAAAGACGGTTGCCCTGTGCGTCGGTGCGGATCAGGAGTACATGATAGCCCCCGGAACTGAGCCTGTTGGTTTGCCCAACAATATAGGCGCCGCCATCCGGCAGCCCGGCAATGTACTCCGGCAGATAATCACCGCCCTGGGTTTCACCGAAAAAAGTAGTGCTGAATTCCTGCGCTGATAACGACTGAAAGCAGGTATAAAACAGGGTTAAAAGGATGATTCTGAACATGGTAGTTTTAAGGTGTTGTTTGTATGGAGTAAAATCTGATAAATTTTCCGAAATTTACGGTGAATCGCGACAGGCAATCATACTACTGATGATAAAAAAAGACCAGCCATCTGTGCTGATTAACGTTGGCAGTGCTGCACAGCAAAAACCGGAATGGAACGATTATGCCCGCTTTTGTTTTACCCTCGAAAAAGGTTTAAGACAGGAAGCTTTCACACACCTGGGTTCTTTTATTCAAACAAGCAGGCTGTGGACTCCGGACCAAAAAATATCGTTTGTCCATTTTTTGTGCACAAGCCTGGAAACCTATCCGGATGATAGCCAGGGTATTTGCCCTCACCCTTTGTACCATGAGTTGCTAAAGCCTACCCTGGCCAATTGGTGCGAAACCGAGCAGAACGATGAACGACCTTTTCGCTGGTACGGCATCTACTATCACAGCGAGCAGCACCTGTTTAAAGCCCTGGAAATCAACCCTGCCGATGACCAGTCGCGACAGGTATTGCTGAAGTGGTGGACCCACGAAATATCCTTCTCGATGCATCATTTGCCCGATGGATATATCGGAGACCCCGCACACGATAAAGCACTCGCGGAAAAGGCCAAAACACAAATCCGGCAACTCACTTCTGCCACCCTGCAAGCTTACTGGACCGGCGTACTGGAAGAAGACCTGATTTTGCTCAACAACTACCTGGAATGGCAAGCCTCCGGGCACCCTGATTTTGCACAATGGGGCCTCGAGCACCATAAGATAGTAAAGCCCTAAACCCCTATCATCCGCCGCACTTCTACCATGGCTTCCCGAAAAGCCGGATCATTGGCGCTGGCATCATCCCAATTCAATCGCAGCAGCAAATCTCTGTACCTGGGCAACTGATTGCTGAACATGCACCAGGCCATGAGCACATCCACGGCTTTTTTGAAGCGTATTTCCTGATCCCCCTGCAGCTGTTCCAACACAAATTGCTGCACCACAGGATTGGTGCGCAGGTGTCCGCAACGATTGAACACATAGTTGCGCCAATAATCGGTTTCCGCTTCAAACGGCAACAAGGACAACAGCATCTCAGCTCCTTCTCTGGAATCAGGATCTTGCTTCAACAGCGCTTCCGAACGATCGAGCAATTCCCGCGGCGTGGGCGGACGGTTGATATCTTTCACGGGCTTGGGCGGACTAAACGGTGAGCTCTGGTTGAGGTATTCCTCCACCGCCCAGCGTATCTCCGGAGCAATCCAGTCGTAACGAGGCGGCGGAACCCGCAAAAAATGCTCAAAAGACAAATACCCCGGCCCCGACGGACCATCGCGAAAGGTAGAATGCCCCATTTCAAGTCCATAAGGAATAACCCGAAACCAGTCATGCCGCACATGGTTGCCTTCTTCCCAAAACAGGTTTTCAATGGGTTTTTGCGGATATTCAAACAAAGGGAAATGCGCCTGGGCAGCCGCGCCACCCGGATCTGCCAACGCCGACCGGATGATGTTGACCAACTCCGTACGCAAGGCCAAACCGGGGATGGGACAATCCGGCCCGAAAAACCAAAAATCGCTGAACAACTGCTCCGTAACGCCTCCGTTCAGGCTATTGTATTGCTGCGCCACATCCCGGTATATCAATCCCAGCGGACTGATGCTCAGTTCCCAGCGTTCGCCGGCCTGGTACACGTAGGTACGTTCGGGTATGTTGCGGGGTTGCAGGTTGATCCAGAAATCCAGGTGCAAACGCGCCCGGTCTGAAAGCGTTTCCGGCGCCTGCAGGGCCATTTCCACGGCTTTTTGCAGGGCAGCATGGCGCTCTCCCAGCGGTTCTCCCGGCAAGGGTTCAAAAGCTTCCAGCAGTTCCGAAACAGTCCAGCGCTGTTCGATGCTGCCCCGTTGCTGCACAATTTGGTCGGTGGTGAAATAGAACATAAAGCAAATGCTTGACGGTGCAAATTAGGCAAAATATCAACCCGGAGAGCGGTCAAACATCCTACCTTTGCCTGGCTCTCCAACCCGGACAATCATCAAGCGTTTCTTTTTCCATATCGCCTACAACGGACAAAACTATCATGGCTGGCAGCGGCAAGCCAATCTGATCACCATTCAGGAGGTTATAGAACAGGCATTGTTGCGCATTATAAAAATACCCGTTTCTATATTCGGTTGCGGGCGCACCGACACAGGCGTACATGCCAGTCAGTATTTTTTTCAGGCCGATATGCCGGCTAGCGATCCGGATGAGTTGCTCCAGAAACTCAATTTTACCTTGCCGCCAGACATTGTGGTTTTTGCCATCATTCCGGTGCACGATCGGGCCAGCGCACGCTACGATGCTGTTCAACGCAGGTATGATTATTTCATCCATTTGCGCAAAGACCCGTTTTTGCAAAACAGCAGCGCCATGTATGCCGGCATGAATCTGGACATAGCAGCCATGCGAACCGCAGTGGCTTTGTTGCCCGGGTACGACGATTATTATGCCCTGTGTAAATCGCCCGCCAAATATGAACACACCATTTGCCGGGTGAGTGAGGCGCATTTGTGGATGGATCAGAGTGGAGAAAGGCTTCGGTTTCAGATCAGCGCCAATCGTTTTCTGGCCGGCATGATCCGGATTATCGTGGGGCGCCTGCTCGAAATTGGCGTGGGCCGTATGAACGTACCGGATTTTGAGGCCCATTTGGCCAACAAACAAACCCCGCGCATCATCACCGGCGCGCACCCGCAGGGACTTTATTTGTCTAAAGTGATCTATCCTTATCTGGAATTGCCTCAGGCAACGATTTTTTCCGATGTTTTTGCGGATGATCGGGAAGGGTATTGGAGGTAAGGCAATGTCCAATATCCAAGTGGCTCGTTTGTTTGGTGTCAGCACTATTGCGTGGGCTATACTTAATGGATGGACGAGAATCATTTGGCCTGGTTTGCGAAAACCAACCTAATGCGTATAGCCATTGTTTGATTTTCGTAACTCCCTGTTTGATTTTCATTGGGTGGGTATAGTGTACCCGGCTGACCTTTGCGCTTATTATCAGTCCTTCTTTTCCATCACCCAACAGTCAAACATCATGGAAAATCTACATCGCAGGAATTTTCTAAAAACAGGTCTGGCCCTGGGTTCCACCTTCCTGGCATCTTCCGCAGCAGGAATGACGCCCAACCTTGAGTCACTCAGCGGCCATTCCGCCAAACCGGGCAAACCTGCCAAACTGCCACAACGCATTTTGGGCTCGGGAAAACACCAGCTAAAAGTGTCTGCACTTGGGCTTGGATGTATGGGCATGAGCTGGAACCGGACCTTTATTCCGGATACAAAGCCCATGATCAACCTGATTCGCAAAGCCTATGACATGGGCGTTAACTTCTTTGACACGGCCGAAGCTTACGGGCCTTTTGCCAACGAAATTTTGGTGGGAGAGGCCATTAAACCCTTCCGGAAAAATATCATTCTGTGCAGCAAATTCGGTTTTAATATTCAGGATGGCAAACTGGCTGGACTTAACAGCAAACCCGCTCATATCAGAGAAGTTGTGGAACAATCTCTGAAACGATTGCAAACAGATCATATAGATTTGCTGTATCAACACCGTGTTGACCCCAATGTGCCTATAGAAGATGTGGCAGGTACCGTGAAGGATTTGATCAAAGAAGGCAAAGTGCTAAACTTCGGACTCAGCGAAGCTGATGCCACCAATATCCGCAAAGCACATGCTGTACAGCAGGTTACCGCCCTGCAAACAGAATATTCTCTGATGACCAGGGATCCGGAACAGGAAATACTGCAAACCTGTGAAGCGCTGGGCATTGGTTTTGTACCTTATAGCCCTCTGAGCAGAGCCTATTTAACCGGGTATATCAACGAACACACGAAGTACAATCCGGATAACGATAACCGGCCCAGATTGCCCCGATATCAGCCGGATGCCGTAAAAGCGAACTGGCCACTGATTGAGATTCTTCAGGATTTTGGGAATCAGCGCGGCTTAACCGCAGCCCAGGTATCGTTGGCCTGGCTGTTGGATCAAAAACCCTGGATTGTGCCCATACCAGGCACGACCAAACAGGCTCACCTGCAGGAAAATCTTTGGTCTTTGGAGGCAAATTGCACTGCGAGTGAATGGAAAGAACTCACCGACAAGATTTCTAAGGTAACAATATTTGGGAACCGTTATTGAATAAACATGCAAAGCATAGAAACCATAGAAGAATTCTATCAACGGAAAGTCAGTTGGATTCCGGAGAATCTCCGTCATGAGATCGGGCATTTCAATGTGTTCAAAGTATTGCCTGTTGCCCCGGGTCAATCCAGTCAGGTACCCTACAAGCGACGCGATTTTTTTAAAATAACACTGGTCGTGGGCCCCAACAAAGTGCAATATGCAGACAAGGTGATAGAAGTGCAGAAACAAGCCCTGGTGTTTTCCAATCCTTTTATTCCCTATAAATGGGAAGATCTCAGCAAAATTGAAAGCGGATATTTTTGCATTTTCAACCAGCATTTCTTCCATCAATTCGGCAATCTGAATCAGTATTCGGTATTTCAACCAGGCGGCGAGCACCTGTTTGAACTCACCGATGAACAGGTGGCTCAGGTCAGGACCATCTTCGAAAAAATGTTTGAGGAAATTGGCTCAGAGTATATCCACAAATACGATGTATTGAGAAATATGGTCTTTGAACTCCTGCATTTTGCTATGAAAATGCAAGCCTCCACCAGATTTGACAAGCAGCACATCAATGCCTCGCAGCGTATTTCCACGATGTTTATGGAGCTGTTGGAAAGACAATTTCCCATTGAAGAAAACCATCCTCAGATCAATCTTCGCACAGCCTCAGATTTTGCCCGTCAGTTAAACATCCACGTCAACCATCTGAACCGGGCCATCCGGGAAACTACCAACAAAACAACCTCACAGATCATTGCTGAAAGAGTGCTGCAGGAGGCAAAAATCCTGCTGAAACACAGTCAGTGGAATGTCTCTGAAATTGCATACGCATTGGGCTTTGCAGAGCTCACACATTTCAACAACTTTTTCAAAAAACATGTAGGCGCCAGCCCGTTAAAGTTCAGAAAGGCTTGACATAAACCGCCTCTTGCACAAACTTAATTTCATCATGAAAAAAAGAAAACTTGGCCAAAATGGCCTGGAAGTGAACGCCCTTGGGCTTGGTTGCATGGGCATGAGCTGGGGGCTTGGTCCTGCCGGCGATCCAAAAGAGATGACTGCCGTAATTCATGCGGCTGTTGAGCAAGGGGTAAATTTTTTCGATACGGCAGAAGTTTACGGCCCATACACCAACGAAGAATTGGTAGGTGCAGCATTGGAACCGTTCAAAGGTCAGGTTACCATTGCCACCAAATTCGGGTTTAAATTTCAGGATGGCAAACAAGTGGGACTTGATAGCAGCCCTGCCAATATCAGAAGAGTAGCAGAAGCTTCGCTTCGGCGACTGCGGGTAGAGGCCTTGGATCTATTCTACCAGCACCGGGTAGATCCCAATGTTCCCATTGAAGAGGTGGCAGGCGCCGTGAAAGAACTCATTCAGGAGGGGAAAGTGCGTTATTTTGGGTTGTCGGAAGCTGGCGTTCAAACCATCCGCCGAGCCCATGCTGTACAACCTGTTTCGGCCTTACAAAGCGAATATTCCCTTTGGACCCGGCAACACGAGCAGGAAATCATACCAACACTTGAAGAACTCGGTATAGGTTTGGTGGCTTTCAGTCCGCTTGGAAAAGGTTTTTTGGCCGGTAAAATTGATGAAACCACGAAGTTTGCGGAAGGTGATATCCGGAATATTCTGCCCCGATATACGGAAGAAGCCCGAGTTGCCAACAAAGCACTGCTGGATTTACTTCATCAGGTTGCCGCTGGTAAAAATGCTACTCCCGCGCAGATCGCGCTCGCATGGGTGCTCGCGCAGAAACCCTGGATCGTACCCATTCCCGGCACCACCAAGCAGCACCGGCTAACCGAAAACCTGCGGGCAGCGGCCATCACCCTTACAGCAAAAGAACTGGAGGAAATGGAAACTGCTTCGGCACAAATCCGAATTATTGGCAATCGGTACACCGAGCAGATGGAGCGGGCAACGGGGTTGTGAAAGTACTTTTTGTAAATTAGAAGTTGAACTTCTAATTTACAAAAAGCACAATAAGCCTTTGCTATCCACTTGAATAACTTACTTTTGTAACCCCCAATACCCCGAACCTTCAATCCTTTGCCCATGATTTCCGTTACCATCAATCAAAAGGTTTACCAACTGGATGCCGACCCCAATATGCCCCTGCTGTGGGCTATCCGGGATCTTGCTGGCCTCACCGGTACCAAATACGGCTGTGGCGTGGCTCAATGCGGCGCCTGCGTGGTACACCTCAACGGCGAAGCCGTACGTGCATGCATCACGCCCCTGCGCAGCGCAGAAGGTCAGCAGGTAGTAACCATTGAAGGACTTTCTGAAAACAACGATCACCCACTCCAACTGGCCTGGCAGGAAATAGACGTACCCCAGTGCGGCTACTGCCATTCCGGACAAATCATGTCGGCCGCCATATTGCTCAGAGACAACCCCAACCCAACAGATCAGGATATAGACGATGCCATGTCGGGCAATATCTGCCGATGTGGCACCTACCTCCGCATCCGGAAAGGAATCAAAAGAGCCGCGGAAATGAGGAAGTAGGGGTTTGAAGAGTTTGATGGGTTTGAAGAGTAATTGCCTTCGCGCCTTTGTGCCTTCGAGTCTTTGTGTTTTTGTGCCCTCGTGTCTTCGCGCCTTCGTGCTCACACCTTTGCGTCTTAAAATAAAGCTTATGCGTCTTACAATCAGTCGCCAATTGAACCTGCTGTCTGTAGTGGTCATTATCCTGTCTGTCATTACCGGACTGGCTTCTACATCTGTGGATATGGGGTCACTTCCGGATGCCGATACATCGGAAATTATCAAAAAAGACAGCGTCAAATCCGTAAAAGCATTCCTGGAGGCATACAAGGTATTGATGAGTCCGCGCTGCGTGAACTGTCACCCCGCTGGCGATGTACCCCTGCAGGGCGATGAAAGCCGGCTCCATGCCATGAAACCTCAAAGAGGCAAAGACGGCAAAGGACTCAATGCCATGAAATGCAGCAATTGCCACCTGCAAACCAATTCGCCCGGCCTCAATATGCCGCCCGGGGCGCCCAACTGGCACCTGCCACCGGCCGACATGAAAATGGTTTTTCAGGGTAAAACAGCCCACGAACTAGCCAAACAACTGATGGATCCGAAACAAAACGGAAACAAATCCAAAGAACAACTCATAGCCCATGCCACCGATGCCCTCGTGCTGGCCGCCTGGAACCCGGGCGAAGGCAGAACCACACCGCCCCTCAGCCACGAAGCCTTCGCCAAAGCCTGGACTACCTGGATCAAATACGGCGGGTATGCGCCAGGGAAGTGATGGATTTGCTGTACCGGCGGGTTTAGCCGCCGAATACGGGTTTGAAGGGTTTGAAGGGTTCGCCCTGCGAGGGTCTTACGACCCCGCAGTGATTTTAGCGTCATTTTTAGGGCATTTACACAATGTGGATTGTCATCAGAACGCAGCGAAAGACCTACAAAAACCCGGTTTCCGAAATAGCTTGGCCCAATGTACTCGAATAACCTGGCTTGTGTAGGTTCTGAGTACTAGGGATGACAACCCACGTTGATTAAATGACAACAATGACACCAAAATCACTGCGGGGTCGTAAGACCCTCGCAGGGCGAAAACACTGCGGGGTCGTAAGACCCTCGCAGGGCGAAAATGACCCCCAAATGACCCCCAAATGACTCCTAAATGACTCCTAAATGACCCCATAAATGACCTCCAAATGACCCCTAAATGACTCAAACCACTCTCCACATGGATAACAACAGACTCTCCAGACGCAATTTCCTCAAGGCAACCGGATTAACCGGCACCGCTCTCTGCCTGGGCTATTATTTCCCCGCCGGCGCCGGACTCGTTAAGGTGTTGGACAATGTGGAGGAAAGCACCTCGGTTGAACTCAATGCCTGGATCCGGATTGATACCTCCGGTAAGGTTACCCTGTTCAGTCACCGGGCCGAAATGGGACAAGGCGCTTTCCAGGCCATTCCGCAAATCATAGCCGAAGAACTGGAGGTCAACCTGAATGAAATAGAAGTGCTGTTTGCCAGAGGCAATCAGAAAAAATATGGCAGTCAGGTAACCGGTGGCAGCTCCACCGTGCGCACCAAATACAAAGACCTGCTCAAACTGGGCGCCTCTGCCCGCGATATGCTGATCGAAGCCGCCGGCCAAAAATGGGGCGTGCCGGTATCTGAATGCTATGCCGAAGCCGGACATGTTTTTCACCGACCCAGCGGCAGAAAATTCCACTACGGCGAACTGGTGCTGGATGCCTCCAAACGCGAAGCGCCCAAGGAAGTTAAACTCAAGCCCCGCTCTGCCTATAAACTGATCGGCAAACCGCTGCGCAGACTGGATACTCCGCTGAAAACCAATGGCGCTGCCGTGTTCGGACTGGATAAAAAACTCCCCGGCATGCTGTATGCCTCGGTGGAACGCTGTCCACGACTCCGCGGCACAGTAAAAAGCTTCGACGATACCGAAACACGCAAAGTGCCCGGAGTAAAGCACGTTTTCAAGGTAAAAATGCCCGTTTTTAACACCATTCGTGAAGGCATTGCCGTAGTGGCCAATTCTACCTGGGCAGCTATGCAGGGCCGTAAAGCCCTGAAAATTGAATGGGACGATGCCGGTTTTGAACACCTGAACACCGCTGAAATTTACCGTCGCCAACGAGCTGCCCTCGCCGAAAAAGATGGTCTCTCCTTCCGCAAATCCGGCGACCCGGATGCCATGCTGAAACAAGCCGCCCAAAAACTGGATGTGGTGTACGAAACACCCTATCAGGCGCATGCCTGCATGGAGCCACTCAACTGCATTGCGCATTTTCAGGCTGATAAAATAGAAATCTGGGGCCCAATTCAGGGTCCCGACTGGATCCAAAACCACATCAGCAGTGAATTTGGTTTGGCCAAAGAAAATGTCATCGTCAATATGACCTTCCTGGGCGGCGGATTCGGACGCAAGGCGTTTACGGATTATCCGCACGAAGCCGTTTTGATTTCCAAAGAAATAAACGCCCCTGTACAAGTGGTTTGGTCCCGGGAAGATGATATCACCCAGGGCCCCTTCCGTCCAGGCGTTTCCTACCGCTGCGAAGGCGCCGTAGCCAACGGATCAATCAGCGCATTTAAACTTAAAACCGCCGGACAAAACATTAGTCACTTTGATGGCGGCAGTATGGAAGTACCTAACGACAGCGTCACAGAGGGATTTCTGGCGCCGTATTTCGACAGCATACCAAACCTGAGTTTTGCTGATGTGCCTTTTACAACCCCCATTCCCATTATGTGGTGGCGCTCGGTGTATGCTTCTACCAATGGTTTTGCCCTGGAAAGTTTCATGGATGAGCTGGCCCTTAAAGCCGGAAAAGATCCGCTGGCTTTCAGACGGCAACACCTGATGAAAGACGAACGTATGCAACGCCTCATCGACAAGCTGGAGGCTGTTTCCGGTTGGAAAAACAGAACCAAAGGATATGGTGTGGCCATTACAGAATGTTTTTCCAGCACCGTGGGCCAGGTGGTAAAGGTATCCAAAGACCCCAACGGCGGCATTAAGATTGATAAAGTCTGGGCCGTTATGGACTGCGGCTGGTACGTGAACCCCGATACCGTTCAGGCGCAAATTGAAGGCTCCATCCTCATGGCCCTGGGCGCTGCCACCATGCACGAAACCCAGTTTGAGGATGGCAAGGCGGTGCAAAAGAATTTTTACAACTACCAGATGCCACGCATAGCCGACATGCCGGAAATTGAGGTACACATCATGGAAAACAACGAAGACGCCGGGGGCGTAGGCGAACCCGCATTGCCACCTTTCGCACCGGCGCTAACCAATGCTATTTTCGATTTGACGGGCAAAAGAATCCGGAAACTACCCTTTGACATGTCGGCCATTTGATGCCATGAAAGAACTCAACGATATCGTGCAGGCGTACGATATAGCCGTGTTGCAAAACAAAAAAACAGCGTTGGTAACGGTGGTGCAGGTGATCGGGTCGTCGTACCGCCGGCCCGGCGCCAGGATGCTGGTTACCGAAGACGGCGCCATCACGGGCGCTATCAGCGGCGGCTGCCTGGAAGGCGATGCGCTTCGCAAAGCCCAACTGGCCATATTCAGGCAGCAAAACAGGCTGGAAATCTACGATACCACTTCGGAGGAAGACCAAAATCTGGGTATTCAGCTGGGCTGCAACGGGATTGTGTATATCCTGTTCGAACCCATTCGGGCAGACGATCCCGACAATCCCATCCATTTGCTGAAAAAGGTGGTGCGGGAGCGCAAAAATGCCGTTTTGGCAACCATTTTCCAAGCGGAAAAAAAAGCCGAGCAACCAGGCACCCGTTACCTGATTTACGCCGATGATCTGGCAAAACTACCGGATAATACCCTGAAAGCTGATGTGCCGGAGGTTTTCCGCCAACAGGCATCGGTGGTCAAATCCTATGCAGAATACAGCATATCTTATCAGTTTGTGCCTCCGGTTATCCAATTGATTGTGATAGGCGCCGGCAACGACGTGCAGCCCCTCCTGGAAATGGCCGCACTCCTGGGCTGGCTGATGGTGATAGCCGATGGCCGGCCCGGATACGCTACTCAGGCGCGGTTCCCAAAGGCACATCAGGTACTGGTAACCAAACCCGGCGAGCCACTGGAGGGCATCACCCTCGACGAACGCAGCGCTGTGTTGCTGATGACCCACAATTACCCCCACGATCTGGCGGCTTTGGCCTGGTGGATACAAACCGATTGCCCGTACATAGGCATATTGGGACCCAGAAAAAAATTGACCAAAATGCTGGAAGAGCTGCAGGAACGCGGCATTGACACCTCCGGCAAAACACAGCTCTACGGCCCCATTGGCCTCGATATTGGCGCGGAAACCTCCGAGGAAATTGCCTTGTCCATCATTGCCGAGATCAAAGCCGTGTTTTCAGGCAGGGCGGGTATGTCGTTGAGAGACCGGACAGTGGAGATACATGAGCGCGGGTGAGGATAGGCATTACTGACGGGGTGACTGCCCGTCACCCCGTCAGTAAAACCCTCTGCGGTAAAAAACCACAGCAAATCATGACCAATACCGCCCTCATCATCCTCGCAGCAGGCCAATCAGCCCGCTTAGGCCAGCCAAAGCAACTATTGCGTTTCGGGGATAAAACCCTGCTGCAGCATACCATCGACGAGGCTCTTCAGGCAGGAGTATCGCCCGTGATGGTGGTAACCGGGGCCCGGGCGCAGGAGATTGCCGGGTCTATTGATTCAGATTCGGTAGTAATCGTTTTCAATACGCAATGGGAACAGGGCAAAGGCACAGGAATCGCGGCCGGCGTGCGGAAAATCGTGAAGGATTATCCGGAGGTAACGCAGGTGATCCTTTCGGTGTGCGATCAACCGTATGTAAGCTCGGCTTTATTTCAGGCGCTCTGTCAGACACAGCTGGAAAGCGGCAAAAACATAGTGGCGTCTTCCTACGCGGGCACAACCGGCACGCCCGTGTTGCTCACGCGGAAATACTTTGACTCATTGCTTGGCCTTACCAAAGAAGCCGGCGCCAAACAAATCCTCCTGGCTCATCCGGACGATGTGGCCACGGTGGACTTTCCCGGAGGAGTGGTGGATATTGATACGATGGAGGATTATGAGGGGCTGGTGGGGCGTTTTTTCAAAATTATCGGATAATTCCAAAATCGCTGTGGAAGGTAACTGGCAACACATCAATCATCTTGTAACCCAAAAGCCCCCTCACTTACCCTGCTACGTTCACATTAAAGTTAAACATCGGCGTTTGCAATTTACCGTACAGCCGCACCCAAATGGGCAAAATCTGCTCGGTGCCGCGTGCCGTGGAGATGTCGCCCAGGTCAATGATGTTGCGGTCTTCCCATCCAAAACTTTTCAGCAGCCCTGCCACGGCTGCTTTCGCGTCGGCATCGTTACCGCTCATGAAAACACTGTGATCGCCTGCAATAGCCTTGGGATTGATCATCACCGGGTTGCTCATGGTGTTCAGCGATTTCACCACCTTCAAAGCAGGGAATGCTGCCTGTATTTGCTCGCCCAGCGAATCGGTATTACTCACAAACAGGCTCGGAGGAAAACCTTTGGAGAAATCGAGCGGATTGGTGATGTCTATCAGGATTTTACCATTTAGGTTGGCCTCCCCGGCCATTTTCAGGCTGTCGATGGCCGCATAGCCGTTCATGGCATGAATAATAATGCCATCTGAAAAAGCAGCTGCCTCTGCAAAAGTGACCAGCCGCACAGCGGGATTGTTTTTAACCCAGCCGCCAATAGCAGGATTGCCCCATCCATCGGGCTCCGTACGGGCAAGCGAGGCAGCCACATCACGTGTGCCGATAACTACTTCATGTCCCAAACCTGCCAGGCGACCTGCAAGGGCCTGACCTACTGAACCTGTGCCAAGAATTCCGATTTTCATTTTTTTACTGTTTTAATGCAATTAACTGTAATTTTGTGGGCTACTATATTTTTTATAGCCAATGCAAAAGTATGGTTACCCACCATCAAAAAGCAATAGGCTGTCAAAAAGGATAGCTGGTGTCAATGTTGACAAACACATTGATTATCAATAGTTTTAGCCGAAAATATTTTTTGAAATGATTATCAACGGCGAAGAAAAATCGATCCTGATCAGAGGAGAGCTCTTCCATTGCGCCCTGGATCTGACCATGCACTACATAGGAGGCAAATGGAAAACCATCGTGCTTTGGTACCTGCGGAACGGCAAAAAACGGTTCTCGGAACTGAAAAAACAGATTCCGGACATCACGGAGAAAATGCTGAGCCTGCAGTTGAAATCCCTGGAAGAAGACGGGATAGTAAAACGCTCGGTATACGCCGAGGTGCCTCCCCGGGTGGAGTATGAATTGACAGAATTCGGCTGCACCTTGATACCTGTGGTAGAGGCTATTGCCAAGTGGGGCCGCGACCTCGGACAAAAAGAAGGCAAGCTGGTGAGTCGGGGCGAGGGGGTTTCTTGAACATATCTGTTGCGTTTGAAACTTGAATCCGCCAACAGGGAACGGAGGTGGATGGAAGTAATCAACCAACAAAAAGCGCCACTTTCTGAACCTCAGAAAATGGCGCTATAAATTTAGTCGGGATGACAGGATTCGAACCTGCGACCACACGCCCCCCAGACGTGTACTCTACCGGGCTGAGCTACATCCCGTAGCTATCTTCGTCGGACCAACGGGATTCGAACCTGTGACCTCCACGATGTCAACGTGGCGCTCTAACCAACTGAGCTATGGCCCGCATTCATCACCGTTCCGACGGGGACGCAAAGGTACACCCGCCATTCCTAAAATTCCAAACAAGCCGGAAAAATTCCCTTTTGTCCGCTTTTTTTGAAAAAACCAGCCTCTGTCCTACCTTTGACGGTATATACCGCCCTCTTTCTTTTATGCCTGATCAAAAAGCACTCATCCAGGAACTTATCTCTTTAGGGAAAACCGAAGAAGCCCTCGCAGCCCTCGAACAACTCAGCTCAGATGCTATTCTGCTCCAGGCCCG
>DATGWL010000151.1:0-61861 GCA_035299505.1 Saprospiraceae bacterium | reverse complement strand
GCCAGGCGATCTCCTTTGGCGTTCATCACTTTATCCAGGGCCTTTTCCATTTCAAAATAACTCCGATCATCAAACAGCATATCAACCCCAATTTGTCCGGCCTGGATCCAGTCTGGAACGTCTTTGGCATTGAGGATGATTTTCATCCGGTTCCGTTCCACGTAGTTGATCACCCCTTGTTTTTCAGGTTGTTCTGCGTCGGGCGCCAGGGTGAACAGACTCACGGGTTGACCGGCCCGCAATTGATGCGGCTCGTTGATTCTGCTGGTTCGTTCCACCACAATAAAGGCTTTTTCGCCGAGTGAAAAGCCTGTATTGAGCACGTTTAGCGGAAACCAGGTATAACCTTCTTCCACGCGCTTGGTGAGCGGGTTTTCTCTAACCAGTTCGAGAAAATTGCGGTAATCAGCTTCCTTTTCCTGAAGCAGCAACGTTTTAAGCCTCTGAAAATGGGCCAGTTCTTGTTCGCGATTCATGTCTGGCCGCTAAGGTAAGCTGAGTTTTGGGGATGAGGAGCTGATGTTTTTGTATTTAGTGACGGGGTGAATGCCAGTCACCCCGTCACTAAATACAAAAACATCAGCTCCTTACAAATTTTCCTACCAGCCTTTTGCCAGCGTCATTGCGTGCGTGCAAAACATATTCTCCCGGTGGAATGGCTTCAGGTAATTCAATGGTGTATGAGCCTTTCTGAATAAAGGTGGTTTTGGTATACCATTGCTTGCCCAGTTTGTCAAATATTTCAAACCGTACTACCTGTTGGTTCCAATGCGGAAGGTCAACAAAAAAGCGGTCTGTAACGGTGTTGGGTTGGGATTTGTTGACTTTAACGGTGTTATAAGACTGAGCTGCGGCATTTTCTTTCAGGTTAACCGGCGCGCCAGCTCCAGGTGTCCATTTGTGTAAAGAATGCCCCGCAATCCATACCTGCCCGGTTCCATCAACGGTAAAGGTTGGTTGAACAAAAGGATCGGTGTTGTCTTTCATTGGATTGGTAAAATGGTTCCAACCGTTGCGATCCAGCACAGAAATGGTTTTGGTTGCGCTCAGCCAGAGCCGCTGGTTGGCGTCTACCAGCAGGCGTCCAACCCGGTTTCCTTCTTCACTGATGCCCAGATCGTTCAGGTTGAGGTGGCTCCATATGCCATCCCTCAGCAGAGCGATCCGGTTGCTGGAGAAGGTGGTCCACACATCGCCGTTTTCCAGTACTGCAACTGATTTCAGGTTACCGAAATTGGGAATACCGGTAGTATAGGTATTGTGGATGGTCCAGTTGCGGCCATCCCAAACAACGAGTCCTCTGAATGTGGCAAAATACAGGCTGTTATCCGGACCGAAAGTCAGATCCAGAACCTGATTGGAGGGCATAGGGCTATTGTCTGTATTAAACGGCAGCCAATCTTGTCCGTTAAAAACTGCTGCGCCATGATACAGAGATCCAACAGCCATCCAGCCCTCGGATCCGGCTTTGATGGTGGTCATACCTCTGTATTCAAAACTGAGACCAATGGAAGACGTATCCCAATAGGTCCAGGTTTCCAGTTGTTTGCGGGCAATTCCTCCGGCGTGGCCAATAAGCCAGCCGCCTTCTGGAGTAAAAGCTACCTGTTGAACATTGGAAAAGGCAAAGTTTCCGTTGGTTGGGCTGTATGATGTGGGTATTTCGTTTGCATTCAGGTAGACGAAACCTGAATTTTCCCTGCTGCAAAGTAATTTTTCCTGTTCAAAGGCTGCTAAACTCTGTATGATGCCTGCGTTGGTTGAAAGGTTAGGGTGGAGGGATGCAAACAGGGGAGGGTGGAGGCAAAGGCAGAATGCCCCAGCCAGTGATGGGAGGTTTAGGTTTCTCATAAGTATATACGGTTAATTGTTTCATGGCAGGATTGGAAACTTAACCGAAGGCTATCAGACAGTCAAACACTACACTCTGTCTATCATATAAATTTGATATTATGGTAAAAATTTGAACAAAAATAAGATTAATTTTTATGTTTAATAGTTTTTATTCGGATTGTTTTTGTTAATGGCGTATTTTTTGTTGTTTGAGAGGGTTGTTCATTCCGGCAGGGTTTGAAATTCGATCAGGAATTGTTTAAGCCTGACACCATTGGCTAACCTGAAATTGTTGGAAAGGAGGATCTGATAGGTCTTGCCGGGCTTTAAATCTGCATCGAACGACCAGGAGGAGCCGTCGGGCGACCAGGTCCGGTTGCTGAGGGTAGGGAATGCTGTTTCTCCCAGGGGGCCGTAATCCACACCAGTATTGTATCCGTTGAGGGGCTGGGAAAAATAGACGGTGATTCTGGTGAGGCCGGGCGCTACCTTTTTATTTTTGTTTTTGAACGGTGAAATGTTAATTACCCGAGGTCGGGAAGCTTCATATTCCCGATAAATGGCGCTGATTTTTTGTGGAAAATATCTGGAGCCGTCTACGATTTTTTCCACGGCTTTATCGTTGGTGTAATCCAGCTCAATGAGTTCACGTATGGCTTTGCTTTTGTTTTTTTCGTTGGCCAGGTAGGCTTCTGCAATCCGGTAGCCAACAAAATATCCCAAATCTCTTTCGCCCAGTTCGTTGGTGTTGGCGCCCCACATCCAGTTGTTCAGTACACCTGGCAGGTAAAGTTCTTGAACATACCGGGTTTTGATGCGCGCTTCTTCCTTTAATCCAAAAGCAAAATTGGGCAAGGAAGAAGGTTTTCCGGTTGCATGGCAGGAAATGAATTCTGCAATGCCTTCGTGCAGGGTGTAACACAATAGATTGTCCTGCGGCTGTTTTTGCTGTATATGTATGTATTCGTGGGTGCATAACAGCCCCACTTGCTCCCTAGGACGATAGAGCCGGTAATAGTTTTGCAGGTGCTCTGGAAGTTCGTGTGTATTTGCAGAAGCGTCGGTTAGGGCCATTTCAGCGCCCAGCAAAACGCGGTCCTCCTGGATGGTGCCATTCGTTCGGAAGACACCCATCAGGAAGTAAATGGTGGCTGGCTTCAACGCAGGATAAAGTTGCTTCAATTGAGCAATATCCTTGCTGATCTCTGCTTTAACGGATTCCAGGTGTTGGCTGTTATGCCGGATGCTTTTCCAAAATGCCGGATAATTCCTGATAGCCTGGAGGTAACCCTCCGGGGTGTATCGGCGCACTTCAATCAAGCTTTTGAGTCCTGCCGTGGCAGGAGCCAGGAACAATTGATCCAGCAAACGTGCTTGAGCCAGGGTGTCGGAGGTAGCAGTAATGCTGTCGTAGGCTATCCAGAACCGGGTAAGGTCTTCATCCGCAAAACGTTGTTGTTGCGCAAGGGAGGTCAATGGAAGGCAGCCTAAGGACAGCCCAATCAGGGCGATTGAAAAGAAAAAGCGCATAGAATGGGATCAATCAGGTTGAGCTATTATAATCTTCCCTGCGGCAAAGAATACAGCAGGAGGGTGTTTTCACCGAAGTATTCCTTGAATGCAAGGGCAAAAGTGCCTGGGTTGCTGAAGCCAACCAACTCGGAAATAGCTTGTGGAGTTCCTGCACGTTTCTCGAGTAGTACTTTGGCTTTTTCCAATCGGAGCTCGCGTATTAGCTGTACCGGCTCTTTACCGGTGAGTACCATGAGCTTTTTGGCATAATGCGTTCTGCTCAATTGCATTTTGCGGGCAATATCGTCTGGCAGAAAATCCGGATTGGCCAGGTTGGTTTCAATGAGTTGTACGGTTTGATGCAGGAAAGGATCCTGAATGGGCACCCTGTTTTCAGAGAAATACAGTTGCAGGAAGCGGCTGAATTGTTCGTGTTTCACCTTGCGTGCTTCCAGGAGTCGCTGAACAGAAGCATCAAATTCATCGTCGATCACCGGGCGGGTGAACCAGGCATCGGCGCCAGCCCGCAGGGCATCCAGCTTGCCGTCGTTGCCAAATTTATCGGTCAGCAAAACCACAGGGATATGGTTGGTGCGTTCACTGAGTTTTATTTGCCGGGCTATTTCAATGCCGGTATGGCCATTGATGAGGGCATCACAAACCACCAGATCCGGCAGCAATTCGTTGGCCAGTTCCAGTGCTTCGCTTTGGGTTTGGGCGGTTTCAATCTGAAAACGATCGGAAAGGAGTGATTTCAGGTATAGAACCACTTGCCGGTTGGGTTCAATCAGCAGACAAATCTGATTGGGGCGGGGGCCAGGCTGATAAGGTTCCGGGGCTCTGACGATAGCGGGCTGTACACTTTCCGCTACTTCTTGTACAGGGCTTAAGTTTGTATGCTGGATTTCGTGTTCCAAATTGGCCTTGATGATTTCCCACTCCTGCTCTTTTTTCCGCATCAGCTTTTGCCAACGGCTGTCCATGGTCATATTACGGATGAGCAGGATCAATATCACCAGACCAGCGAGGCCACCATACAACAGGGCACGCTCCTTGGGTATTTTGAAATATTGTTCCTGCTGACTGAGTTCAAGCTGATGTAAAACGGCCAGTGAATCGAATTTTTGGCGCATGTCTTGTTTTTCCGCCATACGTTCCCGGGCTTTGATGGAGTCTTGCGCCACCGATAATAATTGCTGACAAACAAGCGCCTGTTCAGTCAGTTGCCATTTACGATATTCCTGTACCAATGCTGATAGCAGTTCTGCCTTGGTAACCGGATTTGGATCCCTTCGGGCATCCATTTCAGCAGTGGCCAGTAAAGTGCCGGCGCTTCGTTCATCTGAATTAGCCTGGTAAATGCCTGACATTATGGTGAGCGCCCTGGCTGTAATGGGGATTTTATGGCGCTTCATGAACTCCCTGAGTCCCTCGGCTTCCACCTGAGCCTGCTCGAAATTGCTGGACTGGGCCAGCTCCACCATAACGGTAAGTTTAGTAGCCAGTGAATCAAGCACAACCTTGTTTTGCCCGGAAAGCGTTGGCGCGCCAAGGCAAAAAAGCGTAGCATAAGCGAGTAACTGGAGTATTCGGTACATGGATCTCGGAGAAATTACAGGGCAAAAGAAGGTATTTTTTGGCAAATGCCCATGAAATTCAAAGTGTTCTGTATGGTTTTTTGGTGTATGGTGTACAACATTAGACGAATACCATTCCCTGAAGATACAGCTTTTCTGCATAAAACTTTACGTTGGCTTAACTTTGCGCCGATCCTTTCCCAATAGCTCATGTTAAAAAATATAAAGTCACTTGCCTTCCCATTCAGGTTGTTGGGGTTTTGGTTGATCTTCTTTGGCGCGTTTCGTTTGTGGTTTGTACTCTGGTTTAGCCGCTATTGGCCTGCAGATCAACCAGAAAGTGTTTGGGGTGCATTTTGGCACGGATTACCGCTTGATTTCAGTTTTGCAGCCTATTTGATGGCTATTCCGGTGCTGCTTTGGCTGTTTGGCCTACTGATTGGGGAATGGGCATATGCTGGTATTGACAAAAGTATTACGGCATTGAATGTGCTGTTTTTTGGCGTTTTTATCTTTGTTTTTGGCGCCAATTTGTTTGTGTATGAGGAATGGCAAACGCCGCTTAACAACCGTGCAGTAGAATATTTTAAAACGCCCAGCGCTCTGCTGGATTCCATGTCGTTTGGCTTTAAGCTGGTTTGCCTGGGTTTATATCTGGGCGGTTGCTGGTTGATCTGGACGGTTTACCGAAAGGTTGTTGGCCAGACTGCTTATTCCGGTGAAGGACTTTCGCGATGGCTGTTTTTATCGCTTCCACTATGGATTGGGTTATTGGTACTGGCAATACGGGGAGGACTTGGCGTAATGCCTATCAACGAAAGCGCAGTATATTATTCCACGCATCTGTTTAATAATCATGCTGCTACCAACCCGGGCTGGAGTTTGGGCCACAGTCTGGTGGAAACACGCTCCACAGAAAACAGGTTTAAGGTAATGCCGGACGAAGAAGCGAAACAGCGCACCGAAAATTTGAAATGGCAGCATCAGGGTGAAATGCATTTTGATTTCAGAAAAACCTCCCTTACACCAGATTCTGTACCTGTTCAACCGCCTGTAAATCTGGTTGTACTGATGCTGGAAAGTCATACTGCTCAGGTTGTTGAAGAACTTGGAGGTATGAAGGGCGTTTGCCCCAATATGAGCGGCCTGATCCGGGATGGAATTTTATTTGAGAACGTATATGGTAGCGGATACCGCACAGACCAGGGGTTGGTGTCAGTGCTGGCGGGTTACCCGGCGCAACCGGATCAGAGCATTATTTTGCTGGATGACAAAGCTTCGGGGTTGATTTCTCTGCCAGGTATTTTGAAGGATAACGGATATCAGAGTATGTTCATGTACGGCGGTGAACTCACCTTTGCCAATCTCGGACTATGGCTTACGCACCAGCGGTTTGATCAGATTATTTCAGAGCGCGATTTTCCTTCGGAACAAAAAACACAGCGGTGGGGAGTGGACGATCGGTTGATGTTGCAGCGTTTTTTGCAGCAAACCAATGCTTTGAAAGAGCCATTTATGGCAGCTGCGCTTACGCTGAGTTTACATCCGCCATACGATGTACCGTTTACCAGCCAGTGGTCGGCACAAACGGATGCAGAGAAATTTTTGAACAGCGCGGCTTTTGTAGACCAGGCGATCGGGGAGTTTTTTAGTGCTGCTGCCCAACAGCCCTGGTTTGAGCGCACCATTTTTGTGCTGGTGGCTGATCATGGTTCTGCGCAGCCGGGAGGGTTCGGTATGGACAGACCGGAATCCCGGCGTATCCCCCTGATTATTTATGGCAAACCGCTGCTTGATTCCTGGAAAGGTAAGCGCATTAAGGCATTCGGGAACCACCACGACATCATGAATACACTCATTCCGGTGCTGAATCCGAATAAAAAGACTGGTGTTTCAAAGGGACTCTGGTGGAGTAGAAATTTGATAGAACTGGATGATATGGAACGGGTGCATGCCGGGTCTAATCCTGCGCTGGGTTTTGCTTATTACACCAACGAAAACGGGTTGGGTTGGGCCACGCCGTATGGAAAAGGATTTTATGAATTCAAAAGCAAGGAGTGGCGTATTTTCGAAGGTCAGCTTTCGGAAGAAGATAAGTTGAATGCCCAGGCGTATTTGCAGACCTTATACAATGATTTTTTAACCCGGTGACGGGTTGGACGTTGGACTGCTGAATGCTAGATTACTGGACGTTGGATTGTATGCATGACATTGAGAATTACTAACGTTATCTAGCCCAAGTCCAGCGTCCGGTAGCCCAGCGTCCAACGTCCAATAGTCCAATATCACTTTTTTTCATAAATTATAATTCTTGATTATTTCTGGCACGGTTTGTGTCATATCACAAATAGTGTGTAAGTATTGTTCTCAGAATTGAAAAATTCTCTGGGGGCGTGGGAAAAGACCCGCGCCCTTTTTTTATGCTGATCTGGAATCAGACATAAGTTTCTCCTTGTATTGAAAATACTGCCTGATAAATTGAAGGCCTTCGCGGTGCGGAGTAGGGGAGTGCCCCATTTTTTTCTGGGCTTTATGCAAGCGGAACAATAAACGCCAGTGTTGCCAGATATCCCGATAGGCGCGCCACATACCATGTCCTGGATCATAAATGTGAGCTGGTTCTCCAAATACGCCATTTAATTCCATAACCTTGAATTCTGCGCGCTGAAGTGCTTCCCAGGAAGCCGTTTTAAGGTCAAAACGAGCATATAGAATGTCAGGAATCTGCCTGCAAGTCTCTTCAAATGCCTGTACCATGGCTGGCGTAATCAGATGATTGCCATTCATAAACTTGGTACCTCTGGAATGATTGCCAATGGGTTCCAGCAGGACCCGTTCCCCTGCAGCCGGAATCTGGTCCAGCAACCCGGGAAACTCCTGTGCAAATCTGGGTACCTGAAAAGCCGCCCGCGCCTGTTGGAGCATGAGCGCCCGAATAGTATTCTTACCATCGCCTTCTACCTGTAAGAACTCTTTCAAACAAACAGAGGTAATGCCAAATGCCCCATCCATACCCGGAAAACGGTGATATAAAACCGAGGCTTCAAAGGGTAGTGTCAAAAACTCCTGAAGGATAAATCTGGCTGGCCACTGCTGCAAATGTTCGCGCAGCTCCTGCTCATTGTGTACCTTTTTAACCAAAAAACCGCGTTCTCCTACATCGGGTTTGGCAATAAGGGGATAACTTATGCCTTTTTCATCGAGCATGAACTGCACCGCCTCAAATGGTTCTCCTTTTTCAACCACTATGGTTTGGGGCAAAATAGACTCTGGAAGTTGCAGCAGGATATCCCATTTGGACTCTCCCATCGCGCCACCAAGCGGAATGGTGGGGTTGACATTGGAAAAGAAAAGCAGGTGCCTGGCTCGCGCGGCAAACCACAGCCAAAAGCCGTACACCGGAATGTTGGCTAACCACCAGGGATAGTACTCCCATTGGGTCCAACGGGTAATGAAATGCGGTTTGTTCGCCACGTTATTTGGGTGATTTGGTTGTGTAAACTGCAGGAGCGGCGTTGTTTAGGCCGAAAACGAGTATTTTTTTGTTACCTGAGGATAATACCGACAAGTTGCGCACATCGCCGCGCACCTGCAAGCCGCTTTGGTCATAGCTGATGGCCCGGAAACTTTTATTGCCCTGGTTGAGCCACAATTGACCGTGATTACCTCCCAGATTACCCAGTTTTACCCGTGCATGGGTGCGGTTGCCTGCTAATACCAAATCCATCAGGCCGTCCGCATTGGCGTCCAGACTGGCAATGGCCTGAACAGGCGCTATTTGTGCCTCCTTCTGGAACGGGTGAAAGGCAAACTTGCCATTGCCCAGATTTTCCAGCCAACCGGTTTCCAGGCTTCGGGCAGATAAATGGGTAGCAGCCTCTATTTGTGCGGCAGTCAGAATATCTCCCACCTGTGCGTCTGCATAATCCTTGAAATAATTGAATTTTTTGCGCAGATATGGAAGCTGCCCGGTCAGGTCTTCCAAGGACGCCAGGGGGTAGGATTTTCCCTGCACATAATAAAACATAAGTGGATCAAGACTTCCGTTTTTGTCGAAATCATCACTGTATAGCTCCAGCGGCTCTTGCTCCGATGCCCGCAACTGAGTGTTTAGCCCCAGATTGCCGGCCACCACATCCTGGTCTCCATCGCCGTCAAGATCCGTGGCATACAGACTGCTCCACAATCCACTCAAATGCAGGGTTTCTGCGTCGCTGAAGGAACCTTTCTGGTTGTCGTGTCGCTGGATAGGCAGCCATTCTCCGGCTGTAATCAGCTCCGGTTCCGGGTCGGAGTCGGTTTGCAGCCAAACGCCGAGAGATGCTCCGGCAAACATCGGGCCCTGACTGAATTTACCTCTGCCATCGTTGATCAAAATGTAACCGTTGCCGGTTTGCGGATATTGGCCTGGCATCACACCTGCACCAACGAACAGATCCATATCTCCGTCGTTTTCTACATCAGCTGCCTGCACACAGGCCCCTGGCTGACGTAATTCAGGCAATGCGCTGGCAGCTTTGATCATTAGCCCTTTTCCATTGTTCAGGTATAACCGGTGTTGCATGGCAGGTGCATCGGGCATTACATCGTATCCACCCGAACACACGAACAGGTCCTTGGCGCCGTCTCCATTGGCGTCAAAAAAGACAGCGGCCTGGTCTTCGCAGGCGGCATCTGCGTTGAAAGCTGCCTGGGATAATGGACTGAATGTGCCGGTTGCGTTGCCCAGCAATAATACGCCGGCTTGTCCTTGCGCGCCGCCCAGATAAAGGTCTTCATAACCATCGCCATTGACATCTGCCGCGGCCATGGCGGGACCCATTCGGGAATAAAACCAGGGTAGTAAGGCTTGTTTTTTGAGGTCGTTAGACTCGTTTTCCTGATGTTTGAAAGGCATAGCACCGCTGGTAACAACAAAAAGGGTAGGGGACACAACAGGGGTGTTCGTGTGTGGGCGCGCCTGTGTGATATCCAGCTGCAGGGTTTGCTTGGATTTAACCCCGGTGAGTACCTGTTGTTCCATGGTTGGCCAGGTGATGACGAGGGAATCAAGCATAGCTACCGAGCCAAGGCCCAGGGATAAAACCGGATCAACGGAGGACTGGAAGCCCCGCACCGGATTTTGTTCCAGGAAAAACGTTTTGCCACCTCCATAAGCCAGAATTTGGGCGCCTATGCCCCAGGGATTGCCAGGTTTGCCCTTCAGCTGTATTCGCAGCCAGTGGTTGTCAGGTTGTTGTTCGGATTTGTTTTCCAGGATGCTGGCGTAATCATTGGTGTTATTGAGCGCCAAATCCAGGTCTCCATCGTTATCAAAATCTGCCCAGGCCGCACTTTGAGTTACCACCGGGGTGCCCAGGCCCCAGGCTGCTGCCTGATTGGAAAATTGCTCTCCATCCAGGTTTTTGAAGAAATAATTGGCTTCAATGATGGGCGGCATTTTTTGCAAATACTCCTGAAAACCGATGTTTTTTTCTCCTTTTTGCATCCTAAGTACCTCATCGGCGGTAAATTTCAGGAAATCCATATTGGTGTGGTCGCGCGGGTAGCCATTACTCACAAACAGATCGCGTAAGCCGTCATTGTCAAAATCAAAGAACAGGGACGACCAGCTCCAGTCGGTATTGGATACGCCGGCCATTTGCCCTACTTCAGAAAAAGTGCCGTCGCCGTTATTGCGTTGCAGCATATTCCGGCTGTATTGTTTGCCAAAACCGCTGCGCATCATGGTGTATACTTTTTCAAAATTATCGGCGCCGCTGTGCATTTTTTGCAGATGATTACCTTCAGGAAGCATATCGAGTGTAACCAGGTCTGGCCAGGTATCGCCGTTAAAATCGGCAATATCACAACCCATGGAGAACATGGAGCTGTGGTCTATTCTTTGGCTGAGTTCTTCGGTGAACGTGCCGTTGTGTTGATTGATAAACAGGTAATCCGGCTCATTAAAGTCATTGCCGATAAATATATCCGGCCAGCCATCCCGATTGATATCGCAGGTGCTGATGCCCAGACTAAAGCTCAGTACGTTTGAAGTGATGCCGGCAGCTTCTGTAACATTGGTAAAGGTTTTACCGCCATCGTTTCTGAATAGTTTGTTGGTATATTCGGGGTGTTTTTTGCCTCTGATCTGGTAAATATCCAAGGAGCCGCGGGAATATTCCACAGTGGAATGATTTAACAGGAACAGGTCCAGATCGCCATCTTTATCGTAATCAAAAAAGGAGGCGTGGGTGGAATGAGCCAGGTCGTTTAAACCATATTCTGCCGACTTTTCTTCAAAAACGGGCGTTTTTCCGCCCTTATTGATGAACAGGAGGTTGCTCCTCAGGTTGTCAAAAGGGTATCCTGCCCGACAGATATACAAATCCAGCCAGCCATCCTGATTAATATCCACCGGAGTAGCGCCTGTGCACCAACCTTCCAGGGCAGCTATGCCGGAGCTTTGGGTGATGTCTTCAAAAGCCAGATCGCCTTTGTTTAAGTACAGCCGGTTTTTGACCATGTTCCCGGTAAACACCAGATCCTGGAGTCCGTCGTTGTTGAAGTCACCAATAGCAGTACCTCCTCCATTATAGAAATACTGGTATTTAAAGATGTTGAAGGTTTCCTTTTCAACCAGTAGATTTCGGAATTCGATATTGGTTTGGCTGCGGGGAACCTCCTGAAAAGCAGCGCCGTCAGGAGTAGTGGTCTGGCGGCAAGACCAGAAAAGAAGCAGGAAAACAGGTATGTATTTCATGGTATCGACCGGGCAAATATAATTCAGTCTGCTTTTGGACAAAAAAAATGCCTGCGTCCGCAGACGCAGGCAGGTGGAAGTATCACTAAACTACTCTGTAATACCAATTTACTAATCAACATCCCACCATAGCGGGGTGCCGCCGGTGTCGGGGCCACCCAGGGTTTGTACTGCTTTGAGTACTTCAACCCGGTTGGTGCGGTATTCCGGAGCTGGCATGTTGATACGTTTGATGCCGGCTTGTGAGTCAATTTTACCGGCGCTGTTGTTTACCAGTACCGGATACAGACGTGGATAGCCTGTGCGACGGTATTCAGACCATGCTTCTTGTCCATCAGGATACATAGCCAGCCATTTTTGGGTAATGATTTGTTCCAGTTTGTTGTCGGCAGAACCGGCATCGTCCCATTTTGGGGAAACGTTGCTGGCAGGGCCGGCGTTATTGGCAGCATTAACCGGATCTACATAAGCAGCGGCGCCGGAATTGCTTGCCAGATAAGACGCTGCACTACCCAGGCCATACTGATCGAAGGAGGTTTGAACGCCTTGTTCGTACAGGCTTTGTGCGGTGCCACCAGCGCCTGCCCAGCCGCGGAGTGCAGCTTCTGCTCGCAGGAAATACACTTCAGCAGCCACCATGAGTTGCACCTTGTCCGGGTCAACCAAAGCAGAGAAACCGATGTAGTCGTCTTTGGCTGCAATGGCGATGCCCTGACGAATACCTTTCAAAGTGCCGGGAACGATGGCAGATGCCTCGAAATATTTCAGTCCGCGTGGGTCGTTGAAACCGGTCAGGATAGACTCCATTGGCGCACCCATACGGATGTCGTTCCATGCGTTATCCATTACGTTGAGCGGGTGGGTAGAACCGTCGGCAGCAGTTACCAGGAAGTTTCCGCTGTTGTCGGTAATAACGCCTACAGGGTGTGACAGCGCTTTTTCAGCCTGGGTTTTGGCCTCTGCCGCATCTACTTTAGAGATACGAACTGCCAGACGTAACCGCAAAGAGTTGGC
The DNA here is from genome assembly GCA_035299505.1 of Saprospiraceae bacterium. GTDB lineage: Bacteria > Bacteroidota > Bacteroidia > Chitinophagales > Saprospiraceae > M3007. The sequence goes on along the minus strand of DATGWL010000151.1, from coordinate 49,183 downwards.
AAACTGAATCCACTTGGTGATGTCGCCGCCATAAACCAGATCGAATTTGGCGAAATTGGCTTTAGCGTTGGCATCGTCTTTCAGCGGAGTGAGGGTAGCTACTGCAGCATCCAGATCGTCGAAGAAATGATGATAAGCGTCTTGCTGGGAATCGTAAGCTACGCCGCCACCTTCAGTGAGTACGCCATAGTTGCTGTAAATGATCGGACCGTAGATGTCGCTCACACGGTGCATGGCGGTAACACGGCAGATCTTGGCCCAGGCATTGAACTCAGGGAAGTTGGTACCGGCATTTTGTTCCATACGGCGCAGCGGCGACATAACGCTGCCATAAGCTACATTCCATGGCCATTCGTTCCAACCATCTACCAGATCATAGGTCATATTGTTGGAGTTTCCACGGAATGGCGTAGGAGGCATCATGTAGCCAGAGTAAACGTCGGCAATCAGGTTTTGCTGAAGCTGGGTGATCCAGGCTGGCGTGTAGGCGTAAATGTTTTGCAGGACTTGCTTGAATTCCTCACCTACCGGAATGTTCTGCGGGCGGAACGGGTCGGTGTTGATTTCCTCGAAGTCCTTGGTGCAACTTTGGATGGTGAGCATACCAGCTGCCACCAGCATCAAAGCGCTAAGGAGGAAAATGATTCTTTTTTTCATTGTATATGACAATTTAAGCATGAAAATCAATTAAAACGTGAACCCGAGGTTCACACCGATGCTCCGAACAGCTGGTGCGCTGAATACATCCACACCTTGCAGACCGGTGCCGGTAGACATAGCGATATCCGGATCAAACGGCGCTTTGTTTACAAAGTAAACAAGGTTGCGGCCCACCAGCGACAGGCGCAGGGAAGAACCTTTGCTGATCCGGCTGGTTGTGCCTTTCGGGAACATATAGCCAATTGACAATTCGCGGAGGCGAATGCTTGTACCATCGTAAATGTAAGCTTCTGTAATACCATCGCGACCACCTACAGCCACATAGTATTTCTCCGGATCCACTTTGCCGGTGAATGCAGAGCCATCTTCTCTGACAGCATCCACCGTCACGCCACCTGCTTCGCGGGCATCAGAAGTAACTTTGGATACGCCAAAACGATCAGTTACAGCCTGAGTAATGGACATTACTTCACCACCGAAGCGACCGTCGATCAGTACACCAACGCTGAAGTTGCCAAAACGAAGGGTATTGTTCCAGCCCAGGGTGAAGTCAGGAGCAGGATTGCCCAATACAGTATCAGCGCCAGCGAGTGGAACACCGTCAGCATTCACCACTACTTTACCATTCAGGTATTTGAATCCTTTACCACCAATTTCGCCGAAGGCATAACCTTCGCGGATTACCATGTCGTAGTTGTTTACACCACCATCGGTGAGGGTGTATACACCATCAGCCAGCAGTGGGGTCAGTTCAACTACTTTATTCACGTTGCGGGTGAAGTTAAGTTGGGTGTTCCATTCCAGTTTGCTGGTGCGCACTGGTGTGAGTGAAAGTGTGGCTTCAATACCGGAGTTCTGAATGTCGCCGGCATTGATAATAGCTGTAGACAAACCGCTACCCTGAGGTACGGATACTACGATACGCTGGTTTGTTGTGTTGGTTTTGTACCAGGTCAGGTCGATGCCTGCGCGGTTGTTCCAGAAACGCACATCTGCGCCAATTTCCAGAGACTTGGACAATTCGTTTTGTACATCAGTGCCGGGCAGCAAACCGGTGCTTGGCGCTTGTGCACCACCAGCAGGGAAGCTGTATTGGATGTTGGTGTCGTATGGATTTACACCATTACCCACCTGCGCATAAGAAGCGCGAACCTTTGCGTAATCAATTCCTTTCATGCTGAACATTTCAGAAAGGATGGCGGAGGCCCCAACGGATGGATAGAAAAAGGAGTTGGAAGAGGTGAAGGCCAGGGTGGACGACCAGTCATTGCGTCCGGTAACATCCAGATAAACCATGCCTTTATAACCCAGAGAAAGGCTTCCAAAAACAGACTGCAACTGTGAGCGGTTTGGCTGACTTTGCGTGATGTTGGCGCCAGGCTGTCTGATGTTTTGAATTACGAATGTATTGGCATAATACATGCCCGGACCTTTAGAGTCGGCATACATAGACAGTACCTTCACATCGTTGATGCTGGAACCAAGGGTCAGGGCAGCGCTGATGTCGCTGAAATCCTTACGGAGGTTCAGCAATACATCACCGTAACGAACGGTGCTTTGCAGATTGCTCATCACAAAGCGGCCATTCTCATCGGCAAGGGTGGCCTCTGTACCTGCATAGGAATGTTGTTCAAAACCGTCGTAGGTTTTGTCCATGTTGCCACGGAATTGCAGGTTAGCCCAATCGGTTAATTTGATGCCCACTCCCACGGTTCCGTAGAAACGGTTGCGGAGGTCAAAGTTCGGGTTGCGGTTCAGGATCCAGTTCGGATTCTGCCAGTCGTCGCGGCTGCCAACCCAGTTTTGCAGGTACAGTTTGCGTACATCATCGTATTTCTCGAAGTTGTCGCCGCTGTAATCTGCATAACGCTGTCCGCGTGGGAAGAGGTAAAGACCCGTGAGCGGGTTGAAGTACATACCCTGAACACCACGGTTATCGCCACGCTGGTTGGTGTAATTAAAGGTTGCGTTGAGCGATATACGGCCATTCAGAAACTCCGCAGTTTCCCGAAGAGTCAGGTTGTGGCGGCTGAGCTGGCTGGTAGGAATGATACCTTTTGAAGTAGTATTGGCGTAAGAGAAATAGGTTTGAGCCGATTTATTTCCGCCAGTCAACCCGATAGAGTTGATGTAGGTTGCGCCGGTTTGGAAGAAATCCTTCACGTGGTCTGGAGAAGTGCCTTTTTCACCCCAGCTGAAGTTTTCGTTTTGGCGGGAGCCATAAGAAAATTGCAGTTCTGGCGTCAAAGCGGCCTGTTCCCAGGTTGCGTTGCTGGAAAACTCAATTTTTGGATCGCCGGCTCTGCCTTTTTTAGTGGTTACCAGAATAACGCCGTTGGCGGCCTGGCTGCCGTAAAGTGCTGCTGCAGAAGCGCCTTTCAGCACTGTCATGCTCTCAATGTCTTCAGGATTGAGGTTGGAGATGGCATCGCCACCGTCACGACCAACGTTGCCTGAGTTGCCGGATTGTCCCCAAACATCGCCTGGCTGACCAGGTGAGAAGTTGAACATAGGAACACCGTCGATCACATACAGTACGTTGTTGTCGCGGGTAGATTTTTGCCCGCGCATAACAACACGGGTAGAGCCGCCCACACCAGAGCCGCTTCTGTTGATCTGCAAACCAGCTGTGCGGCCGGAAAGCGAGTTGATCACGTTGGCGTCTTTAACCCGGGTGAGGTCGGAATTGCTGATTTCCTGCGCGCCATAAGTGAGCGATTTTTTCTCCCGGGAAATACCCAATGCGGTAACCACCACCTCATCGAGTTGGGAGCCGGAGCTCAGCTTGACGTCCAGGCTGGAAGCGCCACCGATGGACATTCGGGCGGTTTCATAGCCCACGTAGCTTACTTCGATGGTGCCGGAAGTGCTGCTTACTGTGAGTTTGAATTTACCGTCTGAGTCCGTACGGGTACCATTTCGGGTGCCGACTTCAATCACCGAAGCGCCTATAAGCGCCTCTCCGGTAGCAGCATCGGTCACCATGCCGGAAACGGTTTGTGCTGTTGCAAAGCCCGAGAACGTCAGGCAGAACAGCAACAAAGGCACCCAAAAGCGGAGCGTGCCCATGATTTGTTGTTTGTGCTTCATACAATAATGACTGGTTGAGTGAATAAGAAAGATGTTTAGTGGTCCATTTTGACTTAAGGGCTATTCTTTCCACCTTACAAAGGCTTCCATGGCTTCATATTCTGCCAAACCGAGCAAACGATAAGTTACAGCGGTTTCCCGGTTTCGGTCTTCGGCCCGTTGCCAGAACTCCCGGTTGTCGTCTCCGGGGAATGGCGGGCGGTCTTTTTGGCTTTGGTGCATAAATATGGCCTGCCGTTTTTTGCGCAATTGCTGCGGACTCATGGGTACGGCCATTTCAATTTCGTGTACTGCCCATTCATGCCAGGCGCCCCGGTACATCCAGAGCCAGCAGTCTTTCATCCATTCATGTTTGCCGCGCAATTGCCGGAATGCTTCAAAAATGGCATCCAGACAAACCCGGTGTGTGCCATGGGGATCGGCCAAATCGCCTGCAGCATAAACCTGATGTGGTTTTACTTTTTCAATCAGGTCTGCCACAATTTGGATATCTTTTTCTCCAAGGGGCATTTTGCGCCGTCCGCCTGTTTCGTAAAAAGGCATATCGAGGAAGTGGATCCTGTCGTCAGTAAGTCCGGTAAACCGCGCCCCGCCCCGTGCTTCTCCCCGGCGAATCAGGCCTTTGATGGAGCGCACTTCCGGGATATCCAGCTCGCCGGCGTCTTTTTTCTGAATAAACCGAATGATTTTCTGGTAAAACTTCCGGCTCTCTTCTGTGAGTGTGTTTTGGGTTTCACCGTATTCCAGCATGAATTCAGCGTAACGAAGCGCATCGTAATCGTGGACGGCAATATTTCCGGAAGTCTGATAGGCCACGTGTACTTCGTGTCCCTGATCTACCAGGCGCTGGAAAGTGCCACCCATGGATATCACATCGTCGTCAGGGTGTGGACTGAACAGGATAACCCGTTTTTTGGCCGGTTTGGCGCGCTCCGGGCGATGTGAATCATCGGCATTGGGTTTGCCGCCCGGCCAGCCGGTAATGGTGCGTTGCAGGCGATTAAAAATGCGGATGTTGAGTTCGTATGAATTTGCCTCTTCAATGATCAGCTCGCTAAGCCCATGCTCGTTGTAATCCTCATCGGTGAGCTTCAAAATCGGCTTTCCGGTCTTTTGCGCCAGCCAAACCACGGCTTTACAGATCAGATCTTCACTCCAGTTACAAATACCTGCTAACCAGGGCGATTTCATTTTGGTCAACTCCTCTGCCGCTCCTTTGTCCAGAATAACCTTGGTGTTTGGGTGCTTTTGCAGGAAGGACGCCGGAACCGAGTGCGTGATTTCGCCTTCAATGGCCTGCTGAATGATGCTGGCTTTGTGTTGGCCAAATGCCAGCAGGTAGATGGTGCGGGCTTTCATGATACTGCCTACCCCCATGGTGATAGCGCGATAAGGCACATTGTCTTCACCAAAAAAGTCTTTGGCAGCGTCGTGGCGGGTCAGGTGATCCAAACGAACCATGTGCGTGATGGAGCTTTCCCAGGCGCCGGGTTCGTTGAAGCCAATGTGGCCGGTGCGACCAATGCCCAGCAACTGAATATCAATACCGCCAGCCAGGTCCATCATTTTCTCGTATCGCTCGCAATAGGCAGCTACCTCTTCCATCGGTACGGTGCCGTCCGGAATGTGGACGTTTTCAGGCTTGATATCAATATGGTCAAAAAGGTATTCGTGCATGAAACGCCAGTAACTCTGCCTGGCTTCCCTGGACATTGGATAATACTCGTCCAGATTAAAGGTTATGACGTTTTGGAAACTTAAACCTTCTTCTTTGTGCATGCGCACCAGTTCTTCATACACCTTAATCGGGGTGCTTCCAGTGGCTAATCCTAGTACAATTTTGTCTCCATCCTGCTGTTTTTGCCGGATGGCCAGTGCAATGCTGCGTGCCACGTGACGGGATGCTTCGAGGGGTTCATCCCATATCTTAACAGGGAGCTTTTCGAATGTTTTTAGCTCGTATTTAAGGTAACCGGTCGACTCTTTTTCCTTGACTTTCATTGCCTTGTGTCAAAAATTTAGCGGAGGGATTGAGTGAATAATTTGCTTTCCTGAGCCAAAAGTAAAACAGGATATCAATATGCCGTGTGCGCACACGGAAAAATTTTTTTTGTGCCGTGTGCGCACACAGAATAAATAATAGTTGGAAATTTGGATCGAAAAAATAATTGAAACACTGGCAAAACCCTACTACTTTCACCGCTTGAAAACCTAACCATGCCTGACCAGCGTATCACCTTAAAAGACATTGCCCAACGTGTTGGCGTTTCCACTGGAACCGTCGACCGGGTGGTGCATAAACGTGGACATGTATCGGCCGAGATTCGAGACCGTATTGAGCATGCCATGAAAGAAATGGGCTACGCGCCCAATCTGGCCGCCCGTTCGCTGGCCAACAACAATAAACCCTTCCGGATTGCCGTCGTTTTGCCGGATTACCGACAGGACCCTTACTGGGCCCAGCCCAAAGAAGGGGTGGAAAGGGCTGCTGAATCTGTTCGTCACTACAATGTGCAGACAGAGTTTTTTTCCTTTTCTATGTTTCAACCCAGAGATTTTCTGGAATCTGTAGACAAAGCGCTGGAGTCGGGGCCCGGGGCTATTTTGGCGGCCCCATTGTTTTTGGAAGAAGCCAAAATGCTGCTGAACGGATGCCAGCAACAAAACATCCCTCTCGTTTTCATTAACACCGATATTGATGGCGCAGATATTCTGAGCTACATTGGTCAGGACTCATACCAGAGTGGTGTGCTGGCCGGGCGTCTGCTGAACTTTGGCTTGTCCGACGGCGACCATGCCATGCTGGTCAACCTGGATAAAGAGGTGTCCAATGCGCGCCACCTGCAAGACAAGGAAAGAGGGTTCAAAGACTATTTTAACGGAATAGACAAAAAATCCATTCAAATCCACACGGCGGTACTGGAAAACTTTGATCAGCCAGCTTTCATGCGGGAATGGGCGAAAAAACAGTTTGAGCAAATTCCCAGACTAAATGGCTTCTTTGTGACCAACTCAAGGGCATACAAGCTGGTGGAAGCGCTGGATACCGCCGTACAGGATCGGGTAAAAATTGTTGGGTTCGACTTGATTGAACCCAATTTGAAACTGCTGGCCCAGGGTAAAATCCGCTTTTTGATCAACCAAAATGCCTGGCATCAGGGGTATCTTGGTATCCTCACGCTGGTCAATAAAATGTTGATGAGCAAAGAAATTCCCCGCACCCAATACCTGCCGCTGGATATCATTGTGAAGGAAAATGTCGAATATTATCTGAAACGAACCCTGGAATTACCCATGGTGATCGTTTAAGCAACTTACCTTTGCAATAATTCTCGGTAAATATGTTTGAATACTTGCTCCGACTCGGGGATAACTCCCTCATACTCTCTCAGCGACTCAGTGAATGGTGCGGACATGGACCTGTTTTGGAACAGGATATCGCCCTGACCAATATCGCCCTTGACTTGCTCGGCCAAACCCGCATGTACCTCACTTATGCAGGGGAAGTGGAAGGCGCCGGACGTTCTGAAGATGATATCGCTTATTTCCGGGATGCGCATCAGTTCCGGAATTGCCTCTTGGTTGAACGCCCGAACGGCGATTTTGCCCAAACACTTGCCCGGCAGTTTTACTTTGATGTGTTTAATTATTACCAACTCAAGGCTCTGCTTCACAGTGCAGATCAGCGACTTCGCGAAATTGCCGAAAAAGCTCTGAAGGAAGTTACCTACCACCTTCGTTTTTCCTCAGAATGGGTAATTCGTTTGGGAGATGGCACAGAAGAAAGCCATCGGCGGATGCAGCAGGCCATAGATTTGCTCTGGCCATTTACCGGAGAGCTTTTCACCCCGGATGCCCTGGATGCAGAAATGCAGGAGCAGGGAATAGCTCCGGATTTAGTAGAAATTAAAGGATTGTGGCATAAAAAAGTGGCGGAAGTACTCCAGGAAGCCACCCTCAGCCTGCCCGCCAACGAATGGATGCAAAGCGGCGGCAAACAAGGTCGCCACACCGAACATCTCGGTTTTATCCTTGCCGAAATGCAAGCGCTCCAACGAACTTATCCGGGAAATACCTGGTAGAAACGATGGACGATGAACGATGGGAATGCGTGGGTATATTTAGCAAGGTGGGTTGTCAACAATTGTAACATCGTTCCCATCGTCCATCGTCCATCGTTCCCATCGTCCATCGTTCATCACACCACCGCCTGTTCAAGCAAGGTTAACGCTTGCCGGTCTGCTTCCAGTCGGGCTTTGATGCCGTAGGGCAGGGTAGCCTGATGGTCTACATGTCCGAAAGGTATGCCGTAGGCAACCGGGATACCCAGTCCTCCCAAACGATCCCGAAGGGTGGCCTCCAGGGAAAGCGAAAAAGTACCTGCCTTGGGTTGACATTCATTAAAAACACCGAGGGCTATGCCCGATGCTTCTATCAAATCTGTGCCCTGCAACAGTTGTGTCAACATACGGTCAATCCGGTAAGGTTGCTCGCCCACATCTTCAATAAACACGATTTTGTTTTTGAAAACAGGTGCGTATGCAGTACCGGCCATGGCTGATAACAGCGCCAGGTTGCCGCCGGTTAATGTTCCACTTGCGGTCCCGGATGTAATGGTAAATGGTTGATATTCAGGTCCGAGTGTACTTAATAGCGCTTCTGATGCCCGGATCTCCAAATGCTCCTGCGGCTCCAATAAAACAGATTTCCAGTATAGCGTAGTATCTTCCGGATATTCTCCGGCAGCTACCGGTCCATGAAAAGTAACCAAACCGGTTTCCTGAAAAATGGCGATGTGCAAGGCCGTGATATCGCTGTATCCGATCAGCGGCTTTGGATGCTGCCGGATCAGGTTGTAATTGATTTGTGGCAGGAGCCTTCCTGCTCCATATCCTCCCCGAATACACCAAACAGCATCAATTTCCGGATTTTCGAATGCCCAGTGGAGGTCGGCCAGGCGCTCCTGATCTGTACCTGCCAAGTGACCATTTTGTGCCCGCAGACTTTTGCCTTCCATGAGCCTGAAACCAAAGGATTGCAGGTTTTGAAGACCTTTTTGCAGTTTTTCTTCAGAAGGCGGACTGCTTGGAGCAATAACGGCAATGGTAGCGCCGGGTTTCAACCTGCGAGGTTTGATCAAGCGGGGTTTTTCACTGATATCAGGCATGGCTTTCAGGCTGGGCAGACCGGCAAAAATGGCGGCCATACTACCAAGTTTAAAAAATGAGCGACGTTTCATGGAGGGTGAGGTGGAGTGGAATACCACTAAGACACTTAAGGCACTAAGGGAAAGTTAAGCTTAAGTATTCTTGGTGACCTAAGTGTCTTAGTGGTATAATTCCATTTATTTCATCAACTCAATCACCTGCACCGACATGGCCGGAACCTGGAGTTGACTTAAATCTGAAATATTGGCATCGGTGAGGATGTTTTTACCTTTGGTAAAACCTGCCATGTTTTCTGTAAAACGTTTGGTTGTCAAGGTTTTATCCTGCTCGTTCTGACTTAATACCACCATGATGGTTTTTTCTGCATTGTGCCGGAAATACACATAAATGCCATCCTGAGGTATGTACTGGGTCATATTCCCCTGATGCAATGCCGGGCAATTCTTACGGTAATTGGCCAGTTTTTTTACAAAATCAAAGGCCTCGTTCTCCTGGGCTGTTCTTCCGGATGCCAGGAATTTATTAGCCGGATCTCCCGGAAATCCGCCCGGAAAATCGCGCCGTACTTCAGCATCTGAAGGGTTTTTGAAGTTTTTCATCAAAATTTCGGTGCCATAGTAAAGCTGAGGTATACCACGTGCGGTAAGCAACACGGTTATACCCTGTTTGTACTTGCGCATATCTTCCCCAATCACTGAGAAAAACCGGTTTTGGTCGTGGTTATCCAGGAAGGTCAGGTTCATGTTTGGATCCTGATACACGATGTCCTGGGCAAACATGGTGCACAATTGGTTGAAACCGCGTCCCCAGTCAAATTTTTCGTTGAGCGCTGCATTGATTGCGTTGTAAAACACAAAATCATTAGGCGAATTGCAGGTACTCTTGAAGGGCAGATACAGGTTGTTTTTGACAAAAAATGCCTGTGAAACGGCCGTATTAACGGCATTTTCCGCTGTAATGAACATGCTTGGATATTCCTCATACAACGCATTGTTGCAACGATTCATAAATTCCAGATCGTTGTATTGATAGGTGTCTACCCGCCAGCCATCAATGCCAAAATATTCCACAGTCCATAGCGCATGCTGAATCAGGTATTTTTCCACAAAGGGATTGGCCTGATTTAAGTCTGGCAAAAAGGGCACAAACCACCCGTTTTGTTGCACATTGAAATCGCTCACACTGCCGTGATTGAGGTCAAATACGGCTTCATCCCGGTAGGAAGTATTGGTGTAGGTATCCCATTGGTGCAGCCAGTTTTTCATAGGCTGATCGCGCAGAAACCAGTGGTTGATGCCCACGTGGTTGTATACCGCATCCTGTATGATCTTGAATCCCTTGGCGTGCGCAGCATCAACCAGGTTTTTGTATGCAGTGTTGCCCCCCAGCCGGCGATCCACATTGTAGTGATCGGTGAATCCATACCCGTGATAGGCAGAGCGCATGGCGCCCCCTTCGTTGGTTTGCGGCTGGTTGTTTTCAATCACCGGATTCAGCCAGAGGGTGGTTACCCCCAGTTCTTTCAAATAATCCAAATGATTTTGAATGCCCAGCAAGTCGCCGCCATGCCGCAGATATGGGTTCTGCCGTTCGGCTGCGGTATCGGCCATATCCGGAAATTTGTCGTTGCTTACATTGCCGTTGGCAAAGCGGTCTGGTAATATGAGGTAAACCAGGTCGCGCGCATTCACCGTTTGCGGTTTTTTATCCCGGGCCTTAAGCTCGTAGGCATGGAGTGTTTGAACGGTTTCGGTAACTGTTTTACCGCTTCTTTGTACGCTCACTTCCTTACTCAGGCTAATGCCAAATTTGCCCGGCTGGGTCTCCGGAGCGATGTACAGGTCTACAAACAGGTAATTCGGATTTTCTACATCATGCACCTGCCGGATGCTCACACCGGGGTAATTAATGGTTACGGCTGATCCCTTCAGGTTTTTGCCATAAAGCAGCACCTGTACTTCGGGGTTTTTCATACCTACCCACCAGTTGGTCGGATCAGCACGCTGAATCTCAGGTTTTTGGGCCAGGGTTAATTGACAAATGCCCAGGAGCAGTATCAGAAGAGCGCTTGTTTTGTTCGTCATGGTTTACGTTGAATGTTCAGTGGTTATTTTAGTTCCAGGATCATGGCCTCATACGGACGCAATGATTTTCCAGGTTTGGCATCTGTGTAGTTGCCAATCAGTACCCGTGCATTGCTCAGGTCCAGGGTGGTATTTACCTCTGCCGGCGTGGCTTTAAAGTTTAGTAAAATAAGACGTTTTTGCGTGCCTAAAGTTCTTGTATAGGCAAAAACAGAGGGGTTTTCGGCATCAATCAATTGCCAGTCTCCATAAATCAATGCCGGATCGTTTTTGCGCACCTGAACCATTTTACGGAAGTAATTCAGCACGGAATTGGGGTCTTTTTCCTGCAGGGCTACATTAACGGAGGGATATTCGGGGTTCACTTTAAGCCAGGGCATGCCGGTGGAAAATCCGGCATTGGCTGTTGTGTCCCATTGCATGGGCGTACGCCCATTGTCGCGCGAGGATATCTTCATGCCTTCCAAAAAACGCTTCAAATCGCCCCCTTTGGCTTTTACCTGAGCATAATTGGTCAGTAATTCAATATCGTTATAGTCTTCCACCCGGTCGAATTTGATGTTGGACATGCCTATTTCGTCGCCAAAATAGTAATACGGGGTGCCGCGCATGCTCAGGATAAAGGTGGTGAGCATTTTGGACGAAACATCCCGGAATTCAGGACTGTCGTTGCCCCAACGGGTAAGCATCCGGGGTTGATCGTGGTTGGCCAGATACATGGTTCCCCAGCCTTTTTGTGCGAACGCATCGGTCCATTTGGCATATATTTTCTTCCACTGCACCAGATCATATCCTTTGGGATCGGGCATTTTGTATTCGTTGGGCAGGTAGCCAAAATCTATGGCTTCGAAATAGTAAGCCATGTTGAGTTCTTTGCGCTCGGGATCCACAAATTTCATCACCCGATCCACATCGCCCATAGCCTCAGCTACAGTGGCAATGTTGTAGCGACTGAACACCTCGCGGTTCATCTCCTGCATATACTCGTGCAAATGAGGGCCGCTGGCGTAGTACATGGGCCAGTTGCCCTTGTATTCTTCTGGCAGGGGTGGCCAGTTGGTGTCCTTGGAGCAAAAAGCAATAGCGTCGAGGCGGAACCCGTCAATGCCTTTATCCAGCCAAAAACGCATCATTTTGTAGATTTCCTGGCGCAAAGCCGGGTTTTCCCAATTCAAATCAGGCTGAAAATCGGAGAAATAGTGCAGATAATAGGAGTTGGTGGCTTTGTTGTACTCCCAGGCGTCGCCTTTTTCATCAAAAATACTCCAGCGGTAAGGTGGTTTACCCTTTTCGGCCGGCCACCAGTGGAAGTAGTTGTAGTACGGACTTTCTCTGGAGGCTGCAGCCGATTTGAACCAGGCGTGCTCGTTGCTGCAGTGGTTGACTACCAGATCCATAAACACTTTGATCTTTCGGTCGTGCAGTCCTTTAAGCAGCGCATCGAAGTCTTCCATGCTGCCAAATTCTTTCATAATGCTCTGATAATCAGAGATATCATACCCATTGTCTTTATTAGGTGAAGCATACACAGGATTAAGCCAAATCATATCCACACCCAGGCTGGAAAGGTAATCAAGCCTGGAAATGATGCCTTTCAGGTCGCCAACCCCATCCCCGTTGCTGTCCTGAAAACTGCGTGGGTACACCTGATAAACCAATGCTTCCTTCCACCATTGGGCATCGGCAGGTTTGGCTGGCGAATCCTGGTTGGGTTGTTTAGGGCTGGGAGATTGGCAGCCTGAAAGCAGGGTAAGGGCTGTCAGAACCCAGAATGATTTTGCAGACATGTTTGTTTTGTTCGTTGTACCGAGCAAATGTAGCAAAGCCATTTTGGTACAATGATGGTAAATTTGCATCCAGATTTTTACCCTTGTACAAACATGCGCCCAAATATCTTGTTGCTGGAAAGAACAGACTCCTCAAATGCAGATTTCAGGAAACTCGTAGCCCTGCTTGACGCCGATTTGGCTATCAGGGATGGCGATGAACACGCCTTTTATGCACAATTTAATAAGGTAGATCAGATCCGGCACTGCCTGGTTGGCCGGTTGGAGGGAGAACCTGTAGCCTGCGGGGCCATCAGAGCACTGGATGATCAGACTATGGAAGTTAAACGCATGTTTGTGCAGCCTCAGCACAGGGGAAAAGGGTATGCCGCTGAGGTGCTGTCCGAGCTCGAACAATGGGCAGCTGAACTGGGCTATCCCCGGGCTGTTCTGGAAACAGGTAAAAAACAACCCGAAGCCATTGCACTGTATCTGAAATCAGGATTCCAAATCATACCTAATTATGGACAATATGCAGGTGTGGAAAACAGTGTGTGTATGGAGAAGCATCTGAGCCACTTTTGAGGCCTCTAATTCTCTCAAACCCTTCAAACCCTTCAAACCCTTCAAACCCTTATTTCGGCGGCTAAACCCGCCGGTACGGTCAACCCCAGCCCCCTTTCCACAACACTCTTGCGCTCCAAAACACCACCATTCCTCCAACCAGGATGAACATCCATCTTACCGGTAGCTTCCCGGCCAACCGCGCACTGACGGGCGCTGCCACCACCCCTCCGATAATCAGGCCGGCAATAACCAGCCAGTGAGATAAACCAATGAGGGAAAAGAAGGTGACAGCACTGGCAAACGTGACGAAAAATTCTGTCAAACTAACCGTTCCAATCACATACTGAGGCGTTTTGCCTTTAGCAATCAGGGTGCTGGTAACCAAAGGTCCCCAGCCTCCGCCACCAAAAGAATCCAGAAAACCGCCTGCTCCGGCCAGCCATCCCAATCGCCTGGCTTTTTGTTTTCTGGTAGATTTATAAAATGCCCGACTGAGAATCCTCAAGCCCAATAACAGGGTGTACACCGCTAAGGCCGGTTTGATGTAGCTTGAGTAAGTTTCTCCCAGTAAAGACAACAAAATGGCCCCGCCAATAGCGCCCAGCACCCCGGGCAACAGGATAACCCGAAACAGTCTCCTGTTCACATTCCCAAAGCGATAATGCGAGTAGCCTGAGGCGCCTGCCGTAAATACTTCCGCGGTGTGAATGCTTGAACTGATGGCTGCCAGCGGAACCCCGGCTCCTAACAGGAAAATCTGCGTAACCAGTCCATAACCCATTCCCAGCAATCCATCGGCCATTTGAGCCAGAAAGCCAACCCCCAGAAATACCCAAAATTCCCGATCAATACCCGCCAAAAGATCAGGCCAGGTATGGGTGGGCACATAATAGGATACTACGTGAAAAACCAGCGACAAACCAAAGGCCGCCAGGGCTGCCGTGGCAATCCGGCGCCATTTCCGGTCGCGGATGCGGTCCAGATTCTGGTGAGGCATGACATTGGAAAGCACTTCTTCTCCCGCGGCCAGCGATGCCGTCAGGGTATTCAGGGTTCTCACTTTTTCAGAAAAATCTCCGCCAAGTTTTTCCCGGATGGCGGGCATATGCTGCAACAATTGATGCAGTTCGTCGGGCAAGGATTCCTGAAGGTTTTCTTTCAATCTTTTGGCAATGGTGGGCGATTTTCCGTTGGTGGAAATGGCTATTTTCAGATCGCCTTTTTGCACAATGGAACCGAGATAAAAATCACATAGTTCCGGTGTGTCGGCCACATTAACCAGCAGTCCCCGCTCATGCGCCTGCGCACGAATGTCCCGGTGCAGCGATGGGTCGTCGGTGGCACAAATCACTATGCGTTTGCCGTTTAGGTCTTCCGGCAGGAAACCTCTTTCCACCAGTAATACATGTGGATGTTCGGCAGCCAGACTTCGAATGGCAGGCTGAATGGTTTTACCCACCAGCATGATGCGCGCCTCCGGACAGTTTTTGAGTAATGCGGTGAGTTTTTCCAAGCCTACATTGCCTCCGCCTACTACAAGCGTTGTGCCCTGATCAATTTTAAGAAATACCGGAAACAGGGTGTTGCCGATCATTGTGCTTTCCGTTACGGTTTCCATGAATGCGCGCCTCAGTCGTGAAAGTTTGTTCCGTGTGTAGTGGCCTTTACGTATCCCTGGCGAATGACAAAATCGCCAAAGGTTTCAGCATGCTGCCGGTTGCGGGCAAAGTCTGCCAAAACGGGCTCAATTTCCCGCAAAATGCCCGCTTCGTCCAGCATTTCCCTGTAAAGTTTATTTAACCTTTCACCGTTGTGGGCCGCCCCCAGATACATGTTGTAATACCCTGGTGAGCGACCAATGAAGGCAATTTCACCCAAATAGGGTCTTCCGCAGCCATTCGGGCAGCCGGTCATTCGGATATTGATGGCTGTTTGCTCCAGGCGGTATGCCCGAACAATGGTATCAATTTTGTCGATCAGACTGGGCAAATACCGCTCCGCCTCTGCAAAGGCCAGGGTACAGGTGTTCAGCGCCACACAGGCAATGCTGTTTTGACGCAGTGCGGTTTGTTTGTGTGTGGCTTCCAGTATGCCGTATTTATCCAAAATGGCCTCTACGATGGGGCGTTTTTGTGGAGAAATGTTGCCAATTACCAGGTTTTGATTGCCGGTGAGCCGGAAATCGCCATCGTGCACCAGGGCCAGGGTTTTCAGGGTGGTTTTGAGCGGGAATCCTGGTTTGTCCTGTATCCGTCCACCCTCAATAAACAAACCGAGGTTAAAATGGCCGTCGTGGGTTTTTACCCAGCCCAACGGATCGCCGGAATGGGTGAAGCGATAGGGTAGGGGCTCCGCAAAACGGATGCCGGCCCGCTGTTCCACCTCTGCCTTGAAGGCATCCAGTCCCATGCGTTCCACCGTGTACTTGAGCCGACTGAATTTCCGGGTTTCCCGATTGCCATGATCGCGCTGGGTGGTGATGATGGCCTCACATACGCGCAAAACCTCACTGGCAGGTACAAAACCCAGGATATCGGCCAGCCTTGGAAAGGTTTCCGGCATGCCGAATGTCATGCCCAAACCGCCGCCAGCCGCCACATTAAAGCCCAGCAGTTCGCCGTTTTCCTCAATTGCTATCAGTCCGATATCGTTGGCAAAAATGTCGGTATCGTTGTACGGAGGTACCGCCAGCGCAATTTTGAACTTGCGCGGCAGATAGGTTTTGCCATAAACAGGCTCTTCATCGGCCCCGGAAGCACTTTTTTGGGTTTGAAAGGGCTGTGATTCATCCACGGGCTTGCCATCCATAAAAACCTCGTAGTAGGCTGTGGTGCGTGGCGTAAAAGTATCGCTGATGGCTTTTGAAACCTGATACACCGCCTCATGTACCCTGCTTTCATTCGGGTTGGGACTGCACATAACGTTGCGGTTCACATCTCCACAGCCAGCCAGGCTATCCAGAAATACTTCATTGAATCCCTGAATGGTAGCTTTCAGGTGCCGTTTCCGAATACCGTGCAATTGAAATGCCTGGCGGGTGGTAAGTTTCAGGGTACCATTGCCGTACTGATCAGCCAGTTCATCCATGCGCAGCCATTGTGCCGGACTGGCCACGCCGCCCGGTACTCTGATACGAATCATCAGGGAATATAATGGCTCCAGTTTCTGTGCCTTTCGCTCGCTGTCTAAATCACGATCGGTTTGCTGATAGGCGCCATGAAACTTGATCAAATGCGTATCTTCCGGGAAAAGTGCGCCGGTTAAGGGGTTTTCCAGGCTTTTAGCCAATGTGCCGCGCAGGTAATCGCTGTTGGCTTTGATGTATTCTACCTCAGATAGTTTTTGTTCCGCCATGGTGAACGTTTGTTGCTTGTTGTGTCTCCAGGGTACTATTCCCTCAAATCTACATTGTGGAAATAGAAAATCCGGATGGAGTGCTGGTTTCTGAATGTGTTGCCGGAGGCCAGTTGCTGGTACAGGTTCATGTATCCGCCGTGCAGTTGGGCATGTTTGTTTACCTGATATACCAGACCTAAAAACAGCCGGTTTTGATCGAAATGATTGTAAATAATCTGTTTTCCAAAATTGATGAACACCTCGTTATTGACATTGAATAGTAAGGCGCCCGGGTCAAATTGTTTTTTGGTAAGGGGCAAAAACAGGGAAAAGTTGTACCGGATTCTCCAGTTGAACTGGTACCCTTCTCCCAGTTGGTCGTCATTCAATATCCTTCTCCTGTACCTTTCTTCCAATCGGATCGCTTGCGTCAACCTTGCTTTTTTACCCCGCTGAAACCACTGTACCTGTTGCCAGGGGCGGTGTTCGGGCAGGGAAATATTGGCATGCCCTGGCGCCGGATAGGTGTGTACATAGGCATAGGCAGCCGTGAGTCGTACATCGTCAGTTACATAAAAGGTTGGTCCAAAGCGGATAATGGCCTGCGACAAATCCTGCACGTACTGATCCTTCAACCGCAGGTGTGCATCGAACCAAAACCCCCATTTGTTACTGATTCTGGTCTGGTTGAAAGCGCCTAGCCACAGTTGTTCGTCGGTTATGGTTGTTTTTTGTCCGTGTAACAAACCGGACAGGGTCAGCAGCACAGGAATAATCCGGAGCGACCAGGTGTTGGAAAGTTGCTTTTGCATGCGCTAGTATTACTTTTTGGGGCAAAATAGGGTTAGCCCTTTAATTAACATACATTCCTTTCCGGTTACAGGCCAAATCCGTAGCGCAGGGTAATGCCAAAGGTTCGTGGATCGCCCAGAACACCGGCATAATGCCCGGCATTGCCAGCAGCAGGCAGTAATTGCTCGAAATAATCTACATCCAGCAAATTCCGGGTCCAGGCAAAAACAGTTATCCCTTCAGTTGCTTTGAAACCAATTCGGGCATTCAACAGGGCATACCCGTCAATATTCAGGTATGTGGATGGCGATGCGCTGCTGGAAAAGGCGGAACGATAAAAGGCATCCAGGCCCAGGAAATATTTGCCTTTTTGCCCGATCAGACTTCCTGATTTGGTGGAGATTTCTCCTCCGAGAGATCCGGCCCATTCGGAAATGCCAGGAAGTTTTTGCCCTGAAATATCCTTGAATGCGCTTTGTCCACCGGTTTCTTCCAGTGGTACGGGTGCGTTGATGAAGCTTACATATTTACCATCCGTGTAAGCCAGTGCTGCGTTGATGGATATTTGTTTGTTGATCCGGATGTTGCCGTCCAGTTCCACGCCCCACACCCTAACCCGTTCTGCATTCGCCAGGTATCCACGGTTTACGCCAACTTCGGCAGTTTGAACCAGGGTTTGATAATCCTTAATATCGGTCAGGTGGGCAACCAGGTTAAGGGTGGCATTCTGAACGGGTTTGGTTTTAACGCCTGCTTCCAAGTGGGTGGCATATTCCGGTTTGATACGGGCCAGATCAGTCAGGATTTCGCCATTGGCGGTTGGCAGGCCGCCGAGGTTTACGCCCACAGGTTTGAAACTGTTAGATACTGTTGCAAACGCATGGAATCTGGAAGAAGGCTTAACCGCCACTGTTACCTGTCCTGAAAAATTGCCCTCAGCAACGTCTGCAGTAAAAGCTTGATTGGTGTATACCGCATTTTTCAAGGCAAGCAGTTGAGGATCGGTTGTTTGCAAACCGCCATAGGTTTGGCGATTGAAATTGACACTTTTCTGATCGGCATTGTACCGAAGGCCGGTCAACAGGTGAAGCTTACTGGTGATTGCCCAATCCAGCTGTCCAAAAACAGCGCCGCTAAAGCTTTCCAGCCTGGAGGTTGTCCGAATGCCGTAACCATCCAGCAATCCGGGTGTTTTCCAGAGCTCGCTCGTGGAGCTTTGCGAAAAACGCCATTGTGCAGCCCCGGACTCCTCTGTATGGTATGGATCTGTTTGCAGGTCTTGCCAAAGTGCAAAAACGCCTACCACACCGCTCAATTTCTCGTTGAAATTGCCTGCATAACGAATTTCCTGCGACCACTGCTGGTGTTTGGATGGCGCCTGGGAAAGACTCAACACCGACAACCCCGTAAAGTCACGGTCGTTGGATGGTCCCCATATCCAATATCTCCAGGCGGAGGTGGCGGTTAAGGTGCCTCCGCCAATTTTTGCATCAAGGTTGATGGATGCTCCACCCAAATCATTTTTGGAACGCCAGGGCGTATCCTGGTCAATAATGCGGTCGAAAGGATTCTGGGAGGGCAAACTGTAGCCCAAATCGGCAATAATTTGGTTGAATTGGCGATAGGCTGCCCGTTTGGTTGTTGCCACGCCGGCCACAACCTGTGCATAGCCATTGGGGCGCTGACGGGTTGCATCGGCTGCCAGGGTGAGGTGGATTCGGTCGGTAGGCGTGTACAAAAGCTGGGCTCTGAAGCCCAGGTTGTTCAGGTCGTTCACTGATTCCTGCGTGCGAATATTCTTCAAAGTGCCATCGCGCTGTGTTCCGGAAAAAGAGAGACGAGCCGCCAGCTTTTTGCCCAAAGGACCAGTGATAGAGGTTTTTGCCTGAATAAAACCAAAGTTTCCATAGCTTAATTCCACATGTGCGCCGGGAGTAAAGGCCGGCGCTTTTGATGTTACGTTGAACGCCCCGGCGGTGGTATTTTTCCCAAACAGGGTACCTTGCGGTCCTCTCAGTACCTCAATCTGTTCCACATCAATAAAGTCCAGAGTTGTTACCGCCGGGCGGGCATAATACACGCCATCAATGTAGAAACCCACCCCTGGATCAATGCCATCATTGGTTAAGCCAAACGTAGAGCCTAAGCCTCTGATATTCAAAGTGGTATTTCTGGGGTTAGAAGAATACAATTGTACGGTAGGAACGATTTCCTTCAGGCGATTTACGTTGAATGCCCCAGCATCTGCCAGTAACTGGCCAGCAACAACACTGATGGGAATGGGCACATCCTGTGCAGTTTCCTTTCGCCGTCTGGAAGTAATCACCACTTCGGAAAGGGCCAGATCATCTACCAGCAGAATTTCCACAGTGCTGTTGTTAGCCCCAAGTACCGGTACTTCCTGCGATTGGTAGCCCACACCATTAACCACCAGATAAACGGGGAATGGCTTATCTGAACTGAGGTTGAATTGTCCTTCTGCATTAGAAATGGTGAAAGTTTCAGAGCCCTTAATGGCTATACGTGCACCGGGAATAGGCTCAGACAAGCTCTTGTCTTTAACAACACCCTGAATCAGGAATTGCTGGGCAGTGGCAACCTGCGCCGAGACTGCCAGACCGAGATAAAGGATCGTTTTGAAGTGTCTAATTAAGTTCATGGTTGGAAAGATTGGTTTGTTTTTAGTTTGTTTGTTTTTTGTCTGTTTTGGGGTCTTATGTCATTGAAAATCAATTTTTTATGTCCACCGTCCATCCCGAGTACTCGGGACCACCGTCCACCGTCCATTAATACACATCTTCCAAATACCTGCGTTGTTTTTTAAGGTTCTTCACATAGGCTTCGGCGTATTCGGCGTCTTTACCGCTTTCTTTTTCTATGATTTGCCGTACCGCATCTTGCACATCAGCGGCCATGTGGTTTTTATCCCCGCAGACATAAAAGTGGGCGCCGTTTTCCAGGCGTTCAAAAATCAGTTTGGAGCGTTCCAGTAATCGGTGTTGCACATAAATCTTCTCCTTTTGATCTCTGCTGAATGCTACATCCAGCCGATCCAGGGTGCCTTGTTTTAAGTGTTGAAGCCATTCTGTTTGGTACAGAAAATCTGTTTCGAAGTGCGGATTGCCAAAAAATAACCAGTTTTTGCCGCTACCGCCGCGTTCTGCCCTCGACTGTACAAATGCCCGAAAAGGCGCTACCCCGGTGCCCGGGCCAACCATGATGATATCGGTTTGGTCGTTTTCCGGCAGTTTGAAATATTCATTTTGCTCTACAAACACCGGCGCCTTATCGTCGGCCTCAACCCTGTCGGCCAGGAAGGTGGAGGCTGCCCCCGCATGCGCCCGATCATTGAATAAATACCTTACTGCAGCCACCGTTAAATGCACTTCATCCGGGTATACTTCCGGACTGGAGGCTATGGAGTACAAACGTGGAGGCATTTTGCGCAGGAATTGCAACAAGGTTTCTTCCGACAAAGCCGCGGGGAATTCCCGCAATAAATCGGCAACATTCCTGCCGTACAGGAAAGTTTTCAGGGCCGCCTGGTCGGCCAGAATGGCTTTGATCCGGGTATTGTTGGTCCATGCTGCATACTTTTCCAACAATTCCTTCGTGAGCACGCTCAACTCCACTTCCTTAAGCAATACCTGCCTGAACGGCATCTCCCGACCATTATAGGACACGGTTTTATGGCCGTTCAACATGGCGGCATACAGCACTTCCTTTACAAGCGCCGGTGGATTCTGTGGGTAAATACCGAGCGCATCTCCCGGCTGATAAGACAGGCCGGAACCCTCCAGTGAAAACTCCAGATGCCAGGTTTCTTTGTTGGATCCCCTGCCATTCAAAGGTGTTTTGGCCAGTAATGCAGCCTGAAATGGGTTTTTTCGGTCGTATTGATGGTGTTTTTCCTGATGATGACCATTGCTTTTGGCAGCGCCCACATGTTGCACTGCAACGGCTTTGGCGGCGCCGGAGGCCGGAGCGGGCATATCTTTCAGCAACTGCTGAATCCATGCTTCCACAGATGCTTCAAAATCAACGTCGCAATCTACCCGCGCACTCAATCGACGGGCGCCAAGGGCTTCCAGTCTGGCATCAAAGTCTTTGCCGGTTTGGCAGAATTTCAGGTAAGATTTATCGCCCAGGGCACACACCGCAAATTCCAACCCCTCTAATTTGGGCGCCCGGTTGCTCATCAACCATTGATAAAACTCTTCGGCAGACGCTGGAGGCTCTCCTTCTCCTTGGGTACTCACCACGAGCAGAATGCGTTTTTCCGATTTGAGCTGGCGGGTAGGGTAGTCATTCAAATCTGCCAGGTTTGTTTTCCATCCTTGTGCCTGGAGACTGGCTACCGCTTTTTGCGCTGCTTTTTTGCTGTTCCCGGTTTGTGATCCATACAACACCGTTATCACGGGTTGGTCAGGAAGTTCTGATGGCGCCTGGGCCTGCTGTAGGGGTTGAGTCAAAACGGCCACCTCAGATTGCGAAGCCAGGGCATACAAATAACCACTCAGCCACATTTGCTGTAGCACCGTTGGGCCGTTGGTTAGCCGTTGCAACAAATCCTGATCTATGGGAGCAAGTATGGGCGTTGTCATGTAGTGTAGTGTTTACCTTATTTCAAAATACTTCTGTGCTGGCAAGGCGTTGCAATTCAAGGGCAAGTGCCTGATCTTCAGCGTCTTCTGCCTGCCAGCGATGCGCTACAACCGGGCCCAGAATAATTACTGCCGGGCTTCCGATTTGAAACTGTTCCACTTTGTCGAGTATGTTGGTGGCGGTACCAAAAGTGGCTTTTTGTTGCTCGCAGGTAGCGTTTTGAATCACAGCTACAGGCCAGTCTGATTTTCCGGCATCCTGAAAAATCTGGCCAATTTCCTTCAGCTTGGCAAGACCCATCAGCACCACCACTGTTGCGTCGCTTTGAGCTGCTGCCAGGATATCCGGATTCAGTTCACCGGTATCGGTGGTAGCTGTTATTGTCCAAAAGCTTCTGCTCACTCCGCGCAGCGTTACGGAGATACCCGCTGCAGCTGCTCCTGCAATTGCGCTGGAAATCCCGGGTACATAGGCCGTTTCCAGTCCATGTGCCTGTGCATATTGCAACTCCTCCAGCCCTCTGCCGAAAACAAAAGGATCGCCACCTTTCAGGCGTACCACATGCCCACAGCATTTGGCGTAGGCCACAATGCGTTCGTGTATCTCTTCCTGGGTGTAGGATTTAGCGCCACGGCGCTTGCCTACAAAAATTCTGGTGGCCAGCGCAGGTGCATAGTCGAGTAAACTTTCGTTCACCAGCGCATCATACAACACTACATCAGCGGTTTGCAAAGCTTTAATAGCCTTGAGCGTAATATGGTCCGGATCGCCAATGCCTGCCCCAACAACCGTCAGTTTGGGTTTGGAAACGCCGGATACGAGGGTTGAAACCGGATTGTTTATACCCGTTTTCTTCTCGTTAAAGGATTGAAAATCAAAAAGATGAGACATGACGTGAGTGAGTGATTGAGTGAGTGAATGAGCGAGTGAGCGGGTGAGCGAACGCGAACGAAGTTCGTCAAGCTCCATCGGGGCGACAT
Organism: Saprospiraceae bacterium; assembly: GCA_035299505.1. GTDB lineage: Bacteria > Bacteroidota > Bacteroidia > Chitinophagales > Saprospiraceae > M3007. The sequence continues at coordinate 26,135 of DATGWL010000151.1, read as the reverse complement.
TCCAGTAGCCCCATCGGGGCGATAATTTTGTTGCGGTTTAAATGTCAAATTCAGTGGTGGCGGGTTCTTCGCGGGGAATTTCTCTGAGCATACCTGCTGCAACGGTATCAAATGTGGTCTCGTTGATCAGTATGAGTCCTCCGCTGGCTCGGTTTTGGCGATAAGCATCAAATACCAGCGGACGGGCAGTTCTCAGTTTTATCCGGGCTATATCATTCAGCTGAATAGCATCTATAGCATGGGGCTCAAAAGAATGTACGTCTACACGGTGATAAATTTCTTTCACCACGGCCTTGGTGTGCGCTGCATTGTGCCTAAGCAGGTAGCGGTCGCCAACTTTCAGGGGACGGTCGCTCATCCAACATATTTCCAGTTCAATGTCTTGGGAAACAACGGGTTGTGCATCTTCAACCCGTATCAGGGAATCGCCTCTTGACACATCAATATCATCTGCCAGATGCAGCACTACAGGTTGTGGTGCGAAGGCTTCGGTTACTTCTTTTTGATGTACTTCAATAGCTTTAAGGGTCGTTTCTATGCCAGAAGGGAGGACCCTTACACGATCGCCTTTTTTGAAAAAGCCACTGCGCAGAGCCCCGGCATAGCCACGGTAATCGTGGTAGTCATCATGGCCGGGTCTGATCACATATTGCACCTGGAATCTGGCCTGATCCTCTGGAAGGTCGTGACTTATTTCTACAGTTTCCAGATGCTGCAGCAGGGTTTCGCCGGTATACCAGGGTGTATGTTTGGATTTGTGCACCACATTGTCGCCTACTACCGCACTGATCGGGATGATTTTCACCTCCTGCAGGCCCAGTTTTTGGGCAAGTTTCTGATAGTCAAGGGCAATTTTGTAGAACACCTGCTCGTCGTATCCCACCAGATCCATTTTATTCACAGCCACTAAAATGTGCGGTATGCCCATCAAGGCTGCAATCAGGCTATGGCGGTGTGTTTGTTCCACAATACCCTGGCGTGCATCCACCAAAATAATGGCTAAATCAGCATTACTGGCGCCAGTAACCATATTCCGGGTATACTGAACATGCCCGGGAGCATCAGCAATGATAAACTTGCGTTTAGCTGTGTTAAAATACTTGTACGCAACATCAATGGTAATGCCTTGCTCCCGCTCTGCCCGCAACCCGTCTGTCAGCAAAGAAAGATCCAAATCGCCGGCATTTTTATTGCGGCTCTGCCTTTCCAAGGTGTGTAAAATATCGTGTGAAACTGCCTTGGAATCAAACAACAGCCGACCAATCAGTGTGCTTTTTCCATCATCTACCGATCCGGCAGTTATAAACTTCAGAATATTCATGTGTTGAGTGTTTGAGTTTTTGAGTGTTCGAGTTTTTGAGTGTTCGAGTTGGCGTTCGGTTTGGTATTGGGGGGTATTTAAAGCAATCAATTATTACACTTCGCGCTTTTGTGTCCTTCCTGCCTTTTCCTCAGAAATAGCCATTTTTCTTCCGGTCTTCCATAGCCGCTTCTGAGAGTCTGTCGTCTAGTCGGGTGGCGCCTCTTTCAGAAATTTTGGTGGTGAGTATGTCCTGAATGATATCTTCAATGGTACTGGCCCTGCTTTCTACTGCTGCTGTGCAGGTGGCATCGCCAACAGTGCGGAAGCGCACATTGCGCACAGCGGTAACATCTTCCGGATCAAGTCTGATATGGGGAGTCACCGCCAGCAATTGTCCGCCGGGCATTACTACACAATTCCTGGAATGGGAGAAATAGATATCCGGCAACTCAATTTGTTCCCGTCGGATGTACTGCCAAACGTCGAGTTCGGTCCAGTTGGAAATGGGGAAAACCCGCACGTTTTCGCCTTTTCGAATGGCGCCGTTATAGGTGTCCCACAATTCCGGTCGCTGCCGCTTGGGGTCCCATGCCCCGAATTCATCGCGAATGCTGAAGATGCGTTCTTTGGCGCGCGCTTTTTCTTCGTCTCTGCGTGCGCCGCCTATACAGGCATCAAATTCAAACTCTTCAATCAGTTCCAGCAGGGTATAGGTTTGAAGGGCGTTACGGGTTGGAAACTTTCCGGAACCATCGGTTAATCCTTGCCTTTTAATGGTGTCTTCTACTTTCCTGACAATCAATTGTTCTCCAAGTTTTTTGGCTAGCTGATCACGGTAGGCCAACACTTCCGGGAAATTGTGTCCGGTATCCACGTGTACCAGCGGAAAAGGGAATTTTCCCGGCCGGAAGGCTTTTTCTGCCAGTCGCACCAGAGTAATGGAGTCTTTCCCACCTGAAAATAGTAATGCGGGACGTTCAAATTGGCCGGCCACTTCCCGAAGGATGTGAATGGCCTGGGCTTCTAAATGATCTAGATAGTCGAATGATCGGGACATGTGCTGTTGTTGAATGATTGATGGTTTTTTCCGGGTAGATTAGCCGATAGCAGGTGGCTTGTTGCAAGCAAAAAGTCAATTGGTCTGATGCAATCCGCACTCCTTTTTGGAGGCATCCTCCCACCACCACCGGCCTGCCCGGAAATCTTCTCCCGGAGCGATGGCTCTGGTGCAGGGAGCACATCCAATGCTCACAAAACCTTTGTCGTGCAATACGTTGTAGGGTACGTTATGCTCCTTCACGAAGGATCTTACCTGCTCAAAATGCCAGTCAAACAAAGGATGAAACTTAATTAGTTGATGGTTTTCATCCCACTCCAGGGCGCTCATATGCTGCCGGTTGACCGATTGTTCTGCGCGGATGCCGGTAATCCAGAGTTTTTTACCAGCCAGTGCCCTTTCCAGAGGCTCTACTTTCCTCACCTGGCAGCATTGTTTGCGCTTTTCCACTGATTCATAAAATCCGTTGGGCCCCTGCGTGGACAATAAGTGCTCCAGCGCTTCTGCTTTTGGGGTATACACAGAGATGGGCTGCCCGTATCGTTCCAGCGTTCTGTTCCAAGTGCTATAGGTTTCTGTAAACTGCCGACCTGTATCCAGGGTAAAGACTTCAATGGGGAGTTTTTGACTGAAAATGAGGTGAGCAATAACCTGATCCTCTACACCAAAGCTGGTGCTGAATGTGGTAAGCCCTTCAAATTTTTCAGCAATCCAGGCCAGAGTTTTCTCCGGGCCCTGGTTCTGTATTTGCGCATAAGCTTCCTTAAGTTCCGGTAAAATGTTGGATGAAATGTGCATTTTGAAGCCTATTTTAACGCAGTGAGGACTAAAAACCGGTTCAACAGGCTGTAAACCACGCAGCCAACGCAAAAACCCAGCGCTGATTCGAGGAATGCACAAACCACCAGGATTCCACTCAAGCCAGTAGCAATAACCTCCCAGTTGAGCGTCAAGGCCAGCGAAATCGAAAGAGCAAAAATGAGCCCGATTCCGGCCGCAAATTTTTTGGGAGCAGCGTCGGTGAGTTTGATACCCAGTGAGCTTTTTCGGGCAATCCATTGGGCCAACTGTCGCAGAGGACTGTAAAATCCGGAACTGAAAGCGCGCAAACCAAAATCAACAGCCAGCAGCAGGAATGCCAGCCAGGAGACGGTTAACCAACCCACTACGGCTACTGCAATGACCAGGAGTGCAACCAGTCGCACTACGTTTTCATTAATTCTTTCTGTGGAAATGGGGCATACCACGGTGTTTGAGCCAGACATATTTGAAAGCGTTTTGGTGAAAAAGAAAAAGCCCTTCGGCGAGATGCGCCGAAGGGCTTTGCTGTGTAAGTTATTGTATGTCAGAATGTTATCCTAAACTCCAATAACTGCGTGCAAGCTCCCGGCGGGTGGGTCCTGACAGCAACAGCAACAACAAGTACAAGAGTTAAAGAAAAAATGGGACATACGTAATGGTCAAAATTGAATGGTAAACAAAAAAGCCCTTCGGAGCATTTCCGAAGGGCTTTTGGCGCAAAAGTTCTGATGTAATTGCGCTGAAAAATTCCAGTGGTTCAACGCGTACATGAGAAGTTGCTACCGCTTCGGAGAGCCGGAGACGGACAACAACAACAACAACACGCGTTATAGGAATTCATAAAAATCATGCTGCAAACTTATGGGCATTCTCAGAACATCTGCAAGCCCTGTTCAAAAAAAGAACCTCCTCTGAATCACTTTTGACTTTCGAGAGTAATAGGAGTAATTGCTCAATTGCCTTATATTTTACATTTTAAATGCTTAATGTTGGTGTTAAAATTTGCAATGGTTTTTTTTGCAGAATTTTATTCCGATTTATTTTTTTTGAATGAGCTGTTAAAATGGTAAAAAAAATCCTGTTAGTTCAAAATGCATATCCCAATTGGAACATCGGCGCCATGACGAATTGATTGTCGCCATTCACAAAACCAAGTTCCTGACCGTTCATGATAAACTGCATGCCCATCGGGCAGGTGATCTCCAGAACCGTCCGCCCCAGGGTTTTCTGAACACCCCAGCGAAGCAGCATTTTTAAACTTCTCCGGTCATAATAGGTATATTCCTGATTGGGTGATGGAGGGAAAAAGATGTCACTGTAATACCGGTATTTTTCAATGCCATAACGAATATCCGGCCCAACATACAACCCGCTTTTTCTGCCGGTAAACCTGCCATGGAAGAAATATTTGGTATAAAAAGCTACATCGAATCCCCGGAGGAACTCATTGTAACCATAGTAATTCGTGCTTTTTGGGTAAAAATACTGGCCTTGTAACCCAACATGTACATGAGCTTTAATCGGCCGTTCAACAGAGAAACTGGAAAATTTCAGACTGTTTTCGAACCATTCCAGCCCTAAGCCGGTTTGGAGAATTAAAACAGGTGATTTATCAGTGATGTCGTTTTCGGCTGCCGAATTTTGACTGCTCAACGGAGCGGTCAGGAAAATCAATAAAAGCGTAAAAAAGGATAGTTTCATGATGTACAGGTTAGAGGTGAACATGCGCTTCCTACTTGACTGAATTTCCGGGTGAAAGGGTTGGCTGGAAACGTGAAAAAACCGTTGGATCATTTTTTTCTTTCGGGTAAAGTTTGCACATTTGCCAACTAGTGGTGAACCAACTTAGTTTGTCAGGAACAGGTTGCTTCAGCACTCTAGTCATCAAAGATCACAATTATTTCCCATTTGCCGGCAAAATCGCCCCAATTCCCAAATTCCCTGAAGAGATATGGACTTTGAGCAAAATCCACCACTGGTACAAAATGATCCTCCTGAACACAAAAACTGGAAATTCAAGGAGTTAAAGATCTATGCCTCAACCGAGTGGCTGGCAGATAACAAGAAAAAATACCGTCAGGTGTTCGACCGCCTGGAAACCTCCTACATATATGCCGAACTTTCCTTTCACAATAAACTCTTCGATATAGATGACTGGGAAGTGAATGTTGAGTTACGCTGCTACTCGGTAAAAAAGCAGCGTAAAGAGCTTTGCACCTTGCCTTTTCAACGCAAGGTGAGCAAATTCGATCCAATCGGTTACATCCGTGAAGGCTGGGGTAATAAACAGGAAGGTGTTTTCTGGAAAAAAGGCGCCTACGTATGGGAAGCCTGGATTGAAGGCGAAAAAGTAGCCTCCAAAAATTTCTACGTGGAAGATGCCGGACGCAGCGTCACCCGGGGCGACAATCCTTATTGCCGGATTACCTCCCTTAAAATGTATGAAGGTCCATACGATGATACACCTGAGTTTGACCGCAATTACCTGAAGCGGTTTTACGACGATGAAACCCGTTACGTTTATGCCGAATTAATGCTCAAAAACCTGCTGGTCAGCAAAGCCTGGCAATGTGAGGTTTTCATAAAATTCTACAACAATGCCCGCGAACTCAAAGGGCAGGTGGTACGCTTGCATAACGTACAAAAAGGCGACGACGGGGTGAAAATTACCGCAGGCTGGGGGTCTAATGTCAAAGGTTCCTGGCGGCGGGATCGTTATACAGCGGAGGTGGTATTTATGGATCAAACCCTGGCCGTTATGCCGTTCGATGTTGGATCGGATTGGGATTACGGCACCCACCCGGTTTATGTGCCGGAAAAAGGACTTCAGGTTTTCCTCGAACCAGAGCCGGAAGACGTGGAATCCTTTGAAGAGGTTTTGCAGAAACTCGATGCCCTGATTGGCTTGACGGATGTTAAACAAAAAGTCCGGGAACACGCTCAATACATCCAGTTTCTGCAACTTAGAAAAGAAAAAGGTTTCGCGGAAAAAGACGGAATTAACGTCCATTCCGTGTTCATCGGAAATCCGGGCACCGGTAAAACAACCGTGGCTAAAATGATGGGCCGACTGTATAAAAAAATGGGGTTGCTTTCCAAAGGTCATGTTCACGAAGTGGATCGTTCAGACCTGGTAGGGGAGTACATCGGCCAAACTGCGCCCAAAGTGAAGGATGCCATCGAAATGGCCCGTGGAGGCGTACTTTTCATCGACGAAGCCTATGCCCTTGCCCGCAGTCCGGAAGACAGCAAGGATTTCGGACGAGAAGTGGTTGAAATACTGGTGCGGGAGCTTTCTAACGGTCCTGGCGACCTGGCCATTATTGTGGCGGGATATCCGAAGGAAATGAAAACCTTCATGGATTCCAATCCGGGATTACGCAGCCGCTTCAAACTCACCTTTGATTTTGCCGATTATCTGCCTCAGGAACTGTCCCAGATAGCAGAATATGCAGCCAGGGAGAAGGAGGTCATTCTGGCCAAAGAAGCCAAGGAGACAGTGGACGAACTCATCACAGAAGCCTATCGTTCCCGCGACCGGGCTTTTGGCAATGCCCGTTTTGTGCATGATTTGATTGATAAGGCTAAAATTCAGCTGGGTTTACGCCTGATGGCCATGCCCAATGTTCGCAACCTCAACCCTGAAGCCCTCAAAATTGTGCTTCGGGAGGATGTGGAAAAAGTTCAGGTATCCCGCAAACGGGCACTGCCCAACATTCCGGTGGATGAAAAACTGCTGGCTAATGCATTGCATGAACTGGACAGCCTCATCGGTATGCAAAACATCAAACGCGATATCCGCGAATTGGTGGATCTGGTGCGCTTTTACCGCGAAAGTGGCCGGGATGTGCTGGGACGGTTCTACCTGCATACAGTGTTTGTAGGCAACCCGGGAACGGGTAAAACCACTGTGGCGCGAATTCTGACCAAGATTTACAAGGCCCTTGGCGTACTGGAACGCGGTCATACAGTAGAAACCGACCGGCAGGGACTGGTAGCCGGTTTTGTGGGACAAACGGCCATCAAAACTGCAGAACGGATAGAAGAAGCACTGGGTGGCGTATTATTTATTGATGAAGCCTATGCGCTCAGCGCAGCAGCCTCCCGCGGAACACAGGGTGACTTTGGCGATGAGGCCATTCAGACGCTGCTGAAGCGTATGGAAGATCGACGGGGTGAGTTCTTCGTGTTTGTGGCTGGTTATCCGGAAAACATGGATGGCTTCCTGAAAGCCAACCCGGGCCTGGCCAGCCGCTTTGACAAGGTGCTCCGTTTTGAAGATTACTCACCGGAAGAACTGCTGGAAATTGCACTGTTTATGTTCCGGCAGGAGAAATACCAGGTGGAAGAAGAAGCCAGAGAACACCTGGGTAAATACATGACATTCCTGCATCAATTCCGGGATAAATACTTCGGAAATGCCCGAACGGTGCGGCAGGTAGTGATGGAAGCCATCAAAAATCAAAACCTCAGGGTTTCGGCTGCAAGAGTTACAGAAGAACCAGAAATGCACACCCTGCGACTGGATGACGTAGCTACCTTCACCTTTGATAAAGACAAGCTCAATCTTTTCGTTCGGAAAGGAATTGGTTTTGGGCGATAAAAAAGGGTACAACTTTGCCATCCAATGGCAAAGTTGTACCCATATACCGTCTACCGTCCACCGTCCACCGTCCACCGTCCACCGTCCACCGTCTACCGTCTACCGTCCACCGTCTACCGTCCACCGTCTACCGTCCACCGTCCACCGTCTACCGTCCACCGTCTACCGTCCACCGTCTACCGTCCACCGTCCACCGTCCACCGTCTACCGTCCACCGTCTAAACATGAAACCAGCTTTTCACGAATTTCTTGCCAAGTTCCCCCCTATCGCCATGCCGGTAACCCTGGGCGAAGACACCCACCATGTGTTTGGTGTAGAAAATCAGCCGCTGTCTGATGCGCTGATCTCTAATTTTATCCATCCAATAGAGGAAACGGTGGCCGACGATGAGTTCACGGAATACGTGCCCTGCTTTTCTATAGACAATACCGAGCAGTTTATTGCCGTGGTTTGGTGGAAAGCCGAGCTGATGAACTATGAATATGTGTTGGCTACTTTTACCGACAAAGGAGAGCTGATCAGTCGGGAAGTGATTGCCGGAACGCGGGTGGAAAGTGGCCTGGTGACGCGTTCGGTGGCTGTCATCAATGAGGAGTGGGAAATTACCATCGGGGAAGGAACCTCCCCCGATGGCAATCATGTATTCGACCCAACCACAGCACAAACCCGAAACCTGGAAATTTTGGTCAACGGCCAGATTGTGCAGGGTTAAGAGCTTACCAGATGGTACGGGCCGTAATCCAGAAATTTCGCCCGGGCGCATTAATTCCTGATGCAAAATACCTGTACTGTGTATCCAGCAGGTTGTCAATACCCGCCTGCAAGGTCAGGTGTTTGCTAAAGCGGTAGCCGCCCCTGAAATTCACGGTCACCCACTCAGGCATACCCGTAGGTGGTGCGTATTGGAGGTTGTCTTCTCCTTCCCGATTGTAATCTTCCAGGCGTTTTTTGCCATTAAACAGCAAAAAACCTTCAAAAAAGCTACCATTCTTGTGCCAGCGCGCGCCTGCGCGTCCGTACGTGGGCGGGATGTGGTCCAGCGGGGAAGTTTGGCTGGATTCTCCCTCCTCCAGGATTTCTCCGCGGGTAAAGGCTACCGAAGCAAACAGGGCCACATTGTCGGTAGCATCTGCATTAAGCGAAGTGGTAAGGCCGTACAAACGGGCATTGCGCTTGTTTTGACTGGCCAACACCCGGCTGGGCGTGTCGTTGAACGTAATGGTGTCTTCGCCATTAAACGTAAATACATCCGTTACAATCGCATCGCGGAACAGGGTTCCCCAAACCGTGACTTCCCAATGTACTTTATCGCTCACCTGGTAATCAAAATTCAGGTCAAGATTCACAGTTTTTTCCGGCTTGATATCCGGGTTGGGTACCACAACACTGCCAGTTTGTGAATCAAACACCTTCGCCAGATCGTCTACATTAGGCATACGAAAGCCGGATGACAGACTTGTAGAAAAACGCCAGGGGCCCTTGCTATTCCACACGGCACCCAGACTTCCGGATGCTACCGGGCTGCTTTGTGTTACCTCGCTGAACGGAAAAGCATAAAATTCGCGGCTCACAAAGCTTGCGTTCAGGCTGGAAAATCCTATGCGCGCGCCTTGGCTGAAAGTCCAGTTGTTCTTGCCAGCTTGGTGGGTAACATACAATGCCGCGCTGGCCATCTGGCTGCCGCCATCCGGGTACCGCGTACTTTGGGTTGTAATCTCGCCGGTGTTCACATTGGTGCGGTAGGCTTCGGACTTCACATCGTTATACTGCGCGTCCAGTCCTACGTGTAGCATGTGGTTTTCGCCCCAGCTGCGGGCTGCATCGGCGGTTAAGCCCACTACTCCTACGTTTTCTATACGACTTGTACGCCGCGGGGCGCCGAAATTGCGGTTGTGGCGACTTTCTTCAATGGCCTGATAGCTGCCTGTTACGGTCAGTCCCTGATTGAAAATTCCCAGATCAGCCAACCTGAGATTATATGCCGCCATCAACCTGTCCTGCGGACCATAATACCATTCGGCAGAGGCCAAACCTGTAGATGCGGATGGGTCTGTCAAACGGTCGTATCGCGGGATATTGGAGGAGGTGCTGTATTGCAGGTTCAGGGTATGCCGTACGCGGTCGCTTTGTTGAAAAACAATCTTTTCCATCAAATCATACTGCGTATAGCCGCTGTATTTCTGCACATATGGATCGCTGTTGTTTACCAGAACATCTTTTCCATCAACCCGGTCTACATAGTCATTCCGCTTACCAAAAGGCCCACCAAAACCAGGGTTTTTGCCCATGCGCAAATCTCCAAAATCGCTGTAGGTAAAAGAGGTGATCGCAGCCAATCTCCGGCCGCCCAGGCTGAAATCCAGGTGTCCGGTTTTTTCCTCGTTTACTGTTCCATACCGCACGAATGCGTTTCCGGTGGTTTTAAATCCGCCATCCGGGAAAACCGGATTTTTGGTGTAAAAACAAATAGCGCCGCCCAATGCATCAGTGCCATACACCGTAGATGCCGGCCCAAACAGGATTTCTGCACGCTCCAGCGCCGCGTTATCCATGGTAATTACATTCTGCAGATGCCCGGCGCGGTAAATGGCATTGTTCATGCGCACGCCATCCACTACCAGAAGGATACGACTGGCCTCAAAGCCGCGCAGTACCGGGCTGCCTCCGCCTTGTTGACTTTTTTGTACAAATGCAGCGCCTGAATTGATGAGCAGGTCGGCTGTAGATTGGGCATTGGTGCGCTCTATCTCACTGCGGCGCAATATTTGGACATCCTGGGCAATAGTAGCGCGACTTTGCACGCTGCGATTGGCGGAAATAACTGTTTCGTTCAAAACAACAGCTTTATTGGCGGTATCAATAGGCGCCTGCGCAAAGACGGCGCCACTGACCAGCCCTAACAGTATGCTGAGTACTGTAGTTCTTTTCATGATATGCGTTTTTGTTGTGTGGTGAAAAACTCACGCAGGTGTGCCCGCCTGCGCATACGCGCAAGCAGCCAGGCACACCTGCCTGTGAAGGAAAATGATTCAGAAAACTATCCCCTGCCTGATTCGGGAGGCGGGGCAAAAACGCCGGGTGCAAATTGAGCACCCCATGAATAAGTAGGAAAAACTGGCCTGGAACGGGCCAAAGTAGTTGAAATGGGTAAAATATTGGCGTCAGGTGGCATGAAACAGGCGCCAAGGCTCTGCGCCAGCCATTTAATTAATGCCGGCACAGTAGATTTTCCGGTGGATTCGCCGGTTTGAAACAACTGATCCAATGCGCTGAAAAGGGCTTCCTCATGCCGGTCGTGGTACAGCGCCACCCGGATGGAATCTGCCGTTTCGGATACCTTGCGGTAATCGTATAAATGCCCATCCAGCCGGATTTCTTTGCGGCCAACCCGAATCCCATCAAAATAGTTTTTGGAAAAACTGCGCTCCGGAAGGTCTTCTCCGGCAAACAAAACCCGCCGGGCTTCCAAACGCACGTTCCAGTGCATGCACTGCCAGGCCATCAGCCAACCAGCTGATTGGAACACTACGAGCGCCAGCAGTAGGAAAGCCGCCGGAACTGAAGCTGCAGATAGGGTAATGGCCCGTTTCATTCAGGCCGAAAGGTAGTTAGTATGTGCTGGCTGGGAAGCGCCGGGTATTAAAAATTACGACGTTTGCCCCCTTTCTGCCCGGAAACTGCTTAAAAACTACATGGGTTCACTACTAGCCGTATTGCTGCGCGTAATACAACTGATACTCGCCGGAGGTAACCCGCAGGAGCCACTCTTCATTTTCCAGGTACCACCTGGCGGTTTCCCGGAAGCCTTCCGCGGCCTTAATAGATGGCTGCCAGCCCAGTTCGTTTTTCAGCTTGGATGCGTCTATGGCATAGCGACGATCATGCCCCGGCCGGTCTTTCACAAAAGTAATCAGGCGGCGGGAGGCTCCGGCTTCACGGCCAAGCAACTCGTCCATGATGTCGCAAAGTGTTTCCACCAGATGGATGTTTTTCCACTCGTTGTTGCCCCCTATATTGTAGGTTTCGCCATTGCGGCCCTTGTGGAAAATGGTATCAATGGCCGAGGCATGGTCTTTTACCCAAAGCCAGTCGCGGGTGTACTGACCGTCGCCATACACAGGCAGCGGCTTTTCTTCGCGGATGTTTTTGAGCATCAATGGGATCAGTTTTTCCGGGAAATGGTATGGGCCGTAGTTGTTGGAACAATTGGACAGCACCACGGGCAGGTCGAACGTGTGAAAATAAGCCCGCACAAAGTGATCGCTTGCGGCCTTGGAGGCAGAATACGGCGAGCGCGGATCGTAGCGTGTTTCTTCTGTAAATAAGCCCTCTTCGCCCAGTGAGCCATACACCTCATCGGTGCTTACGTGGTAGAAACGTTTGCCTGCTGTATTGGCGCCCCAGAGATTCCGGGCGGCATTGAGCAGGTTCACAGTGCCCAAAACATTGGTTTCTACAAACGCGATGGGGTTGGAAATAGAACGGTCTACATGACTTTCAGCCGCCAGGTGAATGATGCCATCCGGCTGGTACCGGTTGAATATCTCGGCCAGCGCTGCCGCATCGCGGATATCAGCCCGCTCAAAACGGTAATTTGGCGCATGAGCCACATCCAGAAGGTTTTCCAGATTGCCTGCATACGTCAGTGCATCCAGGTTAATTATGGTGTACTCCGGATATTGCTGCACAAAACGGCGCACCAAATGCGACCCGATAAATCCGGCGCCGCCGGTAATGATGATGGATTTGGACATGTTTGCTGGACGACGATGGGGCGATGGACGATGGACGATGGACGATGGACGATGGGGCGATGATCCTGAGTACTCGGGATGGACGATGGTGTAGGCAGAAAGGTTGCCTTATCCCATAATTATTGCATATGGCAGGCCCCCATCGTTCATCGTCCATCGTTCATCGTCCCATCGTCCACCATCCGATGTTCTGAATTTATCGTTTTCCGAACAGGCCTCCCAGAACGCTGCCCAGGAGATCGCCGGCGCCGGATTGTTGCTGCTGCTGTTGTTGCTGGCCACCACCCAGTACTGAACCGAGTACATTGCCGAGCAGATCGCCCATGCCTTGTTGTTGTTGGGCTTGTTGTGCGCCGCCCAGCAATACGCCTGCCAGGCTGCCAAGATCCAGGCCGCCGGAGTTTTTGGCTTTACCCAATACGCTCATCACGATCGGAGCCAGGATAGGCAACAGTTTCATTACCTGAGAAGCGCTCAAGCCGGAAGACTGGCCAATTTGCTCGGCAGCAACTTCCTGACGGTCGCCCAGAATATGTCCCAGGATGCCCATGCCGTTGGTTGCGCGGTTGTCAGCTGCGCCACCGTTCATCAGCATGCCGCCTACCATACCGGCCAGGTCGTCGAGCATAGAGCCGTCGTGGTCGCGGTCGAGGGCTGCACCCAGTGCAGAAAGACCGCCTTCAGAAGAAGCGTTGTTAGCCAGTCCGCCCAGAAGGGTAGCGAAAACGCCATTGGCAGCCTGAGCCGTTTGTTCCGGCTGTGCGCCGATATGCTCGGAAAGTTGGCCTACCATTTCTTCGGAAAGCTGGCCCTGAAGGATGTCCATTAAGTTCATAATCGAAAAAGAAATTTGAAGTTGAAAAATATGTTCCTGTTGCTCTCGGGTATTTGGGGGTAAAGAGCGGAACTAAGACGCAAAGTTGCTGAAAAGTATCAGGCAGAAAGTGATTTCGGCACAAAATTGGCAGCTTTGGTAAAATATTTTACCCCGGTACGCGCAAGTTTTAAGAAAACCCGCATTTTTGGGTTTCTAAGAGCATGCTCTAACCAACATTTTTTAATAAGCTTCGTTATCCATTTACTTAAAGGGATACCCGACCGACGACCGAACTTCCACCCATGGATTACCGCGCTGCCAAAGCATTTATCCTGAACAAACTCCGCGCAGAGCTCTCCGATCAATTGACGTACCACGGGCTGCACCACACGCTCGACGTACTCAAGATGGCTTCGGAACTTTGCGATAGTGAAGGTGTGGACGGTCGTGAAAAAGTGTTGGTTAAAACAGCTGCCTTATTTCATGATTCCGGCTTTGTCAAAAACCAACATGCCGGACACGAAGCGGAAGGATGCCTGCTGGTGCGGGAATATTTGCCGCAGTTTGGGTACACCGAAGCTGATATCGAGCAAATTTGCGAGATGATCATGGCCACCAAAATTCCACAGTCGCCCAAATCGTTGCTTGATCGGATTCTTTGCGATGCCGATCTGGACTACCTGGGCCGTGAAGACTTTTTTGCCATTGGCAGTTCCCTTTTCGAAGAGTTGCAACAATATCATCTGATTGGCGATGAACAGGCCTGGAACAGGCTTCAGGTGAGCTTTTTAAGCGCCCACAAGTTTCATACTCAAACCAATCAGTTGGTTCGGGAGCCTGTAAAACGCCGTTATCTGGAAGACTTGCAAGACCTTGTGGCCACCTATGCCTGATCATGTATCCGGGCCTGATCCCTCGTTGCTCCGGTTTTTTCGCACAGCTTTATTGGATTGGTCGCAGCGCAACCCCCGGCCCATGCCCTGGAAAGGAGAAAAAGACCCGTATAAAATCTGGTTGTCTGAAATTATTCTCCAGCAAACCCGCGTGGAGCAGGGCCTGCCTTATTACCAAAAATTTATTGAGCACTACCCAAGCGTGGAGCAGCTGGCGCAGGCGCCGGAAGATCAACTGCTGAAAGATTGGGAAGGATTGGGCTATTACTCCCGTGCGCGCAACCTGCACGCTGCCGCGCGCTACATTGCCGGGCAACTCGACGGGCAATTTCCGCAAACGTATGAGACTATCCGGGCTTTGAAGGGCGTTGGGCCATACACAGCTGCGGCCATTGCTTCGTTTGCCTATGGCCTGCCCCATGCTGTACTCGATGGGAATGTGTATCGCATTTTAGCGCGTTTTTTCGGGGTGGCGCTGCCTGTTCATACGCCACAGGCCCAAAAGGTTTTTTCCAGCCTGGCCCAGCAGTTGTTGCCCGCTGACATGCCTGCGGCCCACAATCAGGCCATGATGGATTTCGGGGCCATTTGGTGTACTCCGGCACAACCCCTGTGCGCCACCTGCCCGATGCAGGAGCATTGCCGGGCGTTTCAGGAGGGCAGGGTGGCTGAATTGCCGGTAAAGCAAAAAGCGTTGGTGCGCAAAAAACGCAGCTTCCATTATATGGTGTTGCATCACCGCGGAGAAGTGTATGTGCGCAAGCGCAGCGGGAAAGATATTTGGAAAGGATTGTGGGAATTTCCGTACACGGAGAATGCAGTTTCCGAGGTACTTTTGTCGGCCGGCAATGCCCGGGTGAGCGGACCCTACCGGCAGCTGCTTACCCATCAGGAAATCACCGCCTGGTTTTATGAAATGGAACTTCCGGACGAGCTGCCGGCCCAGCTATTGGAGAGTGGATTGCTGGAAGATTGTGAGAGCATGCCCTTTGAGGCACTCAAAAAAAATATTGCGTTTCCGAAGGTGATTGATTGTTTTTTTCAAAGTAAAGATTTAACTTTGAATTGAACTTTCATCAAATCACGTTTAAACTATTTAAAAACATGATCAACAAAGTAACCCTCATCGGAAATCTGGGCGGAGACCCGGAAATCCGAACCTTGGAAAACGGCACTCCAGTTGGCCGCTTTTCTCTCGCAACCAATGAAAGCTACAAAGACAAAGACGGCAACTGGCAAACGCTTACCGAATGGCACAACATTGTGGTATGGCGTGAGCTGGCTGAACGTGCAAAAAGCCTGAAAAAAGGCAGCACCGTCTATGTTGAAGGCAAAATCTCCTACCGCAAATACACCGATAAAGACGGTGTGGAGAAGAGCCTGACCGACATTGTGGCCAATCTTTTCCGTTTGTTGGATAAACGCGAGGGCGGCGGCGGCTTCGATAACCGCATTCCAAGTGCCGAACCACTCAACATGCCCGGCAGCCGTGGCGCATCGTCTGATGCACCGGCTATGGTACAGGCAGACGCTCCTCCGGTAACGGAAGGCGATGATCTGCCGTTCTAACCGGAGCAGTAAAGGGGTGTCTTGGACGTCATGCAAGTCATTTGGGGGCAGCTAATGCCCGAACCACGGATGACGCCTGCTGGCAACCAAGGCACCCCATCCATTTTACCAACTATTTATGGGCTGGATAGTATTGTTGTTTTTCTCGTATCTCCTGTGTCTGATGGTGGAGCGTTCCCTCATTGGTCTCTCTACGTACGACCTGGACGTGTTGCGTACCGAAAACAGCAGGGCTGCCCGGCAGGCACTGGCCCTTAGTGCGGGTTTGCGCGCCACACTGGCCTCACTGCTATTGGCCAGGATATTGCTGATCATTGGCTCGGGCCTTTGGTTTGTGGTGGCTATCTGGTTTAATCCGGAATGGCGCACAGGCATTGAAGGGTTGGCAGAACGATTTGCGGTGAATGTCTTTTGGTGGTGGACAGGTGTTTTGTTTCTGTTTTTTGCGGTTTTTGCGCTGTTTTTCTGGGGTATTTACCGACTCACGATCAAAGCGCCTGTTTCTGCGGCTACCTGGCTTAAGCGCTTGTGGTGGGTGCCTGCTTTTTGGCGCACCTTGTTTAAGCCCTTTCTACTTCAGGAAGAAAACGTAGCGCCGGCCGAGAGCGGCGCCCAAACCCAGGCACAGCAAACCGCCTCAGGTAGCGAAAAACGCGAACTGGAACTGCTAAAAAGCATTGTACAGTTCGGGGAGGTTACCGTAAAACAGGTGATGCAACCGAGATCCAAGGTGGTTTCGGTAGATTTCAGAACAGATTTTCATGAACTGCTCCGTTTGGTGCGCCAGTCGGAGTTCTCACGTTTGCCTGTACAGGATGAAGACCTGGACAATGTAACAGGCATCCTGTATGTAAAAGACCTGCTCCCTTATTTGGACGAGCCGGCTGAATTTGAGTGGCAGGCTCTGATTCGCACCAATGTGCTCATGGTGCCTGAGTCCAAACGCGGCAGCGAGCTGCTGGAAGATTTCAAGGAACAAAAAATGCACATGGCTATTGTGGTGGATGAATATGGTGGTATTGCGGGTATTTGCACTCTGGAGGATATTTTGGAGGAAGTTATTGGTGATATCCGCGATGAATTTGACGAAGAAAGCGAAATCAGGTACCGCAAACTGGACGATTACAATTACCTGTTTGAGGGCCAAACCATGCTGAACGATGTTTGTCGCCTCTCTGGCCTGGCGCAGGGCGCTTTTGATGAGGCACGTGGGGCCTCTGACACCCTGGCCGGACTGGTGCTGGAGCTGCGGGGGGATATTCCGCATGCCGGCGCTGAGGTAAGCTGGAACGATTTCAGGTTGAAAGTAACCAAGGCCAACAAGCGCCGGGTAGAGCAAGTGCTGCTCACCTTGCCTAAATCCGGCACGACTTTAGCAGATTGAAGTCTGTTTTCCTTAAAGTTGTTTTAAAGTGGGCATCCGGCGGGTGACCAAAGTAGGTTTTTCAGTTTCAGAGTTGATACTTTTGTTCACAGATTGACTGATCCTAATTATGATTCCGGTAATGAGCAGATTCCTTCTTGTACTGTTGCTGGGTTGCTTTTCGGTTCCCGTGGTGCTAGCGCAAGGATCTAAAGGTCGGGTAGGCTCTACGCCAACCCAGACCACCCTGAGCCCCAATCCCGCCGCTTCCAAAAGCGCGAAAACCTCTCCTGGTGTTTCTTCCAACAGAAATTCCACCCCATCCCCTACGCCCAATAGGCCATCTACTACCCTGGGAAATGCTTCCAGCGTAAAACAGCCTAACCCGGATGTGCAGGAACGCGCCGTGCGCCCATCCTCTCGTCCGGCCACTTATGCGCCACCTACTACGGCCAAAGGCGCCAGTGGTGGTCAGAACACCAAAGCAGCGCCGCTGAAAAAAGCGGAACGTGGTGTGGTGAACTGGATGAGCCTGGAACAAGCCCTGGAAAAGAGCAAAACAGAGAAACGCAAGATTTTTGTGGATATGTACACCGATTGGTGCGGCTGGTGTAAGCATATGGACTCCACCACATTTGTGGATGCGCGGGTGGCCAGGTACCTCAACGAGCACTATTACCCTGTAAAGTTCAATGCTGAACAGGATAAGGATATCGTGTTCAAGGATAAGACGTATAAGTTCAAGAAAAGCGGCGCCAGAGGATACCACGAGCTGGCTATTTTGTGGCTCAACAACCGACTGTCGTTCCCTACCACTGTGTTTCTGGATGAAAACCAGCAGGTTATCCAACCCGTGCCAGGCTATCAGGATGCCGGTAAAATGGAGGCTATCATTAACTACTTCGGCTCCGACAGCCATAAAAAGACCCCTTGGGAAGCCTACGAGAAGACTTTCAACCAGGCACACTAACCCATCAAACCCTTCAAACCTCGTCGGCGGCTAAACCCGCCGGTACATTACTCGGAAACGCAGATCGGGGCTGCCACTTAGCAAGTGACAGCCCCGATTTTATTGGGCAAGCTGAATAGGGCCGAATTAGTTTACGGCTTTCTTCAGTTCCTTGATACGCGCTTTTTTACCGATCAGACCACGCAGGTAGTACAGACGGGCGCGACGAACACGACCGCGTTTTACTACTTGTACGCTGGCAACGTTCGGGTTGGTGTAAGCGAAGATACGCTCAACACCTACGCCGTGCGACATTTTGCGAACGGTGAAAGTTTTGGTCAAACCGTGGCCTTTGATCTGGATCACGTCGCCGCGGTAGTCCTGTTCACGAGTTTTGTCACCTTCTACGATCTTATAGGTAACAACTACAGTATCTCCTGTTTTGAAATCAGGGAAATTCGGCGCAGTCAGCATTTGCTGTTGGACGAATTGTATGGCTTCCATCTCTTTCATTTTATCGAAAATTGAATACGCTCAAAATTTAGAGGCGCAAAGGTAAATCTTTTCACCGAAAAAAAAAATTAAGTTTTGAAAATTTCTAAAACCTGTTAATCCGTAGTTAAATTAAGTGTTGTAACATCAATTATATAAACATCTTTCTTTCCTTTGCGTTCAAATTCAGACACAGTATTTCATCATTCCAAAATTGTTCTTCTAACATGAAAAAACTCCTCTTCGTTCTTCCGCTGTTCGCCATCCTGGCAATGGCCGCTTCAGTTGCTACCAATTACAACGTTGATACCCAGGGCAGCTCTATCGTTTGGACTGGCTACAAAGTAACAGGCAAACACACTGGTACCGTTAAAATCCAGAAAGGCAACCTGACCGTTGACAACGGTGTACTCACCGGCGGTTCTTTCACCGTTGACATCAACTCCATCACTTGCACCGACATGGAAGGCGAGTATGGCGCGAAACTGGTTGGTCACCTGAAAAGCGACGACTTCCTCGGCGCTGCTGCTTTCCCAACAGCTACTTTCGTCATCACCAAAGCCATCCCACAAGATAGCAAAGGCAACTACAAAATCCTGGGTAACCTCACCATCAAAGGCATCACCAAAGAAGTGAAATTCTTCGCTAACGTGGCTGAAAGCAACGGTATGGTTAATGCAGCTGGTAAAATCACCATCGACCGCTCTGAGTTCAACATGCGCTACGGCTCTGGCTCTTTCTTCGACGGTCTGGGCGACAAAACCATCTACGACGAGTTCGATCTTCAGGTTTCTCTCGTAGCTAAGAAGTAATTAGCTCAAGCAGATAAAATTCAAACATGAGTCATCCCGATGTTCGGGGTGACTCATGTTTTGTTTATAGTATTCCCGTCTAGCGCCTTAGCCCAGGCATTTCCGCACCGCCCTGGAACAACACCATTTTATTCACTACACCATTGGCATCGGGATAAAATTCGATATCGGCTTCCACTACTTTCAGGAAAAAACGGGTAGGTGTGGTTGGAAATACCTCAAAACGTGATTGCCCGGTGGCCTGGCAGAACAATTGGGTGCCTTCTCGGGTCACTTTGATGTTGAAACCCGGCGCCAGTTCGTATTCACCTTCAAAAGGTTTGAGCTGGGCTTCCGTGAGTTGAATTTCCGTTCGGGCAGCCGGCAAAGGTTTGTCGGTTTTGGTCCAGATCATTTGATCGTATTCGCGGTCTGTCATATTGGCCCGCACCACTTTTCCGGATTTATCTTTTTCAAAACGCACGCGGGCAAAGGAGTTTTCAAAGAAAAACTGATCCGGGCCGTATGCAAACAGGTTGTACTTGGAGCCGCCGCTGCGCTGGGAGGTCAGCTGACCGTTTTCGAGTCGGATAACGCGCTGCTCCTTGGTATCGCTTTCATACACACCTACATATTGTTCGAGCTTTTTAGCGTCTACCGCTATTTTCTCAGGCTGGTAAGGTTTTCCAAGGACCAATGCGGCCACTTGCGCGGTCAGGTTCGACGGCGGTTCGCAATCGCAGTTGGTGAGAATGGCCACACAGAGCTGCTCCTTGGGCAGGTACAGCATGTCGGACAGGAAACCGTGAATGCCGCCGCTGTGTTCGATGCAGGTGCTTCCTACCAGGTTTTTAATACTCAAGCCATACGCATAATTATTAGGTGTACCGCCAGGCAATTTATATGGTGTGATCATAGCCTGATAGGAGGCCGGCTTGAGCACCTTTCCACCGTGCAGGGCCTGACTCCAGATGTTCAGGTCTTCCACCGTGGAAAGCAGCGATCCTGCGGCGTATGGCTGGGTCATGCTCAGGAACGGCGCATTCACCAGCGTACCTTCCACATCGCCCTGCGAATAGCCGGAAGCCCGGTTTTTGATCAGCGGTTCGTTATCGCCGTACCAGGAGTTTTTCATGCCCAGGGGCTTGAAAAAGGTATCGGCAATATATGCTTCGTAGGTTTTGCCGGATGCTTTTTCAATGATGTACCCCAAAAGGAAATAGCCGGAGTTGTTGTAGCGAAATTCGGCGCCCGGCTCAAAATTCATGGGTTTATCTTTAAAGTAATTGATCATCTCCTCCGGGGTAAAATCCTTTCGGTGCGTAGCGGGGTCCCATTCCGGCATATCGGTGTAACTCTGAATGCCGGAAGTATGCGTGAGCAGGTGTTCAATGGTTATTTTTTTGCCCTGGGTGGGGTAATTCGGGATGAATTTGGTGAGATCATCCTGAATGTTCAGTTTGCCTTCTTCCGCTAATTTGAGGATAGCCGCAGCGGTGAACTGTTTGGTAATAGACCCAATGCGGAATACGTGTTCTGTGCGCATGGGCACGTTCAGCTCCAGATTGGCCATGCCAAAAGCCTTGTGGTACAGCGTTTTGCCTTTTTGGGTAATCATAACCGTGGCGCCGTTACGGTCTGCTTTAAAATGTTCTGCAAACATTTTGTCAATATCTGAGGCCACAACAGTGGAAAGGCTTTGTGCCTTAAAGGCGGCGCTGAATAAAATCAGTAGTGAGAATAGAGCGAGTTGTTTCATGAATATGGTTAGTGTTGAATGATGATACGATGAACGATGACGTAATCACTGGCGATAGTTTGTCACTCTGAGCGCAGCGAAGGGTCTGATGTTTAAAGTTGAACATCAGATAACCATAACCCCGAATCAGGTTACAAGTTGGAATAAAAATGGAGGGAATACTTGTTATTGCAACCTATTTGCTCGACGAGGAAGAGGATTTTAAGGATAAATTTGAGCCTGGTACCAGATATAATTCAGAGGGCACACATTTTTTAGCAAGGTACTTTGCCCCGTCCTTTAGGGCGGGGATTTGGGGTCACAATGAGTTGGAGGAGCTTTAGCCCTTTCATTTTATGGGGCTAAAGCCCTTATAATTGCTGGGTAATTATTCCTTTATGCACACTAATATCATCCTAACCCTGACGATCTTCTCTACCTTTTTTACCTGCCTGCACGCACAGCAAGTAGAGCGAAAACGCTGGCATACCTTCCCGGAAAATACCGATCCCGCCCTGCAGTCTGCCCGGAAAAGCACGATACAGCTGTACCGGCAGCCCTCTGGTCCGGATTTTAATGGCGGATGTGTGTTTTCATTGGAGGAGGGCAATGGCCGGTACCGGATTTTCCAAAACGGACTCGATTTAGGCCAGTTTCCGGGCGATGTGAAGATTAACTCGAATGGAGACGTGTTGATGCCGGAGCGTATAGATGGTCAAACTTATGTGCGGGTAAACGGACAAAAACATGGGCCATTTAAACAGCTAAAATCGTATGAATCCAGCAATGGCCATGTGGTGGTGCAGCACTCCGATCCGGCCACCCGAATGAATTACCTGTACATAGATAGTGTTACGGTGGCAGAAAGTAAATCCTCTTTTTTCTATTGGGGCGCTACACCTCCTGTTTGGACGGAAACCACGAATATTACCCAAAAAGATATTCATACGCGGGATTCGCTGATTTGCAGACCATGCCATATGCCCAATTTCAGCGCTGTTGGGAACCATTATTTCCTGGTCTATTACACCGTGGATAAAAATGCGATGCATTGTATTGTAGACGGTAAAGACCTGGGCGTCATAGAAAGTTATTGGGCGCCTCAGATAGACGCCTGGGGCCATTTGTATATGCCTTGCGAAATCAAAGGCCAGGCATATGTTAAAACGGAAAAAGACTTGTTTGGGCCTGTAAAAAGCATGCAGAACATGAAGCACTCGAGTGGCCGGTTTGGATTGCTGTTTAAGTTCAAGAAAAAGGATGATTCCGACAACCGGTCTTATTTGTACGATAACGGAACGGTGTATGGACCCTGGGATACCCTTGTGCTTTTTACCGGCAACGACGTGTATTACTATGAAAACAACGGCGCGAAGCACCTGGGCCGCGAAGGGAAGCCCATATATACCTTTGAGCGGGATAACGGACTACAAAACATAACCTTTAATGCATCCGGGCAATATATGTTTGCCTGTAAGGATGGAACCGTTTGGCTGAATGAGCAAAAGCTGGGTAAATTCCTGAATATCAGGGAAATGTGGCTGAACGATTCCGGGCAGTATTTCCTGTTGTATGGCCCCAAAACAGGAGTCCTGACAGCCAGTATCAATGGAAAAACCCTGGATTTTGACGCAGGCGATATTTCACCTTACCGTTCCGGGCGCTCGTACCCATACTTGCCGGGAAATATCCTGCTGGACGAAACTTATCAGCATTTTTTACTGTGGCAATACGACAGCGATTATGTCATTATAGACGGAAAGCGTTATCCTTCAGTACCGGGAAAAAGCCAGTTTTTCTATGAAAAATCTATCCGGGCCTTTTGTTGGACTACTATGGAAGGGCGGGAGTTGTATTGGCATAGTTTGAGGTTGGAGTAGCTGATTGTACTGTTCATTTTGTTTTCAGGCCTGTAAGGTTTTTAGAGAGATAGGGTAGTTATACAAGTTTTATGTCTATTTTGTATTCGTTTTCTCAAATATGCCCTCAACGCTGCATCACGGCAACACCATAAAACGGCGTAGCCGTGACATTGTTTTTTCTTTGAAGACGTCCTTGCCAAAGCCCACAGAGTCAGCCTTTGATTGGCCAGAATTTTGCCTAAAATCCAGCTCAGTTCTGGCAATGTTTCCTTTCCCATGTTCCTTGAAGCACCAACGATGCCTTGTCACCCTGAGCGCAGCGAAGGGTCTGGTATGATTTCAGTGGACAAATCTCATAGTTTTAACTCAGTGTAAGTGATCATTCTACGTTGTTGTCTCGCAGGTGAGGCTTCGCCAGACCCTTCGCTACGCTCAGGGTGACAAGGCATCGTTGGTGGATATGCTCATGCCGGGGACACCTACTAGGAAACGAAAATAATCTAATGGCAGGGCGCTACCCCAACATGCTTTAAAGCAACTTGTACACCTACCGTAGGTTTCTAAAAACCTTATAAGTCTGCCCCCCCCTTTACCCATTCCCCAACACATTAGCCCGCCATTGCAACACACTCTCCGGAGTTAATTTTTCTCCGATGAACGGAATGGTTTTGGGGCGATTACCCAGGGCAAATTGCTGGCGCAGGAATTCCTGAATTTCCATCCAAAGGATCTCTCCATTGGAGCGCCGGATCACCAGGATTACCGGGGCAATGATGTCTTTCCAATAATCGAAATGGCGGTCTTTGGGAATTTTGAAATATTCGATGCCGTCTTTTTGGCGGTTTAGGTAGGAATCTCCCGATTTGAGCTGCAGATACACGAATTTCCCGGTGGCTGTGCCGCTGTCTGCTTTAAACTCCACTTCCATGTCGATGCCATGATCTCCCACGTTTTTTTCACGGCCTATTTGCCCGGCTTTGGCAATCAGTACAGTGACCTCGCCGACGAGTATGCGTTCCTTGCTTTCCGAATCTAATTTGTCATCCTTTGGGATTGCACCAATAGGCATAAACACCCCATCCAATAACCCCCGTACCGGCACATCATCATAACTTTCGCTGCACTCAATAGAGTTTTTACCCCTTTCCAAACGTTTATCCAGATCCGTTTTGTCATAAAAATGGGGTTTCTGGCTTTTGTGACAAATCCGGCAATTACACGGAATTTTCACCTCCACTTTCAATCGCTCGCCAAAGGGAGCGTGCAGTCGTTCCAGTTCTTCATTGATGATGGTCACCAGCTCCTTGGCACGCAGCCCGGTGGCCCGCACGGAAATGGTGCGCCGATCCAGCGATTCTGTAATTTCTGCCATGGAGCCGGCGCGTTCCAGCACCACGCCCGCATTCCAAACGGCTGTTTGTCCCTGCGCGATGTGGCGGTGCAGGCGTACCATCAGCCGGTACAGCAGGCCTTTGGGCATAAACCCATACTCGTACTTCAGTTGCAGCGGGAAGCCCTGGCCGAGACTGTACGCGGGCACATCGCCAGGCAGCAGTTGCGGACAGATGTAGGTGTCTGAATCCTGCACCTGATAGCAAAGTTCAAACTGAAGCATGAGCGCCAGCAGTTCATCCCGGCGCTCGCGATAGGTACTTTCCTGCCAAAGTCGGTTCAGATCATTTTTGGAGAAACGCCCGCGCTGTACTTCTACAATTTGGGCATCATCCAGGATTTTATACACGGCATCCGTTACCCAGGTGTTTTGCAGAAACACATCGCGTTTCAGCAGCGGATTGTCCTGAAAGTGCAGAAAAACGCCTAAATCGTGGAAATAATGGCTCAGGTCTGATTGCCGCTCCGGGTCTGTGATGCCTGCTGTGGTGCATAGCTCGCGGTAGCGTTCTACGGAAATATAAGGGTGATCTTTTTTCTCCACTTCCAGCGCCTCCCGCACTTTTACCCAGGTTTTAGGTACGGTATCGCCAATATGGGGTAGGGCAAGTGCCCGGCGCTCAATCTGGCGGCGCAGGTCTTCAATTTTGTCTGTTTCGCCACCGCCGAGGTTGATACGGAACAATTCTCCATGTACAAACGGAAAACGATCCTGAAAACTGCCCAGGCTGAATCCGGTGCGGGCGCAACCTTCTTTTTCGTTGTGTAGTACCAAAACAGGACTATTGCCGCCAAATAGTTCAGTAGTTTGGAGCCAATTGTTGTATAATGTACGGTAGGCATCATTTTCGCTAAGGGTACGCGTATCATCCACTAACACATACAGTGAACGATGTGTATAGAAAAAGCTATGGGCTGATTGGTATTTGCCCTGCCCGGCAAAATCCCAAATGTTAAGGCGGAATTGTTTCCCTGATTTTGCAGGTATATCAAAATGTAGCGGATGGATATCTATCCCTTTAGTCCTATCTTTTTCCTGCGGGAGTGGAGCATTTGGATCAAAAAGTTTTCGGCATAGCGTAGTTTTTCCGGCACTGCCTTCGCCTATGAGCAGGAGTTTGGCTTCGTAGATTTGATCCGTGCCTTGTTTTTCGAGGTCTTCGAAGTAGCGGAGAATAGCGGCGTTGCCTTGGGATACGATTTCGACGGGTGGGTGGGTGAGAGGATTATCAAAAACGGTTAAAAATCCTAATTGATATCCCTCTTCAAATTTCACTTGGAAAAGTCTATCTGTAACCCACTTTGGTAATGTATGGATTTTATTTTTATTTAAATTGATAGTTTTTAAAAGTCTAAGATCAATTAATGAATTCATATTCTCAATTTGGTTATTCCACAAATTAAGAGACTCTAAATTATATAAATTCCTTAGAGATTCAAGACCGCTGATTTGATTTGAACTGAGGTTTAGTATTTTGAGGCTTTTGAGCTCCTTCAAAAAATCTGCGTTGCTGATTTGATTATCACTGAGGTAAAGGTTTTGCAGATTGGTCAGACCCTTCAAAAAATCTCCGTTGCTGATTTGATTATTACGGAGGTTAAGGGATTGGAGCCTGGTCATCCCCTTCAAAAAATCGTAGTTGCTGATTTGATTTGAACTGAGGTAAAGGGTTTGGAGGCTTTTGAGTCCCTTCAAAAAATCGTAGTTGCTGATTTGATTTGAACTGAGGTCAAGGGTTTGGAGGCTTTT
>DATGWL010000150.1:0-44323 GCA_035299505.1 Saprospiraceae bacterium | reverse complement strand
AAGACTACAAAAACTTAGTGTCCTTAGTGGCTTCGTGGTAAAAGGCAAATTTTTAGAAACCAAAGCCAAGTCAAGGGCACTAAATCGGCCCTAAAATCTACGTCACTCACTACTGCTTCACGAGCGGCTCTATGGCCAGGCCCTGGGCTGTTCTTATCCGAAGCTGATAAGTGCCGGCAGGGAGGTTTTTAAGCTCCAGGGGTATATTTTGTTCCGTTGCGTTACGTACTGTCCAGGTTTGAAGGGCTCTTCCTGAGGCATCCCAGAGACTGAGGTGCAAGGTTTCAGGTTTGGGGAAAGATACTGCCAGCCAGGCCTTTTCATGGGCCGGGTTGGGGAATATCTCCGTGTAAAAACCTTGTGTAACTTCTTGTTGGCCAACGGTTTCCGTCAAGGTAAAATCATAGGAAGCCGTACATCCATTTCCATCGGTAATCACCAGCGTGTAATCGCCGGCAGGAGCAGCGGTAAGATCCTCCGTGGTGGCAAATGGCGCTCCGTTGAGGGTCCAGGAAAAGGTGTAATTGCCTGTGCCACCGGCAACATCCAGGAATACAGCGCCGTCAGACAAGCCCTGGTGGGGCTGCTCGATGGCGGTGGGCACAGCCGTAATTGCCGATGGGTTGATGATAGTAGCAGTTAGCTCAATCTCACATTCCAGCACATCTGTCACCGTGGCAGAGTAGTTGCCGGCGCCAAGGTTGTGCAAATCTGCAGTTGTAGCACCGTTAGACCATTTATAGGTATAAGGCGCTGCGCCGCCGGTGACCATGATAGACATGGCGCCATTGGAGGCATCAAAACAGCTGGGCGGAACTGTGGTAATAACGCCACTAATGGCACAATCCACTGCCTGACAGTCCTCCGTATCACCTTCAAGCGCGCGAACGCAACCCTGAGCATCGCTTACCACTACCAGATAATGCTCTCCGGAGGCCAGTTCTTCACCGTCCGGGTTGCCGCTAAACTGATAAGGCAAAATACCGCCTGTAGCCTCAAGATCGAGTCGGGTAATGTTGGTGCTGACGCATTTTTCGGTTACTTTCAGGCTAAGAGGCTCAAACGGGGCATTTTCAGCGCCATCAATAAGGCGCAGACAGAAATTTCCGGTCTGAACTCCAGCTGTACTTACCTGAGCTCCAATCTGGATATAATAGGTTTCTCCAGCCGAAAGTGCCCCAAGGGTTACATAACCTTCGCAGCGCAGCGGGTTAACCAGGCAGAGCACAGAGCTGAAGTCGCTGCTGTTGCACTGACCTTTCCATACGGCAAGTACATGTGGAAAATCAGCTCCGGTATTCAAACGCACAGAGCCTGAAGCGGGCGCCGTAAAGCGATACCAAACATCGTGGTTGAGGTAGGGCACACAAGGCGGTGTCAGACCGGAAAATCCGGCGCCTGCATTGGTTCCAGACGTACAATTGCTACCCACCAATACTTCTACAGCATCCTGGCACAGGTCGTTGGCGGGGGCATTGTGGATTTTTTGGCTGAGAGAAGGGCATAGCGCGCCTTCAATAGTGGCAAAAGTACCAGATACCTGTATCCAGTAAGGTTGACCTGCCTGCAGATTGTCGCAATCCAGCACCTGACCTTTGTGGTTGGTAGCTACTTCCTGCAATTGATTGCAGCCGCCGGAATACAGGGTGATGATATCAGAAAAATTAGCCCTGCTTTGGAACTCTAGGTATTCGCCAGCCTGAAGTGTTGGGGCTGTGAACTGGTACCAAAGATCGTGTCGGGCCAGCTGGTTGTACCGGGGCAGGGTGGCTGAGGTGCCTGCATGAAGGTTGGAGCCATCCGTGCAATTGGCGCCAGGCGTCAGGGATACAGCCTGCAGACAGTCATCATTTACTGGTGGAGTTGGCGGCTGATCCACTTGCTGAATCCGGACGCAAAGAGTTCCTCTGGATTGCCCAAATCCGCCTTCCTGGCCGCTGACGCGGATGAGGTAATTGGTTCCTGCAGTAACCTGAAAATAGGTATTTTCGCCAGTAAAGCCATGCTCGTCCCGGTTTTGGCACGAAGAAGCCTGTAAATTGCTGCAATCGCCGGTAAATATTTCTACCACATCATTGAATCCGGCTTGTGTAATAAATTGGGCAGTACCTGTAAAATCCGCGGACCAGGAATACCACAAACCGCCTGCCGTTTTAGATGCGCAGGCAGATGGCGGACCATCCAGCAACGCATTCTGGTTGTTTTCCGGCAAACATGTTTGGCCGGTAAGGATCGTGCGCGCCTGCACACACAAGTCGTTGGCAGCGCCGTTTCCGGTCACTTTTATGTTGTCTAAACCGCCCCACCAGGCCCAGTCATGACCATCGTCGTACTCAAATACTACCCGCATCTGAGTGGATCGGTAAGGAGAAAGATCAAGTTGGAAATGTTCATATTGTTGGAAATACGGACCGCCAACATGCCCCTGTGTTTCTGATACAATGAATTCCTGGCCATCCCCGTGTTGAATGATCAGGCTGATTTTTTCTGAATGATACCGCAGAATGAGATCAAAATCCACGGTGAAGTTGCTGAATTGAGAGCCGTCAAACCAGGGCGATTTCAACCGGGCTGTTGAAAACGGTGCATTTTGCCCCAGGAAATCGTCGTCAAAATACACAAAACAGGTACCGTCCATGGAATTGCTGCCAACCAGGCCAGCGCCCTGGGTAATCAGTCCGAATTGCCAGTCGTCGTTTCCGGTGAGCACTTCGGTTTCCCAGCCCGCTGGTTTGGCACAGCCGTTAAAGCTTTCTGCAATAACATTGGTGCCTTGTCCTTTACCTGTAATGGAAAAGTTGTCGAAACCGGCCCACCAGTTGAAGCCGCCTGCATCGTTGTAGCGGAAAATGATCCTGGCATTTGGACTTTTGGTCAACAGGGCCAAATCAAATACCAGGGTTTCGTATTCGTACAGGTTTGAACCGGTAGAACGATACTTATCATATCTCCTGATGAGCGTTTCTGTTACACCATCCGTAAGCAACACATCAAAATATTCGTCGGCATCACCCCAGTCGCGGTAATGCACGTCCACGGAAAGCTCAATAGTTGGATGTTGACTTGCATCAAAAGCCGGAGAGATGAAGTCGATTTGATACGCAGGGGTTTGATCTCCCGTAGCATCGTCGTCGATAAACAGAAAGCAGGATCCGTTCATGTTCTGGCCATTATTGTCGTTGTTTTGAACGGCATCGCCTATGTACCAAACGGGATTTTGGTTTCCGGTACTTTGCACAGCCCAGTTGGCCGGCAGTGTACAACTGTTGAAATCTTCGGAAAGCAGCGTAACCTGCGCGAGTGCCGGTGAAAAAATACCCAGGCATAAAACAGCAGAAGCAATAAATAGGCGCATGAAGAGTCGGAATATTATTCGAGCCAAAGATAGAACAGCCAAATGGTAAACGGAAGCCAAAAAGTGAGAAGACAAATTCCTGAATATCTTACGAAAAAAAATTTGCGTGTTTAAAAAACCTGCCCCTAAATTTGCCGCACTTGAATGCAGCTGCTTACGGCTGTTATCCAAAACCAAAACACATCCCTGACCTTGGCTAAAAAACGTGTCGTCAAAGATTATGATGCTCTCCCGGAGGAGATCGTCAAACAAGTAAAGCAAAAATATCCGTCCGGATATGCGGAAAGCCTTGTCTTCTACAATGACAAGGAAGGTAAAAAAGTATCGGCGCTCCCATTCGAGACCGACGATACCTACTACCTCATTCGCATGACTGTGATGGAGGCAAAACGCATCGTCAAAGACGATGACGATTTTGATGATGAAGGCCACCTCAAAGAGGAACTCGCCGACGTTGAAGTGGACGTGGATGATGAGTTCGACGGCGCCGGCGAAGACGACGATGATATCGATGATGGTCATTCCGACGAGGATGATCACATCATCGTTACGCGTCGCCGCGATGATGATGATGAACGTGACATCCCCGATGACTCAGACTACTAGTGAATGAGTGAGTGAATGAATGAGTGAGTGAATGAGTGGGGTGTCTGCTCTTGATACATCATGGGGAGGTTTGACCGATATTGGTCAAGCCTCCCCATGTCTTGTTTGAGTGAATGAGTGACTTAGTGGTAAACCCCAACTCACTCATTCACTCATTCACTCAGACCGCCCATTTGTCTATTCTCACCATCGCTTTCGGGTAGCCATTCCGTTCAGCACTCGTCAGTAAGTCTGGCCTGTGAATTTTTTCGTTGGAAACGTCTTTGAGTTCCGGGCACCAGATGCGCACATAATCTCCGTGGCCATCGTAATTTTTGGCCTGGGTCAGGATGTTGAAATAACGGTCTTCTCTGGGGTCGCTGCCCACGCCGGCTACATAATTCCAGTTGCCCCAGTTGCTGCATGGGTCGTAGTCTATCAATTGACTTTCAAAATATTCAGCGCCCATTTGCCAGTTTACTTTGAGGTCGCGTACCAGAAAAGAGGCCACATTTTGCCGCCCCCGGTTGCTCATCCAGCCGGTTCTGGCCAGTTCCCGCATGTTGGCATCAATGAACGGCACACCTGTTTTACCTTCTACCCATGCCTGAAAGGCTTCCTGGTTGTTTTTCAGGTGGCGCAGGTCCTTACCCTGTGCGCCGCCTTTCTGAAAAATTCGGTTTCCGTACTTTTTGCCCATCAGGCGGAAAAAATCGCGCCAAAGCAGCTCAAAAAACAGCCAGTAAGTGCTCTCATTGTTTACCCGCTCGCGTTCATAGCGCTTCAGTTCATGGTAAATCATTTTAGGCGACAAACATCCTTGCGACAGCCAGGGAGAGAATTTGGAGGAATAATCGGGTCCAACCAGCCCGTTGCGGGTTTCCTTGTACTGGGCAATCAGGTCCTTTTCCCAGAAATAATACCGAAGTCGTTTCAAGCCCTCGGTTTCTCCGCCTTTAAAATCCAGCACCGCCCGCTCGTCTTTTTCCACCGGCTCGAATCCAAAATCCTGCATGGTGGGCATGGGGCCTGGCTCCATGCCATGCGGCAGGGGAGGAATGCCGTTGGGGGAGGGCAGGGGTTCCCGAACCGGAGTGATGTGCTCTGTTTCTTTCCTGAATTGGGTGAAAATATCAGGCGTATGCTGCACCGGCACAGGCAAATCCTGCGTATGGTACAGCATCTTGCCGCGGGTGTATAAAAGCTCCACACCAATACCCCACAGCTTTTGTTCCAGCCCATCCTGTACCAATACCTCCTCATGTGTACGCTCGCGATTACATATCACCCAGGAGGCCTTGAGCTGCTGGGCCATTTCGGATAAAATAGCTTCAGGGCGACCTGTACGAATGATGAGCTTACCACCAATTTTTTCCAGATTTTCGCGCAGATTTGCCACACTTTCCAGAATAAATTGCAGCCTGAATGGACCAGTTTTCCGCAATCCAAAACGGGAATGACCGTGAAAAACACGCTCATCAAATATATAAACAGGTACTACCTCTTCTGCCATCCGAATGGCAGTAGTCAGCGCTTCATTGTCATGAAGCCTGAGATCTTGTCGGAACCAAACTATCGCACGTCGTTTCATATCTGGTTAAACTTTAAGAAGCGCCTTTTGTTTGGCCGAAGCACTGAAAATCTCCACATCTATGGCTAGAAGAGAAAACAACGCCAACTTTAGCAGCCTGCTGCGCAAAATTAAAAGTAAACCGCTCGAACGCGAACTCGGATTCGGTAAAAATGTCGCGCTGGATAACCGATTGATGAATCCTGATGGCAGCTTTAACGTCATCAGAGAAAGTCTTAGCCCCTGGGACAATATTTATTATCACCTGATTTCCATGTCGTGGCCGCGTTTTTTGTGGATCATCTTCTGCTTTTTTCTGCTGCTCAATGTCTTGTTCTCTCTGTTCTATCTGGGCATAGGCGTTGACCAGTTTAACGGGGTTACTCCCGGCACCTGGAGCCAGAATTTCATGCAGGCATTCTTTTTCAGCAGCCAGACTCTTACTACGGTTGGCTATGGACACATAAGTCCCAATGGTTTGATTACCAGTATTTTAGCTTCCGTGGAGTCCTTTTGTGGTTTGCTTGCCTTTGCCCTGATGACAGGCTTGTCTTATGGTCGATTTTCCAGGCCCTCTGCCCGGATAAAATTCAGCGAGCAAATGCTGGTAGCCCCTTACCAGGGCGGTAGCGGACTGATGTTTCGGATGGCCAATACCAGTCGGAGTGAGTTGATTGAAACGGAGGTTCAGGTGCTGATGGCCATTAACCAAAGGGAAGAAAACGGAGAGCTTTCGCGAAAATTCTACCCGCTGGCCCTGGAAATAAGCAAAATCAGCTTTTTCTCTTTGTCGTGGACCGTGGTTCATGCCCTCAACGACCAAAGCCCGATCCAGCATTTTAATGCCCAGGATCTGGTTGATGGTCATGCTGAAATCATGGTTTTGGTAAAAGGTATTGATGAAGCTTCCCAGCAGTTGGTGCATACCAGACGGTCGTTCATTGCCACAGATATCGTATGGAACGCCAGATTCAGTCCCATCATTGATCATTCGCCAGGGGGTGTACCGAAATTAATCACTAAAAAAATCGGCAAGCACGATCTGCTTGAAATGCAGGCTGAGTAATGTTATACCTTTGCGGGTCAACTCCCGCAATTTCAACGTTTTACATGGAAAGTGATATTTTTAAGCAGTTAAACGGCATCGCTCAGGAGCGTATCATGATTATTGATGGCTCTATGGGGGTGTTTTTGCAGTCCTATAATTTGCCGGAAGAAGATTTCAGAGGAGAGCAGTTTCGGCAGCACCACCGGGATCTGAAAGGGAATTTCGATTTGTTGTGTCTCACCCGGCCCGATATCATTGAAGGCATCCACAGGAAATACTTAGATGCCGGAGCGGATATTATTGAAACCAATACTTTCAACGCAACAGCTATCTCTCAGGCCGAATTCGATATGCCGGCCGGGATTTGTTACGACCTCAACAAAGCTGCCGCGGCTATAGCAAAACAGGCCATCCAAAAATACCAGGCTGAGGTTAATCCCGCGCCCAGGTTCGTGGCCGGCGCCATTGGCCCGCTGAACAAAACCCTGAGCCTGAGCCCGGATGTAAACGATCCGGGGTTTCGTACGCTTACGTTCGACGAAGCCAAAGATGCCTATGCTGAGCAGGTGAGCGGACTGATGGACGGCGGCGCCGACATTATTCTGGTGGAAACCATTTTCGATGTATTGAATTGCAAATCAGCTATTTATGCCATCGAAGAAGTGTTTGAGCAAAAAGGATACAGGTTGCCGGTTATTATTTCCGGAACCATTACCGACGCCTCCGGACGTACCCTGAGCGGACAAACTGTGGAAGCGTTCTGGATTTCCATCAAACACGCCCGTCCCTGGGCCGTAGGCCTGAACTGCGCCCTGGGTGCTGAGGAAATGCGCCCGCACCTGGAAACACTGGCCGGATTGGCAGATTGCTACATCAGCGCATACCCGAATGCCGGATTGCCCAACGAATTTGGGGAATACGACCAAACGGCCCATGAAATGTGTGTGTTCATGGAAGATTTTGCCCGCTCCGGCTTTGTCAATATCGTGGGCGGTTGCTGCGGCACTACCCCCGACCATATCCGGCACATTGCGGCACACGTGAAAAACCATCCTCCCCGCCGACCCCGGCCCAGCCAGCCCTATTCCATGTACGCCGGTTTGGAGCCGCTGGTAATCCGCGAAAACACCAATTTCGTGAATATCGGCGAACGTACCAATGTGACGGGCTCGGCGCGTTTTGCCAAATTGATCAAAGAAGGCAATTACAGCGAAGCTTTAACGGTTGCCCGCCAACAGGTGGAAGGCGGCGCCCAGATCATCGACGTGAACATGGACGAGGGCCTGCTCGATTCCGAGGCCGCCATGGTAAAGTTCCTCAACCTGTTGTCGGCCGAGCCTGATATTGCCCGCTTGCCGGTGATGGTGGATTCTTCCAAATTCCACGTGATTCTGGCCGGGTTGAAGTGTCTGCAGGGAAAAAGTATCGTCAATTCTATTTCTCTGAAAGAAGGTGAAGCCGAATTTATCCGGCAGGCGCGTATTTGCAGGCGTTTTGGCGCTGCTGTAGTGGTGATGGCTTTTGATGAACAAGGCCAGGCCGAAACCATTCAGCGGAAAGTAGACATTTGCCGGCGGGCTTATCAAATCCTCACTGAACAGGTGGGTTTTGATCCTACCGATATCATTTTCGACCCCAATATTTTCGCGGTGGCTACCGGTATTGAGGAGCACAACGAATATGCCATCAATTACATCGAAGCTACCCGCACCCTGAAATCTGTTTGCCCGGGCGCCAAGATTTCCGGCGGAGTGAGCAACCTGTCGTTCTCCTTCCGGGGCAACAATCGCGTGCGTGAGGCCATGCACGCGGCCTTCCTGTACCATGCCACCCGCGCAGGTATGGACATGGGCATTGTGAATGCAGGTATGCTGGAAGTGTACGAGGATATTCCCAAAGATTTGCTGCAACGTATTGAGGATGTGCTATTTAACCGTACGCCGGATGCCACCGAAGAACTGGTTAAACTGGCTGAATCCTATAAAGACAGCAGCGGTAAAACGCTGGAAGAAGACCTCGCCTGGCGTTTGGAGCCGGTGAAAAAACGGATAGAAATCGGGTTGGTGAGGGGCATTGATAAGTTTATTGAGCAAGACACTGAAGAGGCCCGGCAGCTGTATGCCGCGCCGCTGGAAGTGATTGAAGGTCCGCTCATGGATGGTATGAATGTGGTGGGCGATTTGTTTGGATCAGGTAAAATGTTCCTGCCACAGGTGGTGAAATCGGCCCGGGTGATGAAACGCGCGGTGGCCTATTTACAGCCTTTTATTGAAGCAGAAAAAGGCGCCAATGCCTCTGCCAAAGGCAAAATTCTCATGGCCACAGTGAAAGGCGACGTACACGATATTGGTAAAAACATTGTAGGCGTGGTGCTGGGTTGCAACAATTATGAGGTGGTAGACCTGGGCGTGATGGTACCAGCCGATAAAATCCTCAAAGCTGCCATTGCAGAAAACGTAGACGTAATCGGGCTTTCAGGCCTCATTACGCCTTCGCTGGATGAAATGGTGCATGTGGCCAAAGAAATGCAGCGGCTTGATATGCACATTCCGCTCATGATTGGCGGCGCTACCACATCCAAAACCCATACTGCCGTTAAAATAGAGCCGCAGTACCACAATGCGCCCGTGGTGCACGTGCTGGATGCGAGTCGCTCGGTAGCGGTGGTGAGTTCACTTCTGACCAAAAATACCACCGAACAGGAGGCTTTTGTGGCCAAAACCAAGCTGGAATACGAACAAATCCGTATTCAACGGGCCAGCAGGCAATCGGCTAAACAATACCTGAGTTTGGCGCAGGCACGCGCCAACAAATTTCAGCCGGATTGGAGTGGCTACACACCGCCTAAACCGGCTGTGTTAGGCGTGCAAACCTTTGAGCAATATTCACTGGCCGAACTGGCGGAGTACATAGACTGGACGCCGTTTTTCCAAAGCTGGCAATTGGCCGGCAAATACCCGGCTATTTTGCAGGATGAAGTGGTGGGTGTAGAGGCCACTAAATTATTCCGCGATGCCCAGGCCATGCTAAAGCGCATCATTGCAGAAAAATGGCTGGAGGCCAGGGCGGTTATTGGCTTGTTCCAGGCACAAAGGGTGCAGGACGATGATATCCGTGTGTGGCTGCCCAACGGTCAAACCCTTGATTTGCACCACCTGCGTCAGCAGAACCAAAAGGCGGCCGGCCAGCCCAACTATTGCTTGTCCGACTTTATATCGCCGGCTGGAGAAGACTACATAGGCGCTTTTGCCGTAACGGCCGGCATCGGGATTGAGTCTAGGGTAGCGGCTTTTGAAAAAGATCACGACGATTACTCCGCCATCATGCTCAAAGCCCTGGCAGACCGTCTGGCTGAGGCATTTGCCGAGCGCATGCACGAGCGCGTGCGCAAGGAGTTCTGGGGTTATGCCGCCACAGAAAAACTGGATAATGAAGCCTTAATTGAGGAAAAATATCAGGGTATCAGGCCTGCACCGGGATATCCTGCGTGTCCGGAACACACGGAAAAGCGCACCCTCTGGCAATTACTTGACCCGGAAAACAATGCCGGCATCACACTCACTGACAGCTGTGCGATGTACCCAACAGCGGCGGTATCGGGTTGGTATTTCAGTCACCCGGAAAGCAAATATTTTGGTCTGGGACAAATTGGTAAAGACCAGGTAGAAGATTATGCGCGCCGGAAGAGCATGTCGTTCCAGGAAGCCGAACGCTGGCTGGCGCCGGTGTTGAATTATGACGCGTAAACGGGAGACGGTGGACGATGGACGATGAACGATGGGATTGAGTGTGCAGTTAAAATAACGTGGGTTCCCGGGATGACAATCCACGTTATTTTAACTGCACACTCAATCCCATCGTCCATCGTCCCATCGTCCCGTCTCACGCTTTCTCCAGCGTAAACCCAAAAGTACTTCCCTGGCCTACGCTGCTGCGTACATTGATGGTTTGTTTGTGGGCTTCGATGATGTGTTTTACGATGGAGAGGCCCAGGCCGGTGCCGCCTGCTTCGCGGGAACGGTGTTTGTCTACACGGTAGAACCGATCAAATACATGACTGAGGTGCTCTGGTGTAATGCCAATACCGTTGTCGCTGATTTCTACCAAAACATAGGTTTCCATGTCGTAGAAACTGATTTTGGTCAAACCGCCTTCCTTGCCGTATTTGATGGAGTTGTGCACGAGGTTCATCAGTACCTGGCGGATACTTTCCTTGTCGGCACGGATCCGGAACCTCTGGTTGGCGCCTTCCTTGTAGGTCAGGCGGATGTTGCGCTCGTGTGCGCGCATTTCCAGGTCGGCGTATACCTCGTCGGTGAGGTCGTGCAGGTCAAATTCCTGCAAATCCAGGATCATCTGACCGGCTTCCAGTTTGTTGATCGTTTCGAGGTCTTCCACAATCATCTGCAGGCGTTCAATGTTCTTGGCAGCCCGTTGTAGGTATTGCAGGTTTACGTTGGAATCGTACAAAGCGCCGTCCAGCAAGGTATGAATGAAGCCCTGCACATTAAAAATAGGCGTTTTTAACTCGTGGGAAACATCGCCAATAAAACGGCGCCGGTAAGTGGCCAGGCGCTCCAGTTCTTCCAGTTCAGATTCCTGTTTGGCAGCCCATTCGCCCACTTCACGCTCTACATCGTCCAGTACATTTTTGGTCATATCCAGATTGCCTGCCCGAAACTCGGATGGGAGTTTCTGCCGGTGTATGATCTTGTAAATCAGTTTGATACGACGAAAAATGAAATAACGAACCAGGTAATAATTGGCCACAAAAGCCACCGCAAATGCCAGCACGAACAAGCCTAATACTTCGGGCCAGGTAACATTCAGAAAGGTAAACGCCTTCAGAATCAGCAGCAGAGCCGCCATGGCTGCGGCAGAAATGCCTGCAATGAAAAAGGAGAGTTGTTGCGGTGTCTGATTCTTGAACATCAAAAGTCGAATTTATACCCGATGCCCTTCATGGTTTTGATGTACTCCTCCCCGATATGCTCCCGCAGTTTCCGGATGTGTACATCAATGGTTCTGTTACCCACTATGACATCGTTGCCCCAAATCTTGTCAAATATTTCTTCCCGGGTGAATACTCTGCCGGGTTTTGAGGCCAATAACCAAAGGATTTCAAATTCTTTTCGGGGCAATTCTATGGTTTGGCCTTTTTTGAACACCAGTACCTTATCTCGGTCAATCACCAGATCGTGCAGGCTGATGGTTCTGCTTTCTTCTTCAGTGGCCCGGTTGGAGCGGCGCAGCAAAGCGTTTATCCGGCTCATCAGTACCCTCGGTTTGATGGGTTTAGTGATGTAATCGTCGCCGCCAACATCCAGGGCCGCAATTTGGGAGAAGTCTTCGTCTCTTGCCGTGAGAAAGGCTATAGGGGTATCATTGAATTCTTTTTTGGAGCGCAGTTGCCGGCAAGTTTCCACACCGTCCATCTCCGGCATCATAATATCGAGCAAAATCAAATCCGGCTTTTCCCTTTCGGCTACTGTGAGGGCCTGCAGGCCATCTGGAGCCGTTACCACCTGGTATCCTTCTTTCCGCAGGTTGTATTGCAGAAACTCCAGGATATCCGGTTCGTCATCTACGATCAGAATTTTATTGGTGGCCGTGTTTTCCTTCATGTATTCGCTTTTTTCGCAAAGGTAGATGCCTTAGTGCCGGACTCCTTTTGAACGCGGGGTTAAGTCTATGTAAACTTTTTCTCTCCGCAAAGAATCCAGTTTCCGCTGGTATCAATCGCCCAGGCTTCCGGGAATACCGTTTTGAATGTCCTTTCAAAAAAACGCTCCGTTACATGCCGCACAGCATCGTTTTCTCCGTGAAGACGGTTAAATAACAGTAAACCACCCGGTTTCATCAATGCCTCACATTGCTCCAGAAACTCTACCGTGCAAAATTGCGGCGGTGTAATTTCATCCTCAAATATATCCACAATCACCATGTCAAACTGCTCTTCCGTAACATCTACAAACACTTCCGCGTCGCCGGTTATGATTTCTACCGGACTCTCCAGACGCGATAAAGTGTACTGCACCGCATAATGCGCCACCATTTCGTCCCATTCTACCGCAGTATAATGAAACTTCCGATGAAAAATCTTCTCCAGCATGAACGGAATGGAACCTAAGCCCAGTCCTAGCAGCAACACATCCTCTCCCTTGCGCTCATCTATTTTTAAGCGGTCGAAGGCAATCAGAAAATTCTTGTACAAATCATCCCAGGAATAAATGGCATTCCCGCTGAGCAATTGTACCCGTCCTTTAGACAAGACAACACTCAGTTCAGGATTTTGCTCTGTGGTTGTCTCCTCCAGGGTAATGGGGGTGATGTGCGAGAGCCACTTTTTCCAAAGAGGAATGTGCATGATGTTAGTTTTTCTTCTTTTTAAACGGATCCCACTTGCCCAGTTTGTCTTTCACTTCGTCCACTTTTTTCTGTCCCTCGGTGCCCAGCACTTCCCCGGCTTTTTCCCCAACTTTATTTTTGGCTTCCTGGGTAGCCTTGTCGGCAACTTCCTGGGCCTTGCGCTCGGCTACGCGCTTCAGGCTGTCAGCTGCTTTCTGGGCAGCTTCTTCTGCCTGTTTTTTGGCCTTATCAATTTCCCGGGTGGCCACATTGGTGAGTGAATCCTTGGCTTTATCTACCAGGGCTGTTGCAGCGCTGGTGGCGGTTTCCTGAATGGTGCTTTGTCCATCAGAGCCCAATACTTTCATAGCCACTTTGGGGTTGAACATGGTGCCGGTGAGGTCAAAACGAACGTTGATGAACTCTCCCTGCGCCAAACTAACACCCACCTTGGAGGCTTCTTTGGTCAATAAATCCAGACCGGAATTGGCTGCAGAACCCAACGATTTTCTGGGTACTTTGGTCAACACCTGATAATCCATGTCGCTGTTGATGCCGTGCGATCCGCCGATCTGCATGGCTACGTCTTTCACCTGAGTGTTGAATGGCTTAACCGTCACTTTACCATCCTTGATCTCAAACCAGTTTTTCGTGTTTTTCAACTCCAATTGTTTCAAGGCGGCTACATTCAACTTATCGCCAATGGCGTTCATGGGTTTGAAGTTGTTGAATATCGCAGAAATGGTTTCCAGGAATCCGGCTGCCGAAAGGGTGCTGAAATCCGGCATCATGTCTTTGCCCAAAATGCCCGACATAGACAGGCTGGTATTGAATTTACCGTCGATCAACTGTGCCACAGGAGCCAGCGTTTTCACGGTTGCAAAAGTTTGGAAGGCATCCCGGAATCCCATGTTTTGCATGGCAATATCCATGTTGAAGCTGGGTTTGGCCAGGTTTTGCGTGTTGTAATCGCCAGTGAGGGCAATTTGTCCGCCAATCACATCGGCTGTGCAATCATACAATTTGGCAACGCTGTTTTTTACAATCACCTTTCCACTCAGGTTGTTCAAATCGTAGGTGGTGTACTTGATTTTGCCGAAATTGGCATTCAGGGTCATGTCCATATTTTCCGGCACGGGAATGATCTCCTCTGCAGCCGGTGCAGCAGGCGTGGCGCCCTGTGCCGGCGTAGCCGCAGTGGCAGGCTCGGTCATGAACTGATTGAGGTCGAAATAAGTGGAATTCAGGTTTACTACACCTGTAACCGTTTGATTATCAAACAGGTAATTCCATGCGTTCAGGATCTGACCATTTCCGCTCAAATCGCTGCTGCCGCCCAGCTTCAGCCCAAAATTGGAAATATCCATTTTATTGGGAGTGAAGTGCCCCGCAGCTGTCAGGTTGGAAATATCGTAGGTATCGTATATCAGTTTCCCGATTTTACCGTCTACCGTAAAGTCCCAACGGTCAAAAACCGCTTCTTCGGAGGCAGGGTCTTCCACGTCGTTGGGTACCACGCTGCCATCTGCCGGTTCTGGTTCCATCCACTCGTTGGCGTCGAAATAGGCGGAGGAGAAGTTCAGGTTGCCCCGCATGGTTTTGTTGGTACTAAAATAGGCCAGCAGGTTGTCAATGCTACCGGATGCGCGCAGGTCGCTTTTGCCCAGTTTGGCATCAAACGTGGAAATATCTACCCGTTGCGGGGTGATGCTGGTTTGCAGGGCATTGATTTTCACTGCCGGCATATCCGCCGATTTGTAAGTAATGCCGCGCATGCCAAAGGTGCCTGCCATGTCTACCTGATCGTATTTGCCCTGGTCTATCTGACTCATGGCGGCTTTTACGGTCATGTTGGATTCAATGATACCGGCCAGTTCCTGCACACCTTCCACCGGGAATGCTTTAGATAATTCGCCCAGGTTCAGGGTGCCTTTCAGTTTCATATCCACAGTTGGATCGCTTTCCGGCGTTTTCAGGTTGAAATAACCTTCCAAGGGGTTAGAGCCAACTTTCAACCCGAACTTGGGAATGTTTACCGTCAGGTCGTTCAAACGGGAGGTAGGCAGGGCAATGGAGGCGTCTACATTGATATTGCTCACACCCAGCGGCAGGCTTGGATATTTGAAATCGGCATTGCCTACCTTGAAATCCAGGCGGAAAGCAGGGTAGGTTTTTTCATTATAGGTGCCTTTGGCAAAACCGGCAAACTGAATGGTGCCGTTGGCCTGTACATCCTTGAAATCCTGGGTGTATGCGCCCGGAATGATACTCAGCAGGCTTTTGAAGGTATTGGCCGGTGTGCCAAACTTGAGGTCCATCCGGATATCCTCGCTGGTTTCGGGCATGTGTACCCAGCCGTCGAGCAGCAGTTTTAGATCGTTTACCTGCAGGTCGTTCTCCTTGAAGGTAAACTTCATATTGGCCATATCTGCGCCCAGGGTGGCTTTCCAGTTTGCCTGTGCATTGCGGAGGTATTGTACTCCGCCGTAGTTGACAGACAGTTTTTCGATGGCGGTTTTCATCACCAGATCGTAGAGGGTGGCGCCAAATTCGCCAGAGCCGGTGTGGTTCAGACCTTCCATTTCGGCGCGCATGTCCAGTCCGCGGTCGTCGTACAGGATTTTACCATCTTCGATGCCGTATTGTTCCAGCTGCACGGGGGCAGATTCGCCGGAATCGGTGGTTGAAGCCGGTGTGTCGTCCGGTTTGGTAATATCGTAGTTCGCCTGGCCGTTGCTCAGGGCATAAACCTTGATATCGGGCTTTTTGAAAAACAGCCCGTTGATCACCACTTTATCGCCAAAAATAGCCGACCAAAGATCAACGGCTACGTCCAGGCGTTCGCATGTAACGAGTTTTACTCCTTCGAATGGGCCAGGGCCATTGGTAATTTCCAGACCTTCCAGTCCTACCGACAACTTTGGGAAGTGTCGGAAAATGGAAATATTGACGTCCTGGAACTCCAGTTTGGCGGTCAGGCTTTCGTTGGCGGCAGTTTTTACCTGCGCCATAATCTCGTCTTTGAACAGAAATGGAATTGCGATCAGGGAGCCGAGCAGCAGGAAAAGAAAAATGGCGAGGCCAAAAAGAACTTTTTTCATGGTATAACTTGAATCAGTTGGAGGCTTGATGGTCCGGTTGGGAACAACATGCCGCTTGATAACGATGTTTCAACCGATATAAATACATATGGATTGTTATCGTTAAGTCAAGTTTTTGCAAAGATAGGCAGTGCAGCGGCCTGTTTGCACAATCTGTGCCGCACATTTTCAAATCTTGGCCATTGGCTTGTTACCTTTGCAGGCATATGAATCAAAAGGTACAATTCCTGGACAATCAGGCCGACTTTGATCGCGTGATGGAGCAGCTCGCCAGGGAGCCATGGATTGGTTTCGATACGGAGTTTGTCGGCGAAAAATATTTCATTCCGGTACTGGGTTTGGTACAGGTAGTTGCCGAAGGCGTTATTTACCTTATTGATACCCTGAAAATCAAGCAATTGCAAAGCTTTTTAGCTATTGTGGAAGATCCCGCAGTGCTGAAGATTACGCATGCCGGCGATAACGACTACCGCTTGCTGTTCACCCTGTTTGGTACCGTGCCCAGCAATACCTTTGATACCCAGATTGCTGCCGGGTTTGTGGGGTACAATTACCCTGCGGGTTTTGGCAAAATTGTGGAAAAGGAATTGCGGATCAATCTGGCCAAGAGCCACACCGTAGCGGATTGGGAGGCCCGGCCCATCGATCCCAAGGCGCTGGAATATGCCATTGAAGATGTAAAATACCTGCCGGCCTTGTACGAGCGGCTTACCAACAAGCTGCGTAAACATAAGCGGGAGTTGTGGGCCCGTGAAGAAAACCGCAAATGGGAGGACCGTTCCTTTTATGAGGTGGACCCGCATAAAGAGCTGATGGCCAATGATTTGGTGCATCAGGTTGATTTCAGGGAAAAGGTGTTTCTCATGAGGTTGTACCGTTGGCGCATTGAACGGGCTATGTCTTCTAACATCCCCAAAGAAACAGTTTTACAAAGCAGGTATATCAGTACTGTTTTGCGTTCTACCAAGGGTGGGCCCAATGCCTTTAAATCCAACCGGACCATGCATGAGGGTGTTTGGAAAAAACACCTCGAAACCTGGCAGGAACTTTGGAAAGCGCCTGTAACTGAGGCCGAAAAAGCTGTGCTCGACGGCATACCTAAACCACTGCCGGAAGACCCCGAGCGGGAATGGACCATGGAATTGCTGTATCATTTTGTGAAAAAACAATGCCTGGAGCATGAAATCAGCGCGGCACTGCTGTTGCCCAAGGGCGATTTCAACCGATTGAAAGCCGGCAGTGATGATTTCGATCACGATTTATTGCATGGATGGCGTGCTGAATTGATGGGCGCCGAGCTGGTCAACTGGATGAAAAAAGGCGGTAAAGTGACGGTTCGATGGGGCGATGGCGAATGCCATTTATCCATGTAATTCACTCCGGATAAATCAGGTATTTCTTTCTGATATTTCGATACAAGTTCAGGTCTTCTTCCCAGGAGGCCCTGATTTCTGTTTCGCTTTTACCCTCTATGATTTGATGGCGCAACTGTCGGTTTCCGGCCAGCAAGTCGAAAAACAGATCTTCCCGGAAAAACCGGTCTTTATTCGGGAACTCCTGGTAAAAATCAAGCAAGTACCTGATATTCAGCTGCTTTTCCGCCCTAATGGAGTCAACGGACAGGTTTCTGAAGTCCATACCGCCGCAAAAATTACCAGCAAACAAAGGGTTTTTATTGCCTTTATTGGGCTGTGGCATAAAGGAAAACGTGTCGCAGGGGAAATCCGGGTGCCCAACCAATTCAAAAGGAGTTTCCGTGCCCCGGCCTACGCTACAGGTACTGCCTTCGAACAGGCACAGGGATGGATACAAAAGTATCGCGCGTTCTGTTGGCAGATTGGGGGAGGGGGGAATGAGGGGCGTGAAGCGCGTGGAATGGGTGTAATTGAGGCATGGAACTACCGTTAACGACAATTGTTCCGGCCTGTAAATCCAGAATTCCCCAACAAACAAGCGGGCCAGTTCGCCCACTGTACAGCCGTGCACAATAGGAATGGGCGCAATGCCGATAAAGGACGTTAAACGGGAATCAAGCACCGGGCCATCCACATAATGCCCATTGGGATTAGGCCGGTCCAGTACCAATACCTGTTTGTTTTGCTCCGCACCGGCTTCCATGACGTAAAAAAGTGTGCTGATATAGGTGTAAAAGCGGGCGCCAACATCCTGAATATCAAAGATCAGCACGTCTGTATTGTCCAGATCCTCGGCCTTGGGTTTGCGCCGTTTGCCGTACAGGGAAACAATGGGTGCGCCGGTTCTAAGGTCGTAACCATCCACCACGTGTTCGCCGGCATCGGCATCTCCACG
The DNA here is from genome assembly GCA_035299505.1 of Saprospiraceae bacterium. Classification (GTDB taxonomy): domain Bacteria; phylum Bacteroidota; class Bacteroidia; order Chitinophagales; family Saprospiraceae; genus M3007. The sequence continues at coordinate 26,006 of DATGWL010000150.1, read as the reverse complement.
GAAGCCGTGTTCAGGGGCAAAAATGACAGAAATACAAACGCCCAAACGATGCAACGTGTCGGCCAGGTGTGTTTGACCCACCAAAGAAGAGTGATTGACCACCAGTGCCACGTTTTTGCCACGCAATAACGGCAGGTATTGGTCAAAGCGCTCAGCGCCGGTAATGATCCGCTCCTGTCCGGTATTTTGTCCGTTTAACGGCAGGCACAGGATGCAACACAGTAGTGTCAGGCAAAAGGAGTGCCTGCATTGGGATATAGAAAGGCTAATGGGTTGATACTTCATGGAATACTTCCCGCAAAGATTCCAAATACTGCTCCAAATTCCCGTTTTTTTCTGCGGTGATCAGGGCCGAGCCAATAATGGCCAAATCGGCTTCGCGGGTAACCAGGGCTACTTGTTCCGGACTTGAAATACCAAAGCCAATGCCTGTGCGGTTCTCTGTTCGGGCGGCCTTGATGGCGGCAATCATTTGGCTAAGGTTTGGATGCAGGCTGAATCCGCTGCCGGTTATTTTAAAATCCGACATCAGGTAAAAGAAATCATATCCCTGTTTGAGGATAGACTCCAGGCGAGCGGGCGAGGTATTGGCGGCCAGCACCGGAACCGGCTGCACTGCCGAACCGGGCGGAATAAAAGAGGCCGCTACGGATACAGGCAGGTCCGGTATGATAATATGGCGTATGTTCAATTGCGCCAGGGCATCTATAAATTGTTGAAAACCATAGGCATATATCCGGTTCAGGTAACTCATCACCATGATTTCCTGCTCCGGAAACTGGGCCCTGATTTGGGCTATGGCTTGCAGGCAGTTGGCTACATCCACACCTTGCTCCACTGCTACCCGGCAGGCTTCGGTAATCACCGGGCCATCGGCAGTAGGGTGCGAAAACGGAATTTGTACTTCCAGCACCTGCACACCAGCCTTGGCATAAGCGCTGGCGGTGCGGATGCTGGTTTCGAGGGAAGGATAGCCCAACACCAGGTGGGCCATTACAGGAATGGGCCGGCGGGAATCTTTCATGGTTGCAGAAGGTGTTGCGCGTAGGCTTTCAGGCTGTTTTCCTGGAAATGACGCATGGTGATGAACAAATCTTTTTCGCCCCGGCCGCTGGCATTGATTACAATAATTTGATTTTCATCGAGTTGTGGAGCCAGTTGAAAGGCATGGGCAAAAGCGTGGGCCGATTCAAGCGCCGGTATAATGCCTTCAGCCCGGGCGAGTTGTTGCACGGCTGCCAGTGCTTCAGCATCGGTAGCAGTTGTGAATTGCACCCGGCCATCGTCGGCCAGGCAGGCCAGAATGGGACTTACGCCACAATAATCCAGACCGGCTGAAACGGAGTGGGTTGAAGCGATGTTTCCGGTTTCGTCCTGTAGGAAATATGCGTGATATCCTTCAAAAATGCCTTTTTTACCCCGTTCCACCTTGGCGGCATGTTGGCCAGGGAGCCTGCCTTTCCCGCCGGCTTCCACGCCGATTAACTGCACGGAGGGTTCGTCCAGAAACTCGTAAAACATACCCATGGCATTGGAGCCGCCGCCTACGCAGGCAATGCAGTAATCCGGCAAACGGCCGGTGGCATCGAGGCATTGTTCGCGGATTTCTTCGCCCACCACTTTTTGGAAAAAAGTATTCATCACCGGATAGGGGTGCGGTCCTACTGCCGATCCGAGCAGGTAATAAGAGTCGGGATGCTCCACCCAGTCCTTAAAAGCGGCAATAACGGCATCGTTTAGGGTTTGGCTGCCATCCGTCACGGGTACAACGCGCGCACCCAGGAGTTCCATCCAGTATACATTGGGGCGCTGGCGTTCGTAGTCCTTTTTGCCCATATACACAGTACAATCCAGTCCGAATCTGGCGCAAACGGCTGCTGTGGCATAGCCATGCTGCCCGGCGCCGGTTTCGGCAATGATCCGGGTTTTGCCCAGGCGTTTGGCCAGGAGAATTTGTCCGATACAGTGGGTGATTTTATGTGCGCCGGTATGGTTCAGGCCTTCGTTTTTGAGGAAAAGCCGGGCGCCGCCCAGTGTTTTGCTTAAACTGGGTAATGGAGTAAAGGCGGTTGGACGACCGGAGAAATGCCGGAGCGCTTCTTTGAAATCTGTGAGGAAAGACTCATCCCTGGAGAAATGTTCGAATGCTGCGGCTATTTGTTCCAGTCCGGGCAATAGTACTTCAGGAACGTACATACCGCCGTAGGGCAGGGAGGAGGATGCATCGGCGGATTCGGGGTAGAAAAGACCTTTGCCCTGGAGGATGCGTGCTTTGTATGGAGATGTAGTTGTGATCATGTGTTTTACTGTATCGGTACGATGATGCAAAGATTCAAAAAATAATCCCGTTTGCGCAAGGGGCGAACGGGATTATTTTTTTGAGCAGGCTATTCTTCTATCACGTACCTGTGCACGTGTTCCAGTTCGGTTCCGTGGTTATCTCGCGCCCAGAGCCGGAATTCGATCACATCACCCTGACCTAAGCCGCCGGGCCCGGGCAAAGCCAGGTTGTTGATGAATATTTCGGCGTCGAAGGAGATTATGCTAATCCAATGCTCGTGGCAGGAGAATTTTTATCATAAAACATTTGCTTGTTGGGCTATCATCATATTTTTGTATTGAAAGGATACATATTTTTTAATTTTGGAAGTGATATCCGCTCTTGCCACGTCCTAAAGGACGGGGCAAATTGACGCGATGAGTCGATCCATTCAAAAAATCTCAATCATCCAATAAACGCACCATGAAAGACCTCATTTTTGCACTTTTGACAGCAGGCTTAGTTTTGCTAATGCCTGCTTGTACGCACGATGAATTTACCCGGCCAGACCCTGAACCCACGGATACGATGGAGATGCCCGTTGATACGCTAAGTTGTGAAGACACTATCGAAATTTTTTACCCCGGAACGATGGAAAATGGTTATATCAAAGCCATTAAAACATGTCGGGAATGGAAGGCTTCAGGTAAAGCCGTGATTGTGCAGGCAACAAACCAACACTTCTTTATTATTGGGAACACGGTTTATCCCTATATTTTTGCTCCAGGAGATACCGCATTTTTTAACGTAGAAGGTATTATCTTCAACGTACCACGGAAGGTAGGTAAGTATCCGGTCAGCTATTTGAAAGGGCTAAAGAATGATACGGTTACGGGTGGGTTTGTCTATATGGACGATGACGTTTTCCTTTCAGGCTGGAATGTTGATCCTGTCTTTCCGGACAATGAATTTGAAATCCTTGAGATAGATAACCTCAATCAGCGGGTCCGAGGCAGATTCAATATTCACTTCGTCATTGATACTACTTGGGTTGAATATCGGTTGTACCCCAGCAAATTCTATTTTCATGAAGGGACATTTGATGTTAAAATTGTAGATGAGTAGATCATTTGAACATTAAGGGGCTGCGTTTCCACACGCTAAAGCGCCGTTTCAAGTATAATGCAGACGCTTTTTGAGTACTTTTTACCATCGGAATCCACTACAGTGTGGGTTCCGGTGGTACTCCGTGTTTTAATCCATACGCCCCATCACAACAAGTAATTTGAATTTTAAGATTTCGGTCGTCATCCCCCAAAATGCCGGAAGGACGACTCTTTTTCAGTGTCGCCCTTCCTATTGTGTTCATGGTATGTAGATGCAGGCTATTCTTCTATCACGTACCGGTGCACGTGTTCCAGCTCGGTTCCGTGATTATCCCGCGCCCAGAGTCGGAATTCGATCACATCGCCCTGACCTAAGCCGCCGGGCCCGGGCAAAGCCAGGTTGTTGATGAATATTTCGGCGTCGAAGGATAAGGAGTTGGTTTGGATAAAGTCGTCGCCGCGCAGGATGCCCCCAAAGTTATCGTTTACAAAATAAGAAAAATCCCACTCGGTGATGAACTGATCGTCGGAATCCGGGTCAGTCGTAGTGATTTGAACACCGAAAGTGAGGGCATCTCCTACGGTTTGAGTGCCGGACTGGTCGTCATCGTACCAGCGGGCATCGAAGGTTTGCAGTTCCAGTGGGAAGGGGTCGTCTTCACATCCGGCAAGGAACAACAGAGTCAAGGCAGCTAAGGGAAGGATTTTGTTTTTCATGGTGCTGTAATTTTGATGCAAACCTATGGGAGGAAGCGGGGAATAGTCAAGAAAATGAGTTGCTTTAATGCGGGTTTAACCTTTAACGAATATAAATTATTTATTTAACATAAGTGTATTTGATTGTTAGTTTGCGCCTTGCGTGGATCTTGCCGCAACACGTATCGTGGGCTTATCCGGCTTACGCGCCTGGTGGGGCTGCGGGGTCGTAAGACCCGCGCAGGGCGCTGGGTTTTGCCTTGCGTGGGTCTTATGACGCCGCAACACGTATCGTGGGCTTATCCAGTTCAGGTACGCCTGATGGGGCTGCGGGGTCGTAAAACCCTCGCAGGGCGCAGGGCGAAATATCCAATATCCAACGCCCAATATCCAATGTCCAAGTGGGTCGCCTGCCTGGTGTCAGCACATTGGCTGTGCTATACACGCCTGTTTGGCCAGTCCGCCGTTCCAAGCCCAACCAATGCACGTATCGTGGGCTTATCCGCCTAACGCGCCTGGTAGGTCTGCGGGGTCGTAAGACCCGCGCAGGGGCTGGGTTTTGCCTTGCGTGGGTCTTATGACGCCGCAACACGTATCGTGGGCTGCCCGCCTTGCGGGCCTGATGGGGCTACAGCTCCGCCCACATCCGAATCAAGTTGCTGTAAACCTGCAACAAAAGCAGGTTTTCCGGGGCTTTTGCATCCTGTTTCTCAAGCAATTGCTGCACCGTTTTCAAATGAAATAACATTTCTCTTTGCTGGGGATTACGCACGGCACATTGCATCCAGGTCACTGCTGCAAGCCTAACCCCGGAGGTAACTGGCAAAACGCCATGCACTTGTGTGGTGGGATAAATAATCGCATCGCCCGGATTCATTTTGTAGGATTCGACGCCGGATTGGGTATGAATGGAAAGCTCCCCGCCCTCATAAGTGCCAGGTTCTGAAAGGAATATGGTCATCCCGACATCCGTGCGGATCGGGCCTGTTTGCGGGTCACCCATGATCGGGCTATCCACATGCATACCATAATGCATGCCCGGTTCATATTTACTGATAATGGGTGGCAACACCCGGCTTGGCATGAGGGCCATCTGGATCAAGGGGCTCTGCACAATGGCATTGAGGATCAAAGCGTCAATCTGTTGTTTTTCAAGACTGTTGTTTTTGGGTAGCTGGAGATTGTTTTTGACCGATTTGGCCGCATCGGTGGCGGTAGCCGTTCCAGATTCGAAACTAGCCGAAGTAAGCAGACGCTTGATGGTATCCAAATCCATGGGCTTTAACAAACCAGGTATACTCAGGTAGGTAGCGGGAAGATTCATGACTTAGCAATTGACTCATTTGGAAGTTGTTTGTAATGTTTGACGGGGTTTGGGCTGTAGGGGCCGGGCATCTCAAACCACGTCAAATAACCCCAATACCTCAGGCACGCTTACAACGGATGCCTACTTCCCGCTCAAAACGCATGGCCACAGATTCTTTGAGGTTTGGATTGGGCATGCAATAGAAATTTTCAAGCGTGTCAGCGTGTTGCTCCCCGATGCCTTCCAGGTGGCTGAGCTGGTTGTAGTTACAATATAAGGTATGCAAGCTGGTAAGAGCTTCCAAAGGTTTTAAAGAACTGATTTCGTTGACATTACAATAAAGTTCCTTCAGTTCGGTCAGGCCTTCAATGCCTTCCAGAGTGGTGATTTGATTGTTGTATACAAATAGAGAGCGCAGGTTTTTGAAACCGGCAGCTTCCCGGATATGAGTCAGTTTATGGAAGGTTACTACAACAACTTCCGTATTGGGCAAACCAACCAGACCAGACATGTCCTCCAATTCGAAGCTCATGTTGGGGTAGGGGGCGGTTGGTCCGGCAAAGCGGTGATTGGCTGAGTTGAATACGGTGAGCAGCATCTCATCTCCGAGTGGCTCGGTATTGCTTCTGCGCAAGGCTACTTCATTAAAAGCTTGTTTCCAGGCATCACTCAGGCCATTCCACCAGGCAGTGGCGATGGTTATTTGGGCTTCAGTACGGAGGGAAGAAGTGGGCGATTCCATAAAGTGAGATTTGATGGTAAAGGTTTGTGTGTCATTTAATTGCAGGGCCAGCGAATCTCTTAGAAAATGAAAACCCGCTGACCCTGCTGCTCCTTTGATGATTAACTCCGCGATGGGAAGATCCCTTGCGTGCAAATAACAAAGTTCAGGCCCAGATAAGGCTGTTGAATGTTTACAGGTTGGTTCTGACCTGCGATGCCACATTGGATGGTTACTCCTGCAAGATGCCCGTTTGGACCTCCGGCATAAATATTGGCGCCAGCCAGGATTGCGCCACTGCTCTCATCGGTATTAGGCGCAGCGCTGGTGCAAGCCAGGCTTGCGGCAACAGGATGTGTGTGTTGTGGCAGATTGGTTACATTGAGGGTAATATTCTGAAGACCCGCCATTTCACCCAACACGACATTGGACAAGCCGGGGCCTTGTCCAGTCCCAACGGCCGTACGTCCCTGAAAATTAGGAAGTGCGAAAGTGGTGGTTCCGTTGCCGCCATAGGTGGTGCCAAGCAAGGAGAAAAGGGCCGAATTTTGTTGGATTGAAAGCAATTGCCCATTGCAATATGCCCAGTATCTTGGGGCAAAGTCTGCTGCAAAGAGCATGATAGTTGCCATTGTACCTTCCATTTTGATAGATTTTAATGATGAAAAAATGAGTGAGTCATTAATCAGGATGAACTGGAATCCAAGGGCTGAAAACCGTTTTTCTCTCCCGGGTTCAATGACTATGGCCGGGAAGGGAAAATCCCGTATTGGCAGATCACATAGTTCATACCTACAAATGGTTGAACCACTGAGAATGGTTGTCCACCGCCAGCGCTTACATCCTGAACACTCAATCCGCCATAATTTACAAGTGGCGTTGTACCAGCAGTGGCATAAGTATCCGCAGTTGGTGTAGCCAGAATGTTGCTACTGCCTTGTGTTGTAGTTGCAGGAGCTGAGGTAAGTTCCACTGAAAGTGAGGCAGTGTGACCATGTGCGGGCATTTGGGCGGTGCTCATGGTTGTAAGTGCAGCGCCTCCGGTTTGACCCAACTCGTAGTCTGACAGTCCGGGAGCCTGACCTGCACCAACTGCTACGCGGCCCTGCAAATTTGGAAGCATAAAATTGGTGGTTCCATTGCCACCGTAAGTAGTGCCCAATAAAGAAAAGAGTGCAGTATTGGATGAAATTGCGATGGTTTGGCCTGCGCAAAATGCCCAGTTTTTGGGAGCAAAATTGCCAGCGAACATCATGATGGTTGCTATTGTGCCTTCCATATGGATGATTTTTTTGAAATGAAAGTGGTTGAAAACAGCCAGTCAAAGACTAAGACCTGCTCGGATAAATCCCTTCTACGCAAATAACATAATTCAGGGCCAGGTAAGGTTGAAGGATTTCAATGGGTTGTGATCCACCTACAGGAGTCAGGCTGACATTGGCGCCGCCCAGATAATTGTTGGTTGCTGCGCTGGTTGGCGCATACAGGTTGGTGGTTGGCGTAGCCAGCACCTTTGCAGGTGAGTTGCTTCCATCGGCATTGCTGCTGCTGGTATTCATGGTAGCAAGCATTGGGTGGTTGTGAGCAGGCATTTGTGCCTGAGTGAGGGTTACGCTTTCCGAACCGGCAGCTTGTCCCAGGGTTATGGTGCTGAGCCCTCCGCCTGTCCCGGTGCCTACCGGAATGCGTCCTCGGAGGTCGGGCAAGGCAAAAGTGGTTACTCCATCGCCTCCATAAGTAGTGCCGAGGAGTGAATAAAGCGCATCGTAGTCTGATATCTGGAGCACTTGCCCGGCGCAGAACATCCATGCTCTGGGGGCAAAATTTCCTCCAAAAATCATAATGGTCGCTAATGTACCTTCCATAATATTAAGGATTGTTTAAATGGTGAAAAGTGCTTGATGAGTGATTTGGGGTAGGGTAGGGCCACCAGGCCGATTCAAAGATGGTCTGCCGGGCAAAAAACAAGGGCGGGCGATATTGCATCGCGCCTCCCCTTTGTAATCTTCCTACCGTAATTTACTTTTTGGATGCTGGCTGAGCGCTGGTGTTTACAGGGATAATATTTCCTTGTAGCGACCAGGCAAAATCAAGCTGGACGGCGCCTTTAAAAATCGGATCGTCCATACTGATGTATTGATCCGCGGTATAGGGCGGATTGCCGGGATATGAGGCCAGTGCATGGCAGCTCATACAGTTAGATTGCATGCCCCATTGAATGGCAGGGCTAAGTTTGTTTGGGAAATTGGGTAAAGGACCATTGAGCTGTCCGAGTCCAGGCTCCAGAAATGGGTTATATCCAATTACAGGCGTTACCCCTTTATTGGTTCCTCCTACGATGGGTTGATTGGGGCGTACCATAGCATAAGCTGTAGAAACCGCATAGTGGCTTGCCGCTCCTTGAAGCTGAGAAGGCCGAAGGCTGGCTGCAACGGAATTGCTTGGGAAAAGCGGGTTTTTGGGGTCAGGCGCCCAGAAAAAAGTTTGCCAGGTCCAGTTGGAAATTTCCTTGGTGGTTACGTGCATTGCCACCAAAATGGCCAAATCACCAGCACTGGCTTTGACGCCCTGTGTTGCATCTTCGATGTTCAGATAATTTGCCGCCGCTGCGTCCAGTTTGAAATAAATAAAATCGCTGAGGTTACAGGTTGCAGCACTGATTTCCTGAGGAGTAGGATTGGCAGTAGTGGTAGGCACAATTACCTTTCCAGCTGGTTGTTGATTCTTTGTGTCAATATAAACATGCGTTTTCCAGGTGCTGGTTGGATAATTCTGGGCAGGATTGGTGGGGCCAGGCCAAACCGGAATCATGATCAGGCTGTCGGTAACTTTTCCCACAAAATAACTGGGCTTTGTGGTAATGGCAGTTCTGGGGAAGCTGGGAATGGCGCCTATTCCGCCGGGCTTGATTTTGCCTACTATGACCGCAGAGTCAAGCAATTGATACTTGGTGGCATGACAGGCGGCAGTGGGATCGTAAGAAACTGTGACCCAAAAATTAGGCGTATCGTCTACGGCATCACCTGGTTTAGGCGTGCCAACAAGCAACGCCCGTGCGTGGTCAAATTGGCGGGGCTTCGAAAGTTTTACAGAGCCTTTTCTTGTGGGACAGTCCGTTTTGCCGGCACGTACCATATCCTGAATTTCAGAAATGCCTGGCCAGGTTTCGTAGACAAGAAGATCTTGTCCGTTCCATTTTTGACCAGAATTGGCCGTTAGCCCGGCCCAGATGCCCCAGGCATGTTTGTAGATACTTACGGTGTCAAAATATTGTGCAGTATATCCGCCTAGCCATCCATTAATGATCGTAGCGGTATCTTCCGGAAATTTAAATCCAGGAACAATATTGGTTGGAAATGGCGCAGGGGAAATGGATGCATTTGCATCCGGAGCCGTAACAGCTGGTGTTTTGGGGTTTTCTTTGCAGGTGATGAAAAACAGCGCAAGCAATAAAAAAAAGCTGGCAAGGGATGTGGAGATTAGGGTAGTCGGTTTCATAATTAAAAAGATTGTTAGCGTTGATTGATGGGTGCAAAGTTGTCGGCATGGTAACTCCGTGTACAAGCGCATAAATGCTCATTTACCAAAACCCGTAATCCTGCCCTACCCAAACCCGTAGAAATACCTGTTTTGAAAAAAAATCATATGAGGATTTTATAAGCTCCATTCGGTGGGCCTACATTTGAAGCGAACAGCTTTATTCAACATCTAATTCTCAACTTTAATTTCTCAAAAATGGCTCAAAGTCCTTACCTCATTCCGCTTCAAACAGGCGTTAACTGGACCACCGCATGGCGCGCGGCGAACACCGGTTCCATCAAAGCATTCAAGATCAACATTGATGAAGTTAACGACATGCTTAAAGAAGCTGGTACCAATTCAATACGACTTTATTTTGGTCTTGACAATGGTGTGGAAAAACTTGTGTTGGTAGCTGTAAATGCCAATGGACAAGACATTATCAATCCGACCGTAGGAGGTCAGATCATTAGCGGCACCTACGATTTTTGTGAGCCTTGCCCGCCAATTTGCGATACTGCCAGCCCGTTATTGACGGGCCAAATGCCTTCCTAACTGAAGCTTTGCTCTCCGGAATATGATGCCCTGGCCCAAACTGCTGATTTCGATCGGCACCTATTTTATTGCCGTGCCGGTAATTATTGCGCTCTTCAGGTATCGCAATTTGAGGGCTTCGATGACAGCGATAGCCGGGTATGTTTTCTTAGGAGGCCTCATACAGCTCTCCTCCAGCTTCGTCAAAAATCAAGGCAACAACAATCTCTGGCTTTTACACCTGTACACTCCGCTGGAGTTTATTTGTATCCTTTGGTTTTATAGTTCGGTACTGGTAGGCCTGGTAAAAAGAAAGTGGTTCGTTTGGCTGGGAATTGGATTTACAGTGCTTTCTGCTTTAAACACTGCATTTTTGCAACCTGCTTTGACGTTCAATACCTATGCACGTAGCCTGGAAGGAATTCTGGTTATCATACTTTGCCTAAGCTGGTGCTACCAAACACTGATGGAAATGAAGATCCGGGCATTACAGCAAGACCCGGTGTTTTGGACAAACACCGGGTTTTTGCTGTACTTTTCGGGCAATGTGCTGCTTTTTTCATTCAGTAATTATATTTTGAATATAAACCACGCACTCAATCAGTACATTTGGGCGTTCCATGCACTGTTCAGCATACTGCTTTACTTTTTCATCACCATCGGTTTATGGAAGGCTCGGTAGATGTTTACCTGTTTTTGTTTGTTGGGATGCTCTCCCTGGCCCTACTGGCAGGCTCGGTGGTACTTTTTTTCTTTTTTTACCAAAAAAAAATGCTCAGTCAGCAACTTCAGATGAGTGAACTAAAGACCGCTCATCGCGAAGAATTACTGCACTCTAATATTGAGCAGATAGAGTTGGAACGGCGCCGGTTTGCCACAGATCTGCACGATGAGATCGGTGGCATTTTCTCTACATTGAAATTGAAAATCAATCAAATGGGAAGGGTTTCTGACCTGGATCAACTCCTCTCGGAAAGTCGCGAAATCATTGATTCCGGCATAGATTCTGTACGACGTATTTCCCATTCAATGACCCCACCCGGCCTCGAAATGTTTGGCCTTGAAGATGCACTTTCCACACTGAGTGCAAAAAATTCCAGTCCTGAATTGAGCATTGAATTTACCTGCTCCGCTTCTTTTCCCCGTTTGGATCTCCCGATTGAGCTTGGCCTTTACCGAATTGCACAGGAATTGTTAAACAATTCGCTCAGACACGCGGCTGCTTCCAAAATCCTTCTATATTTGAGCCGCTCGGAAGGGGAAATCTGTTTGGAGTATTCAGACAATGGAAAAGGTTTTGATCCGGCTATTTTACAATCGCTTAGAGGCCTGGGTCTGAAAAACATTGAAGCACGCGCCAATTACCTGAATGCTGCCATAGAATGGATAACCCAGCCAGGTATGGGTTTGAAAACAATTGTCAAAGTGCCCTACACGGGTTAATCATGTATGAACGAAGACGCTATCTATGTAGCCATCGCAGAAGATCAAAGACTTTTCAGAGAATGTCTGGTATCGCTTCTAAATGGTTTTGATCGCATCAAAGTCAACGTAGAAGCGGCCAACGGCAAAGAACTCATTGAAAGTCTTTATACTGCTGCCCCCACCCCTCAGGTGGTACTCCTGGATCTTACTATGCCAGAAATGAATGGGTTGGAAACCACCCGTCAACTGAAAAAGCTATTCCCACAAATGAAGATCATCATCCTCTCGGTACACAGTGAGGAACGGCACATTGTGCATATGGTGGGCGAAGGCGTCAATGGCTATCTGGTTAAAAATTCCGAACTTACTGAAGTGGTCCATGCCGTGCAAGCCGTACACGAAAAAGGTTTCTATTTCAACGAATCGATGCTGCGCGCCATCCATTCCGGAATGGCTCATAAGCATGAGAAATCCTACAACCCCAACAGCCCAATTACGGCCAGGGAAAAGGAAATCCTCGAACTCATTTGCCAGGAACACACCACCCAGGAAATAGCCGAGAAGCTTTTCCTCAGCGTGCGTACCGTAGACGGACACCGCAATAACCTCCTGGAAAAAACAGGCGCCCGGAATACCGCCGGATTGGTCATTTATGCGCTTCGGAACGACTTGTTTAAGTTTAATTTGTGATTTTGGACTTATAGACGTTGGATCTTAGATATGCATTGGTCACAGATTCAAAGTCAATAGGTATAAATACGGGTTTTGCTAAACCCGCAAAATCACCCTTGTGGGGGGAGGTAGGATAGGGGCAATTTTGCACCAATGTTCACTTCTCATCCTACAAATGATGCGCTATCTACTTCTACTTCCCCTTTTCTGCTTTGTTTATGCGGCAAATGCCCAGTATTCTGAAACATTTTCGGTGGCTAATAAGGGCTATAAAACCAATTGTGTCAATGATTTAACTACCGTCAATTGGAGCCTTACGCCTTGGGATGTTTCGGGAAGTTGTCGGGTGAATCCTCCAGATCCCGTTACTGACCTTCGTGATCCATCGGATTATTTTAATACGACAGCCGCAGGAGTATTGGAATCTATTGACCTGGATGAAGAAGTCTGCTGGGAAAGTCCACTCATTAATACGGTTGCCGCACCAACAGTAAGTATTCATGTGGACTTAAGCTGGGTTGGATTCGACACAGATGTTGCAGCTAACAATTGTACTGGCGATTACATTAAAGTCCTTTATAGCGTAAATGGGGGGGCTTATACGATGGTGCCGAATGTAAAAGGAGGCAATGGTTGTGCTACTGTTGCTTATCCGTTTGGCGCGCCGAATCCGCCTTTTAATGACAACGTAACCGTTAATGTGGCAGGTGTAGCGGGTGGTAGTACCTTGAAAATTAAGGTATGCGTATACACCAATGCCAATGCTGAAGTTGTAACCATTGACAACGTAAGCGTGCCCGAAGCAGGCGTAACTATCGGCTGCGCAGCGCCGGTACTTAGCACCGTAATTACACAGGTTGGCTGCTCAAACCCGAATAGCGGCGCTATCGACCTAACTGTCAGTGCTGGTACTCCGGGATATACGTACGCCTGGACGGGCGGGGCTACTACCCAGGACTTGACCAACAAACCAACAGGAACCTATACAGTAACCGTAACCGATGCTGCCTCCTGCTCCGCAACCATTAGCGCCACCATTACCGCAGCACCTGCGATTACCCTTACCACGCTGGTATTGGACGCGTCCTGTAGCAGTAATGTGGACGGTGAAATAAGCCTGGATGTAAGTGGTGGTGTGCCTGGTTTTACCTACGACTGGAGCAACGACGGGCCGGAAAATCCGGACAATGACTCTCAGGATTTAATAAACCTTGGTACAGGTACTTACACTGTCACCGTCACAGATGCAAGCGGGTGTAGCAAAACAACCAGTGCTACGGTAGGCGTCTTGCCTTCAGGCGCCTATAATGAACAATTCAATGTCGCAAATAAGGGTTATCTGGCCAATTTTGCAGATGACTTCTCCGGGGTGGCCTGGACCTTGAGCAGCTGGTCGCCGGAACCTCCGGCTCCGTTTGGCCGGGACAATGCCGACTTTTTCCGCACCAGTGGTGGCGTGTTATATGGTGAAGATTTTGATCAGGAAATCTGTTGGGAGAGTCCTTTAATTGACTTGAATGGTGGAACGCAATTCTCGGTAGACCTTGCCTGGACTGGGTTTGACAATCAAACAGAAGAATATATTAATGTTAAATACAGCATTGACGGTGGCGGCTATGTAACCATCCCCAATATTGTTGGTGGCGGAACTGGAACTATTCAATATGCCAGTGGTCTGGATCAAAACGGGTCGCAAGTGGTAACAAAGACAGGGCTTTCAGGAAGCACCATTCAAATTCAGGTATGTGCACAGTTCAATTCGAACAATGAAAACATGACTATTGACAATGTGAACATCCCGGGAAGTAACAACTACTGCCCCGCACCAGAACCTAGCCTAACCGGCACCAATGTTTCCTGTAATGGCGGCGCCAATGGTACGATTACAACTACTGTTGCCAATGGTTCAGCACCTTTTACCTATGCCTGGTCGGACGGTGGCGTAACCACTCAAAACCGAACTGGCCTGGCTGCCGGCACCTATACCGTAACTGTAACCGATGCCAACATGGCAACAGGTACTGCTTCAATTCAGATTACACAACCAACGGCCTTGGTATTGACGGAAACACACGTTAATGTATTGTGTAACGGGGCATCCACAGGCTCCATCGATTTGACGGTGACTGGCGGCACGCCAGCGTACACTTATTCCTGGACCGGGGGAGCCACCACACAGGATAGGTCCGGTATTGCCGCAGGCACCTATACCGTGACAGTAACAGACAGCAAAGGATGCACCAAAACCCTTTCGGCCACGATTACCGAACCTTCAGCTATCGTGTTAACCGAAACCCATGTAAATGTAGTATGTAACGGCCAATCCAATGGCTCGATTGATCTCTCTGTATCAGGAGGCACGGGTGCATATACATATTCCTGGACTGGGGGTGTGACCACGCAGGATCGTTCGGGCCTTGGTGCTGGCACATACACAGTAACCGTAACGGATGCAAACTCCTGCACTAAAACCCTTTCCACGACTATTACCCAACCGAATGCTTTCTCTGTAAGCGTTGTGCGCGTCAAGGTGCCTTGTCGTGGTGAAGCAACCGGAGGTTTGAATATTACCGTATCAGGAGGTACGCCTGGTTATACTTTTGACTGGAGCAACAACGGAGCCCAAAACCCGGATACCGATCCGGAAGATCTGATGAATGTAGTAGCAGGTTACTATACGGTAACCATTACCGATGCAAATGGATGCATAACATTTTTTGGTGATACGGTCACACAACCTGCCACCTTGTTGACACTAAGTACCACTCAGGTGAACGTGCAGTGCCAGGGGGGCTCCACTGGCTCCATCGATCTGACGCCTACAGGCGGCGGCGGCACTTATACCTATGCCTGGACCGGCGGCGCCACCACCCAGGACCGCTCCAATCTGGCTGCAGGCACTTATACTGTGACAGTCACCGATATAAACAACTGTATCCGGACAGTTTCTGCAACCATCACAGAACCTGCAACAGGCATAACCCTGAGTGAAACCCATGTGGACCTACTTTGTAACGGCGGCTCCACCGGTTCTATTGACTTGTCGGTAACCGGCGGTGTTGGTGCATATACATATGCCTGGACGGGCGGAGTCACTACGCAAGACCGTTCAAACCTCGCTGCGGGTACCTATACTGTTACGGTGACAGACGCCAATTTCTGCACCAAAACCCTTTCCACTACCCTCACTGAGCCTACAGCCATCGTATTAACAGAAACCCATGTCAATGTGTTATGCAATGGAGGATCTAACGGCTCCATTGACCTGAGTGTTTCAGGTGGTACGAGTGGCTATACCTACTTCTGGACGGGCGGTGTAACTACCCAGGATCGATCTGGTTTGACAGCTGGCACTTATACGGTGACTGTGACGGATGCCAATGCCTGTAGCAAAACCCTTTCCACCACCATTACAGAACCCTCTGCGCTCGTGTTGACGGAAACCCATGTGAATGTTTTGTGTAATGGCAATGCAACAGGATCCATAGATCTGAGCGTATCAGGTGGCGTATCAGGGTACACCTATTTTTGGACAGGAGGTGCAACCACTCAAGACCGCACAGGCCTGGCAGCCGGTACGTATACCGTGACGGTTACCGATGCGAACGCTTGCACCAAAACACTTTCTACAACCATCACTGAAGCCTCGGCTATTGTATTGACAGAAACCCATGTCAATGTGCTGTGTAATGGCAGTTCCACAGGCTCCATAGACTTGACAGTATCCGGAGGCGTTTCTCCATACACCTATGCCTGGACAGGCGGTGCGACCACGCAAGACCGGACAGGACTTGCCGCAGGTACTTATACAGTAACTGTAACTGATGCAAATGCTTGCTCTAAAACGCTTTCTGCTACCATCACCGAGGCTTCGGCTATCGTACTTACTGAGACCCACGTTAACCTGCTCTGCAATGACGCCTCAACAGGTTCCATTGACCTGACCGTAGTTGGAGGAGTTTCACCGTATACTTATTCCTGGACAGGTGGTGCAACCACACAAGATCGAACCGACTTAACAGCCGGAACGTACACCGTTACTGTCACAGATGCCAATGCTTGTACCAAAACGCTGTCCACCACCATTACCCAACCTTCAGCAATTACGCTGACAGAAACCCATTTGAATGTGCTCTGCAATGGTGCTTCAACCGGCTCCATAGACCTGAGCATTTCTGGTGGCACAGGCGCCTATATTTATTCCTGGACGGGTGGCGCTACCACGCAAGATCGTACAGGTCTCGCTGCGGGTACCTATACGGTCACCGTCACAGATGCCAATTTGTGCACCAAAACGCTTTCAACTACCATCTCGGAGCCTACTATACTGGTGTTGACCGAAACGCATATTGATGTGCTCTGCAATGGCGCTTTAACCGGCTCAATTGACCTGACGGTATCGGGAGGTACGCCTGCTTATACCTATTTATGGACGGGTGGAGTTACAACCCAAGACCGCTCCGGACTTGGGTTTGGAACCTACACGGTGACGGTTACAGACGCCAATGCCTGTACGAAAACCCTCTCTGTTTCGATTACAGAAACCTCGCCGCTTGTATTAACAGAAACCCATGTCAATGTGCTTTGCAATGGCAGTGCCACCGGCTCCATTGATGTATCGGTTTCGGGCGGTTCCGCTCCTTACAACTATGCCTGGACCGGAGGCGCTACCACGCAGGATCGTACGGGGCTTGCAGCAGGTACTTATACAGTAACCCTAACGGACGCCAATAATTGCACAAAAACCCTTTCTGCGACCATTACAGAGCCTACTGTAGTAGTCTTGAGTACCACTCAGGTTAATGTGCTTTGCAATGGCAGCTCGACGGGGTCCATTGATCTGACCGTATCCGGCGGTGTTTCGCCTTACACCTTTTTCTGGACGGGCGGCATAACCACTCAGGATCGGTTTGGTTTGACGGCAGGCACTTACACGGTTACGGTTACAGATGCAAATGCCTGTACCAAAACAACTTCTGTTACGATTACACAACCATCGGCACTTTTGCTAAGTGGTGTTTTAACGCAGCCGACCAATTGCTTCGTTGCCAATGGCAGCATTGATCTAAGCGTATCCGGCGGCGTAGCTGGTTACACCTACGATTGGAGCAATAACGGACCCAATAACCCGGATATTGACCCGCAAGACCTCACCAATGCGGTGGAAGGTACCTACACGGTTACGGTCACGGATGCCAATGCTTGCACAGCAACCAGTTCCTTTACCCTGGATTACATTGATAACATTCCTCCTTCAATTTCATGTCCAGCCAACATAAGCGTTAATAACAACCCGTTCAGCGCTTGCAACGCCATAGTGACTTATAATTCACCTACGGCAACCGACAACTGTGGCGTGCAATCAATCGTAATACAAAGCGGACTCGCTTCCGGATCAACGTTCCCGGTAGGTACTAATACCAATGTATGGAGGGCAACCGATGTAAATGCCAATACCAGCACCTGCTCCTTCACGGTAACGGTAACTGATATTACCCCGCCAGCCATCACTTGTCCGGCAAATATCAGTGTGAACAACACCCCCGCCAGTTCCTGCAGTGCCTTGGTAACTTATGCTACCCCAACAGCCACGGACAACTGCGGCGTGCAAACCATAACTTTACAAAGCGGCCTGGCTTCAGGAAGTACTTTTCCGGTTGGAACTACCACCAATGTTTGGCGCGCAACCGATGTAAATGCCAATACCAGCTCCTGTTCCTTTACGGTCACGGTCACAGACATAACCGCGCCAACAGTCATCTGCCCGGCCAATATCAGCGTTAATAACAATCCTGCAAGTGCTTGTAGCGCCGTAGTGAATTATGCTACGCCTTCAGCAACGGATAACTGCGGTGTTCAATCTGTAACCTTGCAAAGCGGCCTGGCTTCCGGGGGTACATTCCCGGTTGGAACCACCACCAATGTGTGGCGTGCAACGGATGTGAATAACAATACCAGGACTTGTTCCTTTACGGTAACCGTTAGTGACGTAACGCCGCCAACCATTGTCTGCAAGCCGTTCACTGCTAACCTGGATGCCAATGGAAACGTGAGCATTATTCCCGCCAATGTGTATCAATCGGGTACCGACAACTGTGGGACGGTGAACCTCGTATCAGTGGTGAACAGCAGTTTCAACTGCAGTAACGTTGGGAACAACCTGGTAACCCTGACGGCCAACGATGGAAACGGCAATACCGCTACCTGTAGTGCCACAGTTACCGTAAGGGACGTGAATCCACCCGTTGCAAAATGCAAAAATGTAACCGCTAATCTCGGTGCAAACGGTTCGGTCACCGTGCCTGCTGCTACCGTGAACAATGGCTCTACCGACAATTGCTCTATCACCTTTACGCTTACTCCTAATACGTTCAACTGTTCGCAGATAGGTATGCAGACGGTTACGTTAAGGGCCACTGATGTTGGGGGCAACACATCCACTTGCACTGCAAAGGTGACCGTTCGGGACATCACTGGACCAACGGCCAGGTGTAAAAACCCATCGATTTTCCTGAATGGTGTTGGACAAGCAACCCTAAGCATTGGAGAAGTGAACAATGGTAGTACAGACAACTGCGGCATTGCCACCATGAGCATCAGTCAAACCCAATTCAATTGTTCTGAACTGTTGGGCTCTCCATGGCCGGTTGTCTTGAGCATGACTGATGTGAACGGCAATTCGTCTTCTTGTATTGGGTATGTTTCGGTAAAGGATGCCATCGCACCGGATGCAGTCTGTGAGGATGTAACTGTTGCGCTTGGAACGAATGGGAAAGCCACAGTTTATGGCGCCGACCTTGCTGCAAACAGCGTAGACAATTGCTCGGTTTGGTCGTATAGTCCGACGGTAAAGGTGTATACCGCAGCCAATCTTGGAGCGAATAACCTGACCATCACGGTAAAGGATTGGAGTGGAAATGCATCCACTTGCGTCTCGGTGGTTACGGTTGAAAACCCTGGCACCAACGACTTCCAAAATGGAGGAGGAGATGGCAATAGAGGCCTGAATGGCAATTTGGATCTTTTTATCTTCCCCAACCCAACGAGCGGGGAGCTTACCATGGCGTTTGATCTGCCTTCTGAGCAGCCGTTTTCAATCCGTATTTTCGATACTTCCGGACGAATGATCTATAGCCACCATGACTATGGGATTGAGGGCGGAAATGCCATGCAGTTGCACATGGGAGACTATGCTCCAGGTGTATACCTGATTGATTTTCAATCGGAAAATTTGAAAGTGCAGAAGCGATTGGTATTGCAACGATAAAGCATAAAACAGCTTCTAAGTGTTTTAAGCCGCTTCCCAAAAGACTGGGAAGCGGCTTTTTCGCCTTGCGCGGGTCTTACCGCAACACGTATCGTGGGCTTATCCGGCTTACGCGCCTGATGGGGCTGCGGGGGCGTAAGACCCTCGCAGGGCGTTAAAAAACTGGGAAGCGGCTTTTTTCTCTTCAACGTTCCACTACCATAGCCTCCACCCCCAATACCACTCCTGCCGCATCCAGTACCCGAACAAAATAACTCCCCGCAGCCCATCCGCTCAAAGGTACTTGCCGCTGTATCCGTCCGCCGGCAGGCTGGAGGCGCTCTGCGTACAAGCACCGGCCGTTCAGGTCCACGATTTGAAGCTGTACATCTGCGGCTGGCAGGTTTTTGAAGGCCAGTTGGAGCCAGTCGCTGGCAGGATTCGGGTACAGGGCCCACTCCAGGGGCGCTGCTGCAAGGTTTTGGGTCCCCACGCTGGTGCCGGGCGCGCCTGGGGTGCCATCCGTGGCGTAACTGGGTTTCCAGCTGCTGGCAAAGTGGTTGTCCAGATCAGTAGAAACGAGTTCCAGGGATTTCCCCGCCAGGGTAGAAGCTTCCGGCCAGGGTGCATGATTGTTGTAGCGGACAAAATCAGAAAGCAGGCCGTTGGCATCGAACAGGAAGATCTTTTCTCCTTCATCGGCGAGTTTGCCGCCGGTCCATTGGAAGACCTGGTAAATGACATTGGCCGGGAAATTCGCGGCATCTTTGGCCACCACCAGATATTCGCCGGCGGCAATGCTGGCGCCGGGCGGGAAGCTGAAATCCACGGCGCCGGTCAGCGTGTAACCGCTCAAATCCACCGCCTGGGTGCCCGGATTATGCAATTCCAAAAATTCGCCGAGGCTACTCAGAGTATCCCAATACAATATCTCCGAGAACATGATCTGGGGTTGCCCCGGGTAGCTGGGGACCGGGTTGGCGCCCAAATTCGCGCCGTCCGAACCGGCGCCAATAGCTACAGAACCGGGCAACAAATGAAAATCATACTGAGTCGGATTTGCAAAATGGGGGTCGGCAGTAAAATTGTCATTGCCCGTCAGGGTATCCGTTCCGGAAAGACAATGTGAGAGCGACAAGCTCGAATACCCATCTGCAATGTAGGCGTCCAAGGCCGCATTGGACACAATACTATTGGTAATGACGCCATTACCACCCAGCGAGCCGGGATTTTTCTCATACGCTGAAATGCCGCTCTGGTTGCCGAACAGAGTGCAATGATCTATGGTTACCGGCGACTGATCTTTCAGCGCAATGCCAATGGCGGTATAGGCAATGGTGTTGTTCCGGATCAAGGCAGAACTCTGCTGACCCACCGAGATCCCTTTGTCGAAACAATGGTAGATGAAATTGTCCTCGATGAGCAGGTTCTGGCACTGTTCGCCAATGTCAAGTCCGTCGCAGTTGTCGCCCCGGAAATCATGGATCCGGTTGTTGCGCATGATCCCATCGGTAACGCCGTCAAAATCAATGGCGTCCATATCGGGTAATAGGGTGCCGAAGGCCGTGAACGAACAGTTTTCAACCCGGCCTTTACCCTGCTTTATGTTGATGCCGTCGCCGGTTACCACCGAACGAAGCTCTGAATTGGTCAGCGTGATGTCGGAAAACCGCGCAAAGATGGGGTTGTCGGTCACCTGGGTCAAGGTCAGGTGGTCCATGTCCAGCTGGGCATGATAAGCCGAAATAGCCGCCGGGAAATAAATGCGATGCGTGCCTGCACTGGCGTTTTCCAACGTCAAGTACTCAAATTTTGATTTGGCGCTGGTATTTTTCAGGAATATCCCGCCCCAGGGCGCCCCACCCGGCAGGCTCCCGATTTTGACCGGCAGGTTGGCGGTTCCATGGATTTGCAGATCGCCCAACACCCAAAGATCAGCCTTCTCCGGGAAGCGAACCTCGACGCCATGCTCGATGCTCAGTGTTACGGAAGGTAACACCACTACATTTCCAAAGGCGGTATAAGGGGAACAAGCCTGGGTCAGGTTCAGGTTTTGGCGAATAGTATCAGGTATAAATCCGCAAGTCCCGTCGCTTTCGAATATGGCGCGGAGGGTTACCGGCTGTGCGTCCGGAAGGAGGGTCTGTATCACCGGATTGGTGCTCAGGATCTGGCTGTTGCCTCCAAGTGTGCTGCTTATTTCCAGGTCGAAACTTACATCGGAGCTGTTTCCGACTGCCTGATGCACTTCCACGGCAATGGTATTCTCCCCGGCGATCAGTACGGTGGCAGGAATGCTGAGTTCATTCCATGCATTTTCACCGGGGGCGCCCACGGTGGCCGAAGCCAGGGTGTTGAAGTCGATGGGACCGGAAGGCATGTTTTGCCGCCACACTTCCTGTCCATTCAAATATACCACTGCGCCATCGTCTGCAATGAGTCGCAGGATCAATTGGCTGAACTGACCTGGGTTGGCCACATCGAATTTGTTTCGGAAATAATAGGAAATGGTTTTGTTGTCAGGGTCGCTGCCGAAATTGAGCAGGGTTACCTCGTCGCTGTCGCCATAACCCAGTTGGGCCAACCCGGCCGACCAGACGCTGTCGTCGAAGCCTGACTGGTTCCAATCAGCCGCAGGGGCACTAGCGGCATCGCTGTATTTCCAGAGGCTTCCTCCGGCCAGGAGCAGCAGGATGGAATCTCTGGTTTTTTCCCAGCGCACAAACTGGAATCCGGGTTTGGCTTCAGCAGTAAGGGTGAAGGGACGGTTTTGCAGGTATTTTCCCGTCCAGGGGTAAGAGGAAAGGGGAGGCATTTCGTGCAACCGCACTTGTCCGTGCGCAGGATCACTCACCTCCACGCTCAACGGACCGGACCCGGAAAGTCCAAAAAACTGCGACAAATCGTTGAACATGAAGGCGTTGCGCTGAGCATCAAACTGTTTGAGCTTAAGCACCTCATTCTCCCAAAAATCCACTGATGGAATGCCGTCGCCATAGCTGGAGGTGGTTCCTGCCCATTCGCCCACGTGGTAAGGCACTTCATTCCGGATCCAGTTGGCATGGCGGTCGATGCGCGGATTTACCCACAAAGGATTCCAGGTAACAAAGAGATGGTCGGCGAAGTGCGTGATGAATTTTTCCTTGAAGCTGTTGTTTTCCAGCATTTTGCGCAAAAAGAGTGTGGCAAAAGGACCATTGCTCCAACTGGCACCGTTCAGGGAAGTTGCCCATTCCATACCGGTACCTCCTACCTCTGCGAGGTTGAATCCACGGTCGAAATCATGCGGAAACCAGCGCCATTTACCTTCCGGACTCCGTTTCCGGAAAAGGGCGATGTTGTGGCCCCAGCTCGTATTGGCGGTGAATATTTCCGAGATAATGTAATCGGTGAAATTTTGCACGTCGCATATTTTCTCCAGTTTCTGGAAGGTAGTATCATCCTGAACTCCCGCATTGAGCAGGTCTACCATTTGCTGGTAAGCCACGGTATCCCCTTCCTTCACTTCTGCATCATTTTCGATGTAGTCGAGGCTATCGGGCGATATGCCATTGTGAATCTCGGCATATTCCTTGTCCTGTTTTTCCCGCAGGTTGTAAATCCCGTAATACACGCCATTGATAAAGGCTGACACCGGCCGGAATGCCTGCACATCCAGATCGGAGGTGCTGCTGGCAACGCCCTGCATCATCCCATCGCGGAAAAGGGTGTTAGACCAGTCGTTGCCGCTGGTACGCAGAATCAGGTCTTCATAACGGGTGCGGACTTTGTCGGGGAAAATCTGGTATTCGATGTGGCTGCCGCCGTATTGTTTGCGCGAGGAAATGTTGAGCAGTTTTTGCGGAAGGATCCAGGAGTTTTCACCGCCCACACTTGCGCCGGCATCGTGGTGAAACCCCAGGATTCCATCGTTTTCATACCATTCGAGGTGAATGGGGATTTCCTGGGAAGGCTTGTAATTCTGCACCAGAATGCCAGAGTCCGGGCTGAAAAAATCAGCAGGATCGCCGGAAATGGAGAGAACCGCCAGGCCGCGTTGTTTGAAATCTTCTCCAATGAAATAGGTATTGGTCACCACGGGCCCCGGAATATTGCCGGATAGGATGATGCGGGCTTTTACCACGGTATTGGCGTTCAGGTCCAATGCCTGAGTAAAAACGGGCGAGTTGGCTCCGGGAATCGAGCCATCGGTGGTATAGTGAACCTCCCCTACGTTATCCAGATTCTGAAGGCTGAGCTGGACCGGGTTGGGGTAAAAACCTCCGGAAAGGGAAAAACTGGGCACAGGTTTCACGTAATCCACGAGGAAGGGACTGGTTTCATTGCTGGCGCCTGGTGTAGGCTGGGTGTAATATCCCCAGGCGCCGGTACCATCCGCTTCCCGCCCCTGCGACACATCCGACAATTGGGTCAGGAAGCTGATTTTGTCCATTTCAAGTCCTTGGGGATCGCTCAAAATGAGCTTTTCACCCGCAGATGAAAGCTTGAAATTGCTGTGTAACCCCGTGTTTTGACCATCGGCCCATACCAGCAGAAAACCATGCGCGGGGATATGTGTCCCTGCCGGGAATACCCATTTGTTGAGGATATCGGCGTCGTCAGATAGCCACCAGTTGGAAATATCCTGGTCTGAACTTGTGTTGTTGTGTAATTCCACCCAATCGCCGTACGCCTGAAAATCCGGGTCCTGAATGATGGAGTTGTTAGAAGCCAGAAATTCGTTGAGGGTAACTTGTGCCTGTGCGAAGGTGGCTGTGCACAGCAGCAGAGCAGGGAGAATACGGGAAAAAAACATCGCGATAAAAGAAGGATGGATACAGCGGTGAAGATAAAACAGCAGGCCGATTTTAGCGGTTGCGATCCGGTACGCTTCCGCCATCAAAGGGTGCTTTATCTATGTAATACGGGAATCAGGTACCCAATGGTTGCTCCGATGGAATATCCGACGGCCACATCGGTGAAAAAATGTTTGCCGGCACGCATGCGCAGAAATCCGGTGATGGCCGGGATGGTGACGGCTGTTGCCCAAACCAGGGGTTTCCAACGATTGCCGGGATGATAATCCGACCAGACTTTGGCTGCAAAAAAACAGGACGCTGCGGTGGAAGAGGTATGTCCTGAGAAAAAGCTTTTTCGGGCATCCCGACCAAATTTGGGTGCAAGCGGATAATCCGGGTTGTACGTGTACGGCCGGGATCGTTTGGCCAGATTCTTGGTCAACTCGGTGAGCCCACTGTTCAGACTCAGGGTTTCGAGGTAAAGCACAGAAATAACGGCCGCTTCCTTGCGCGTATTAGGATCGGCCAGCAGTACCAAAGGAGCCAGGGTAGCGCCATAAAAGATCAGATCACTGGCCTTTTTAGCCCTATTAGATTGCCAATGGGTAGACTTTCTATCCATGGGGATCAATCGATTTTGGTCCAAAGCTGCCAAGTCAGCATGTGTGAGAGGCGAGACATGCCGGCCAAGGCTCCAGCCACCCCATCCTGTTGCCAGGCTTAGTCCAATCACGGGCGCCTCCCTGCGAGCCTCCAGTTGGTAGATATTTTGTGCCTGTATATTCGGCTGAAAGCCCAGGCACAGCCAAGAAAGTAAGCTTAGGAATCTAAAGAGGAGCATGAGAGTAGGCGTGATATCCAATATCCAATATCCAACGCCCAATGTCCAATGTCCAAGTGGGTCGCCTGCCTGGTGTCAGTACATTAGTTGAGCTTCACTCGGCTGACTGTCTAAACAGGCGTACAGGGCACAATCAATGTGCTGACACCAGGCAGGCGACCCACTTGGACATTGGACATTGGGCGTTGGATATTGGACATTCTAGTATTTGTACTTCCCTTTCCAATCCTCCCTTAACTTCTGCCGCACTTTGTCTTCGGCCGGATTTTTGCCGGGTTCGTAGAGAATTTTTCCTTCTATTTCTTTGGGTAAATTGTCTTGCTGCACAAAATTTCCTGCAAAATCATGGGCATACTGGTAGCCTGAGCCGTAATTAAGTTCTTTCATCAATTTGGTTGGCGCATTGCGCAGGTGCAGCGGCACGGGCAGGGAGCCAGTTTGGCGCACCAGCTCCAGGGCACTGCCAATGGCCATGTAAGAGGCATTGCTTTTGGGAGAAGTGGCCAGGTAGATGGCGCATTGCGACAAGATGATGCGGGCTTCCGGCATACCAATCATGCGTATGGCATCCATGGTGGTGGTGGCCAGGAGCAGGGCGTTAGGGTTGGCCAATCCTATGTCTTCAGATGCCAAAATGACCATTCGGCGGGCAATGAACTCAATATCCTCCCCTCCATCCAGCATTCTGGCCAGCCAGTACACCGCCGCATTGGGGTCGGAGCCGCGCATGCTTTTGATGAAAGCTGATATGATATCGTAATGCTGCTCACCTGTTTTGTCGTAGAGCGCGGCGTTCTGCTGAATCAGCTCTTTTACCCGATCGTTGGTCACCACAAAGGTTTCGTCGGGCTGGCGGTAATTGGCAATTAATTCCAGGGCATTGAGCAGGCGCCGGGCATCTC
>DATGWL010000149.1:0-12652 GCA_035299505.1 Saprospiraceae bacterium | reverse complement strand
AGACGGCTTACGGTAGACGGCTTACGGTAGACGGCTTACGGTGGCGTTGCTCTTGTAGATTGTTTCTTGCCTCAAACTTAAAAACAATCTACAAGAGCAACGCCACCGTCTACCGTCCACCGTCCACCGTAGGCCGTCCACCGTAAGCCGTCTACCGTAAGCCGTCCACCGTAAGCCGTCCACCGTCTAATATTTCAAAGATTTCTTCAATTTCATCAAACGACTTCACGCCGGTTTGTTCTTCTTCGCTGCCGGTGAGGCCCAGACCGGCGAGTTGGTATTCCCGGATCAGTTCGGGCCAGACTTCGGCTGGCACACTGGCCTGCAGCAGAGAAGGTTTTTGCCGGAAAAGGTTGCGCCAAAAGTCAGGATCAGTCGCAAAAAGGGCCTGAACATCCGTATCTGGTGTAGCCTCAAACAATAAAACATCCACCAGCGCTGCATACATTTTCAAAGTTTCTGCGGGTGTTTTTAGTCCATCAGGACCAATTTCAGTCTGAAGAATCACCTCAACACCACCTAAATCGGCCAACCGGTCACCGTGTGCTGCTGCTGAAACCTGTACGGCGTCCAGACCAAAAAAAGAGGCCGACTCACGCACCACTTCTATGGGGGCGGTACTGAATTCACCTACAATTTTGGGCCCCTCCACCCATTCCCGAATGGCTTTCATATACATAGGGTCCAAATATCCTTCGGTTCCTTCTTCCAGGTTAAAACCCAGGTAGGCTACTTCACGGGCAGCGAAGTAACGGGCGTCGGTGAGATGTGCGATGCGGGAAGCTTTGATCAAGGGTGAGTGAGTGAGTGAGTGATGGGGCAAAACTACGAAATGGGGCTGTAGCAGGGGATGCTTTTTTGACATAAACCTTTACCATGTTTTCTGCCAAATCAGTTTGAATGCAGGAAACTGAGCCTGTTTTATGGTCCTAAATTACTTTCGCAGGAAGTCTGCTATCTTTGCGCAAAAATTTGTCTTGAAACAACGTGCTCTGATCTGGATTTTGCTTTTGCTTCTGGCTGCTGCGGCGGTTTGGAAGTTGTTTATGAACAAACAACAACTGGATACCAAAGCAGAACTTTCCAGACTCCAACGGGCTTTTGTGCCGGTGGAAGTGGTTCAACCGCAACTCGAAACCCTGGCTAATCACCTGGAAGCCGATGGTATTTTCCTGGCTTCCAAAGAGATGTTTGTAATTTCTGAAACCGCCGGCCGGGTGCTGGAAACCTATAAAAACAAGGGCGAATGGCTCCAGGAAGGTGAAATTATTGCCAAGGTAGACGATGAATTACTGCGCATTGAACTCGAGGCAACGCAGGCCAATTTGGCTAAATTGCGCAAGGACCGCGAACGCCTGACTAACCTCATTGAAGGAGAAGCCGCTCCTAAAAATAAAATCGAAGACCTGGAACTGGGTATTCTGGCTGCCGAAGCCAAAGAAAAAGGTCTCAAAAAACAAATATCCAACACCAGCATCAAAGCCCCTATGACCGGTACCCTGGGTATGCGCTTCATCGAACGGGGCAGTGTGATCGGGCCCGGTATCCAGATCGGACAAATGACCAACCTGGAAAAATTGTTCCTCATGGTAAAGGTCACCGAACGCGATGTACTCAATGTCAAAAAAGGCCAGCAAGTCAGCGTTCGTGCCGATGTATTCCCCGACATGAATATTCCCGGCAGAGTAACCAATATCGGATTGAGGGCCGACAATGCCTTTACATACGATGTTGAAATTGAGGTAGTTAACCCTAAGGGAAATCCATTACGCGGCGGTATGCACGCCAAAGCCAAATTCACATTTGATGCCAACCGTCAGGGATACACCCTGCCCAGAAAAGTTATTGCCGGAAGCCTTCAGGATCCCAAAGTGTACGTGGTTCAGGGCGATACCATGGCTGTTTTGCGCGCCATCACCCTGGGAAGCATTTATGGCGATAAAATTGAGGTTAGCACCGGCGTACAACCTTCGGAGAAAGTGGTTGTTACAGGTCAGTTGAACCTCGTAGACGGAGCAAGGGTGAGTGTGGTGAAATAAATCGTCGGTGGAAGAGCCACTTTGATCGTTAAATTATCCACAAACCGCTGAAAACACCGCAACAGCCTTTCCAGACCTAAGCTCCGTTTTGTATCTTTGTCCCCCTTATGGCTGATGTGATTCAATTATTGCCTGATAGTGTTGCAAACCAGATCGCCGCAGGTGAGGTCGTACAACGCCCCGCTTCGGTGGTGAAGGAATTGCTGGAAAATGCCGTTGATGCAGGCGCCAACAAGGTGCAATTAATTGTGCGTGATGCCGGGAAAACCCTCATTCAGGTTATAGACAACGGCTGCGGTATGTCGGAAACCGATGCCCGCATGAGTTTTGAGCGCCACGCCACTTCCAAAATCCGTGAGGCTAAAGACCTCTTTAACCTGCATACCTTTGGGTTCCGCGGGGAGGCGCTGGCCTCCATTGCCGCTGTTGCCCAGGTGGAAATGAAAACCCGCCGCGCCACGGATGAACTGGGCACCCGGCTGGTGGTGGAAGACTCATTTGTAAAAATTCAGGAGCCGTGCCAAACCCCTCAAGGCACCAGCATTGCGGTCAAAAACCTGTTTTATACTGTTCCTGCCCGCAAAAGTTTCCTGAAAGCTGATCCGGTTGAAACCCGCCACATCCTCGACGAATTCCAGCGGGTAGCCATGGCTAATCCGGATGTGTTCTTTTCCCTGCACCACAACGATGCCGAAATTTTCCACCTGCCCGTAGGTAATCTGCGCCAACGGGTGGTGAAGATTTTTGGCGAAGCCGTGAATAAAAAACTGGTGCCAACAGAACAGGAAACAGATATTCTTCGCATTTCCGGCTTCGTAGGTAAACCTGATTATGTCAAGAAAACCCGCGGAGAACAGCTGTTTTTTGTCAATAAACGCTTCATACGCAGCAATTACCTGCACCATGCCGTCATGAGCGCGTATGAAGACCTGCTGCCTGCCGATACTTATCCGTTTTATGTACTGTTTCTGGACATTGATCCGGGTAGCGTGGACATCAATGTGCACCCAACTAAGCAGGAAATCAAGTTTGACGATGAGCGACTGGTGTATAACTTCCTGAAGGTAGCCGTACGGCATGCGCTGGGCAGTCATAACGTAACCCCAACCCTGGATTTTGAACAGGAACCAGCGTTCCAGCAACGTCTAACACCTGCGCCTGTGCTCAGGCCCGAGCGAGAATCTCATTCCGTAGGTACTTACCGCCCATCCAAATTTGATGATGATGAACCTACAGGCCGGCATGCTTCCAACCTGGAAAACTGGGAAAAGTTGTATAAAGGACTGGAGCTCTTTGAAAAGGATTCCGGCGCCTCACAACCCGGGCAGGATAATACTCACTTGCCGTTTGACGATATGCCGCCCGTTATAGCCCGTTCAGGCGTGGAAGTGCTGGAAATGGATGATGATGCCGAAACCTTCTCCAAAGGACAACGGGATCCATACCAGATTCACGGACAATACATCATCAGCCATATCAAATCCGGCTTTTTGCTCATTGATCAGCAGGCTGCCAGCGAACGGGTACTGTACGAACGTTACCTGGCTGCTCTGGAAAATCAGCCTATTGCCACACAAAAAGCCTTGTTTCCCAAAACTATTGAGCTTTCAGCGGCCGATGCCACCCTGCTTCGGGATATCCTTGATGAGGTGAATTGCCTGGGTTTTGAAATTGCAGAATTTGGCGGCAATACTTTTGCCATTCACGGGTCGCCGGCCGAACTGCGCCCGGGTATATCGGAGGAAGCCTTGTTGCAAAAAGTATTAGGGCAGTACAAAGACAACCTGGAACTACAACTGGGCGCGCGTGATAACCTGGCCCGATCCATGGCCCGCAACGCTTCCCTGCGCAAGGGTCAGCCGCTGAGTGTGCCGGAAATGCAGGATCTGATCGACCGTTTGTTTGCTTGTGCTGTGCCCTTCAATAGTCCGTCGGGGCGTAAGTGTTTCATACAATATGATCTGGAAGAGCTCCAGAAACAGTTTACCTAGTTATGTCGAATTCCTTTTTTAATACGCCGTTTCGCGGGGTGTCAGGCCAGTTGATCCTGATCAACATTGTGGTCTTCATTGGTTCCTATTTGTTGTTGGGAAACGACGTTTTCAATTATGAAACAGGCGATTATGATGTCATGGGCAGAATGTACCTGGCATCATTTTTACCGGGTTCCACGCATTTTGAGCCGTTTCAGATTGCTACTCATATGTTTATGCACGGCGGTTTGATGCACCTGTTGTTCAATATGCTTGGTATTTACTGGTTTGGTACGATGGTGGAAATGGTGTGGGGGCCGCAGCGCTTTTTGTTTTATTATCTTTCCTGCGGTATTGGCGCCTGGGCCATCCACATGGGTGTTCAGTATTGGGAACTCCAGCAAATGGGCGTTGACCCGAGCACCTGGAACGGCGCTATGCTGGGAGCTTCCGGCGCCGTTTTCGGGATCATGGTAGCTTTTGCCGTAAATTTTCCTAACCTGGAAATCCGGATGCTTTTTCCGCCTATTGCCTTGAAAGCTAAGTATTTTGTGCCCATTATGGCCCTGGCAGAGTTGTTTTTTGGTATTGGAGGCGTTTCCACAGGAATTGCCCACTTTGCCCACCTCGGCGGAGCCATCACGGGATTTATACTGATAGCTTATTGGAAAAACTTCAGGTTTTAACCCTTAACCACATTACCACATTAACCCAGCCATGTCGCTATTTAAATCCATCTGGGACGATCTGCAATATTCCCTCCGGGCCGGGAACATGGTAACCAAGCTCGTGGTGGTAAACTTTGCCGTGTTTGTTATCATCAAATTGATCTACCTCACTATGAGTGTGGTCACTATGGGTGAGGCAGACGGCATGTACGACAACATGCTGGGCTATCTGTGGCTTTATGCCGATTTGAGTGCGCTGCTCTGGCATTTTTGGGGCATACTGACCCACATGTTTTTGCACGACAGCTTTTGGCACCTTGTGAACAACATGATGGTGCTGTATCTTTTTGGTCGTATAGTGAGCGATTTGATTGGCGAGCGACGCGTGCTGCCCCTGTATTTGCTGGGTGGCCTGGCCGGAGCCGTGGTTTAT
Source organism: Saprospiraceae bacterium (assembly GCA_035299505.1). Taxonomy (GTDB): domain Bacteria; phylum Bacteroidota; class Bacteroidia; order Chitinophagales; family Saprospiraceae; genus M3007. The sequence goes on along the minus strand of DATGWL010000149.1, from coordinate 7,539 downwards.
GTGGTAACGGCACAGTTTTTTCTCGATATTGGTTCCTATGCCCTCGGAGCTTCCGCCGCTGTCATGGCGCTGGGCGGGGCTGCTTTGATTTTGGCGCCTGATTACCGGGTGCATTTATTGGTGCTGGGCGCTGTCAAAGTAAAGTATATCGTGCTGATGCTTGTGCTCCTGGATCTGGTAGCTATTGCCGGCACTTATCCTGCAGGTGGTCATGCGGCGCACATTGCCGGCTTTGCCATGGGCTGTTTTTTCGTCTTTCAACTGCGCGACGGTCGCGATTGGGCTACCCCTATCAATCAGGCCTATCAATGGCTTGGCAGTTTGTTTGCCTCCAAGCCCAAATCCAGGTTTCAACGACCTAAAAACGCGCCGCCTATGCGCACCTCTTTCAAACAACCCAAGCCCGGCGCACGTTCGGATCAGCCCGATCAATCTTTTCAGGAAAAACTGGATGCCATCCTGGATAAAATCAAAGCCCAGGGCTATGAAAGCCTCACCCAGGAAGAAAAGGATTTTCTGTACGAGGCTAGTCAAAAGTGACCCCTAATTCCCCACCACCGGCTCTGTAACATACCCCCACAACATGGCCATTTGGCGATAGATGTCTGTATTATCTATCACGCCGCCAAAATGCTCGGCGCCTGGTCCGTAAGCAAAAACGGGCACCAGCGAAGCGGTGTGTTGACCGGTGTTGAACTCCAGGTCCAGTACCTCAAAACCTTCACCCTGCTCCAGTACCATGCCTCCGGTTTCGTGGTCGGCGGTAACGATAACGAGTGTCTGACCATCGGCTTCGGCAAAAGCTAAAATCTGGCCAATAGCCTGATCAAAATCCAGCATTTCCGCCACTGCCCTTGGACCATCTTTGCCATGGCAGGCCCAGTCGATCTGCGAACCTTCCAGCATCAGGAAAAAGCCTTTGTCTGAACGTTTGGAAAGGTGTTCGGTGGCCATTTTAGCGGCCAGGGGCAAATAATCCCGTCCGGCTTTTACAGAATCCGGTTCGCCTAGGGCAGAGAACCAGGCAAAAGGATATTTTGGGTCCGGTTGGAGCTTATTCAGTGGTTTTTCCTGGAAATTATACACCTGGCAGCCCTTTTGCTGCAATTCCTGGTATAAATTGCGCTGGTCTTTGCTGCGTTTGTTGAAATATTTTAATCCTCCGCCCACCAGAAAATCCAGCTCCGTCTGGGTAAAAAACAAGGCGATATCTTCCATATCGGCTCTACTCTCCACATGGGCAATGAAAGAGGCCGGTGTAGCATGGGTAATGCTGGAGGTGGCCACTAATCCGGTTGCCAGTCCGTTTTGTTTGGCCTGTTCCAGGATGGTCAGGCAGGGTTTTCGGGAACGGGTCATGCCAATAGCGCCGTTATAGGTTTTACAACCACAGGAAAAGGCTGTTGCCCCCGCCGCCGAATCAGTGATGAGGTGACTGGCCGATTGGGTTTTCATCAAACCGGTGATCGGAAAACGGTCCAGGTTTAGTTTTTTGCCATTGGCATACATGCCGGCGGTAACCTGGGTTAGCCCCATCCCGTCGCCAATAAGCAAAATAATGTTTTTAGGCCTGGGCGCCGGTGCAGCGGACAGACTTGCCAGCCAAAGGGCGCATAGCGCCAGTGAGTATCTGATCATGGTTTAATTATCGGAGAAAAGTGCAAAACGCCACAAAATCTAACACACCCGGTATCTTTTACCGGGCAAAGTTCGGATAATCCCTTTGAATTCAAGATCAAGAATACGCGAAGCCAATAATCCGGGTTCCAAACCAGCCTCCACGGTGAGCCGGTCGATGGGTATATCAGGCTGATTTCGGATGATACCTACCAGTTTTTCTTCGGTATCGCTCAGGTCGTGAAACAACTTGCCCTGTTTGTTTTGTCCGGCTTCCTCCCAGCCCATGCGGTAGGCAATATCTGCGGCAGATTCGGCCAGTTTGGCGCGTTCAGCCTTGATGAGGTAGTTGCAGCCAATGCTTTTGGCATCCCCGGGCCGGCCGGGAATAGCAAATACCTCCCGACCCTGACGCTCAGCAAATTGTACCGTAATCATGGAGCCTCCGCTGGCGGCAGTTTCTACCACTAATACCAGATCCGACATGCCGGAAATAATCCGGTTGCGCATAGGAAAGTGCTCCCTGTCTGGCAGCGCATCGTGGGCGTATTCACTGAGCAGTCCGCCGTTTTCTATCATACGAAGGGCCACACTACGGTGTTGCGCCGGGTAAATACTGCCAAGCCCGTGACCCAAAACACCGATATTAGGCATGCCCAGGCTTACCGCTTTGCGGTGTGCCGTTACATCAACACCGAATGCAAGGCCGCTCACCAGAAGTACATTGTAAGGCAGAAAGCCTTCCACCAGCGCTTCACACAGGGTTTTGCCGTGATCGCTGGGTTGACGAGTGCCTACCACGGCCACAATGCGTTCTTTTTCCATCAGTTGCAAACTGCTGCCTTTGAAAAAAAGCAGCGCCGGACTGTCGGCACTCTGGCGCAACCGGGCCGGATATTGCGGATCTGTGTAAAAAAGCGCCTGGATTCCATATTGGTCAAGGTAGCGCAACTCCTGTTCGGCCTGTTTCAGGGCATCAACGGATTGAAGTATGGATTGTATGACCACCGGACCTATGCCGGGAATCCGAAGGAGTTCTTTTTGGCTGGCTTGAAAAACAGCCTCTGCGCTGCCGCAGTAGCTGACCAGGGTTTTGGCGGTCATTGCGCCGACTTGCGGCACGAGGGTAAGCGCGATTTGATGTAGTAGCGACATTTGGTTTGGAACAGGGTATATAGGGGAAACTTTATACTAAGTTAGGGCTGTGTGGGGAAACTGCCAAATAGTTTGGGTGAAATGAGTGGAAAAATGTGGCCCTGGCTGGGATTTGTGGATGAAAAATAGCTCTTAACAAATTGAAAAGATTTTGAATTGTACGATTTTTCAGTCCTTTACGTTTTGACATGCACCACGTCCTGTGGATGGAGCACCTGCAAATTTAATTCATGAAAAAAACGTCCCTCCCTGCCGCATTCCTGGCAATTGCACTGCTGGCGGTATTCCCTTCCTTCGGTCAAGTAGATGATGTAACCCCCAAGGCTGGTGTGACGGAATCGCTGGATCTCGAAGCTTTTTCGCCCAAACCTATTGACACCACCACGGCGCCAACCATCATCACCTTCGGCTCCTGCAACAAATTGAATATGCCACAAACCATGTGGCAATACGTAAACGCCAACAACCCACAGCTCTGGATCTGGCTCGGCGATATCATCTATGCCGACACCTCCGATATGCGCGCCCTGGCGGCCCATTATAAAAAACTGAAAACCCTGCCGGAGTACAAAAAATTGCGCTCCAAGGCCCAGGTAGTGGGTGTTTACGACGACCACGACTATGGTATCAACGACGGGTGCAAGGATTACCCGATGAAAAAAGGCGCCAAGAAATGTCTGATGGATTTTCTGGATGTGCCTATGAACAGCGTGTTGCGCCGCAGGGAAGGTGCATACAGCAGTTATACCTTTGGTAAAGGACCTCAACGGATTAAGGTGATCGTAATGGACACCCGGTATTTCCGCGATCCTTTGGTGAAAGATCCTACCAAACAACGGCGTTACATCCCCAATACAGACGGCGATATGTTGGGCGAAGCCCAATGGAAATGGCTGGAACAGGAACTGCGCAACAGTACTGCCAACCTTAATATCCTCTGTTCCAGCGTACAGGTAGTGGCCGATGACCATGGCCATGAAAAATGGGGAAATTTCCCTAACCAGCGCAAAAAACTGCTCTCGCTGATCTCCACCGTTAAACCCAAAAACCTGCTCATTCTTTCCGGCGACCGTCACCAGGCTGAGATTTCCAAAATGCAGCTCGACGGCCTGCCATATCCTTTGTACGACTTTACTTCCAGCGGCATGACCCACCTGCGCAGCGGCACCGAAGAAGTGAACCGTTACCGAGTAGGCGACCTCATTCTGAAGAAAAACTTCGGCATGCTCAAAATCACCTGGAACGGCGATAAACCCATCGTATCAATGCAGGTGCGTGGCAACCTCAATGAAATGTATCAGGAAGTAGTGGTGAAGTATTAGTGTTTGAGTTTTTGAGTGCCTGAGTTTTTGAGTTGCATTTGGTTGGGCTGGGGCACTGATATTGAGGAAATGAGGTGTCCTCTTTTTTGCGCTCTTGGCGTACTTTGCGGTGACCTCCCTTCGCCAATGCCCAACCGAACGCCACTCAGGCACTCAAAAACTCAAACACTTAAAAACTCAAGCACTACCTTTGCCTGATGGAATTTCTGAAACAGCACGTTGAGGCGCTCATTTTTGCCGCTCCGCAGCCAGTGGCCGTTGCCGATTTGAAAACGGTCATGGAAGAAGCCTTTCAGGCCGAAATCAAGGAAGAGGATATCCTGAAGTCCATTCAGGAAACTAAAGCGCAATACCAGCAGGAACATTACCCTTTTGAACTGGTAGAAATAGCCGGTGGATACCAGTTTCTCACCAAAGGCGCTTATCATACTACAGTAGCCATTCACCTGCGTCAGGCTACCAAGAAACGTCTTTCCCAGGCCGCCCTCGAAACCCTGGCCATTATTGCCTACAAACAACCCGTCAGCCGGCCGGAAGTGGAGGAAATCCGCGGGGTGAATTGTGATTATGCCCTGCAAAAACTTTTGGAGAAAGAACTTGTTTTCATTGCCGGCAGAAGCGAAGGCCCCGGTCGCCCACTGCTGTACGGTACCACTGAAAAGTTCATGGATTACCTGGGTATCAACAGCCTCACCGATCTGCCCAAACCCAAAGATTTCAAAGAAATTGAGAATGTAGTGGGAGATACCCCAGCCCTCGAGGAACCCAGTGCTTAAGGCACAAAGAGCAGAAAGGCACAAAGGTGTGATGGCACGAAGACACAAAGGCGCGAAGACACAAAGGCGCGAAGACACAAAGGCGCTAAGGTACAAGGGCGCTAAGGCGCGAAACCCACTCAAACACTCGAAAACTCAAACACTCGAAAACTCAAAAACTCGAAAACTCAAAAACTCGAAAACTCAAAAACTCGAAAACTCGAAAACTCAAACACTCGAAAACTCAAACACTCGAAAACTCAAACACTCAGGCACTTAAATATGGAAGCCATACTTGATCAACCACTGGTAAACCGCGTAGCCAATAGCAGCCTGGTAACCATTGACCTGGAAGAACTCTATCCGGCAGGTGAAATTGTGCCCTTCGACTTGAAGTCGTACCTCTTCATGGAGTTGATTCTGAAAGAAAAAGACTTCCGGGAAGCGCTTAAATCGCTCGATTGGGAACAATATCGCGGCAAAAATTTGGCAGTTTTCTGCTCGGCAGATGCCATTATTCCTATGTGGGCTTATATGCTGGTAGCCACTCATGCTGCCCCGTTTGTAGAAGATGTAGCTCTGTGTGAGCCAACAGAATTTGTAGAAAAAGCCTACCTGAAGAAAATTGCCGCTTTGGATTTAACTGCATACGAGGGCAAACGCCTGGTGGTAAAAGGCTGCTCAGACAAGCCTGTGCCACCCTCGGCCTACCTCGAAATTACCCGCAGATTGCAACCAACAGCCCTTAGCATCATGTTTGGGGAACCTTGTTCCACTGTGCCGGTGTTTAAACAGAAATAACTTTGCACATGCTGAAGCTCAAGGTCCTGGATAAATACCTGATCCGAAATTATCTCAATACGGTATTTTTCTCATTGCTGATTTTCAGCATGATTTCCTGCGCTATCGACTTCAGCGATAAGGTGCAAAGCATCATTGAAAAACCCTGTACCTGGAAGGATGTAATGGCCTATTACATGGGTTTTGTAACCCACATGGCCAGCCTGCTTCTACCACTCTACACCCTCATCGGGGTGGTGTTTTTTACTTCCCGACTGGCTTCCAATGCAGAAATCCTGTCGGTATTCAATGCCGGTATCGGGTTCAACCGACTGATGCGTCCTTATCTGGTTGCAGCTTCCGCAGTTATGCTGCTGCACCTGGGTATCAACCATTTCGGGGCGCCTATGCTGAATAAATGGCGGTTGTGGTTTGAGCATACCTTTGTTTGGACCGACCAGGATAAAGGCAAAACCACCAATGTGCACCTGCTGATCAACCCCAACACCAAACTGTTTGTGCGGGGCTACAACAAAAATTCCAAAACGCTCTCCGGTCTTCGTTTGGAGCGCATTGAAGGCACTAAGGTGGTAAGCATCCTGGAAGCAGAATCTGCCCGCTGGAAAGCCGAACCTGATCGCTGGGAGATTCCCAAGTGGTCGGTGCGTACCTTCGACGGGCTGCGGGAAAAGTTTATACAAAACACCACGCCGCTGGATACGGCCATTAATATTTCGCCCTCAGATTTTGTGTATTACGCCAATCAACGGGAAGAAATGACCACCCCGCAATTAATGGGAGCCATTGATCGGGACCGGGGCCGGGGTTTGCCCTATACCCGTAGTTACGAAGTAGAAATGCACCGCCGCACCGCCGATGCCTTTACCATCCTCATTCTCACCATCATAGGTCTGGCGGTAGCCGGCCGAAAAGTGCGGGGCGGTATGGGTTTGCACCTGGCTGTTGGTATCGGGATTGGGGCGGCATACATTGTGTTTTCCAAATTCACTGTGTCATTTGCCACCGGAGGTTCCATGCCGGTTTGGCTCGGTATGTGGCTGCCCAACATCACCTTTGCCATAATGGCCTGGTGGCTCGTTAGCAGAGCACAGAAATAACTCAAATTGTCCTGCATCCGCGTATTTTTGCGCCGAAATTGGATGTGTAACACGCACTCCATCTATCGCTTACTATCATGTCTAAGAAAAGATACCTCGTTACCGCTGCGCTTCCTTATGCCAACGGACCACTGCACATTGGGCACCTGGCCGGCGCCTACCTCCCTGCTGATATTTTTGTGCGGTACCTGCGTCTGATGGGTAAAGATGTAGTGTTTGTGTGCGGTTCTGATGAACACGGGGCTGCCATTACCGTAAAAGCGCGCAAAGAAGGCACTTCCCCTAGAGCGGTAGTGGATAAATACAACGCTATTTTGCGGGATACCTTCCAAAAAATAGGTATCTCCTTCGATATTTATCACCGTACCAGCGAACCCCTTCACCATAAAACTTCACAAGATTTTTTCCGTAAACTCTTTGAAAACAAGGAGTTTATAGAAGAAACCACTGAGCAGTATTACGACGAAACAGTAGGGCAATTCCTGGCCGACCGTTATATTGTAGGTACCTGCCCAGTATGCGCCAACCCCGACGCCTACGGCGATCAATGCGAAAAATGCGGCTCCTCGCTCAGTCCAACCGACCTGATTGAGCCTAAATCCATGCTGAGCGGTTCCGTGCCGGTAAAGCGGCCAACCAAACACTGGTTCCTGCGCCTGGATCAGCACGAAAACTGGCTCCGCGTGTGGATCAATACCGGTGTAGCCGATCACAAACAACTGCACAAGGCTTCCGATTGGAAAAACCACGTGATCGGTCAGTGTAATTCCTGGCTGGATCAGGGATTACAGC
>DATGWL010000148.1:0-28373 GCA_035299505.1 Saprospiraceae bacterium | reverse complement strand
TGGGAAAGCAGCAAAAATGCCGCGAGAGCCAACGGGAGGAGTAGGGGAGTTTTCATGAGTAAAAAAATATTAAAAAATTTGAAACGATGCGTGAAAGCGGGAGTATGCTCGGTTGATGCGAAAAATCGGGTAGGGTAAAACAGGGCAACTATTTCTTGCTTCCTGGTCCGCCAAATACTGCTGCTGAATCTGTGACGAAAGGACGGACAAAAGTTTCTAATTCTTCAAAATTTTCAAACTTGCCTACTGAAAATCTGCGCTTCTTTCCTTTAATCAGCAGGGTGGCCGGAATAGCGCCGTCCCAATCCTCATAAATCATAGGTATCCAGGTGTTCAGATCCTGGTCGGCCATTAGTACTACTTCAGATTTGAGTTTCTGTTGTTTCAGGAAGGGTATGAACTTCTTGTCCAGCTGGCTTTTAAAGTCCAGACTAACCAACACAACCTGAATGTTTGAAGCGCCGTAAAACTCACGGAGTTCGTCGAAGCAGGGAAGTTCTTCCACACAAGGTTTGCACCAGGTGGCCCAGAAATTGATCACCAGCGTGGTGTCGCCAGCTCGATCAATACGCGCCTGAAGTTGCTCCAGATTGTCGTATATGATGAAATCCTGCGACCGCAGGGTGGTGGATCCGCAGAGCAGGCCTGCGAATAGGAGGGTTACAAGGGAAAGGCGAAACGGGCGTTCCATGAGAAACATGAGACTTGGATATTAAAAAAAACATTGCAAGGAACGACGATTTGCGGGAACGTCAAGTGCTTTAACATTTTTTTCCGACGAATTTATGACGGAAGCACCTGAGTCGGGTAGCCAGGATCGCTCTGTAAAATGCCTTGTTTTTTTCGATTGATCAGTTATGGTGGGTAAAACAGGGGTGCAACATTATATTATCAGACTTTTTTATATGCTGATCCTGTTGCAAACTTTAACAAAACTGATGGTGGAAAAAATCGAAAAATATCCAGTCCGGATCTGTAAGTGTTGGGGGGAGTAAAAGGATTCATAGTGTTTGGCAGAAGTTGGTCGGCAGTTGTTCAGATGCCGCAGATGTCAGCTATATGCCAAATCGCATGCCATTCGTGATCAGTCAAATGTTATCAAATTTTAAATCAATTGATTATCAATGATTTAAAGTGTTAAAATTTTGTCTTTTCAGGTAAAATTTCTTTTCAGTACAACAAAAAAAGCCTGCCGAATTTGAGAAATCGGCAGGCTTTTTTGAGTAAGCGGCAATGTTTATGCCTCGGCGTTCTCCGGAGAAACGATGCTTTGATCCACCAGGATACGTCCGCAGTGTTCGCAGGCAATAACACGCTTGTGCAAACCAATTTCCAACTGGATTTGCGGTGGCACGTTGTTGAAGCAGCCTCCACAGGAGTTGCGCTCTACAGTGGCTACAGCAATACCGTTGCGGTAGGTGCGACGCGTTTTGTCGTAAGCATTCAACAGGCGTGCTTCGATGCCTTCACGGGCTTTTTCGCTCTGTTTGTGCAGACGCTTCTCTTCGCCTTCTGTTTTTTCAATTACGCCTTGAAGCTCCACTTTTTTGGCTTCAAGTTCTTTTTGTTTGGCTTCGAATTTGGCTTCAGCTACCAGCAGGCTTTCTTTCTTGCTTTCCAGGCTGCCTTTGGCTTCACGAACACGCTTTTCCGACAATTGAATGTCCAGCTTGGCCAGTTCAATTTCTTTCTGAAGCGCTTCGTATTCGCGGTTGTTTTTAACCTCGTCCAACTGCTTCTGATACCTTTTGATGTTGGCATCAGCATCTTTGGCCTGGGTTTGCAGCTTGGCAATATCCTGCTCGCTTTCCTTGAGCACAGCCTTCATTTTTTTGATACGGGTGTCCAAACCCGCTACCTCGTCTTCCAAATCAGCTACTTCCATTGGAAGTTCACCTTTGAGAATCTGGATTTCATCGAGTTGTGAATCAATCTGCTGCAAGTTCCACAGCATTTGGAGTTTGTCGGCAATGGATGCTTCTACGGCCATTCTATAATTGGAATGAGTGAGAGGTTACTGAGTTATTGGGTTGATTTTCAATGCTTTTCAGGCATAAAAAACCGGATTGGTATTGAGGTTGGTCAAATGGAGCGCAAAAGTAGGGAATTTTTCTTGTAAAATGCTGAATAAAAGTTCAATAGTGAATTGTTCACTCTCAAAATGTCCAACATCCGCTATAACCAATTTACCCTCAGCATCAAAAAACTCGTGGTATTTGAAATCGGCCGTGACAAAAAAATCGGCTCCCTGTCGTAATGCTTCCGGTAATAAGAAGCTGCCAGCGCCGCCACATACAGCTACTGTGCGCACTTCCCGTCCGCGCAAGGCAGTGTGCCGGATGCAAGCCGTTTGCAGCGCTTGTTTGGTGAAGGCCAGAAATGCCTGTTCAGATACCGGTTCGGCCAATTGCCCTATCAAACCAGCCCCGATTTCCGGATCACCTGCTTTGGGCGCCAGAATTCGGGTATGCTGAAGGTTCAGTTTTTCGGCTATTTTGCTGTTTACGCCCTGCCGGAACACATTATCCAGATTGGTATGAATGGCATAAATAGCTATACCGTGCCGAATAGCTTTGATGACGGTCCGCTCAATATAGGTGGCGCCGTTGAGCCTTTTCAGCCCGCGAAACACAATCGGATGGTGAGCTACTACCAGATTGCAACCTCTGGCAATAGCCTCCTCAATGATGGCTTCTGTGGAGTCCAGACAACAAAGTACTCCGGTTGCTTCCTGCGCCGGATCGCCTACAATCAGCCCGGCATTATCATATGATTCCTGTAAATAAGGCGGAGCCACAGCTTCCAGTACCGACAATATTTCTGCTATTTTCATGCTTTTTTTACCGCAAAATTGACCTTTTAAGCGCAGTGAAAAAAATATTGACCAGAATATTTGGAAAAATGAACAAGGTGTAAACAATTTTGTCGAACAAAAAAGTTTGAGCTTGACCGCAGAACACAATACCCAACAACTGATTTTGGATGCCGCCCTCCAGGAATTTCACCTGCACGGGTTTAACGGAGCCAGAACCAGTCGCATTGCCACAAGGGCCGGTATCAGCCGCACCATGCTGCATTATTATTTCAGTACGAAAGAAGCGCTTTTTGAAGCCGTACTGAATAAAACCTTTAATGCCGTGCTGCCTCATATCCAACGGGTAGCTCAGGATGGTTCGGATCTGTTTGCCATGATCGAAATCCTGGTCAGGGTGCTGTCTGATATGCTGGAAGAAAACCCGGGCTTGCCCAGTTTTGTGGTAAACATTCTCAACGAACGCCCGGATTTGCTGCTCAATCTGGGGTATGCGCAGGAGGAAAATGCCCCCGGGCTGCTGGAACCACTGTTGGAAAAAGCGCGTCAAAATGGCCAGATTAGACAGGATATACTGGCAGAAGACCTGGTTATTCACATTTGGTCGCTTTGCACCGGGCCCTATCTGGTAAGTACCTACATTGCTACCAAAGAAAAACGCAATGAGGAAGCAATGAAGGCTTTCATCAGAAGGCGCAGAAAGGCAGTGGTGGATTTGTTGATCAAAGGCATTCAACCCTGAATTTTTGCCGGCGCTTTACAGCGCTATTTTTTTACACCCTGACAAACAAAATTGTCGAACAAAATAGTTTAATGAAAGACTTGAAATACATCGGTTACCGTGCATCGGATTTCCAAACACCTTATGGTATGTTTTATTCCGAGCAGATCCCGGACGCCACTGCCCGGGTGCAGGAAGTTATGCAAAATGCTTTGCCTGCCGGTACTCTGCCCGACCCGATGCAAGCTGTTGAGGCATTACAGGCGTCGGTGGCACAGGAAACAGAGTATGGTTTTACACGGGAACCCGACGGAGCCATTCGGGTGGCTTTGCGCACTGCAATGCCCGGGGTTACTCCTGCCATGGTTCACTGGTGGTTTGGCTGGCACAGCCTGGAAGATAACCGCTACAAACTCTGGCATCCGCGCGCTCACCAAAGTGCCCGGTGGAAGGATGGGCAGCCCGAAGTAGCTTATGTAGGGCGGGTTTCTGCCATTGAAGAATACATTGGAACTACTTTGGAAAAAGCTGATATTCAATTTGTTGCACCGGAAAAGCTGGGCTTGCCGGGTTTTGATCCGGCCAATCCGCAATCTGTACTGTATGTCTGCGCCAGGGTTGGACTGAGCAAAGCGCCACTGGATGCAGGATGGCTGATTCATCAGGTTCGACCGGTAGATGGTGGGGCGGAAATGCGGTCCAGGTTCTGGATGGGCGGGCGCTATGTTGCGTGGAGGAGCAAAGGCTGGCTGGCTGGCCTACTCAATCCGCTGCTGCCATTGCTGGCCAAACTTCCTGCGCAACAGGCCAGGGATCTGCTTACGCACTGCTCTGAAGAAATGCAGCATCTGTCGGTTTTTTTACCTGCGCTTTATCTGAAAAATAACCCTGTTTAACGATTTAACTAACTGATCATGAATCAATTAGATGTAAATGGAGAAGTGTTTGCTCCAAATCATCCTGATTTCGACCGGATGGTGTTGGGTACCATGTTTAATCAGGTGGACCCCGGCAGACGCCCGGCCCTGATGGTTCGGCCAAAACAATTGGAGGATATTATCCGCACCGTTTTGTTTGCCCGGGAACAAGGCTTAAGAATCAGTATTTGCTCTGGCGGACACAGCTGGTCGGCCAATCACCTGAGGCCGGGAAGCATATTGCTGGACATGTCGTATTTTGATGCTTACGAAATTGACCGCGACCAGATGATTGCGCGGGCTGGTCCGGCCATTGGGGGCAGTGTGTTGCTGACTAAATTGATGGAACAGGGCTTGTTTTTTCCGGCGGGTCATTGCAAGGGTGTTTGTATTGGCGGGTATTTGTTGCAGGGCGGATTTGCCTGGAATGGCAGAAAACTCGGCATGGCCTGCGAAAGCGTTCTGGGGCTGGATATCGTAACTGCCGATGGTCAACTTGTTCATGCCAGCGCTACTGAAAACCCGGATTTATATTGGGCGGCAAGGGGAGCTGGTGGCGGTTTTTTCGGGATTGTGGTGCGTTTTCACCTGCGCATATACCCGCGCCCCAGGTACGGTGGCATGCTGGTGCATGGGTTCAGCATGAAACATTTGGAACATGTGTTTCATTGGGCCCACGAGGTTGGGCCGGAAGTGCCCAATACTGTAGAGTTTCAGTTACTGGCCAGTCAGCGGGCAATGAATTTATTTGGGCCCGGCATTGAGGCTGTTGCTGCCATTTTTGCCGATACTAAAGAGGAATTGGCTGAGGCGCAGGCGTTTATGCGCAAGAGCCCGGTGAAAAACAAGGCTTTTATCAGAACCGGGTACTGGAACATGCCTATTTCGCTGATGTATCGTTTTGCCATGAGCCACTATCCGGAAAAACACCATTGGGGCGTGGACAACATGTGGACGCATACTCCTGCGGAGTCGTTGATACCGCATTTGCGCAAAATTGCGGATACCATGCCGCCGCCGCCAACCCACATGCTCTGGTTGAACTGGCATCCGCCAGTGCGACAAAGTTCGATGGCTTTTTCAGTGGAAGACAACATCTACATCGCCTTGTATGGCGGGTGGAAGTATGCCGCCGATACGCCGCGTTATGGCAACTGGGCGCGGGACCGGATGCAGGAAATGGCGCACTTGTCGACAGGCATCCAACTGGCAGACGAGGGCTTGCACAAACGTACCGACAGGTTCCTGAGCGATGCGCACTACCAAAAAATGGATGGCATAAGGCTCCAGCGAGATCCCGGGCAGTTGTTCCACGAATGGCATAGTCGGCCGGTATAGGTTAGCCCAGCATATCCAGGAACCATTCTTTTTCGGTCAGGATTTTTTCAGCCCGTATTTTTTCTTTCAGGGCCTCCACAGCCTTGGCGTCGTTAAACCGAAGAGCCATAAGTTGTTCGGTGTATTGTACAATATGGGTGTAATTGGTGCGGTGATACCCAATGCCGGTATTTCTGCGGATGTAATTTTTCAGATTGGCCAAATGGCTGGAAAGCAGGTCGAACTCATCGGTTTCGTAGTAGATTTTCAGCTGGTAGATCCTGGCTACCATGTTGTTGATACTGTCTTTGTAGTCTGACCGCTGCAGTTGCGCCAGTGCTGTGGCGTAATCTTTGCGCGCATAGGCCACGCGCGCAAGGTTCAGGCTGGCCGTGGCATCGCGCCAGGTGCGTTCCAGGAAGGAGCGGTATTCATGGATAAAGGATTCGGCCCAATCGGCCTCACCGGCCCTGACGGCAATGGCTACGATGTTGGTGAAGGCAAATCTGGAAATTTGGCCATTTTCCAGCAATAGATCCAATTGGATGGCCGAGCGGTAGAGATCCAGGGTAGCCCTGAGCCATCCCGGACTGGATTCATTGAGTTTTTTAATGCCAAAATTGATGGCCAGCAAAAAAAGTGTTCGCAGTTCTTCTTTAGGGAAAGAGCTGGCATGTTGCGCCATCTTTTCCCGGAATTGCAAAAAATGCTGTTCGGCGGGCTCTGAAGGGAGGGTAAGAAATCGGTAGCAATGGTAATATAGTCCTATGGCAGGCTCAAAGGTCATCGATTCGGCCCGGACCAGAGCGGCTTCCAGCAGACCTATGTCGTATTGCGTTTTGTAAACTGCCTGGTGCGATACCGCCAAACATGCCAGGCGCAGTTTTTGGGTTAAAAAAGCCAGGTCCATGTAATCAGAAGTGGCCTGCAAATTGAGCGAATCAGTGCGTTTTTGGGCGGTATCGAACTGATATTGCTCCCATTCTATGTCCAATAAATCCTGATAGTAACCGGCATGGCGCCAGTTGTGTTGCGTTCGTTCCTTGCGTGCCTCCCGAAGCGTAATCTGGAAGTGGCGCGGTAGATTGCGCTTGCGGTAAACCCCGGCCAGTTTTATTTTATTACGGGCTTCGGCGCCGCTTTTGTCTTTATAAATGAAATATTTTTCCAGCAAAGCGAGCAAGGCAGAATGAGCCAGTCTTGATTTTACACCGTCTTTTTCGGGAGGATCGAATGATTCCGGCTCGCTCAGGTAATCGTACCAGGCTATCAGAGAGGCACGGGTGTTGAAAAACGGTGAGCGGACAAACTTGCCAAATTCGCGCAATTCAGCTGCAGAAAGGGAGGCAAAGGCCTCGCCGAGCAGGGTTTTTTCCATAAGGGTGTATTTTCAGGCAAATTTCAGGAAAATATATTTTCCATTCAGTGTACAATTTGTTTTTTAAATAATTGATTATCAATTTTTTGATAAAGAATAATTGATTTATATTTTGTACAATTTGAAAAAAATGTCTTTGGTACAACCAGCATCTGCCCGAACATTTGCATCATGAAAGTCTATTCGCTCCCCCGGCAATAGACGTCAACATGTAAAAGACTACAACGCTTATGAAAATCAACCGCATTATTTCGCTACTTATCCTCCTTGTGCTGCTTTTGTTGGTACAACGGACAGATGCCCAGTGCAACATCGTTTTGGACGCTGTTGTAATGGATGAATCCTGTTTTGGCATGCAAGACGGGGGAATAGATTTGACTTATTCAGGGGGAGCCGCACCGTACCAGTTTGAATGGTCGAACGGTGAAACCAATGAAGATTTGTTTACTCTGGTACCTGGAACTTATACCGTAACGGTCAGTTATGGCGCCGGATGCTCAGCTACCCTGAGTCGTACCGTAGAGGCCGTTCCGGAAGTATTATTCAGTTATTTGAATGATGACGGTATCATCAGTTGTCAAAATCCTACCACCGAAATTACTGCTACGGCAACCGGAGGTACAGAGCCTTACACCTTTGAATGGTCTAATGGCGTTTTTGGCAATGTATTGAGCAGTGCAGTAGTTCAAACCTACACGGTAACGGTAACAGATGCGCACGGCTGCACTGTTACCTCGCAGGGGAGTGTTTCGATGAGTCCCACCTATCCGGTGGCTGATGCCGGGCCGGATGAAATATTTATATCCTGTGCAACGGCGCCCAATCTGGTCGGTGGGAGTGGTACCAGTCAGGGACCGGATTTTGCGTATGAATGGAGCACGTTTACAGGAGGTTTCGATTATGGGGTAGATATACACCAGCCGGTGATTGAGATAACACAATTTGGATTTTATACGTTTACGGTCACCAGTCTGGTTGAAGGCTGCTCAGTAGTAGACCATATTGTTGTTTGGACTGACAATACATTCCCGCAAATCAGTATCGTTCCACCGGCTAATCTGAGTTGCAATCAATCGCAGGTGGTCATTGAAGCACCAAATACTTCAACTGGTCCGCAATACACCTACGAATGGACTACTCCCAACGGTCATATCGTGTCGGGAGGAAATACTTTACAAGTAACCGTGGATGCTCCTGGATTGTATGAGCTTAAAGTGACAGATAACGATCTGGGTTGCTCCCGAAAAAATGGTGTCACGGTTATTGAATCTTTTGCGGTAGACGCCGGTCCGGATCAGGGTCTGCCCTGCGGTAATGGGCAGGTAACCCTAAGCGGCACAGCGCCTAATCCGCCGGGCAGTCAGTTCACTTATTTGTGGACGAGTGCTAATGGGAACATCGTTTCAGGGGCCAATACCTTGAACCCGGTGGTAGATCAGGCTGGCGATTACCTCCTGACAGTAACCAATACCCTGGATGGTTGTACCAAAACGGATGTAATGACCGTACATCCCGGAACTTTGGTGCCGGCACAGGATATCTCCATCCTGGATGTTTCCTGCACGGGTCAGTTGGGTGGGATATGGTTGAATATGAATCAGGGCCAGGCCCCGTATGATTATGAATGGTCGAACGGAAGTGGGCAGCCCGCATTAATCAATATTACCGTAGGTACTTATACCGCTACCATCACCGATGCGCTGGGTTGCCAATACTATGCAGAAGCTGAGGTAAAGGATACCTCCACAATTACGGTGGATCTGGATGTTACCCATCCTACCTGTCAAAACCCGTTTGGCGGCGCCATTGACCTTACTGTAACCGGAATTTTCGGACCATTTGAATATCAATGGAGTACGGGCGATACGGCACAGGATCTTTCCGGGTTGGGAGAAGGTCCGCATACCGTTACCATTACTTATGCAGGAGGTACTTGTTCTGATGAGTATTCAGTTAATCTCACATCAGGGCTGTCGTTTACGCTTAGTACACAAGTTACTCATACTACCTGTACGAACCAGAATGATGGCGCCATTGATCTGACAGTTGGTGGAACTTTTCAGGCTCCACTGCAATATTTTTGGAGTACAGGTGCTGGCACACAAGATATCCAGAATTTGTTGCCAGGAACCTATTCGGTAACTGTGCAAGATGCATCCGGTTGTACGGCTTCTGTTTCAGCACTGGTAAAATTAGGATATGGCCTCGCGGTAACGGCCAATATTACGAATGCCAATTGTGGTGTTACCTGTGATGGAGTGCTTGATATTACCGTTACAAGCGGGTTACCCCCCTACACTTATCAATGGAGTTCCGGGGAACCCAATCAGGATATATTCAATAAATGTTCTGGTACTTATACGGTAACGGTAGCAGATGCTGCAGGTTGTACCATAACTGCCAACTTTAATATCCAGCAGGGTGCTTCCAATCTGGATCTTATCCTGACACCAACAGATGCCAGTTGTAATGGCAATGATGGGGCTATCACGCTTACGGTGTTCGGTGGACAGCCGGCCTATTCCTTCAATTGGTCTAATGGTTCAATCGCACAGAATATTGCCGGACTGGTATCGGGATTATATACGGTAACCGTAACAGAAGCATTCGGTTGTACCAATTCAGCAAGCATTTTTGTTGGCCAAACATCCGCTATGACCCTTTCTGCCACTACCCAGGATGCGTCCTGTGCCGGAGGTTGTAATGGTTCGGTGGATTTAACGGTTAATGGTACTGGGCCTTTCAGTTATTTCTGGAGCGATGGATACAACCAGGAAGATCCACCCAATTTGTGTTCCGGCGTTTATACCGTGACTGTTTCAGATGGTCAGGGCTGTACCAAAACACTTTCAGTTACCATTCAGGACAATACAACCATGGTTGTAACAGGAGTGGTAACGCCGGTGCTTTGCTCAGGAGCCAATACAGGCGCCATTGATTTGTCGGTAACAGGTGGTACACCCGGCTATACTTTTGACTGGAACCAGGGCAGTAACACGGAAGATATTGGAAACCTGGCAGCCGGAACATACACGGTTACGGTTACGGATCAGTTGAATTGCACGATTACCCAAATTTTTCAAGTACCGGGCAGTTCGGCCATTCAGGTGAATGCCAGCGTTTCGCCAAACATTTGTTTCGGAACATCGCAGGGGTGGATCAATCTGACCACCGCGGGTGGCAATCCGGGGTATGTGTTTGACTGGGTGCATA
This sequence comes from Saprospiraceae bacterium, assembly GCA_035299505.1. GTDB lineage: Bacteria > Bacteroidota > Bacteroidia > Chitinophagales > Saprospiraceae > M3007. The sequence continues at coordinate 18,015 of DATGWL010000148.1, read as the reverse complement.
TTCCGGGCGGCAACAACCCGGACGACCTGAACAACCTGGCAGCAGGTACCTATACTGTTACCGTAACGGATGCTTCCGGCTGTACACAATCAGCCACTGCAGTGGTTAGCGAAAGTCAACCGCTTCAACTTTCCGGGGTTGTTGCCAACCCGCTTTGTTCGGGTGGCGCTACTGGTTCGGTCAATCTGACGGTAACCGGTGGTACTGTTCCATATGTTTATGCCTGGAGTGTTGGTTTGTCTGGACCGGTCTTTTCCAATGCCCAGGATCCGGCTAACCTTGCTGCCGATACCTACAAGGTGGTGGTAACAGATGCAGGAGGTTGCACTGCTTCCGATGTGTATACCCTTACAGATCCGGCTCCGCTGCAATTCAGTATTGTTTCCCTGGCCAACAACTGTGTGGAAGAAACCCTCAGTGGCCCGGCACTGCCAGGCGCCACGTATGCCTGGATGGGTCCTAATAACTTTACGGCTGCTACCCAGGTTATTGCTGTTTCTGCAGCCGGTCCTTACATCTTGACCCTGTCTGATGCCAATGGTTGCAGCGCCACAGCACAGTATGTGGTGAACCTGCTGGCAAGCGGCTCTTGCGGAGCCATTGAAGGCAAGTTATATTATGACACAGACGAAAGCTGCACGTATGCCAACAACGAAGCTGGTTTGGCTGGCTGGATAGTACGCGCAGAAGGCGCTGCGGATACCCTGTACAGCGTTACTGATGCAAACGGACATTACCGGATAGATGTTCCGCTGGGTGTTTATGCTGTTAAAATATTGGTGCCCAATGGATTATGGGGTATTTGCAGCAATGCGGTTCCGGTAGATATTTCCAGCCCTGGACAAATAGTAGCAGGTGGCGATTTTGCTGCCCAGGCCATGTTTTTCTGCCCTTCACTGGAGGTTAACCTGGGTGTGGACAAGTTGCGGCGTTGTTTCGACAACAACTTCTACCAGGTGCAATACTGCAATAAAGGAACCCAAAAAGCTGACGATGCCTTCGTAACCGTTGCCTTGGATCCCTTCCTCACTCCGGTGGGCGCTTCGATGCCTTATACTGATTTGGGCAGCAATGTGGTTCGCTTTGAGGTTGGGGATGTGGCTGTGGGCGATTGCGGCAGCATCAGCCTGGAGGTATTCGTGAATTGTAATGCTGTTTTGGGGCAAACCCATTGCACCGAAGCTTCTGCCTATCCGGACACCCTGTGTATGCCTCCGGGAGCCGGTTGGTCTGGCGCCAGCCTGCAGGTTAGCAGCATTTGTTTGCCGGATTCCCTGCGGTTTATCATAACCAATCAGGGAGGGGGCAACATGACTACGGGTTTGAATTATATTGTAGTGGAGGATGGCGTGATGTTCCGATCCAGCCTCTCCAATCCAATGGCAGCCAATGAAGTTATGGAAGTAACTGTTCCAGCTAATGGCAGTACCTGGCGCCTGGAGGTAGCACAAGAGCCAAATCACCCTTCCGGAGCGGAAAGGGTAGGGCTTTCAGTGGAAGGGTGCACTTCCAACAGTTCGTTTTCAACCGGGTTTGTGAATCAGTTCCCGCAATCAGACGAAGCCCCGGCGCTTGATCGGAACTGCACGCCCAACAAAGGTTCTTTTGATCCAAACGATAAACACAGTGACCCTGTTGGTTTCGGGGTAGAACGCTTTGTTCGCCCCGGAACTGAAATTGAGTATAAAATCCGGTTCCAAAACACCGGTACAGATACGGCATTCACCGTTCGGATATTGGATACTTTATCTTCCTGGCTTGATCCTGCAAGCATTCGTTTCGGGGCAAGCAGTCATCCTTATCAATACAATCTGACCGGTGAAGGGGTAGTGCATTTCCATTTCAACGACATTGCATTGCCTGATTCCAACACCAATGAAGCGGCCAGTCATGGCTTTGTGGTTTTCACGATTCGTCACCGGGCAGATGCTCCGCTGGAAACGCTTATTGAGAACAAGGCATCCATTTACTTTGATTTCAATGAGCCAATTGTAACCAATACGACCTGGCTCAGACTGGATACCAAGTTCCTGACGGTGAGTGTGTGGCAGCCGAATATGCCCCTGGCAGCCATTAAAACAAGCCCAAATCCATTCCGGGACGAAACCTTGCTGGAGATCAGCGGACTTGAGCGGGAAGGCAATCTAAGGTTGCAGGTGTTTGATTTGAACGGGATGTTGCTGGAAGAACAGGAAAGCAGTAGCTCCAGCTTCCAGTTGCAGGCAACAAACTGGCCAACCGGTCTTTACACTTTCCGGGTTTTGCAATCTGGCAAATTGGTAGGCGCCGGTAAATTGGTTGTTCAGGAATAAACAGGATGAATAATCAGGTCAAGAGGGTTAAATTGCATATCATTGACAGGAATTGCGGATAATGGGATGTAACTTTGCGGCGCCTTGTTGGTCAAAGGCAGGTCGGGTGATTTCATCCGTTTCTTCCACTATTAAATTCAATGACTATGACTGCTACTTTCTTGTTTCTTGGCAACCTCGGCGGTTCGGAACTGATACTGATTTTCCTGGTAGTGCTGCTGTTGTTCGGCGGTAAAAAAATTCCGGAACTCATGCGTGGCCTCGGCCGTGGCATCCGGGAGTTCAACAATGCCAAGAACTCAGTAGAAGATGAAATTCGCCAGGGAATGCGCGAAGCTGAAAAGAAAAATATCGACTGATTGGAGTTTTTGAGTGTTTGGGTGTTTGAGTTTTTGAGTTGGCGCTCGGCTTTGTATGCTATATGGTTGATGCCTTTTGGGCGATCAGCCCTCCGGGTAACCCAGCCGAGCGCCAACTCAAACACTCAAACACTCAATAACTCAAACACTAAAAAGGTATATCCTCATCATTCATTCTCGACTGCCTGGTGATTACGCTGGGCTGGAAAGGTCCGGTGAGCGGATCCTGCAACCCGTTGAACGAGGGATCGTCCAGGTTGCCAAATTTGGCAAAGGTGTCGGTGAATTTGAGTCGAACGGTATCCAGGGCGCCATTACGGTGTTTGGCCACAATGAATTCGGCAATCCCTTTCAGGCTTTGACCGTTCTCGTCTTCCAGAATTTGATAGTATTCCGGACGGTAGATAAAGGAAACGATATCAGCGTCCTGCTCGATTGAACCTGATTCACGCAAGTCGCTCAATTGCGGACGCTTGCTGCCACCGCGCACCTCTACCGCACGGGAGAGCTGAGACAGGGCTATTACCGGCACGTTCAACTCCTTGGCCAGGCCCTTGAGTGCCCGGGAGATGCTACCAATCTCCTGTTCACGGTTGCCGCCTCTGTTACCTTCTGAAGAGCCGGTCATCAGCTGAAGGTAATCAATGATCACCATTTGAATATCGTGCTGCATCTTCAGGCGCCGGCATTTGGCCCGAAGTTCAAAGATGTTGATGCCCGGGGTGTCGTCAATAAAAATAGGCACCGAACTCAGGCGTTCCACCGTAGTTTGCAGCATCTGCCACTCGTAGTCTTCCAGTTTTCCGTTTCGGAATTTAGTAGCCGGAATTTCAGACTCCATAGAAATCAAACGTTGCACCAGCTGCGTGGACGCCATCTCCAAAGAGAACAGCGCTACCCCTTTGTTGAAATCCCGTGCTGCGTTCAGGGCTACCGCCAATACCATACTGGTCTTACCCATACCCGGCCTTGCTGCCAAAATAATCAAATCTGATGGCTGCCAGCCTGAAGTGAGTCGGTCAAGATCTGTAAAACCGGTTGGTACGCCGGTAAGTCCGTCGCCTTTTTTGGAAAGTTCTTCAATTTGTTTGAGCACCTTGCCGCTGAGGGTACCCATGCTTTCATAGGACCGGCTCAGGTTGTTTTGCGTGATGGCAAACAGTCCTTTTTCTGCATCATCCAGCAAATTGAACACATCGGTGGTGTCTTCATAGGCATCGCGGATGGTTCTGGTGCTGACGTTAATCAGTTCGCGCTGAATGTGTTTTTGGGCTATGATACGGGCATGGTATTCAATGTTGGCTGCCGATGCCACCCGGTTGGTTAGTTCTACCAGATAGTAACCCCCGCCAATTTTATCCAGTTCGCCGGCTTTCTTCAACTCCTCGGTAACGGTGAGCAAGTCTACCGGATTGGAACGTTCAAACAACTTGATAACGGCCCGGTAAATATGCTGGTGCCCTTCCACATAAAAACTCTCCGGACGCAGAATATCCATCACCAAGGGCAATGCCTCACGGTCGAGCATCAAAGCGCCCAATACGGCTTCTTCCAGTGGAATGGCCTGTGGCTGGATTTTGCCGAATACAAAATTGGACAAACCTTCCTGGCTCGACTGGTTGCGGCGGCGACGATCTTGTCCGCCCTGTTGATTGCCTTGTGCGTAATTGTTTGATTCGTTCATGGGCTAAATGTGGAAACCGGAACGCAAACCTACCTCAAAGTGGTTGATTTACCTTTTTGAAACAATCCGTGTGGCAACTTTTCTGTGGAAAACCCGGTATCCGGATGTGGATAAAGTGGAAAACTGTCTGATTTATCCACATAGCATTTGAGTTATTAACACTAGTGGGTAATGCCTGGGTTCTCTCTGTTAAGCATTGATAAGCACTAGGTTAGCTCAAACTTACCCTTGATTCAGGTGGGTTTAAAATACCCGAATTCAGATTTTTAAAGTTAAGTCAGGGTTAATTTTCCACAGTGTAAAAGTTTTTTTTCTGGAATTGAAACTGTCAAAGTTAACCTTAATTGTTTTAAAAATACAAGCAGTTTGTAAAAAAAGGTAAAACTTTTTGAATGTAAGATTTTAACATATATCTTACCGTTTTCTCGTGAAATCTTCCAAAATATCAAAAACGCGCACATTCTGCCGTTTTCTCAAAAAAGATCCCCGGCGATTTAAAACAAAACCTTTATGGAATTTTGTTAAAAGTAATGTCTTGTTATGGCCTTAAATGTTCAACAAATTTGCGGCTCCCATACCTGTGGATAAAACCCCGCCAACCCTGTTGTCCTCCGGTCATCAGTACAACCACCGTACTATCTTCTTCGAACTGGCCTTTTGCCAACAAATCAAAGATGCCAAACAACATTTTAGCGGTATACACCGGATCAGGCAATACCTGATACTGTTGATAAAACCGTTGGACAAAAGCCATGACTTCCTCCTGGTATTTGGCAAATCCTCCGAACACATAATCCGGTATCCACCGTATTTCCGGGGTGTATCCCAAGGATTCAGGTAAGAGCTGCCTGATGCCGGATACATGCAGCCCATCCTCACTCACAGGAAAAATCCAGGTCTCTCCACGCTCCGGTGTTAAACCTGAGGCCACCCCCGCAGCCGTACAACCGGTGCCGGCCGGGCAACAAATAACGAGGCGCTGCTTTTGGTCGGACTCCGGCAACTGGGTCAATATTTCTGCTGTAATCCTCCGGCATTGCGCTACAGCCTCCGGCATGTTTCCCCCTTCCGGCAGCAGAAATGCATCCGGAAAACGCGCCCTCCAGTAGGCATAATCATCCTGTTTGCCTTCCTGATACGATGTTTTGGGTACTGGTATCAGCTCCATTCCATTGCTGGAACAATCGTGCAGCGTGGGATTCCTCAAATCCACATAACTGCCGCGCAGAATACCCCGTGTTGGTATGTTGAACATGCGACCCAGCACCGATACCGCGTGTAAATGGTTGGAAAAAGCGCCGCCGAAGGTCACAATTCCCCCCGGATAATGCGCCTTAACCAAATCCGGAAGGGCAGACAGTTTACGCGCCTTGCTGCCGTCTATTTCCGGATGTAACAGATCATCGCGTTTCAAATACAACCGGATGCCACGCCTTGTTCCGGGGTGCAAATCCAGCCTGGTGAGTATTGAAACGGGCAATTGAAACAGCATATAGGTATTTGACGCTGCAAAGCTGCACAAATATACCCGTTCAAGGGCAAAACTTTACCTTTGCGCCTTATGATGCTTGTTATCGGTGCCAATGGTCAGCTGGGCCAGTGTTTTCAGCAGGCGGCTTTGTCCTGCCCTGATATTACCTTTCAGTTTAAAAGTTCCGCAGAACTGGACATTACCCGTTTTGCAGCAGTGAGCAAAACCATTCAAAGCCTTGCCGCGCAGTATCCCAAACTATGGGTGATTAATTGCGCCGCCTATACTGCTGTAGATAAAGCAGAGAGCGAACCCGATCAGGCACGCCGGGTGAATGTGCAGGGGGTACGCAACCTGGCCAGGATTTGTGCCAGTCTGGAGCTTCCGCTGGTACATTTCAGCACAGACTATGTGTATCACAGCAAACAGAACACACCTTTTATAGAAACAGATTCGGTGCATCCTGTGGGCGTTTATGCCAAGACCAAACTGGCCGGCGAACGCGCAGCCCTGCAACAACATCCCACAAAAACCATGGTGATCCGCACCTCCTGGGTGTACAGCGGTTTTGGGAACAATTTTGTCAAAACCATGCTTCGTTTGGGCGCCGAACGCCCGATGCTCCGGGTAGTATGGGACCAAATTGGTTCTCCAACCTATGCTCCTGATCTGGCAGATGCCGTTATTCAAATTTACGATCAGGTAACGACAGGTAAAATGGCCGTAGAATCCATTGGCGGTATCTGGCACTATGCCAATGAAGGGGTGGCCAGCTGGTATGATCTGGCCGACGCTGTGTTTGAATATGAGCAACTGGGTTGTAAACTGGAGCCTATCACTACACAGGAATACCCCACACCTGCCCGCCGCCCGCCATTCAGCGTGCTGGACAAAAGCAAAATCAAGTCAGCTTTCGGATTGGAGATTCCGCACTGGCGCACCAGCTTGCAAAAATGCCTCAAAGCGATCAAGGCTACATCAGCGCATTGATTTCATCAACCGTAATGACTGGAGTTCCGCCGTGTTTGGTGGCCGTCAAAGCGCCCAGCGCATTGGCAAAACGCAGGCATTCAGCATCCGCTTTCCCGGAAAAATGACTGTACAGGAAGCCGGAAAGGAAGGCATCGCCTGAACCAACGGTGTCCTGCACCTGCACCTGCGTGCCGGGAATTTCTGAAAAACCTTTGCCGCTCAAACACGCCGCGCCATCTGCTCCCCGCGTAACAATTAGTAAGTCAAAGCCAAACTGCTGTCGCAGAGCTTGCATGCGATCCTTTTCGGCGCCGGTATAGCCATACCATTCAGATAAAATACCCAGTTCTATGTCGTTAACCTTTACCAGGTTAGAGGCAGGCAGCATCTTTTCCAGCAAGTCTCTGGAGTAAAAAGGCTCACGGAGATTGACGTCAAATACCCGGAAAGAGGCTTTTTCAATCAGCTGCAGCAGGGTATTGCGGGATTGTTCGTTCCGACAAGCCAGGCTGCCAAAAACCAGGGCATCGGCGTGTTGCACAGCGTCTGTCATGGCATCATTCAAGGCAATAGCATCCCAGGCAGCCGGTTGTACTATCTCGTAACTGGGAATGCCCTGGGCATCCAGGTGGACATTTACCGTGCCGGTTGGATATTGCCCGTCTATTTGCACCAGATCGGTAGCAACGCCTTTTGACTGTAAAAAGGCCAGTAATTCTTGTCCCAATGCATCCTGACCCACCCGGCTGATCATTCTGGACTTCATGCCGAGGTTGTTGGTTTGATAGGCCACATTCATGGGCGCTCCTCCGGCCATTTTACCGCCGGGCAGGAGGTCCCACAAAACTTCACCGAAACAGATAACTACAGGTTGCTGCATGCTGAAAAATACTATTTTGAATTTCGGGGGCAAACATAGCCGAATTATTGACCTCTCTAACCTCTTGCCAATAAAAAACCCGGCACAACCATGAGGCTGTTGCCGGGTAAAAAAACAATCTAGCTCAAATTACAATCTTTCCTTATCAAGCCAACCGGTTTACTTAGGTTGGTTAATGATCGTGTAACACCAAAATCGGAACCGAGGTATGGTGCGCCAGCGATCTGGATATGCTTTTGGCGAACAGAGTGTGGAGCAGCGAGTGATCGTGCGCTACAGCCACCAGTCCGTTACAATTTGTAGATTCCAGAAAATTGTGGATCGCCCGAACGATGTTTTTGTCGTGCAAATAGTGAAAATCGTGCGGGATGGTATCCAGTTTTTCCGTCAGGGCATGTTGATGCCGTAAATCAGGCTTTTGATTCGGGTCGGTCATTACATGCACCACATTCAGGCCCGTGTGCTGAATATTCAGCATATCACGGAGTATTTTCAGCGATTCTTTGCCCGGGGCAAACCGAAAATCGGTGGCCAGTGCAAAACGTGCGTTGTTTCGGAAAACGGCCTTCTGTGGTACCACAATCACCGGTAGTTTACTGGCGCTGATTACACCGCCGGCAATGCTGCCGAGTAAAACACCCCGCAGGCCACTGGCTCCGGTAGTGCCCATGATGATCATAGACGCTCCCAGATCTGTTGCCGTTTGGGTGATGGTGCTGACCGGAAATCCAATTCTGCATTCCAGCTTAACCGGCACATGTTGCACATGCTCACTGCGGGTAAACTTTTTTACCCATTTTTCCATGCCCTCAAGCCGCTGCTGCACGTAATTGTCTACAAAAAAAGCATCGTACATGTTATTGTCAATCCCTTCATTGGGATAAACCACATACAACACCGTAATGGGCTGTCCGGTACGCGAGGCCACTTCCAATGCATACATCATGGCATTGTTGGCGCACTTGGAAAAGTCGGTAGGGACAAGTATTGGTTTCATGGTATCGTTTAAGCTTGTTCACGATAGTCCATCGGGTCTACAAATTCCTGGTGGATGTTTTCACTGGCTGCGGATCGTTCCATTTGCTCTGCCAGGGTCAGGTTATCTGACACTGAGGTTTCAAGCCAGGTACGACCCGATTTCCGAAATAATTGTACGTGTAAACCGAACTGCTCTTCAAACTGCTTTTCAAGCTGCCACACTACCAGTTCGGGGGTAATGTTCACAACACCTGCCTGCAGTTCGGGAGATAATTGGCTAAGCGCCAAATCCTTATCCTGAATCAGGAACTTTGCAGCGCTTCCTTTGTGTTCGCCGTGAGGTTTGCTAAAAAAAGCAAGCTTTAGACCAGCGAAAGCTTCAGAAAATTCTTTCTGGAGCGCACCCATTGTTTTGTCAGGAGAAATTTCCAATTGCATAATCGAGCTGTTTTGTCTGGGGCAAAGATGCAGGCTGTTTTGGATTAAAAAACATGATTGAAATCACCCCCAGACCTGATTTTTATTCAAAAAGACCCCGGATGATCAGCATCACCCGGTGGTCTGATGGCGGTCACCTGCCACAGCAAAGCTTCAACGGATTTTTGTGCCCATAAATGTCAATCGCTATGGCTACATCCTCCGTACTGCTTCAACCTAAAACTCCTGCGCCAGAGGCGCTGCAATGCTTCCACTGCCATGAAGCATGTCCGGACGATCGATTGCACCTGGACGACAAGTATTTTTGCTGCCAGGGCTGCCAGATGGTGTACGAAATTTTGAACACGCACAACATGTGTGAGTTCTACGATCTGGATCAGAATGCGGGTAAAAGCCTGAAAGCCAAAAAAGCCTCTAAAAACTACGCATATCTCGACGATCAGGAAATCCGGGAAAAACTCCTGGAATTCGAGAGCAATACCACCGCGCAGGTAACCTTTTACCTGCCCAATATGCACTGCGTTTCCTGTATCTGGCTGTTGGAAAACCTGTACAAACTGGATACAGGCGTTGTCAATTCCAGGGTAAACTTCCTTAAAAAGACTACTACCATCCAGTTCAATCCGAACCAAACCTCTTTGCGCAAGCTGGCAGCCCTGCTGGATACCATTGGCTATGAGCCGGATATCAACCTGGGCGATGTGGATGGTCAAAAAAAGCCCGCCATGAGTCGTAAGCTGGCTTATCAGCTGGCTATTGCAGGCTTTGCCTTTGGCAACGTTATGTTGTTCAGTTTCCCGGAATATGTGGGCATGAGCAGGGAACAAGACCCTTGGTTTTCTGAGGTGTTTGGCTATTTGAGTCTGCTGATCTCGCTTCCGGTACTTTTATACAGCGAAAAGGATTATTTTATTTCTGCCTGGCAGGGACTCCGCAACCGGCAATTAAACATTGATGTGCCGCTTTGTCTGGCCTTCATCTCACTGTTTGGCCGCAGTGTGTACGAAATTCTCACACACACCGGAGCCGGATATCTGGATTCTTTTGCAGGTTTGACTTTCCTGATGCTGATTGGCAAATGGTTCCAGCAGCATGTTTGGCACCAATTGTCGTTTGAAAGGGATTATAAATCCTATTTCCCGGTAGCTGCTACCGTGCGGAGCGGCGATACCGAAACAACGGTTCCGGTGAGTCGTCTGGTGCCTGGCGATATCATTCTGGTGCGAAGCCAGGAGGTTATTCCGGCCGATGGCATTTTGCTGAAAGGAACAGCCAGTGTGGATTACAGTTTTGTTACAGGAGAGTCGGAGCCTGTTTTGGTGCACAATGGGGAACGCATTTTTGCCGGAGGCAAACAAACGGGAGAGAGCATAGAAATTGCGCTTACGCGCAGGGTAGCGCAGAGTCACCTCACCAAGTTGTGGAACAATGAAGCCTTCAAAACCAATAGCAAGGGACAGGTAACCCAATTGGCCGATGCGGCCGGGCGGTATTTCACGTATTTAATTCTGGCTTTTGGCGGTGGCGGTGTGCTGTACTGGTGGGGCATGCGTGGCGATGTGGCTACTGCCGTTAATGCCTTTACTGCTGTAATGATTGTAGCATGTCCGTGTAATGTTGCCTTGTCTATTCCATTTACGCTGGGTAACATACAGCGTATTATGGGGCGTTACCGGTTTTATTTGAAGAACATACGGGTAGTAGAATCATTTTCCGAGATAGACACTGTGGTATTTGACAAAACCGGTACCATTACCAATGTTGCCCAGCAGGAAATGAAATTTGTAGGTCAATCCCTCTCTGCTGCCGATAAAATAGCTATTCGTTCGCTGGTGCGGCATTCTTCGCATCCATTGAGCCGGAAAATATATGAAACCCTGCAGGAATCTAAAACAGAGAGTCCGGAAACATATCAGGAAATTCCCGGCATGGGTATTCAGGGCCGTTTTCAGGGTCGGGAATGGAAGATTGGTTCCCGCGAATTCCTGGGCCTTTCAGACTGCAAGGAGGCTGGAAAAGGCTTGAATGGTTCTGTGTTTGTGGCGGTGGACGAGCAATGTCTGGGGTTTTATGAAGTAAAAAGTCGCTACCGGGACGGCCTTGCTAAGGTTTTGGCGTATTTCCGGGAGAAAAAAGGCGCCACCCCGGCATCCTTGTTTTTGCTCTCCGGCGATCAGGATCGGGAGGCACAGGCGCTTACATCGTTTTTCCCGGAAAAAGAGGCCATGCGTTTCCAACAGAGTCCGCAGGATAAGCTGGATTTTGTGCGCAGCAAGCAGGAAAAGGGGCATAAAGTGATGATGCTGGGTGATGGTTTGAACGATGCCGGCGCTTTGCGTCAGAGTGAGCTGGGCATAGTCGTGGCAGAAAATACCAACAACTTTACTCCTGCCTGTGATGCGATTCTGCATGCTGAAGAGTTCTCCAGACTGCCTCAACTCATAGATTTTGCAAAGGCAGGCGTTCGCATTGTTAATTTGTCTTATGTGGTAGCGCTAACCTATAATGCCATTGGCTTGAGTTTTGGGGTGAGTGGAAACTTGTCGCCTTTTGTAGCGGCCGTATTGATGCCCATCAGTTCAGTATCTATGGTACTGTTTAGTGTAGGATTGAGCAACAGAGCTGCACGCAGGATTTTGAAGTAGGGTACAAGGTCTTACCTTAGCCCCATGAATACAAATAGTGTGCAGCAAAACTGGTCCAGGTTTATCTGGGCGCTGGTAGCCGGAATTTTCATTGCAGACCTGCTCCTGCCCAGGCAGATTGATATTGCTTTTGCCTACCTGCTGGCGCATTTTCTGGCCATTTATTTTAGGGAAAAAAGTGATGTGTTGCTGCTTGCAGTAGTCACCACAACGCTTACCATCATTGGTGCGGTAGTAAAACCGCAGGAAATACCGCTTGAGCAAATGTGGTTGCAGCGACTGCCGCCTATCATCAGTTTCTGGGCAGCAGCCTTTTTTGTGGTGCGTTTCATCACGATGAAGGAGCAGGAGGTACAGCAGGAGGAGCAGTTTAAGGCCTTGTTTCAGTATGCAACCAGTGGTATTCTCCTTTCTGATCACAAAGGCACCATTGTGATGACCAACCCGGCCATGGAAGCCCTTTTTGGTTATACCTCCGGCGAACTGAAAGGTCAACAGGTAGAAGTGCTGATTCCAAATAATATTGCGGAAAAACACAAGACACACCGTGAGCAATACCATCATGCTCCCCGGGCCAGAAGCATGGGAATTGGTTTGCAATTGAACGGCAAGAAAAAAGACGGCACTGAACTCCCGGTAGAGGTAAGTTTGAGTCCGTTTCAGCGCCCGGAGGGTATGTATGTCATTGCCTTTGTGGTGGATAATACCTATCGCAAAAATTATGAGAATTCGATTCTGCAACAAAAACAGGAACTGGCTCTGCTCAGCGATGCCCTGCAGGAGTTGAATGAAAGTTTGGAATCCAAAGTAGCTGATCGAACAGCAGAGCTGGAACAGGCAAAAAACGACCTTGCCTCTGCGTTGGAAAAGGAAAGGGAACTGGGCGAACTCAAGAGTCGCTTCGTAAGTATGGCCTCACACGAGTTCCGGACGCCGCTCACCTCCGTGTTATCCTCTGCCGGCCTGGCAGCTCAATATGCCGAGCGGATGGATTTTCCTAATGTCAAAAAACACACAGATCGTATTAAAAACGCCGTTAATGGCTTGAATTCCATTCTCACAGAATTCCTGTCGCTTGGCCGATTGGAAGATGGCAAGGTAGCTGTCAACGCTTCAAGATCCAATATGACAGACTGTGTGAAGGAAGTGCACGATGGGTTGAAGAACCTCTTTAAGGCTGGCCAAGCCTTTGAGCACAAGCATGAAGGGCCGGAAGAAGTAGTAATGGACTGCAACTTGGGAAAAAATATCCTGATCAACCTAATCTCCAATGCTATCAAATACTCGCCTGAAAACGCGCCGATTTTGGTAGAAACCTCCATACAGGGACTTACAGTACGCATCAGCGTGACAGATCGGGGTATGGGTATACCTGAATCGGAGCAGAAACATTTGTTTGATCGTTTTTTCAGGGCCAGCAATGCCGCCAATACAACACAGGGCACCGGTTTGGGGCTTTACATTGTACAGCGGTACGCAGAAATGATGGGTGGACAGGTTGGGTTTCGGAGTAAAGCTGAGGAAGGCAGTACATTCTGGGTAACTTTTCAGCAGGGTACTTTAGCAGAGTGAAAATAAAAAAGCAAAATATATTTTTGTAAAACGGCTAATGTCCTTATTGTTGCATGGTAAATACTATGCTTCACAAATAAAGTTACGAAAATGGAACCCATGTTCAATGCTGATCAGGACTTAGCTGCTTCTCAAACGGTTATGGATCAACAAGTTTCGGAAGTTGATGCCGTGGCCAAAGCACAACACGCCCGCCGTTTTCAGCGTGGCATTAAATGGATGCTCGGTGGTGCGGGTATGCTGGTTTTCAGTTTTGGTTTGAATTTTTTGCTGTTTCAGTCTGGCGCTGATTTTGAAATTCCCATGTATGTTCTCACCAGCGCCGGCGCCCTGGCCGCCCTAAAAGGCATGGCTGATATTTTTGGTGTTTGAGTTGCTTGAGGTCATTTAGAGTCATTTGAGGTCATTTTAAGTCATTTAAGGTCATTTTAAGTCATTGGGATGGTCATTTGAGGTCATTTAGAGTCATTTGAGGTCATTTTAAGTCATTTGAGGTCATTTTAAGTCATTGGGATGGTTATTTGAGGTCATTTTAAGTCATTTAAGGTCATTTTAAGTCATTGGGATGGTCATTTGAGGTCATTTTTGATTGATAGCTCTACAATCAAAAATGACCTCAATGATTTATGCCTATTCCTTTAAAACTATATTTGATCAAAATGCCCCTCAAATGACCCAATAAATGACCTCAAAAATGACCCAATAAATGACCTATAAATGACTCCCAAATGTCCTTCCAAATGACATTAATTACCCCCACCCATGATGTAATCCAGCTGTTTCAGCACCTGGATCACCCTAGCTTTGCCCCATCATTTACCATTCAGGAATTGTCATGAATTATGTTTCGGCCGAGGAGGCACTTAAAATTATTCAGTCCGGGCAACGGGTATTTGTGCACGGCAGTGCATGTAGTCCCACCTATCTTTTGCAAAAACTATCTGAACAGGCATCCAGGTTACGCGATGTGGAATTGGTATCGATCAGCTTGTATGGCGATGCACACGTGGATAAACCTGAGTTTCATCAAAATTTCAGATTCAATTCCCTCTTTGTATCTGCCAGTATTCGGGAGGCCGTAAATGCTGGACGGGCAGATTATGTGCCCGTTTTTTTGAGTGAAATTCCCGAATTGTTCAAACGCAATATCATGCCTTTGGATGTAGCCTTGATTATGGTGTCAGAGCCCGATAAACATGGATACTGCACCCTGGGCGTTTCGGTGGATGTAGCCCGCTCGGCGGTAAATGCGGCTAAATATGTCATTGCTCAGGTAAACCCCCGAGTTCCGCGTACGCATGGCGATGGTATGATACATGTGAGTAAAATACACGCGCTGGTACACCAGGAAGCAGAACTGCATGAGGCTCATTTTGGCGAATCGGCAGGTGAAGCTGAAATTCAAATAGGCAAACAGGTGGCATCTCTGATTGAAGACCGCAGCACCCTTCAGATGGGTATTGGCTCTATTCCAGATGCTGTGCTGCGCAGTCTGGATCAACACAAAGATCTCGGCGTACACACGGAAATGTTTTCAGACGGTCTGGTAGCATTGATGCAAAAGGGCGTGGTTACCAACAAATACAAAAAAATTCACCCGGGCAAAACGGTTACTGCCTTTGCTCTGGGATCGCGTAAACTGTACGATTTTGTGGATGACAATCCGGCAGTGGCTTTTCTGGATGTAGATTATGTGAACGAAACTTCCGTGATCCGGCGCAACAAACGTGTGGTAGCTATCAACAGCGCTATTGAAATTGACATTACCGGACAGGTTTGCGCAGATTCCATTGGAACTTACCATTTTTCCGGCGTAGGCGGTCAAATGGATTTCATGCGCGGCGCGGCTCTGTCTGAAGGTGGCAAACCCATTATAGCACTCACCTCCAGAACTGCCAAGGGCGTGCCACGGATTGTACCTTTGTTGAAACCTGGCGCAGGAGTGGTTACTACCCGCGCACACGTGCATTATGTAGTTACAGAATATGGCGCGGCCTATTTGTTTGGCAAGAACCTGCGGGAACGAGCCAAAGCCCTGATTGACATTGCCCACCCCGACGACCGGGAGGCGCTTGACAGGGCAGCGGCAGAGCGTTTTAAAGAATTTAGCCTGTAGCGGTTCAATCCCTTACCTTTAGCAATATGAGTCAGATTCCTGCAACACCCATCCGGCAAATTTTCTTGATATTGCTCATTGCCGGAATTTTCGGGGTCCTTTTCTGGAACCTGTACTTTTTTGTGCCTGCATTGTTGGGCGCCTATACTCTGTATGTATTGTTGCGCACGCCACTGTTTTTCCTCACCGAAAAATGGCAATGGGGGGAAAAACTGTCCGCCGGCATATTGATGTTGCTCTCGTTTATAATCATTTTATTGCCCTTTAACTGGGTGTTTTCCATGCTCAGTTCCAGAATTATTGCGCTTTTCCAAAACTCTGATACTTTGCTGGCAAGCCTGGAAAATGTGGTTAGAAAGATTGAAACACAATACCAAATATCCCTGCTGACTCCCGAAAATTTGAAAGGTTTGAGCGAATGGGCAGTACATCGGGTGCAGCATATTCTGAGTGCCACGGTGAGTGGCTTAGGACTCTTTGTAGTGATGTATTTTATCCTGTGGTTTATGCTCACCGAGGGTAAAAAAATGGAGCAATCGTTTTTCGACTGGCTTCCTTTGCGCCACGAAAATGTATTGTATGTACGCCGGCACCTTAATGACATGGTTTGGGCGAATGCGTTGGGAATACCGCTGATGGGCGTCGTACAGGGGCTGGCCGGCTTTCTCATTTACTGGCTGGCTGATGTGCCTGATCCCTGGCTATGGTTTGCTGTAACTTTTGTGTCGGGTATGATGCCGGTGGTGGGGGTTTCGTTGGCGTATATCCCGCTTGGGCTCATGTTGCTGGCTAACGGACAGGAAGGGAAAGCGGTTTTAATTGTCTTGTATGGTATTATAGTAGTGGGTTCGGTAGACAACATTGCCCGCATGTGGTTTCTGAAAACCATCAACCAAACTCACCCCTTGATTACCTTATTTGGCGTGGTTGCCGGTCTGCAACTGTTTGGTTTTATTGGCTTTGTGTTCGGGCCAATCCTGATTGCGCTATTGTTGATGTTGTTACATATTTATCATAAAGAGTTTCATTTTAAGGCATAAAAAACGGCTGCAACATCTGAAGACGTTGCAGCCGGTAATCTGTCATGAAAGGAAGATTAAGCTCCGTTTGACTTTAGCGCTTCAAACCTGCGAAATATATCTGGATTCCCAAAGAAAGTGCAATTTGATTGGTTTTGGTTGTTGTGGTAGTCTTGACACCTGCAATGTCCAGATCAAACTGACTTTTGGCGTAATTGTATTTTACCAGAGCTTCAAGTCCAATACCATCGTTGGAAAATATGGTGAAACCTGGGCCAATACCAAACGCAAGAATATTGGTATTAATATTCTGGTTGGCTCCGTTTACAGTAAGATTGTCAGAAGAGTTTCCGAAGCCAAAATTACCCTGAAGAAACAGTGCTTTATCGCCAAAAGGAATGTAATACCGGGTAAACGGACCAAAAAGCAAGTCGCTGTCTTTGGTTTTTTCTTCGCCGGCCCGGGTTTCACTACTTGAAGTATAGTCCAAGCCAATACCCAGTGTAAAATTGTCGAACAGGAAATAGCCTATATATGGCGACACGTTCCACTGTGTGTTTTTGGGCTCCGAATCTTCTGTAGACGAATTGTCGAATGATGTTTTGGAGGAGTTGGTGGCGAAACCAACCGCAGATCCCAGCATGAATCGGCCTCTGTCTGTGAATTGGGCTTGAGCGGTGCTGACTACGATGGACAGCAGGAAAATCAGAATAGCATTGGATAGTTTCATGATGTTATTGATTTTATTCGTTGATGGTACAAACCTCAGTATATTAAATATTCATTGATATGATGCAGGTCAATCAAACGTATGACTTTAGGCTAATACAAAAAGCAGGGCAGAACGGCCAGACTCTATTCATCAGCATGTCCTATGAGCCTGGTCATTGCAAGACAATTGTTGGAATGATCACTTTTGTGGAAATTTCTTTGCTTTATGAGAAATATGTCCGAAAAAGTACATCCACTGAGTCTGTGGATACTCAAATCATTACTCTTAGGATTGGGGATTGCCGCCTTGCCGCCAGGCGGGAGCATGATCATTGATCCAAGTGGAAAAGGAGTAGGCTTCCCTGCCGATGCATTGAACAACTCTCCTTTTAGCACTTACCTGATTCCGGGCTTTTTACTAACCATTTTTATGGGAATACTGCCACTGGTATCATGGTTTGGACTATGGAAAAGGGTTCAATGGCCTCTGGCTGAACGGCTTAACCCGTTCCGGCAGTGGCATTGGTCTTTGACGCTCTCGCTGGTATGCGGAGTAGCTCTCATGGTTTGGATTTCGGTACAAGTAACGATGATGCCTTATTTCTTTCTTCAACCCCTCATGTTTGGGTGGGGAGCTTTAATAGTGGTGTTTGGTAGTTTTTCCGCTACTAGAAATTTCTACCGGAAGCCTGATTGATACGTCAAGCAGGCTTCCATTTAGAGCATGTTGGGGATTTTCTGACGGAGTCAAAAATTTGAGCTTTTTTCGTCAGTTTTTGCGTTTTTGAAGAAGCATCCCGAGTACTCGGGACGTGACTGAAAAAAGGTGAAAAATGGCGGAAAAAGGACAGTTTTTGG
>DATGWL010000147.1:0-51291 GCA_035299505.1 Saprospiraceae bacterium | reverse complement strand
GCCTGGCCGGAACAACTGACCTTATTGTGCTTCCGGAGATGTTTTCCACCGGTTTTTCCATGAAGGCAGAAAAATTGGCCGAACCAATGACAGGCGCTACTATGCAGTGGCTGGCATCCCAGGCAGAAAAATTGCAGGCAGCAGTTTTGGCGAGTTTTATTTGTCAGGAAGACGGCAGGTTTTATAACCGGCTAATCATGATGCGACCGGATGGGAAATTTGATCAATACGACAAGAAGCATCTGTTCACATTGGCTGGAGAAGGTGACTATTTTTCTCCAGGCAGAAGTCGGCTGGCACTTGAATGGAAGGGCTGGCGAATTTGTCCGCTCATTTGCTACGATCTTCGGTTCCCGGTATGGAGCCGGAATATGCGTGGATCTTTCTTTACGGGCTTGAATCCATATTATGATTTGCTGTTATATGTAGCCAACTGGCCGTCTAAAAGATCGCATCACTGGCGCTCGTTGCTAACTGCCAGGGCTATTGAAAATCAGTCTTATGTAGTGGGTGTCAATATCGTTGGTCAGGATGGTAATCAATTAGAGTATACCGGCGACTCCATGGTTGTTGACTACAGCGGGCAAACACTGGTTCATTTAGGCGATGGGCAGGAACAGATTCTAACGCTTACTTTGGACAAAACAGGACTGGATAACTACCGAAAGGAACTTCCATTCCTTTTAGACGGCGATGTTTTTGAGTTTAAGGGTTGAATATGCTGTGAAGTAAATCCCTTTCGTACCTTTGCATCCCGTAACAAGCAAAACATTTATGACTAAATACATCTTTGTTACGGGCGGCGTAACTTCTTCGCTCGGAAAAGGTATTCTTTGTGCCAGTTTGGCAAAATTGCTCCAGGCCCGTGGCTTTTCTGTCACCATCCAGAAATTCGATCCCTATCTCAATGTTGACCCCGGAACACTCAATCCATATGAACATGGTGAGTGTTATGTGACTGATGATGGCGCTGAAACGGACCTTGATTTAGGGCACTACGAGCGTTTCTTAAATGCGCCTACATCCCAGGCAAACAACGTGACCACTGGCAGAATTTACCAGACGGTCATCGAACAGGAGCGCGCAGGTGCCTACCTGGGAAAGACCGTGCAGATTATTCCACATATCACAGACGAGATCAAACGCAGGATGTTGTTGCTTGGACAAACCGGGCAATACGATATTGTACTCACGGAATTAGGTGGTACAGTTGGCGATATTGAATCGCTGCCTTACGTGGAAAGTGTTCGTCAGTTGCGCTGGGAACTGGGTCGGGAGCACTCGCTGGTTATTCACCTGACTCTGGTGCCTTTCCTGAATGCTGCCAAAGAGCTGAAAACCAAGCCTACCCAACACTCAGTGAAGGAGCTTTTGAGCCTTGGCGTGCAACCGGATATTCTTGCCTGCCGGACAGAGCATCCGCTCAGCATTGATATTCGGCGCAAATTGGCGCAGTTCTGCAATGTTGAAACTTCTTCGGTAATTGAAATGATTGATGCAGAAACCATCTACGATGTGCCACTGCTGTTGTTGAAAGAGCGATTGGATTCTGTGGTTATTTCGAAACTACACCTGAAAGACACCAAAGAGCCCAACCTCAATTCCTGGAAAAACTTCCTGGGCAAACTGAAAAATCCTTTACATGAGGTAAAAATTGGCTTGATTGGTAAGTACAACGAACTTCCGGATGCTTACAAATCTATTTACGAAGCTTTTGTACATGCAGGCGCGGTGAATGAATGTAAAGTGCGCGTTCAGCCTATCCACGCGGAGGATTTGGAGGGTAGCTATAAAGACGTAAGCAAAACCTTGTCAGGCTTGCATGGTATATTGGTTGCGCCAGGTTTTGGCGAGCGCGGTATTGAGGGCAAGTTATCGGCTATTCGCTATGCCAGGGAAAACAATGTGCCTTTTTTCGGCATTTGCCTGGGCATGCAAACAGCCTGTGTGGAGTTTGCCCGCAATGTACTCGGACTCAAAGAAGCGGCCAGCACAGAGGTTAATCCGGTTACTCCTGATCCAATTATTGATATGATGGAGGATCAGAAAAAGATTACCCAAAAGGGCGGTACTATGCGTTTAGGGGCATACGATTGTGCTATTCGTAAAAAATCCATCGCTTTTGAGGCTTATAAAAACACTCAGATCCGGGAGCGTCACCGTCACCGTTGGGAGTTCAACAACAAGTACCTGGCACAGTTTGAAAAAGCGGGCATGCTGGCCTCCGGTACCAATCCGGAGACCAATCTGGTAGAAATTGTGGAACTTCCTGAACACAAATGGTTTGTAGGTGTTCAATTTCACCCTGAGCTAAAAAGCACGGTAGAAAATCCACATCCGCTATTTGTAGCATTTATTAAGGCGGCAATTAACGGGTAACTGACCAAACCTTCAGGATAAATATGCTTCATTTTTGAAATATTATCCTGAAAAGCAATTGAATTTAACGTTTGGTGTTTTAAAAATTCTGCAAAAGTTAAATTTTGTCTAATTTTGCACCGAATTTGATGATGGCACAGCCTTTGTAACAATAAGCTCAAAACTCTGCCGTTTTACACTGGTCATCGTCATTCACACATAGCAATAAAGCAAAATCATCATGAAAAATTGGCAAAAATTCCTTGCGTTCGCATTCGTTGCGGCTCTTTTCCTCCTCGAGTCCTGCCACAGGGGCTACGGCTGTCCTGGTGCTGATTTGTAATCGTCTATGGCTATTCAATGGCACAAACTGGAATCTGCGGATCAGATTGAACAAATTATCCAGCGTTCCAAAGAGATTCCTTGTATCATCTACAAGCACAGCAACCGCTGCCATATTTGTTCCATAGCTCAATATCGTTTGGAAGACGATTGGTCTTTTGGGACAGATGAAGTAGAAGCGTACTACCTGGATGTGATTGCACATCGGCCCGTTTCTATGGAGGTAGCCAACACTTTTCAGGTGCATCATGAATCACCTCAGGTGTTGCTTATCATGGATGGAGAATGCGTGTATGATGCTTCTCACCTGGATATCCAGTTTCAGGAAATTCTGGAAGAGGTCAAGGCTTCAAAAATCTGATTATTCCATATATAAACCGATAAAAAAGGTGTTTGCACATGCAGACACCTTTTTTCTGTTATATATCTGGTTCATTTCCAGAAGATACCCGATTTTAGCCCCGTGAAAACCCTGCGAATTATCCTACGCTTCCTGTTTTTTGCCGCGTATACCAGCTGGATTGTAGCCCGGATTGCCGTGCTGAATCTGCTTTTGGGGCAGGATATTCACCGATCCATGCGTATCAGAAAAGCCTGGGCAAGCCGATTGATTCCTGCCGTTGGGATACAGCTCCGGGTTTTCGGACAAATCCCCGATCGCTCCTGCCTGATCGTATCCAATCACCGCTCTTACCTTGATCCGATATTGGTATTGAAAGATGTAAACGTTTTTCCAGTAGCAAAAGCCGAGCTGGCAAATTGGCCAATCATTGGAAAGGGGGCCAAAATGGCAGGAATATTATATGTTAAGCGGGAGCATGCTGGGAGCAGGGTAGGAACTATCAAACAAATGCAGGATCTGGTATCCAACGGCTTTTCGGTATTAATTTTCCCTGAAGGTACCACCTCCGGACGCCCAGATACGTTGCCATTCAAAAAAGGAGCGTTTAAAATGGCTGCCCAAAGTGGAATGAAAATCGTACCGGTTGCTATTTGTTTTGACAACCCTGCAGATTTTTGGATAGGAAAAATTTCTTTCTTAAGCCATGCGGCCAAACGATTTGGTGAGCCGGCCATCAGGGTAAGTGTATACTATGGCCCCGCAATTACGAACGAAAATCCAGAACTTTTACTGGAAAATGTGCAACGCTGGATTAATGACACACTAAACAACACTCATGCGACACATTCGTCCTGAAAGTGCATTTGCAAAGAATTACCAATTCCGGACGAAAAGGATCTCTGGAGTGTCACTACCTTTGTTGGATCCTATTTTCAATCTTCTCTCGTCCTATGTTTTCCTCAACCGTTCGAAATCAATCTGAACCCATTCAAAGTCAAAAAACGACAGGCAATCAATCATCCATGCGCAAAAAATTACTTGTTATAGTTGCCGTTTTACTGTTGGCCGGCTCCTATTTTGCCTGGGAACCCATCAAAGGTTTTTGGTTCCCCTCTGTTCCAGACAAACTGGAAAATCCTTATGTTCAAATTCCCACTGGTGCCAATTTTGAACAAGTAGTTGAAATCTTGAAAAAGGGTAATTTCGTTAAAGACGAAGTGAATTTCAGGTGGCTTGCAGAACAAATGAAATACAGAAAAGATAAAATGCGTGCAGGTCGGTTTAAAGTTGAACCGGGCTGGACAAACCGTCAGCTCATTCAGCACCTGCGCAACGGCGAACAGGCTCCTGTAAAGGTTGTGCTCAATAATGAGCGTCTGCTTGAAGAAGTGGCAGGAAAAGTGTCGCGCTTTATAGAAGCCGACTCACTTTCCCTTATCCGCACCTTTAAAGATCCAACTTTTCTGAGAGAAGCCGGATATACAGAAGAAACCCTGATCTCCGCTTTTATTCCAAATACGTATGAAATGTACTGGAATACGGATGCCAAAACTTTCATCCAACGGATGATCAAGGAGCATAACAACTTCTGGGACAAAGACAATCGCCGCGCCAAAGCCCAGGCTCTCGGACTTAATGAGAAACAGGTGTACACACTTGCTTCCATCGTGGAAAGAGAAACCAATGCGGTGAGTGAAAAGCCAACCATTGCTGGGGTATATCTCAACCGCCTGAAAATCGATATGAAGTTGCAGGCTGACCCAACCAGTGTTTTTGCTACCCGGGATTTTACCACGCGCCGGGTAACCGATTACCACACCACCTTCAATTCCCCGTACAACACGTACGTGTATAAGGGACTGCCTCCAGGCCCGATAAGCATGGCTTCTATTCCAAGTCTGGATGCGGTTTTGAACCCGCAAAAGCACAATTATCTATATTTCTGTGCCAAACCAGATGAATCCGGTACACACACCTTTGCTGAAACTTTTGCTGCACACAAAGTAAATGCGTCAAAATTCCAGGCTTATGTGCGCACCAGAAGAAAATAAGGAGGCTGCGCATTTGGTTCAACTACAATCAACATGAAATATTCCAAAAGCATTCTTGAAACCATAGGCAATACGCCATTGGTGAAAATCAACAAGGTCTCGTCAGATATCCCCGCGCTCGTACTGGCTAAGGTGGAAACTTTCAATCCCGGTCATAGCATCAAAGACCGCATGGCGGTGAAAATGATTGACGATGCAGAAGCGCGTGGCGATTTGAAACCAGGCGGTACCATCATTGAATGTACTTCTGGCAACACCGGTATGGGACTGGCCCTGGTAGGTTGTGTGCGTGGCTACCGCTGCATTTTCACTACTACTGATAAGCAAAGTAAAGAAAAGGTAGACATGCTGAAGGCTCTCGGAGCAGAAGTTATTGTTTGCCCTACCAATGTAGAGCCGGAAGATCCGCGTTCCTATTATTCAGTTGCCCGCCGCCTGAGCACCGAAATTCCTAACTCATTCTGGTGTAATCAGTACGATAACCTGTCTAACCGTCAGGCACACTACGAAAGCACCGGCCCGGAAATTTGGGAGCAAACTGAAGGTAAAATAACCCACCTGGTGGTAGGTGTTGGCACTGGTGGAACCGTAAGTGGTACGGCAAAGTACCTGAAAGAAAAAAATCCGAATATTCAGGTTTGGGGCGCCGATGTGTATGGTTCTGTATTCAAAAAATACCATGAAACCGGCGTTTTTGATCCCAAGGAGATTTACCCGTACATTACAGAAGGTATCGGCGAAGATATTTTGCCTGAAAACGTTGATTTCAGCCTGATCAATCTGTTTGAAAAGGTGACAGATAAGGACGCTGCTCTTTGGGCGCGGCGTTTGGCCCGTGAGGAAGGATTGTTGCTCGGGTATTCAGCCGGCAGCGCTATGGGTGCATTGTGGCAGCTTCGAGGCAAACTGAAAAAAGATGATGTGGTAGTGGTTATTTTCCACGACCATGGCAGCCGATACGTTGGGAAAATTTACAACGATGACTGGATGCGTGAACGTGGTTTCCTGGAGGACGAATTGAAAATCAGCGATTTAATCGCCCGAAAAAAGGATCGAAGGTTCTTTGGCACCCAGGTAACTGATTCGGTTCGTTCGGCGTTCAATTTGATGAAGTCACATGATTTGAGTCAGTTGCCGGTGCTGGATGGAGAGAAAATTGTGGGTTCTATTACAGAAACCCAGGTTTTGCACTTCCTGCTGGAGAACCCCCTGCATAACTCCGAAAAGCCGGTTAAACAGGTTATGGGCGATGCATTCCCGGTAGTCAAGGACGATCTGCCCATCAGCCAGTTAAATCGCTACATTTCCAAGGAAATGCCGGCTGTTATTGCAACAGATCGCTCCGGCGGCCTGCATGTGGTGACACAATATGACCTGATACAGGCTATTTAATGTCATTTAAGTCATTTGGGGTCATTTAAGTCATTTGGGGGCATTTAATGTACCCTAAATGACCCAAATGACCCTAATGACCCTAAATGACTCATAATCCCCTTGCCCCTTAAAACACCCGTCCTGATTTCTGAGGTTTACCAAACGCACTGTTAATCGGTTTGTCGGGTGGAAGAAAGCACTGGAATTGTCGTTTTTGCGCCAGACAAAACCCAAACCGAGCTTTTATGACTTTGAAAACACACACTAGCCAACTCTGCAACCCCAAAAACATTATTGTCTCGGCTCTTCTTCTTTTAGCCCCCTTGGTGCTGTTCGGCCAAACGGTGGAAGATTGCACCAATGGCTTGGATGACGACAATGATGGCCTGATCGATTGCTTCGATACAGATTGCACCTGCACAGGTCAATGCGACAGCTTTTACTACACCACTTGTAATCCTGATTGCTACTATCTACCCCCCTGTGGACCCATTTCCCTGGCTACCAAGTGGACCTCCAATGCAGAAACCGGAACTTATTCTCCCTTAGTAGCTGGTGATCTGGACGCCGATGGTATACCTGAAGTAGTTACTACCTGGGTGGAAAATGCCGATCTTTTCATATTAAATGGCGCGACAGGTCAGATTAAATACCAAACGACTAACCCTAATACTGTTTGGCCCGGCGGAACGGCCCCGGCTATTGCGGATTTGGATAACGATGGTTTTGGAGAGATCGTTGTGGTGGGTGATGACCGGCGTATTTACTGCTACGACCATATGGGGGTGTTGCAGTTTGTAGGGCCAACGGTGGTTGGGTATGATTATCGGTACAGGTTTGCTGTACCCAATATTGCTGATTTTGATAACAATGGTACCCCGGAAATCAATATTGGTAATCAGGTGTTTAGTGGCCAAACCGGCGCACTTCTGGCTTCCGGTGGAAATATTTTTGCAGATGGCGAGCACCCTGCCCGTATTGCAGTAGGCTATTCTTTTGCCTCACCTGTACCGGCAGATGTTTTACCTGATAATGTCTGTTTTTCCTGTCCAGGTCTTGAAATCGTAGCCGGTAATCAGGTATTGTCTGTGAGTTTTTTCACAGGTTTGAGCTTTCCGGTAAGGACTGCGCCCGCTGGTTACTCCGATGGATTTACCAGTGTAGCAGATTTTGACGGCGATGGCGACCTGGATGCCATTGTGCAAGGGCAAAAAAATGGCCAAAACACGGTTTATGTTTGGGATATCCTGACAGGCACCATAATGCGGGAATACCAACTGCTCAATAACTGGAGCGAAGGCGCTTCCCGGGTAAATGTAGCCGACCTCGACGGCGATGGCAAACTGGACATCAGTTTTGTGAGTCACCCCTGGGTATATGCTCTCGCTAATGATTTTACCCCGCTTTGGATCAATCCGGTGAATGACCCTTCTTCCATCACCTGTACCAGTGTATTTGATTTTTGTGGAGACGGTTCCGCTGAGGTGGTATACCGCAGTGAAGAAAAGCTTCAGATCCTGGACGGCGCCACCGGAGGTGTAATATGGGAGGATGTTTGCCTGAGTTTCACGCACATTGAAAATCCGTTGGTACTGGATGTGGATGCCGACGGCAAAACCGAAATCCTGATTGAGTGCGGCACGAACAACAGTAAATTTACTGGAACTGTGGTGGCTTATGAAGCCATTGGTGTGCCAGATATCAGCACCCGGCCTGTATGGAACCAACACGCGTATTTCAACACCAACATTAATGACGACCTGAGTGTACCCAGGTATCAGCAGCAGCAACATCTGGTAGGTGACAAGCTGCAGTTGAATACTTTTATGAACCAATACTTCAATCCCACTTTCCCTTCTCCTGATGCCATTCTGACCCTGTTGGATGAGCCGGTTTGTTTTGAAGATTCGCTTCAGTTGCGCATAGAAATATGTAATGTGGGTGATAATGTATTTCCGCTGAATACGCCCATTTCAGCTTATGTGGGCAACCCGCAAACTACTGCTGCTCAATGGGTTGGTATTGTGGCGCAATCTGACGTGATTGGATTAGGCGGCTGTGATACCATGATATTTATGATTCCCCGTTTGGCGAATGATACAGTGTTTTTGGTGTTAAACGACGACCACTCCACGCTTCCTCCTTTTGACCTGAGCGCAGATTTTCCTGTGAACGGCATTGGAGAATGTGGTTTTGATAACAACATTGCCTCTTTCTATTTCTCCTACCAGCCTGAAATACTCAATCTGGGGCAGGACACTTCCATTTGCGACCAAAGTATCCTCGATCTGAATGCCGCAGGTACAGATATTATTGCCTGGAACTGGCTGGATGGCTCCATAGATTCTATGTTTACAGCCGTTGGCCCGGGCACTTACGGGGTTGTTACGACAGATATTTGTCAGCTAACCCAAACAGACACGCTAACGGTTAGCTTGTATACCGCAACAACTGTAGACATAGGACAAGATTTTAGCGTTTGTCCGGGTGAAACGGCTACCCTCAGCGTGCCAGGCTTTGATAGTTATATATGGTCGTCGGTAGCAACTTTGAGCTGTACGGATTGCAGTGATCCAAGTCTGGCGCCAAATGGCCCAACCCTGGTCAGTCTGGAAGCGGCTTATGATTACGGGTGTTCTGCCAGAGATACTATCACGATAACGCTTTTCCCCACATACAATCAAACCGTTGATACCATAGTTTGTTACGGTTCGGAGGTGGTATACCTGGGGCAATCCATTGAGCCCGACAGCAGCAGGTTGTTTTCTCTTCAAACCATTCACGGTTGCGATTCCCTGGTGATGGTTCACGTAACCGGAACAGGTGTGGGAACCTTCAATATCACAGTAGACACGGCAGTGTGTTTGGGTAAAACCCTGACCATCAATAACGTGACCATTGAGCCTGAACAGCAGGCCACCTTTAACTTGTCGGCCATAACCGGATGCGATTCTACAGTGGTCGTCAAAGTGGCGCCGCTGGATACCTTTTATGTGTTTGAGAGTCGGGTGATTTGTTATGGAGATACCTCCTATATATTCGGAGTGCCTCAAACCACTTCCGGTGAATATGTAGGAAAGTTGCAAACTTTACAGGGATGCGACTCAACCATTTCAATATCGTTGCTGGTATATCCGCAGATACAGTTGCAGGTAGATGGCACTCCGGCTTGTTTTGGCGAAACCAATGGTTTGCTGGAGGCTCTGATATTGAATCCTGTGCAACCTGTTGATTATCAGTGGAATATTCCGGGAGAGACATCACCTCAGATAACGGACTTGCCAGCAGGTGATTACTCACTTACTGTTACAGATGGCAATGATTGTACAGAAACCCGGACGTTTTCTCTCACTCAGTATCCACAAACGGTATTTTCGGCAACTGCAGATTCTGCAAGTTGCTTTGGCCTGACAGATGGTTCGATACATCTGGAGCCGGCGGATCCTTCATTGTTGTTTGGATTTGAGGGGGGCGATTTTAGTCAGCAACTGGATTATACAAACCTTCCTGCTGGAGATTACCAAATCATCAGTCAGGATGCTTTCGAATGTCAGGATACGGTTCAGGTATCCGTGTTGGAGCCACCTCAACTCAGCCTTTCCTTACCAGCTGATACAACAATTCAGTTAGGTATTTCTGTTCCTTTGGATATTCTGCTGGGTGGTTTACCGCCGGTATCCTGGAGTTGGAGTAATACCAGTTATCTGTCTTGTCTGGATTGTCCGAATCCGGTAGTAGAGGTACCATTGGAAACCACCCGATATGTACTTACTATCTTCGATGAAAACGGTTGTGAGGCCACAGACGACTTAATCATAACGGTTGAGCAGTTTGTTGGCATTTATATCCCCAATGCAATGGGTGGCAGTGGCGACAATGCAGTCTTGGAACTTGGGTTCAACCCGGCTATCAAAAAAGTGAATTTTTTCCGGATAGTAGACCGCTGGGGAGAATTAATGCATGAGGCCCGCAATGCACTTCCAGGAGATTCGGCAATTTCCTGGGATGGACGTTTCAGAGGAAAAGCAGTGAATCCCGGCGTTTACGCATGGGCCATCGAACTGGAACTCGTCAATGGCTCCATTGTGCAAAAATTCGGCGACCTCACCGTCATCCGTTAATTACCACATCCACACACACACTCACTCATTCACACATGTTTCTTTCCCGCCCACTCATTCTCGCTTCCAAGAGTCCCCGCAGATCCCAATTGCTTCGCGAGGCGGGTTTCAGTTTCCGGGTAGAGGCTTTTGATGTGGATGAGTCGTTTTCTGAGGAAATGCCTGTGGAGGAGGTAGCGCCCTGGTTGGCTCAAAAGAAAGCACAGGCTGCCAGACACCTGATTCAGGGCGATGAGATAGTGCTTGCTGCTGATTCTGTGGTGATATTGCACGGAAAAATATACAACAAACCAGCTGATTACCGGGAAGCTTTCAGTATGATCAGGGCGCTTTCCGGTAATCAGCATACAGTAATCACGGGTGTTTGTCTAATGTCCAAAACTCAGGAAAAAGTGCTGGCTGGTAAAACCCAGGTATGGTTTTCGGAGTTGACAGACGAGGAAATCGACTATTATATCCGGGTTTGGCAGCCGTATGACAAAGCTGGTTCTTACGGTGCGCAGGACTGGATCGGGCATTGCAAGATAACCCGTATTGAAGGAACCTTTCAAAATGTGATGGGTTTACCTGTAGATCTTGTTTACCAGGCTCTTCAGGAGTTTTAAAGTATCAATTTATGGCAACCCTTTCTGTTCGCCCTATTCAGGAAGCTGATATCACACCTCTTGCGGATTATTGGTTTCATGCAAGTCCGGAATTTCTCATTGGCATGGGCGTAGATCTGGCTAAAATGCCCCAGCGTGCACAATGGGAACAAATGCTCTTAACTCAAATAGGTCAGCCTTTTACGGAGAAGCAATCCTATTGCATCATTTGGGAAATTGATGGCAAGGCATCCGGGCATTGCAATATCAATAAGATAGCGTTTGGAAAAGAAGCATCCATGCACCTACACATGTGGCAATCGCCAGCCCGACAAAGAGGGTTAGGAGCTCAACTGGTTCGTATGAGTTTACCCTTTTTCTTTGAAAATTATGGCCTTGAAGTACTCAATTGTGAACCTTACGCATTAAATCCGGCGCCAAACAAAACGCTTGAAAAGGTTGGTTTTCAATGGATTAAAGAATATGTAACTACCCCTGGCTGGATCAATTTTGAACAGCAGGTAAACCTCGGGCAACTCACCAGAGAACAATATTTGCAGCTTCCATGAGGGTGGTATTTACCGTAACCAATGATCTGACCTATGATCAACGCATGCACCGCATTTGCGGGGCACTGGCGGCAAATGGATATACGGTAACACTCGTTGGCCGCTGGCTGCCTACTTCCGTTCCGCTTGATGACAAACCTTACGAACAAATAAGGTTTCGGCTACCTTTCCGTAAAGGATTTGCTTTTTACGCCATTTACAACATCAGGATTTTTCTATACCTCCTGTTTGCCCGTTACGATGCTGTTTGCTCCATAGATCTAGACTCTTTGCCCGCTGGATGCCTGGCCACGCTAATAAGAGGGAAAAAGCGTGTTTTTGATGCGCATGAATACTTTACGGAAGTGCCAGAAGTGGTGAACCGCCCGTTGGTAAAGAACTTTTGGGCGCTGGTAGCCAAAATTTTCTTACCCTTTTACCGTCATGCCTATACGGTTGGGCCTGGATTGGCCGCTCTTTTCCACAAAATTTACGGTTTGGAGTTTTCCGTTGTCCGGAATGTTCCAAATTACCTTCCAAAGCCACCCAAAGTGGAGCCGACAGATAAAAAAATCCTGTTGTACCAGGGAGCGCTAAACGAGGGCAGGGGTATTGAAACATTGCTGGAAGCAATGCAGCAATTGCCTGATTTTCAACTGGTTTTGGCCGGGGAAGGGGATTTGTCCCAGAAACTCAGGCAAATGTCCGAATCGCTGCAAGTGCAGGATCGGGTATTGTTTTTGGGCTTTGTAAAACCTGATGCCTTAAAAACCTGGACGCAAAAAGCCTGGTTGTCGCTTAACCTCCTGGAAAACAAAGGGTTATCTTATTATTATTCCCTGGCCAATAAATTTTTTGATGCTGTCCAGGCAGGCGTACCGGTTTTGACAATGGATTTTCCGGAATATCATGCCCTGAATCAGGAATTTGAAGTAGCGGTACTTTTGCCCGAATTGCACGTTGATCTGGTGGTGACAGCCATTCGGGATTTAACCCAGAATGAAAAATGGTATGCCTGTATGAGCGAAAATTGTATTCAGGCTGCAAAGGTTTGGAATTGGGAGCAGGATGAAAAAATCCTGCTGGAGTTGTGGGAAAGGGTAGGAGAGGGCAATTAGCATGTTGTTTGGGGGCGCGTAAATTGCAACCCGAAGACACTTTTTCTCCATTTCTGTAGTGGGTAGAGAATGCTCCGTATGTTCGCCCCCTGATTTTTACACCATCCTTACTGTCGTCATTCGATGAAACAACTCACCAAGTTCCTGCTTGCCGCAGCTTTGTACTGCTGCGCTCAACCAACCTTCGCACAACTCCAGAACATCAACATGCAGCTCCGGGCCACCAAGTCGTTCCCGGGTCAAACCCTGGCCAATATTTGCGGCTATTGGCAAAATGGACAGGAATATGCACTACTCGGCGGTTCCAACGGAATGATTATTGTGGATATCACCAATCCCGCCTCACCACAACAAATCGTTCAAATCCCATCGCCGGAAGGCACGCCTAACAATGGCAGTCTTTGGAAAGAAATTAAAGTGTACAAACAGTATGCTTACCTGGTTACCGAGGCTGGTGGAGGCATTCAGATTATTGACATGTCGGCACTTCCAAGCCCAAATCTTCCCCACCACCTTTACACAGGCGACGGTGATGCGGCTGGTGAAATGGATGAAATCCACGCCTTGCACATCGACGTAACCAAAGGTTATCTTTATACCTATGGTGGCAACTGGGCCCCTGGCGGAGCTAAAGTGTTTGACCTGAATCAGGATCCATACAATCCTAAATATGTTGGCCGCTTTGAGCAACTTGGTTACATCCACGATGGCTATGTAGACAACGACACCCTCTATGCCTGCCACATCAATGCCGGGATTATGTCTGTGGTGGATATGACGGATAAAGGCAGCCCGGAAGTACTCGGAACAGTAGAAACTCCTGGTAAATTCACCCACAATTCCTGGATTACCAGCGACCGTAAACACGTTCTGACTACCGACGAAACAGTGCCTTCTTTCCTTACCTCATACGATGTAAGCAATCCTGACGATATAAAAGAACTCGACCGGCTTTCTCCGAATAACGGTGTGGGTACTTATGTACATAATACCCATATTATCAACGACTATGCTGTAACTTCATGGTATACAAGCGGCGTTCTGATTGTGGATGCACACCGTCCGCAAAACTTGATTACAGTGGCTCAATATGACACTTATGCCGGCAATAACCTGGAATTTGAAGGCTGTTGGGGGGCATTCCCGTTTTTCCCATCCGGCACTATTGTAACATCTGATATCGAGCCTGGCGAACTCACTGTACTCACACCCACTTACAAGCGTGCCTGCTATTTTGAAGGTAAAATTATCAATGGCTGCAACGGCGCCCCATTGGCAGGTGCAACGGTTAAAATTAACGGAAGTACAGATCCACAGAAAATAGTGACTACCCGTGTTGATGGCATTTTCCGTACAGGTCAGGTAACGCCAGGAAATTTCACTGCTACCGTTTCTGCTCCCGGATTTCCAGACAAAACCGTTAATATTACCCTGACTGCCGGCCAGGTATTCAACCTGGATATTACGCTGGATGCAGGTCAGGTGTTTAATGTAAACGGATCAGTGGTTGATGCTTCAAACGGTTCGCCAATTTCCGGCGTTGAGGTGGTGCTTACCAGCCCGTTGAATCAGTACACGATTACAACCAATGGTATCGGCCAATTTAATGCTACCTGTCTGCCTGTTGGCAACTACACTGCCACAGCTGGCAAATGGGGCTATCTGGTGAATACGGTAAATGTTAGCCCTGGTGTGCCGGTTAACTTGCAACTGACGCCCGGTTATTACGACGATTTTGCCACTGATTTAGGCTGGACGGTATCCGGAACAGCTGCTGCAGGCGAATGGGAATTGGGCGAACCGGAAGGCACCTTCAATCAGAATAATCTGGTAAATCCGGAATTTGATGCGGATCAGGACAATAATGATCAGTGTTATATGACTGCTAATGGAGGCGGGCAGCCGGGTAGTAACGACGTAGATAATGGCTTTGTATCGCTGATTTCTCCGGTTATGAAATTGGCAGGATTCCAGGATGCAGTAATGACATTTTACTACTGGTTTTATAATGCCACCACACTTGGCAATGCACCCAACGACCTCATGGAGGTGAACATCCTGAAAGGCGCTCAAACCATCAATGTATTAACTCTCGATCCTTCTGATTCGCAGAGCGCCTGGCAATATTCTGGTGATATTCACCTGAAGGATTTTGCTGCCCCTTTGACTGATAATATCAGAATTGAATTCAAAGTAAATGATCTGAGTCCGGGCAACTGGCTGGAAGGCGCTTTGGATATTTTCAAGGTGGTGCCGGTGGCTACCGTTGGCACAAATACCCTGGATGCATCAGCTTCTATGCTGGTGTTGCCCAATCCTTCCGGAAGCGAATTCCATATGCAATATGCCTGGGAAAATGCTACAGAAATGCCCAAACTGGTTATTCAGAATCTGCTCGGACAAACCGTATATGAAGCGCAACTGAATGCCAAAAGCGATGTAGCTTCCTTTGGACAGGAATTTAAGCCAGGTGTTTACTTTGCTTCCATGGTGAGCGGCGGCCAAAGAACGGCTACCGTTAAGCTGGTTAAGCAGTAATTGACTTTTTGACCGCGGAGGTACAGAGGCGCGGATTGCGTTCCAAACTGAGAGTCTCAATCAAAGTGAGACTCTCAGTTTGGAACGCAATCTGCGCCTCTGAGTTTAAAACAACGCACCACTTATTTTCTACGGAGGACAACTCCTTTGCCTACGCTGGCTGAACCCCAGGCAAACAGCATGTGGTCAATAGCCAGGAGCGCATCAGTGAAGAATACCAGGAATGGTTCCTTGGTAGATGCCGGTCGAATTTTTACGCCACCACTGGTATCAGTAGTTACGTTCCGTGCATTTTTCTTGAAAATACTCTGGGCAATGCCGGTCCAATATACCTCCAGCAAGCCTACCAGATATCTGCTAAGTCCTTGAAATTCAACGATTTCAAAGCCAGCCTTTTCTGCCCAGGATCTGAAATCCTTTGACCCGATTAAATAATCATGGCCAAAAGCATAGGCTCCCTGAGATATTGCCCACTCTTTTTGACCGGATTTGCGGAAAAGGGTCTGGTAAATTCTGTTTATCGGATCATAAGTTACCGGAAACTCCCTGCTGGGGAAAGTCATCAGCGCATATCCTCCGGGTTTGAGTACCCGCGCCATTTCCCTGACCATTTGTTCCGGCTCTCCAACGTGTTCGATGACCTCGCAGGTGACGATCAAATCAAAAGATTGGTCAGGATAACTCAAATCCAGAGCATTATTTACTTCATATCTAAGGTTGGAAACATCTGTATTTAGCCGCTGAGCATGAGCCAGGTCTTCTTCATTTACATCACAACCAATGAGTTCCTGACAATGGGCTGCCACCATCCGGTCATAGTCGCCTTCACCGGTGCCAAGATTTAATCCACGAATGGATTGACCAGCAGTTAGTGGTACATATTGTTGCAAACGGTTCCGGATAAACAGATACCTGTTCCTGAAGGTGGGAAACAAAAATTTAAAATTCATGATGGTTGTCGTAAACGTGGACTAATGGTGAATCAGAGGGCTATTGACACGGCCAAACATAATCAGATAATGGCCAGGTTTTGCCCTGATAAGAAAAGTGCCACCATTCTGTTCTAATGCCTTTGAAGCCTACTTCAGCCAGAGCATCTCGTAGTATTTTTCTGTTTTCCAGGACCTTTTTGGGGAGCTTTTGGTTGTCTGTATGCGCTTCAGGACCAAAAAAATCATAGGGCGTTCCCATGTCTAACTCATTGCCTTTGTTGTCTACCAAAGTCAGATCCACTGCCGCACCACGGGAATGCATGGACCCTTTGGCGGGAGGTGTGACATAATTGGGGTTAGGCACTTTGTCCCACAAACGTTGCTGGTATGGCCGCGGCCGGTAGCAATCAAACATTTTCAAGCCCAAACCTTTCTTTTTCAAATTTCTGTGCGCTTTAACCACGGCCTCTGCTACTTCCGGCCTAAGTAAGCACATAGGACAGTCGTAAATCTTAGATTTCGTGAAATTATTGGCAGTTGCATACCGAATATCCAGTAAAATGCCAGGCTCCAATACAACCACATCCCGAAAGCCCGGATGTTCTGGCTTGACGGCGTCAGGGCTTACCTGTGCCTGTGGGGACGGATGGCTAACAAAAGCCAGGATCAGAAGGAACAAACAGATATTTAGTCGCATTAATGGAGCTATTTCTCGGGCAAAATTAGTTTTTCGTCGGTTACCTGCTCAACGAAATGCTTGCTTTTGCGTTAATACACCAAATTTATCCACAGATTATGAAATCCACCGCACGGTCTTTCCAACTACCATCGTCTGTCAGCCTGAAAAGATGGTGCCGAACCCTGATTCCTATGTCACCATTAATCCTGAAAGGATTATTCGCCACTGCTCAGGATGTACCTCACCCCGGACAACCATATGATGGACCTGGCGGGGCTGCTTACATACATCAATCCGTTACCTTTTTT
Source organism: Saprospiraceae bacterium (assembly GCA_035299505.1). Taxonomy (GTDB): domain Bacteria; phylum Bacteroidota; class Bacteroidia; order Chitinophagales; family Saprospiraceae; genus M3007. The sequence continues at coordinate 33,995 of DATGWL010000147.1, read as the reverse complement.
GACGCGGCTACCCGTGCAGATGGTTATTGGCTATTTGAGCCTGCCGATCCCAAACCAGATTCAGCAGAAGTGATTGTATTCCTGCACGGATACGGAGCATACAATCCTATGGCTTACGGCAAATGGATCAAACATCTGGTGGCCAAAGGCAATATTGTGATTTACCCAAGGTACCAGAAAAACCTTGTTTGGCCCCGGCCTAATGGTTTCCCAGAAAACGCCGCCATCGGCATTCGCGACGCTATCAGGGAATTACAAAAAGAAGGAAGGGTAAAACCCCGACTGGATAAGGTGGCCTACATAGGGCATTCCTATGGTGGTGTAACTGCTGCATACCTTGGTAGCCATTGGCAAAAAATGGGGGTACCCAAACCTGCCGCCATGTTGTTGGCCGAGCCCGGGTCTGGTCCGTTCAAAGGCGCCAGACTTACAGATTATTCTGCACTTCCCGCCGATATGAAATTGCTGGTGGTAGTGGGAGAAGACGATTATGTAGTTGGTGCAGAATTCGGTGCGCTGGTATTTAATACCGCTGTCAATACCTCTGAACGCAACCTTATTGTGCAACGCAGGGACACCACCAATCAACGACGTTGGTTACTCGCAACTCACTCAGAACCATATTGTTACGATCTGGATTTCGATATTGGAATCCGCAATTATACGGCCAAACGCGTCTTGATGACTTCCAGACTCAATGAGGTGGATTTCCATTGCTATTGGAAACTGGCAGACGCTATGATCAGTTATACCCGGTATGGCACCCACCGTGAATATGCTTTTGGTAATACACCAGAGCAAAGATTTATGGGATTGTGGCCGGATGGACATCCTATCAGGGAGCTGGAGGTATACCAGCCTGCGGATATAGAACGCATTAACAGGGTAAAAGCTACCATGGCTGAAATGCATCACCCGGGCAGGAAGCCTCAAATGGCGGCTACAAAGTAATAGTTTCGGCGTTCGTAGAACTGTTTGGAAAAATCGTTCAGTGTGAGCGCTTTACCACTGGCCAGAAACTGTTCCAACAGGTAGATCTGCATCCCACATTGCTGAATCAGCTGAAATACCTGTTCCGGTGTAGAGCCGTATTGATCAGATGCGCCCATGCCGTGTTCAAAAATAACGGTTGGTTTCCAGCGCGTTATGGTTTTAACGGCTCCTTCCAGCACCAGTTTTTCTCCTCCTTCCACATCAATTTTCATGATGTGCAAAGGCAAGTCGGCCGGCCACACATCATCCAGCTTTTTGGTTTGGACGGTAATCAGGGTGTCCTGTTCATTAGGGCGGTCATATAGGCGTTTTTGTAATCCACTGTAGGATGGATTACTCACTACATAATTGAAACTGGAGCTGCCCTCCTGATTGGAAAGTGCCAAATCAAGAATATGGCAATTGTTGGCGCCTGCATATTTGAGTTGCAATTGCTCAAAAAGCACTGGAATGGGCTCGAACCCGTAATGCTGACCGGTAGGGGAGGCTGCTAAAAACAAATCCAGAATCTCTCCTTTGTGGCAACCCACATCTGCACTGTTACTCCCGGGCTGACATACTTTTTTAATGATCCGTTCTGTGAGACGGTCATATCGTTGGTTCTTAGTCAGATCAAAGGGCAGCGCCTTGAATATTCTTTTAATGAAGTCCTTCAACAGTAAAAACAATAAGCAGAGTCTGTCTAAACAGCCTCTCAATCAAAACAGGCTGCAAGATACCGTATTTGTTGAGCGAGGATTGTTCAAATTGGGCAAATTGTTGATTAAAAATAAAAAAGCCGTCGAAGCATTTCGCGTCGACGGCCAAACCCTAAAAACCAAATGAAAACAATCTTCCTTATTTGCCTTATTGCCCTCGCTCGTTTGCAAAGGCTCTCCTTTAAGTCTGTGTATGTTGGTGTTTCCTGATTGGTTTTTTAAAAGTCGTCGGAGCTTTCGCCCCGACGACCAAACCCTAAAAAACCAAATGAAAACAATCTTCCTAAAGTGGGGTGCCGGTGTTTAACCGGCACAAAAGTGTTTGTTTGTTGTCAGCACTTGTTCGTTCACAAGTCTGCAATTTATACGCCAAGCCTGCACCCGGGTCACATGCCCCATCAGGCATTTTATTCATCTTTTAAAGCCCGTTAACATTTTGGCCTGATAAAGCCTGATTGTTGAATTTTGTTGACATTTTTGCTTTAAAAAGGTCTGTTTCTTTTGAATTTTGTTTGAAAAAATAACAGAGGGTCCATATCCTAACACTTCTGCCTAACTTGCTGCTGTGAAACATAAAGTCCTCTTATTCAATCCGCGCAGCGCCAACTCCAAACACCGCATACCGAACAGCATCCTGCAGGTGGCTGCCAGTATTCATAACATATTCGAGTATGTTTTGGTGGATGGCAATTTGGAGGCAGACCCCTGGGCTACTATACAGGGCTACCTGCAGGATACTTCTTTCAAATATGTAGGATTTACGGTAATGCCCGGGCCACAATTGCGCCAGGCAATACCTTATGCTCAAAAACTAAAGGAGCAGTTCCCGCACCTCATTCAGATCTGGGGCGGTTATTTTGCCTCTAATCAATATCAGGTTGTTATGCACAGTGGCTGGATTGATTTCGTGGTAGATGGCCCCGGCGACCGCGCTTTCCCTGCATTACTTCACGCACTGGAGCGTCAAATGCCGTTCGAGTTTATTCCCAACCTCATCTGGAAAACACCGGAAGGCGATATTATCAAAAATTCCAAGGAGGCTTTGCTGGATCAGGACAGCCTGCCTGAATTGCCATACGAAACGCTGGATCAGTTTTATTCCCTGGATAAATACCTGAATGCTACGTTTTTAGGTAAAAAAACACTGGCTTACCATAGCAGTATGGGATGTCCGTTCAAATGCTCGTTCTGTGCGGTAGTGCCTATTTATGAAGCACGCTGGAAAGGAAAATCCGCAGAAAAAATTTTCCGCGACATCATGTATGTGCGCGAAAAATGGGGCGCAGACAGCATCGAATTTCACGATAACAACTTTTTTGTCAGCGAAAAACGCACCACAGCATTTGCCAAACTCATGCTTGGTAAAAACATGAATTGGTGGGGAGAGGCCAGAATAGATACCGTAGATCAATACGCCGATGAGTCTTTGGCATTGATGCGCGAAGCCGGTTGTACCATGATTTTTTTTGGTGCGGAAACCGGTAATGATGAGTTGCTAAAGCAAATGGATAAGGGCGGCAAACAAACCGGAGCACAGATCCTTGCCTTTGCAGAGCGTCTGAAAAAGTTTGACATTATCCCGGAATATTCCTTTGTACTTGGCCTGCCCGCCGAAAACGAACAGGCTGTTTGGCGCCAGATTAATTCGGATATTCAATTCATAAAGCGCATCAAAGAGGTTAATCCAGATACCGAAATCATCCTGTACGTGTATTCTCCTGTACCTACGGAGGGCTCAGTTTTGTACACACAAATCCAGGAAGCTGGCTTCCGGTTTCCACAGCACCTATCTGAATGGCTGTCGCCGCAATGGGAACAATTTGATCAGCGCAAAAATCCGCTCACGCCCTGGCTGACGCCAGCCATGGTTCAGTATATCCAGGACTTTGAAACAGTTATTCACGCAAAATTTCCCACTATTTCAGATACAAAGCTAACCAGCCTGCAACGCAGTGTCATGCCCGCGTTGAGCCATTGGCGGTACGCCTCCAATTTTTTTCACTACCCTTACGAGCTGAAAATCCTTCAAAAACTCTGGCTCCGCTACCGCCAACCGGAATGGGAAGGCATGTGACAAAGGTTATTTCTGCTGCTCTTTTGCCCAGGCATCTTTGAGTGTAACTGTACGGTTAAACACAGGTTTGCCAGGTTGAGCGTCAGGATCTACACAGAAATAGCCCAGACGGGTGAACTGGAACCGCTCTCCCAATTGTGCATCAGCAAGTGCTGGCTCAATGAGCGCATTTTCAATCACCTGCAGGTTATTGGGATTCAGGGTTGACAGAAAATCCTCTTCGCTGGCCGGATCTTCAACCTGAAACAGTCGATCATACAGCCTTACCTCGGCCTTTTGGGCATTGCTGGCTGCCAGCCAGTGAATAACGCCTTTGGGTTTCAAACCAGAAGTATCTTGTCCGGAGCGACTTTCAGGCACATAGGTGCAGTGAATTTCTGTAATATGGCCATTGGCATCTTTTACCACATCATGACACTGAATGATGTAGGCCGATTTCAATCGCACCATACCTCCAGGTGACAAGCGGAAATATTTAGGTGGAGGATTTTCCATAAAGTCATCCTGTTCGATCCATAATTCCCGACCAAAGGTCAGCGGCCGGGTGCCGGCATTGGGATCTTCCGGGTTGTTTTCCGTTTCCAGGGCTTCCGTTTGGCCCTCCGGATAGTTGGTAATTACCACTTTCAAAGGATCCAGCACCGCAAAACGACGCAGGGCAATTTTGTTCAGGTCTTCCCGGATACAGAATTCCAGCAGCGACATATCTGCCACCATTTCACGCTTGCCCAGGCCGATACGATCGCAGAATTCCCGGATACTGGCTGGCGTGTAGCCGCGTCGACGGAAACCGGAAATCGTAGGCATGCGCGGGTCGTCCCAGCTACGTACGTGGCCTTCTTCCACCAGCAGTTTTAATTTACGCTTACTGGTGATGGCATATGACACATTCCTGCGGGCAAATTCGTATTGTTTTGACGGGAAAATACCCAACTGGTCAATGCACCAGTCATATAATTCACGGTGTGGGGCAAACTCCAGGGTACAAATAGAATGCGTGATCCTTTCAATACTATCGCTCTGACCATGCGCCCAGTCGTACATCGGATAAATACACCATTTATCGCCGGTGCGGTGGTGATGGGCATGCTTAATACGATACAGCAGGGGATCGCGCATGATCATATTAGAGGATGTCATGTCGATCTTGGCGCGCAGGGTGCAGTGTCCGTCGGGGAATTCGCCGGCGCGCATTTTTTCAAACAGGGCCAGGTTTTCTTCCGGAGTTGTGTCCCGGTACGGGCTGTTCTGGCCTGGCGTAGTTGGCGTGCCTTTCATGGCAGCAATTTCTTCGGCAGTGGAAAAGTCCACATAAGCCTTACCCTTCTGTATAAGCACTTTAGCCCATTCGTAAAGCTGCTCAAAGTAGTCGGAGGCGTACAGAATATTGGCTGGCTCAAAGCCCAGCCAGCGTACATCTTCTATGATACTGTCTACATATTCTGTCTCCTCTGTCACCGGATTGGTGTCGTCGAAACGCAGGTTGGTGGCGCCGCCATATTTCAATCCCAGGCCAAAATTCAGGCAGATACTGGTGGCGTGCCCGATATGCAGGTAGCCGTTTGGTTCCGGCGGAAAACGGGTCAGGATAGTTTTATGTTTGCCTGAAGCCAGATCGGCTTCAATGATTTCTTCCAAAAAATTCAGCGGCGTATTGCTGTTCGTGCTCATATTCAAGTAATTAGAAGGTCAAAAGAAGGGTTGAATTTCCATCTCTGTTCACCTTGGTTTCAGACCTATAAGGTTTCCAAAACCTTATAGGTCTGAAACCAAGGTGAACAGAGATGCGGTTACATTCTCTCCGGCATTTCAATGCCCAATAGTCCCATGCCGGATTTTAATACCTGGCCTACGGACTTGCTCAGACTCAATCGGAAAGCACGGGCTTCGGCGGTATCTGCATTAAACACAGACAGGTCGTGCCAAAACTTGTGGTATTTCTTGGCCAGATCGTAACAGAAATTAGCCACCAACGACGGATCATATTCCGCAGCCGCTTTTTGTACTACCTCCGGGTACTCATGCAGCGCCAGCAGCAAGTCTTTTTCCTGGATTTGAATCCCGGAATATGCGCTTGCAGGTGCGAGGTCAATGTTTTCCCGGGCAATACGCTGCATCAAACCGTTGATACGTACGTGGCTGTACTGAATATAAGGACCGGTTTGCCCTTGCAAATCCACGGATTCTTCCGGGTTGAAAATCATTTTCTTCTTAGGGTGCACCTTGATAATGAAAAATTTCAGAGCGCCCATACCCACCCTGCGCAGGTTCTCCTGTTTTTCTTCCGGTGAAATCCCGTCTGATTCGCCGCGTTCGGAAGATTGCTCCGTAGCAATCCGAAGCACCTCGGCCACCAGATCGTCAGCGTCCACCACGGTACCTTCACGGGTTTTCATACGGCCGGTGGGCAATTCTACCAGCCCGTAAGAAAGGTGGTGCAGGCCATCTGCATAGGGTTCGCCCAAACGCTTTAGGGTTTCAAACAGCACCTGGAAGTGGTAGTTCTGTTCATCGGCTACTACATAAACGTATTTTTCACAGCCAAGTTCCGTGTGTCGCATCCGGGCTGTACCCAAATCCTGGGTTATGTACACAGAGGTGCCATCAGCGCGGAGTACCACTTTTTGGTCGTGACCGGCATCTGTTAGGTCTACCCACACAGAGCCGTCATCTTTTTTAAAGAAAACGCCTTTGGCCAGTCCATCTTCTACAATGTCTTTGCCCAACAGGTAGGTGTTACTTTCGTAGTATAATTTGTCGAAGGAAACGCCCAGATTATGGTAAGTCTGATCAAATCCGGCGTATACCCAACCATTCATTTTTTGCCAGAGTGCCATGGTTTCGGGTTCATGTGCTTCCCATTTCAGGAGCATTTCACGTACCTCAGCGCCCAGGGCGGAATATTCATTGAACCACTTGTTTTTGTAGTCTTTGAAGAACTCTTTGGCTTCCTGATTGGGTTTACGTTTGCTTTCAAAGAGTTGTTTGGCTTCTTCGGTTTGTTGCCAGGCATCGTATTCTGCCTTACTTTTTTGCTCGAAAAGCACGTACCAATCGCCTACAAAGTGGTCGCTTTTGATGCCTTCACTTTCCGGAGTTTTGCCTTCGCCCCATTTCAGCCAGGAGAGCATGCTTTTGCAGATAGCTACCCCGCGGTCGTTGATGATCTGAGTTTTGATCACCTCATAGCCGGCAGCTTCCAGCAAACGGGTACAAGACCAGCCCAGGAGGATATTGCGGATGTGCCCGAGGTGCAGTGGCTTGTTGGTGTTGGGGGAGGAAAACTCCACCATGACCTTTTTGCCATTGTTGGGGGAAGTGCCATAAGCCTCGTTTCCTGCTACAGTTTGCAGAAAGGATTGCCAATAGCTGTCGCTGATTTCCAGGTTCAAAAAGCCTTTCACCACGTTGTAGGCTTTTACCTCAGTTACATGATCGGCCAGGTATTGGCCGATTTCAGCTGCAGCTACATCTGGTGATTTTTTAGCAATTTTGACAAACGGGAAAACCACCACCGAGTAATCTCCGGTGAAATCGGGTGGGGTAGTGTTGACCAATACTTTGGAAGCCTCGGTAGCTTCACCGTAGAGTTGGGTAACGGCTTGGGCAACGGCACTTTGCAGGGTGGAAACGATATTCATGTTGAAAAAAGAGCCGTAAAAGTACGCCATTTTTTGGGTGCTGGTAAGCCGATGGATTCCTTTTTCAATCGACTTACCATGGTTCCATTAACTTTACTGATCCAATCCAACAAAAACTACAAATTATGCATCGTTTAGCCCTGTTAAGCTGCCTTTGTCTTTTTCAATGTTATGCTTTTGCACAATGGTTGCCACTTAATGGACCTGAAACCTACAATGCCATTCTCCTTGATGCAGGCAAATATGTACTGGCAGGCACTACCCAAGGTGTTTACAGGTCAGATGATTATGGACTAGAGTGGGAAATTGTCCCTGACCTTCCGCAGTTATTTAATTGCCATAGCTTTTCCATCAATCAGGACAGCAACCAGATAATTGTTGCCATGCGGGATGATGCCTGTAAGTGTGTGTATTTATATAAAAGCAATGACGGGGGCGATAGCTGGGAAAAACTCAGTACGCCCGGTTTTGCTGATTACTTTAGTTCCATTTATTCCGGAGATGATGAATACATATTGGTTTCGACCAGCAGGATACAGGATAACCAACTCATACATACCAACTGGGAGTCTTTTGATGGCGGTGGGCAATGGCAAAGAAACTATATGGATACTCTTTCAGAATCCCCAATCAGTAATATCCGGCGCTATGGAAACCAGTTATGGGGTTTTTCGGCCAATAAGCTATTCAAAGGAGAAATGCAGGGGCAGAATTGGAGATTGGTTGCGTCTACTCCAGACTCATTGGCGGTTGGTGATTATCTGGTTAGGGGTGACTCTATCCTGATGACAAGTATTGGGGTTTTGTATTCAAAATTATGGTTGTCTGTAGATGCCGGAGGAAGCTGGACAGCATTGCCTTTTCCGTTTTATCTTCAGCATTTTCAGGAAAAAGAAGGTGTGCTTTTTGCCAAAGGCGCATATGATCAGCTGCTGGTTTCTACTGATGAGGGGGAACACTGGGAGGTGCAAGCAGTTGATTCCATTCATTTGAATGATTTTGTAATTAAAGGTGACTATATCATTGGTTACGAGTTTGGAACCGGTATCGTAAGGTCTGAGGATTTGGGAAAACATTTTTTCAGAACTGGAAAACGGCTTGGTTACGCCAGTTTCCCGGATCAAATGGCAATAATAGATCGCAATCTGTTTGTTTCAGATCCATATGCTGCAGATTTGAACCAGTCACTGGCAGTCCACGATTTGAGTCAGAACACCTGGGATACCAAGTCGTCGCCCTCCCAAACGCTTGGCTTTTCTATGTTTTCGGATGATTTGGTGAGCCTGGATGGGCGCCTGTTTGCATGCCTGAATACCTATGATGTATTGCGATCTGATGATAAGGGACAGAGCTGGAGTGCTTGCACAGAATTGTCGCAATGGCCTCAGGTGCCTACCGGAACCCGATTTTTTACGCTGGGTAATGCGCTGTTTTTGTACAACACTTTTTGGTCAACCAATTTCCCATTGTACCGAACTACTGATTATGGCAATAATTGGAGTTTTCTTGACTTTTCTGGAGTTACATCGTGTCCCCAATCTGGTAGTGGTGTACTTGCAGGTGCAGTTGGCCAAGTAGTATTTGCCGCAAACAGATATGGTAATTGCTTGTATACCTCGGCAGATTTGGGTAACACCTGGCAGAGCCTTGCCTTGCCAGAGATCGAATTTTATACGGATACTGGCTACACTTACATAACGAATATCACAACATCGGACAATGTAATACTTTTAACCATTGCAAGGAATGACCGAAATCAAAGAGATTTTTTCAATTTTGTATCTAAGAATCAAGGGCAAAGCTGGCAGGAATCCAATGCCCCAATTGGCCTGCGGGAAACCAATGCCAATATATCGCCGGTAATGTTGGAGGTTGATAGCTTTTTGCTTTTGTCTACCTATGGAGCTGGTATCTTGATTTCCCAGGATAGTGGCAATCATTGGCATCCTTTCATGGACGAACTTCCGGGATTGCATATCCATGATTTAGTTTCAGATAATGGTTTTGTTTATGCCTCAGTAGGTGGACATGGTGTATGGAAAAGGCCATTGGAGGATTTGAGGTGGTTTGACAGTGCGCCGGAACAAAAGTTGATCAAGGTGATTGCCGGCCCCAATCCAAATACTGGCCTTGTTCGACTAATTGCCCTTTCGCCAATTGAAAAGGCTCAGGTAATGTGGTTTGATATGAGTGGAAGGCTTTGTCTTGAGGAAAACGTTGCCTTTTTATGCCAAAAGGCGGTGGTTGCATTGCCTTTTGCAAATGGTCAATATGTTTACAGGATTCGGACTGATGCAGGAGAAGTAGCGACGGGTAAGGTTGTTTTGATTCGTTGAGGGGCCACATCAACCCCAACCCTCAACAAATACACATAAAAAAACACCCCATCGGAATAACCAATGGGGTGTTTTTTATATCCTCAAAACAACTAAGGTATTAATTCTCCAAGGCCGCAGCACCACTCACGATCTCACCGAGCTCGGTTGTGATGGCTTCCTGTCGCTTCTTGTTGTAGTGAATTTTGAGCGATTTGAGCAGCTCTTCTGCATTTTCAGTTGCCTTGTCCATGGCCGTCATACGGGAACCATGTTCAGAGGCCTGTGTATCCAGCAAACATTTGTGGAACGACAGTTGCAGGATGCTTGGTACCAAAGTCTCCAGCAATTGCTGTTGGTCTGGCTCAAAAATATAGTCGGCTTTGGCCACCTTAACACCTGCAGGTGTTTCCATCTTAGGAACCGGAAGCCATTGTTCTGCTGTTGGGAATACGGTAGCAGCGTTTTTGAAGCGGCTGTAAACCACTTCCACTGCATCGTATTTGCCGGTAGAGAATTCCTCCATGCGTGCTCGCGCTACACGACTTACATTTTCATAAGCCGGATTGTCGTACACATCAATGAAGTCGGTGATAAAGGTTACATCCCGGAAACGGCGGCGGAAATAATCGTAGCCTTTTTTGCCGATGAACAGCATGGTTACATTGCCATCACGGCGTTGTTTGCCATACTTTTCATTGATCAAAGCAGTGGTTTCCTTGCAAATATTGGTGTTGAACGCACCGCAAAGGCCACGATTGGAGGTCATAACTACCACCAACACGTTTTTTACATCACGAGCCGTTCCGAAACTGGTATTGGCGCCTCCATCCAGGTTAGAGAGGATGTTGGACAGCATACGGTTCAGACGGTCGGCATACGGGCGTACCTGCACAATAGCATTTTGTGCCTTGCGCAGTTTCGCAGCAGATACCATTTTCATGGCCTTCGTAATCTGCTGTGTATTGATTACCGACTTAATCCGTTCGCGTACTTCTTTTAATCCGCCAGCCATATGTGATTTTTTGAATGTGGAAAATGTGGGAAATGCGCTGAATATATTGAATGTCGGTGGTTTACCTTAATTTCATATGTTCAGAACATTCCCCTCATTAATCATTATTTTTTGTATCCGCCTGCCAGATCAGCTGCCAGTTCACGCACTTTAGCCAGGCTGGCATCTTCCAGCTTGCCTTTGCGGAACTCTTCGAGTACTTCAGGCAGTTTGTTTTCCATGCGCTCCAGGAAAAGATGTTCGAACTCCTGTACTTTATCGAGCGGCACATCGCGGAGCAGGTTGTTGGTACCGAGGTAGATAATAGCTACCTGCTTTTCAACCGGAACCGGGCTGTATTGAGGCTGCTTCAGGATTTCCACGTTACGTGAACCTTTTGCCAATACAGCCTGTGTTGCAGCATCAAGGTCGGAACCGAACTTGGCGAATGCTTCCAGCTCGCGGTACTGAGCCTGGTCAAGCTTCAGCGTACCGGAGATCTTCCTCATGGATTTGATCTGTGCGTTACCACCTACGCGGCTTACAGAGATACCTACGTTGATGGCCGGACGAACACCTGCGTTAAACAGGTTGGACTCCAGGAAGATCTGACCATCGGTAATGGAAATTACGTTGGTTGGGATGTACGCAGATACGTCACCAGCCTGTGTTTCGATGATCGGGAGCGCTGTCAGAGAACCGCCGCCTTTAACCAGACCTGCTTTCACGAGGCTTGGAGGAAGGTCGTTCATGGCCAGTGCTACTTCCTGTGTTTGGTTTACTTTAGCTGCACGCTCGAGCAAGCGGCTGTGCAGGTAGAATACGTCGCCAGGGTAAGCCTCACGGCCTGGTGGGCGACGGAGCAGCAGAGATACTTCGCGGTATGCAACGGCCTGTTTAGACAGGTCATCGTAAATGATCAGCGCTGGACGGCCGGTGTCGCGGAAGAATTCACCGATAGAAGCACCTGCGAACGGAGCGTAGAACTGCAGTGGAGCAGGATCGGAAGCAGAAGCAGATACGATCACGGTATAAGCCATTGCACCGTACTCTTCGAGGGTCCGGGCTACGGTAGCCACTGTAGAAGCTTTCTGGCCGCATGCCACATAAATGCAGTATACAGGCTCGCCACGGTCGTAGAATTCTTTCTGATTGATGATGGTGTCGATGGCAATAGCGGTTTTGCCGGTCTGACGGTCGCCAATGATCAACTCACGTTGGCCACGGCCGATTGGAATCATCGCGTCAATAGCTTTTACACCGGTTTGCAGCGGCTCACTTACCGGCTGGCGGTAAATTACACCCGGAGCTTTGCGCTCAAGCGGCATTTCGTATTTAGCGCCGGCGATAGGGCCTTTACCGTCGATAGGCTGACCCAGTGGGCTTACAACGCGGCCTAAGAAGCCGTCGCCTACTTCGATAGAAGCGATCTGGCCGGTGCGTTTTACTTTGGAACCTTCGCGGATACCGTCTGGAGAACCCATGAGTACGACACCTACGTTGTCTTCCTCCAGGTTCAATACGATAGCACGGGTGCCATTTTCAAATTCAACCAGTTCGCCGGACTGAGCGCGGTTCAGGCCGTAAACACGGGCGATACCGTCGCCCACTTGCAACACCGTACCTACTTCTTCGAGGTTTGTTTCAGCCCCGAAGCCAGACAGTTGTTGTTTCAATATCGCGGAGATTTCTTCCGGTCGTACGTCTGCCATGACTTATATTGATTTGTTGATTCGTAAAAGTAGAAATCCGGTCCCGTGGAATCATTCAGAACCTGGAATCTGTTGAGTTAAAATTCTTTAATGTAGAGGTTTTTCGTGAACTCGGCATTCAGATCAGCCAGTTTGCTGGCCACTGAAGCGTCGTAACGCTTGTTGTCGAATTCCAGCACAAAGCCACCGATCAGTTCGGGATCTACGCTGGTTTCGATATCAAGATTAGGGTTGGTAATGCCGCTGGCCAGCATGCGAGCCTTGAGGTCGTTTATCACTGCATCACTCAGAGGCGCAGCAGCAATCACTTTAACGGTGGTGATTTTTTGCAGCGCTTTATATTGTGCAATGAATTCATTGGCTATTTCCGCCAGGTAACCCTCACGGCCTTTATTCACCAGCAGGGTCATGTATGCCATCGTCAGGCTATCCATTTGCTTGCCGAAAATTGCAGCGAGCACAGCATTTTTTTTATCGGCGCTGATGATCGGGCTTTTAAGCATCAAATGGAGATCACGGTTTTTAGCCGCTTCTGCCAGCGAGTTGACATCGGCGCTTACCTGCGGCAGCTTGCCTTGCTCAAGTGCAAGGTCAATCAAAGACTTGGCATACCGGGTAGCAATACGAGTTACAGACATGGTGTGCTTCTTAGTTCAGTTTGATGGAATCTGCCAGGGATTTAGCGTAAGCTTCCTGTTCAGCTTTGTTTGCCAGTTCGCGGCGGAGCAGTTTTTCTGCAATATCCACAGCCATCTGACCAGCCTGATTTTTCAGCGATACCAGAGCAGCCTGTTTTTGGTTTTCGATATCCTGAATGGCGCTTTCTACTTTGCGCTTGTATTCGGCATTAGCACGTTCTTTTGCTTCTGCAATGATTTCGTCTTTTGCCTCTTTAGCTTCTTTCAGGATAGCAGAACGTTCTTCACGGGCCTGAGCCAACAGTTTTTCGTTCTCTGCCTGGAGGTGCGACATTTCTTCGCGTGCTTTTTTGGCTTCATCCAATGCATTTTGGATATCCAGTTCACGTTGTTTGAGCGCATTGCCAATAGGTTTAAAGGCAAAACGGCTCATCATAAACCAGAATATGAGGAAGATGAGGGTGGTCCAAAAAAGAAGCCCGGGTTCGGGTTTGAGTACGTTGAAATCTGCCAAAAACAACATCGTAGTGATGAGTTATGAGTGATAAAATATGTGGAAGGGGAAAACCCCTGACATGTCAAAATTCCGGGCCATTGAGTCGCCAACCGCTTCGCGCCGGCCCGGGAACAATTACTTCGGAGCGGCTACGAAGAAAGACAATACCATGCAAACCAGAGCAGCGCCCTCAACGAGAGCTGCAGTCAGGATCATGTTTGCGCGGATATCGCCGGATGCTTCTGGTTGACGGGCGATGCCTTCAACTGCTTTGCCACCGATTTGTCCGATACCGAGACCTGCGCCGATTACTGCCAGGCCTGCACCAATTGCTGCGTACATAATGAAAAATTATGAATGATGAATGTTGATTGCTCGTTGTGTCCGGTTTATGGGGTAGATCAGTGATGATCGTGGTGTGGTTCTTCAATAGCCGTACCAATGTAAGTAGCGCTCAACATAGTGAAGATGAATGCCTGCAGGAAAGCTACCAGCAATTCAAGCGTCATCATGAAGAGGGTCAGCGGGATGGAAGCTGCTGCACCTGCTGCAGAACCGCCCACACTTTCTCCGGCTTTGCCCAGAATGAAAATCAGGCTCACGAAGCTTAGGATCACGATGTGGCCCGCCGTAATGTTGGCAAAAAGACGAAGCAGCAGCGTGAATGGCTTGAGGAATACGCCCAGAATTTCAATCGGGGTCAGAATAAATATTTTGAGCACCGCTGGCACACCAGGCATCCACAAGGTGTGTTCCCAGAAGTGTTTGTTGGCACTAAATGTTGAAATCAGGAAGGTGATGAGGGCCAGTACAATGGTAATAGAGATGTTACCCGTTACGTTGGCTCCACCTGGGAAGAACGGAATCTGACCAATCAGGTTCAGACCGAGAATGAAGAAGAATGCCGAAAGGAGGTAAGGCATGTATTTCTCGTATTTCGGACCGATATTTGGCTTGGCTACTTCATCCCGAATAAAGGTGTAAAATGGCTCGATAAAGTTCTGCAAACCTTTTGGCGCTTGTCCTTTGGTGCGGGTAGCTGCAGTTGCAACGCTGCGGAAAAGGAAAAACAAAATCACGAAGGTGAGCAACATAGTGAACACATTCCGCGTAATACTAAAATCGGAGAAGCCGGTTACGCCACCGCCCAAGATACCGCCGTCGTAAGTGGTTTTGGACTCCAGGCGCAGGCACTGACCATCAATGATGGCATTGTAAACCATTTTGGTTTTGCCTCCTTCTTCGATTTCCTGGTGCGTGTAATCCTCTACCTTAAATTCTCCATGTTGGAACTTTTCATCGAGGATACGCATTACAGAACCATGTACCAGTACATAACCATCGTTGGCGAGTTCGCCATTGCCGTGGTGGTGTACATGGAACATGCCGGTGGTGCCAACTTTCCAGCCATGCGCTGACTTGAGGATCACCGGAAGGTTCACGTACATATCGCCCACAATGTGGATGACATTGGCATCTGAAATGTGGTGAACAGCATTGTCGCCGGCATTAAATTCCGGCTCAATGCTTATTGAATGGCCGCAAGCGCCTTCCGGATGCTCTGCATTTTGGGCGTCAGTTGCCGGATGTTCTCCGGCCTGAGCTTGCTCAGTAGGATGCGGATGGTCGGCGCCTTGTGGATGATGGTGATCTCCATGTTCGGTTTGAGCCAAGGCAAATGTGCACAAACCACTGAGAATCAATACTAAACTATATGTGCGAACAAAGTTCATATCCACTTTGGAAAAATCTATGATCAAATCGGCTGCAAAAGTACGATGCTATTTTCTGATAAAAAAACCAACCCAAACTATTTTTCCAAAAAATATAGGGCAGACAGGGGGGTAGGGGGGCGGGATTCGGAATTAAATTTGGGGTGCTTGTTTTTTTGCCTTAATTTGGCGGACTTTTTTGTAAGATATAGACAGCATTTTAACACCTAAACGGAATTTATGACAAAAACTACTTTATGTCTACTGGCATTCTTTGGCGCTGTAAGCCTGTCGGCTCAAAATAAAATGTGGGAGGTTTCAGGCATAATCCGAAGCGATTTGTCGATATCAGTACCAGGTGTTTCCATTTTAATCAACGATACCTTGCGTACTACTACAGATGCTTTTGGCTTCTTTTTGGTGCGTTTGCCCACACGCCCCAGAACCCTTACGGCCAAACGGATTGGTTATGAACAACTGAAGGTCAAACTTCGCGATTACCCTTTCAAAGATCGGGCTACTTACCTCGAGTTGGAATTGCAATCCACCATCACCGTTTTACCTGAATTTACAGTTAGTGCCAAATCGGTAGAAAGGATATTTCAGGAGGATTACCAGCATGATCTGGTAGATTTTGAACTCATTGGAAAGGATCAGATACTACTGCTGAGTCGCAATAAAAACCGGTACACGTTGCAATTAACAGCAGACGACGGAACCATTTTGGATCAAATTGACCTGCCAGGAAAAACAGTCTACCAACAGATTTATAAAGGTTGTTTGAGTACCTACCATGTGCCTGGCCTGGATTGGGCTTTCGAGCTTCGGGTTAATGATAATAAGCTGGATACCCTGGGGAAGTACCCTGCTGTTGAATTTGACGCCTATATATTACCCTGCGCAGCTATGGTTAATGGTTGCTTCTTTTTCGAACACAGGCTGTACAACGGAAATGCTGTTGAGTTTGAATGGATGGACCCTTCCGGAATGTATCATCCGCTGCTTAATGTTTACGATGAAGAGACTTTCTCGTGGTTACAGCGAAATGTCAGGGATTTTTACCGGAAAAACAGATTTGAGGACCGCGAGGCTTACTTTGAGGCCATGGAAAGAAGGCAAGAGGAACTAAGTATGTCCAGGGTACCTCCTTCCCCAGATCCATCAGATGTGGAGCCAGTGAAACGGCCAGGGGTGGCCCGGGTCAAAAGGGATATCATGCAACAGACCATGCGCTCAGCATTCCGCGGCCAACTTTTGCCCATCGTTCCGTTGGCTTTGGATTCCATTTATGTGCCCATGTTTGTCATCGGCGACAGTATTTTCGTACTCAATCACAAACAAAATTTGCTGTTGCGTCTGGAGCCTGATTCCACCCATGGTCGCGTTTTTGAGGCATTTCAATCACCATTGACCTACCACAAAGAAAGGGGGTGGAGGAAATTTGCCTTGGTAGACAGTCATACCCATCGGGCATACGGGGTATTTCGGAAGTATATTAATGGCCTTACGCTTAAAGAAATTAACTTTGAAACTGGCGCTGCCGGCAAAAGTTATGTCATTAGTGAAGCCCCCTTGCTTTGCAAGGAATACAAACTGCGCAACGGCATACTTTATTTTCTTGGACAACCTGATCCGGAAATTCCAAATTATGCCTTATATAAGGTAGATATGTTCCAGTTTGGTCAAAAGTGATCAGCGCTTGGAAAAATTGGAAAAATCACCAAGATCCAGAGCATACCGGGAACCTTCGTACCGACTTGCATTGCCAATCATGGAGCTTTCCAAAACAGCATTTTTAAGGTGCGCATGGTTTTGTACAATGCTGTTGCCAATAATGGTACTTTCCACTTTGGAATGATGGCCCACGCTTACGTGTGGCCCAATTACACTGTTACGGATTTCAGCGTGCTCGCCAATAAAGCAGGGAGGGATGATGACGCTATTTTCGATTACTGCATTGCTTGCAGTAAGGTGCTGGTCACGATGGAATTCCAGCATTCTGGCATTGGAGTGCAATATGTTTTCTTTAGTGCCGCAATCGAGCCATTCTTCAATTTGGCCGGTTCGGAATTTGATGCCCTGGTTTTTTAAATGCGCAAGGGCCGTTGTGAGCTGGTATTCGTTTTTCTCCCGTATGTCATTTGAAATAATGTACCTGAGGGCCTCCCGCAGTTTTTCACCTTCCTTGAAATAGTAAATGCCCACAATGGCCAGGTCTGACACGAAAACGCTGGGTTTCTCCACCATGTCAATAATGTACCCGTCCTGATCCAGTTTTACTACACCAAATGAACTGGGATCTTCCACTTTTTGGGTCCAAATGACCCCGTCTTCATGATCATCAAACCTGAAATCAGCTTTGAACAGGGTATCAGCAAAAGCTACGATGCATTTTCCGTTAAGGCTGTCAGCAGCACAGGCTATGGCATGTCCTACGCCCAAGGCTTTATCTTGCTGGTATAGTTTACCTTTAGCGCCCAGTTTTTCCGCAATTGAAATGAGTTCTTTTTCTACTTCAGGTCCAAAATCTCCAACAATATAGGCAATCTCTTCGATAGGGCCGTTGTAGGAACTGGCCAGGTCTTCTACCAGACGTTGAATAATAGGTTTTCCTGCAACAGGAATGAGTGGCTTGGGAACGGTTAGTGTATGTGGCCTGAGTCGGGTGCCACGTCCGGCCATGGGTATGATGATTTTCATAAATTACCTGATTATTTTTTTGCGGGGCTGGGTAGATCAAGATTTTCCGGTACTGCCAAATCCTCCGGCGCCTCTTTCTGAAGCTTCCAGGGTTTGCACCGGAATCCATTGCACCTGTTCATGTCTGGCAATCACCATTTGCGCGATTCTCTCTCCCGGCTCGATGGTTTGAACCTCATTGGAAAGGTTTACAACAATGCATTTGATTTCACCTCGGTAATCAGAATCGATGGTGCCGGGTGAGTTAAGCATGGTAAGTCCGCGTTTGGCAGCCAGGCCGCTTCTGGGACGAATTTGGGCCTCAAACCCCTGTGGAAGCTCAATAAACAAACCTGTTGGGATCAAATTGCGCTCCAAAGGAGCCAGGGTAACCGGGCTTTCCAGATTAGCCCGAAGATCCATTCCTGCACTTCCAGCTGTTTCGTACTGGGGGAGCGGAAAGGGCGATTGGTTGATGATTTTAACGGATAGTGGTGTTTGCATAGGTGGGGCAAAGGTACATTATGCGCGGTAAAGAATAATGTCGTGGGCTGGCTCTTCCCGGGAAGGGTAAATTTGTACTAAAATGCGTCGTATTCCAGCCATGAATGGAAATTGCATGGGTAATTCTTTTTACCCTGCGTACATTTCGGCCAGTAAACAATTGAACACAGCAAACGGCTTGTTCGTCTTCCATTCTTTTTCCAGCAAGCACTACTTAACCCATCATCCCGTTGCTTCATGAGAGCATTTTTTACTATCCCATTTGCCCTGCTTTTTACTGCTTCAGCCCTGGCCCAAATCCCGGTAAACGACGATTGCTCAGGCATTATAGACCTCGGAGAAGTGCCTTATTGTTCACAGGTTGCCCAGTACACTAATGTGAACGCAACTGCCAGTAATATTGATGCTTCAGCTAATATCCCCAGTTGCTGGAACAACCTGGCTGAACGGGATGTCTGGTTTCAATTTTCGCTCCCGGCAGACGGCAGTATAGTAGATGTTACCATAGATGTTTGGGGGAATATTGCCGGCAATGGCACACTAAACATGCCTCAGTTAGCTATTTATCGTGGCGACTGTATTTTCAATGGACTGGCTGAACTGGCCTGTCTGGCAGCTCCCTTAAATGTAAATGAGGTCCATTTGAACTTGTTTGGACTCACTCCAGGGGTGCCATATTTCATAAGAATTAATGATTACAGTCCCACAGCTACACCCAATGCAGGCACTTTCAAATTGTGTATCAATAAGTATGTGCCTGATATTAATATGGGTGAATCTCAAGGTTCCTCCAGCTGCTTTGGTACGCTTTGGGATTCAGGAGGCCCGGGTGGGGATTATCAACCTCAAGAAAATCTAAGCTTTGAAATTTGTCCGGCAGAATTCCACCAGTGTATACAATTGAACTTCATCTCGTATGCTGTAGAGGAAGACTTTGATTATATCCGCATTTTTGAAGGATCAGGCACCTCCGGAAATCTGTTGTTTTCGTTTTCCGGATCAGGTAGTAATTACACCATCCAAACGCCGGCAGATTGCATAACCATTCAATTAACTTCGGATTTCAGCCTGGAAGAGGAGGGCTTTCAAATGACCTGGCTATGTTCGCCTGAGATTTGCGATGCTCCTACCCCGGTTTTACCCTCCAATGCTACTTGCGAGACTGCATTAAGCCTGAATGGTTGTGGTAATGTGCCTACAATTATGCCTTTATCACCTGGTCAAGGCAATCCCAATTTTATTCAGGATGGTATAAATGCCGGTTGCTTTACCAATCCAAGCCAGAATTTCAATTTTTCCTTTTTCTATTTCCAGGCGCAGGCTGACGGAAAATTCGGCTTTGCAGTACAATCTGCCAACCCAGTTGAGGCAACAGATATCGACTTTAATGTTTGGGGGCCTATCGACAACTTTGATGACATCTGTGATTTTGCTGCAAATAATCAGCCAGTTCGCTCTTCCTGGGATGAGGGGCCGGATTTGACAGGTTTGGCTGATATTCATCCGGTTTTAGGCGTTCCGGTGTTGGATAATTTTGACTGCGGCAGCCCTGCCACGCCGGGTACAGATCCTCCGATTGGACAAGCTGACGATTTTGTGCGCAGACTGGATGTTCTGGCCGGGAAATACTACCTGATTTTGCTGGATGATTTTGAAGGCAATATTCAGCAGGATGGTATGGCTATTGATTTTTCAGGCACTACTGAAGGGGTGTTTGGGCCTGTTTCAACACCTATTACTGTCAGTAATGATACTTCTTCCTGCAATGGAAGCGCTGTGCAATTGGCAGTTACAGGAGGGGTGGATTACGCCTGGACGCCTTCTACCGGACTTTCGTGCAACGACTGCCCCAATCCATTCGCGTCACCAACCGTAACTACAGCCTATCAGGTAACGGTTATTGATGTTTGCCAAACTTATATTGACACAGTGGTGGTTTCCATTGGTCCGATTGTTAGTTTGGCTAGTGATACAACTTTGTGTAATGGACAAAGTGTGGTGCTGGGTAATACCATTCCGGAACCATCAACAACCTATACCTGGACGCCCAATGATGGCTCTTTGAGCAACCCTAACGTAGCCAACCCTACAGCCACACCAACCCAAACTACTGTTTACACGCTCACAGCCAAATCTGGCTCCTGCGAAACTGTACGTTCTGTAACGGTTGCCGTGGTGAACCTGGATTTGACCGTTAGTGTCAGCGATACCGCTATTTGCAGGGGTAACAGTGTGCCTGTTTCCGTTACCGTAACCCCAGGAAATGCCAACCTGAACTGGTCGCCATTGTCACAGATACAGGTGCAACCCAATGGCTTATCTGCCCTGGCCTCCCCAACAGTAAGCCGGATATATACCGTTACAGCATCGCTTCCAGGTTGTGTCAGGAAGGAGCAGATCAATATTCAGGTGGATAGTTTGCCTGCCAATCTGGGTATTTCTCCGACAGATACCTCTATTTGTGCTGGGCAGCAGGTGCTGTTGGTTTCGCCTTCGTACTCTGGTGCTAATTTCCCTAATGTTCAATTTAACTGGCAAACAGGAACTGGCCAGACCCTGCCGGATGACGAATATTTCCTTTTGGCCAAACCAGATGTTACCACTTTATATCAGCGTATTTCACGCAACGGGGCATGTTCAGACACTGCCGCCGCTTTGATTACTGTGGCGCCGGTACCAACATTGGTTATTACTCCAAGTCAACCCCAACTTTGCCTTGGCGAAACTGTAGTATTACAGGTGGCTAACACTGCAGGATTGTTAAACCCAAGCTGGACGCCTGCAGTGGGTCTGAGTTGTATTGCATGCAATAACCCAACAGCAGCGCCGTCCTCCTCTACCTTGTACACCTACACGGCCGGAGTGCCCAATGGCTGCACAGCTACGGCTTCTGTATTTGTTGAAGTGAACCAGACACCCGTGTTCCAGTTGCCAAACGATACCCTTTGTTTCGGGGAAAGCATATTGCTGAATGCGGTAGCCGATACAACTGTTACCTATTCCTGGACCTCATTCCCTGCAGGGTTTGTATCGAGTGAAGCTCAGCCTGTGGACACCCCAGCACAAACCACTACTTATCTGCTAACCATGGAAAATGGGTGTACCGTAAACCAGCAATTCACGATTCAGGTGGTACCTCCCGGCAATTTGCAGGTAAGTGCCAATGACACGATTTGCCTGGGCGCCTCCGCGATACTTACCGCTTTTGGCAACTACCCGGGGCAATTCCAATGGAGTAACGGGGTAATTGGACAGGTAACTACTGTTGCGCCAACCACAACCACCACCTATATTGTTCAATATAGCTATCCAAATCCTGCCTTACTTTGTCAGGCCACTGATTCCGTAACGATTACCGTTCAGGGTGAAGTAGCACAGGTGCAGTTCCCGGCAGACACACTTCTTTGTCCGGGCGAAGGTGTGGTACTGAATACCGTAGCCACCCCCGGGGCAACCTATAGCTGGACTTCCACACCAAATATTTTCACTTCCAATGAAGCTACACCGGCCTTGTTTTACCCAACTGAGTCGGCTACATACCAGGTGAACACAGCTTTGAATGGGTGCAGTTTTACTTACGAGGTTGATATTACAGTATACAATCCGGAAATGGTAGTCAGCGATGATACCACTATTTGTGCCGGACAGCCGCTTACAATATCTGCGGATGCTTTCCTGACCGGCACTTATGAATGGATTCCTGGAGGAACTGATCCGACATTTACGATTAACCTGGAAAATAATGCCAGGTACGATCTGATGTTTAAGTATGGAGATGGGTGCATTTATGAAGACAGTATTTTGGTAACCGTATTGCCTGGATTTGACATCAAATTGATCAGTGATCCGGACACAAGTGCTGTGAATGCAGGCACCCCGATTTTGCTGGATGCTTTCATACCAGGCACCAATGTGAGTAATTTTACGTTTGAATGGACGGAGGGCGCAGATTTGATTGGCAATACCCAACAGATAACGGTTACTCCGGTTACCATCGGCGATTCCATCACATACGTGGTAACGGTAATATCGCAGAACGGTTGTGTGGAAACGGCATCTATTACTTTTGCCGTTCTTGAACCGGAAGTTCAGTTCCCGAATGCCTTTACACCCAACGGAGACGGGGCCAATGACGGGTTTGGATTGGTTATTGCTGAAGGAATTGCTGTGGTAGAACAGATGGATGTTTACAACCGTTGGGGCCAAAAAGTGTTTAGCAGTGCAGAGCCTGATGCCCGTTGGGACGGAACCGTTGACGGTAAACCTGCTCCTTCAGATGTGTATGTTTACGTCATTTTCTGGCGTGGAGGCGATGGCGCTTTAAGATTCAATCAAGGCGAAGTGACTCTGCTTCGATAAAAGTTCAATGTAACAAGCTATGAGAATACGTTTGATCCTGTTTTTTCTTTTCCCACTGGCGGTATTTGCCCAAAATACCATTGGTGGGGTAAAAGTTTCGGTGCCCGAAGCGGAGGTGTCAAGGCAAAGCCAGTTTTTGATGGCAGAAAGAGAGCGATTACTGAACCACAACGAAAAAGCGCTCGAACTCTACAAAAAATTTACCTACGATAACCCTTCCGTAGATGCCGGCTGGTATGGTCTGGCGCGCACCCATACGGCACTTCGCGACCTTCCATCTGCCTTGGATGCCATCACCAAAGCTGTTACACTGGCTCCTGAAAATGAGTGGTATGCCGTTTATCAGGGCGATTTGCTGGAAAAAGTTGGTCGGCTTAAAGACGCTATGCTGGTGTATGAAGGACTGGTAAAACGATTCCCCAAAACGCCCGAATTTCACGAGCAGCTGGCATATCTCTGTCTTAAGAATGAAGAGCCTAAAAAAGCGCTTAAGGCATTGGATAAGTGGGAAGAGCTGACGGGCATTTCTGAAGAAATAGTTTTCAAAAAGCATGTCATCTACGTTGGTCTGGGCGACTTGAAAAAGGCTGCAGCAGAATACAAGCGACTTGTAGATGCGTTCCCCGACGAACTTAAATACCGCGTTGAGCTGGCAAATTATTATGACAAGATTGGCGACAAGAATGCCGCCCGTCAGACCTATGAGGAAATCCTCAGGATTGATTCCGATAATTCAGCCGCCAGAATGGCACTGGCAGGCGGGGGCAAAGACAACGGCGATGTAAACAAACTGGTAGCGTATAAAAGCCTGTTTGACGACCCCAAAGTGCCCATTGATGAAAAAGTGAAGGCTTTGATGCCTTATTTTGCTAAGCTAAACACTCCGGAAGGAGCCACTCTGAAACAACCTATTCTGGAACTCGGCGCTTTACTGGAAAAACATCATGCAGACGATGCCAAGGCATGGAGCTTATCAGGTGATTTGTTTTACCATACCAATCAGCCGGCAGAGGCGCTGGATCGCTATAAAAAATGTATCAAGCTCAATCCTTCAGTGTTTGCGGTTTGGGATAACACGCTGGAGCTTTTGCTTGCGCAAGGCGATTTCTCAGAGGTGCTTTCCACCGCAGAAAAAGCCATTGACGCTTTCCCTAACCAGCCTAAAGCCTACTATTATTATGGTATGGCCGCTAATGTTAAGGGCAAATATGAGGATGCACTAAACCAGCTGGAACAGGGTCTGCTCATGACAGCAAACAACCAGGGTCTGCGCCTGGATATGACTGATCAGGTGGGATTGGCGCTGATGGGAAAGAAGGATTTTGCCGGCGCCATTGCCAGATATGAAAAGGCACTAACCAAAGGCGGAGACCAACATCCCGGTATCCTGGAGCATCTGGGTGATGCCATGGCTATTCAGGGGCAAGCTGCCCAGGCGGTGGAATATTGGAAAAAGGCTTATAATATTCGCCGCACCCCGGCGCTGGAACAGAAAATTGCTTCCGGCAAAATGTAACAGGCTTATTTCCGGGCATCCTGAAGTTGTTGCTTCCACGCCTGCTCCCGCGCATTGGCGTTGGGTTGTTTCATGAGCCATTTTTCAGCCAGATCCATGCGATTTGCATGTAGTGCAAGAGCTGTACAAAGCCGAAGCACCGCCTCGTCAAAATTACTGATCTTCATCTGATCGGTTTTAATCTCGCTGACGTTTTTAAAGGTCTGAGAAGCAATGCCGGCCGGCCAGTCGGCTGCTGTGAAGGCATACCTTATGTCTACAGAAATAGAATCTGCAAATTTTTCATATTCGCCCCAAATAACCAGGTCGGCCTCACAGGCTATGCCCAGTGCTGCGCCTTCTCTGGCACTGCCAGGCTTAATTAATTCTGGTTTGTCAGCAGTTACCAGTTTGACTTCTGTGGCCAATTGATTGCGTTCTGTCAGGTCTTGAATCCGGGTTTGCAAACTTAAATCTGGCCTGGAATCTTCACCACCCAGTTTTTGGAAAGGTAACACCATGACTTTCCTGACCCCAAACTTGAATTCCGGACATTGCAGACCAGGAGTACTGGCAACCTTGCCGGAGTTTGGAAGCAGAAAATATATTGCCAAAACAACCAGTCCTACCAGCAAACCTGCTGTTGCTATCCATACCCGCACCAGCGGTTTGGCAGAAGTATTGCTCCCTGATGGATTGGATCGAATCTCGTCCAGCATATTCAGCATGACTTCATTGATCCGGGCATATTCACTTCGGGCTTCCTGGAAGTTTAATATGCCATTACCTTCTTTCCGTTGCACCGTATGGAAATTGCCCTGCGCAATCCGCAATGCTTTAAGCAGTTGGGAGTGTGTATGCTCAGATTCTAAGTGACCGATAAAGGTTTGAAGAGCCTTTCCGGTTTCTCCCTCACTGATATACTGCCGAATGGTGTCGAAGACGGGCGAGTTTGCCATAGGATTTGTTTTAATTCAGGGTACAAATGAAAGTAAAATTACATTTTATTGTGCGTTTTTCCTGCCGTGATGACTTTTCTGCATCCGGTTAAAAATAAGTTCGTCGGATCAAAACTAATTATTAGTCTGAATTTCCCGGATTGTCGCCGACGAAATTGATTTGCCGTACATTTGCCGGACCACTTTTGCATCACTTCTCAGTGAAGGTATCTACAAAATATGAGCGAGTTCCTGAAAAAATTCAAATCGGTTTTCATCGTAGAGGATGAACAGGCAAGCACCAATACTGGCGGCGCTACTGAACAACCCAATACCAGCACCAACACTACAACAGAACCAGTCCGGCAAACGCCTGCATCAGTTCCCGGAAGTGTAAGTGATAAGTTCCTGGATGCCCTTGCGGCAGCCCTGGAACGAAATAATCAGGAAGGGTTTGACTATTTTGAATTTCGTCAGGCACTAAAAAATTTGGCTAAAATGCCCATGGACGAGCAAACCCGATACCAGTCGGCATATGCCATGGCCCAAACAATGGGTGCAACAGCGTCCAGGCTGGCCGAATCCGTACAGCACTACCTGGGTGTTTTGAATACAGAAAAGCAGCATTTTTCTGAGGCACACGCGCAACAGGTAGCCAAACTGGTGGGCAACAGAGAGGAAGAGGCTAAAAACCTGGAAGCGGTCATGCAGCAAAAGGCCAATCAAATCAAGCAACTCACGGATGAAATTGAGCAACATCGTTTGCGGAGCGAACAAATCAGGCAGGAAATTACAGACAGCACCCTGAAAATTGAGGCCACGAGGGCCGATTTTGAAACCACCTTCCAATCGGTTTACAGCCAGGTTCAGGATGATCTTCAAAAAATTCAACAATACCTGAAATAAGTGTCTAGATGAACGACTTGCTTAAAAATCCATTCTTTGTCTTTCTGGCCGGTCTGATTGCACTTTGGCTGGTATTCAAACTCCTGAAAATTTTTATCAGTTTTTTTGGGTTGTTTGTGTTCGCATTTATTCTTTTATTTGCCTTCAACGACAAGTTCCGAAGAGTGGTTTCCGGTTTTTTCCGGGGAATTTTCAGAAGCTAACCTACATTCAACCCATCATTCAACAACGAAATCACAACAGAACATGGATATGCAACCGATTAAGCCCAAATCATTTTGGGAGCGTCCGGAAGGAGTAACCGGAGCTTTGTTTATGGCCGCTATTGTATTGGGTGGCGGTTTTTTGCTCTATCAGGCATTGCCAACACTCATCAAGCTGGCTTCCAACACCCTTTACCTTGCCGGCCTGCTGGCAGCTTTGGCCGCCGTGGTTTACATGGTGCTGGACCCTAAAATGCGCAACCTTGTCTGGTATGTGTACAAATCCATCATGCGCTGGATCACCGGCATCTTTGTGCAAATTGATCCGATTGGCATCCTGAAAAGTTATATTGAGGATTTGAAAGACAATCTGGGCAAAATGAACAGCCAAATCAGCAACCTCAAAGGACAGATGTACAAACTGTCTGAGATGATTCGGCAAAACCAGCGCAACATCCAGAATAACCTGAACCTGGCGGGCAAAGCCAAGGAAACAGGCAAGGAAGCCATGATGGTATTGCAGGCACGCAAAGCCGGTCGTTTGCAGGATTCCAACGTTAAACTGGAAGACCTTTACAAGCGAATGGAAGTGTTGTACCGGGTGTTGACCAAAATGTATGAGAATTCCGAAATCATGCTCGAAGACCTGAGTGATCAGGTGGTAGTGAAGGAGCAGGAGTATAAAGCCATCAAAGCCAGCCATTCTGCTATGCGCTCAGCCATGAATATTCTGAGCGGCAACTCCGATAAAAAATACATGTACGACATGGCCCTGGAAGCTATGGCTGAAGATGTGGGTCAGAAAGTTGGCGAAATGGAGCGCTTCATGGATATGTCTAAAAACTTTATGGATGGTATCGACCTCCAGAATGGCGTATTCGAAGAAGAGGGCCTGGCTATGCTCGATAAATGGGAAAAAGAAGGCGTTTCTTTCCTGCTGGGCGGCGACAAAAACAAGATTGTGGCCAAAGCCAGCAGCCCGGCTGAAACGCTGGACCTCAATGCACCAATTAAAACACCTACGAAACAGGAGCGCGGCGGCAACCAGTACGACTCTTTTTTTGATCAATAAAGTAGTCTCCACCTTTGTTCCTCACATAACGCCCGAATCGCTGAGAAGCGCCGGGCGTTATGCTTTTACCAACTTATTGCAACTACCTTTTCCTGACCAATGTCTTACATCATAGATGGTATCCGCACGCCAATTGGTAATTTTGGCGGCATGCTGGCGCCCGTTAGAACCGACGATCTGGCCGCACATGTTATTCAATCACTGATGAGTCGGCACCCTGAAATTGACCCGGCGGCTATAGCTGATGTGGTGCTCGGATGCGCCAACCAGGCTGGTGAAGACAATAGGAATGTAGCCCGCATGGCACTTTTGCTGGCGGGTCTTCCCATTTCAGTACCTGGAGAAACCGTTAACCGACTTTGTGCCAGTGGTATGTCTGCTGTCATTCATGCGCATCGGGGCGTGGCAGCCGGAGACGGCGACTTGTGGATTGCCGGAGGGGTAGAAGGTATGACCAGAGCTCCCTGGGTAATTAGTAAAACCAGCAAACCATTCGGTACAGATGCACAAATGTTTGATTCCAGTTTTGGATGGAGGTTTGTGAACAGCAAAATGCAAGCCATGTATGGCACTGATGCCATGGGTATGACTGCTGAGAATCTGGTGGATATGTACGGTATTTCCAGGGAAGACCAGGACAAGTTTGCCCTTTGGAGCCAACAAAAAGCCACACAGGCACGCTCCAACGGAGTATTGGCTCAGGAAATCGCTCCGATTTCAGTGCCTAAAGGCAAAAAAGACCTTCAATTGTTGGATCAGGATGAGTTTATCAAACCGGATACGAGTCTGGAAATTTTATCTACTCTCCGGCCAGCTTTCAAAAAAGATGGAACTGTTACGGCTGGTAATGCTTCAGGCTTGAACGATGGTGCTGCGGCATTGCTGATGGCTTCGGAACAAGGATTAAAAACACACGGACTTAAACCCTTGGCACGAATTATGAGTTCGGCTGTGGTGGGGGTTGAGCCAAGGATTATGGGTATTGGCCCGGTAGGCGCCTCCCGGAAAGCGCTTCAAAAAGCTGGTAAAAACCTGTCGGAAATGGATGTGATTGAGCTGAACGAGGCCTTTGCGGCCCAGGTATTAGCTTGCACCAGAGCCCTGGAATTGGCTGATAACGATCCTCGCATCAATCCCAACGGAGGGGCTATCGCTCTGGGGCACCCACTGGGCATGAGCGGCGCACGTATCATTCTTGCAGCGGCACGTCAGTTGGAAAGAACTGGCGGAAGATACGCGCTTTGCACCATGTGTATCGGGGTAGGGCAGGGGTACGCCGTGGTGTTGGAGCGCATATAAGGTGCTCACTTTCCTCGGCCTTGCAATAACACCAACGCTGTATAAAACATGATTTTAAAATCTAACGCCAGCGACATGTTTTCAATGTAAAGCAGGTCGAAGCGCAAGCGTTGCAGCATTTCCTGCACATTAGAGGCATATCCGTATTTGACCTGCCCCCAGGAGGTAATGCCCGGCCGAACCTTCAACAGGTGCCGGTACTGAGGGTTCTCCTCCAGAATCTGATCAATAAAGTGTTTGCGTTCCGGACGTGGCCCCACCAACGACATATCTCCTCGCAGCACATTCCAGAAATTGGGGATTTCATCCAAACGCCATTTGCGCATGACAGCCCCCCAGGGGGTGCAACGAGGATCGCCATCGTGCGACAACTGAGGGCCAAATTTCTCCGCATCAGTGTACATAGACCGGAACTTGAAAATGGTAAAAGGCTTGCCATTTTGTCCCATGCGCTCCTGTGCGAAAAAAATCGGCCCCGGGCTTGACATGCGTACCCGGATCATGATGTACAGCAGCAAGGGTGAGAGTATGGTCAGTGCCAGGCCGCTCACCAGCACATCAATGCCTCTTTTAATGGTTCTTTGCCATTTGGGCATCAGCTCCTGTCGGATTTCAATCAATACTGCTCCATAAACGTGGTTCATTTTAACCGTCCCAAGCAGTATGTCGTACATGTCCGGGATGATTTTTACCAGTATCTGATCACCGAAATCAAAGAGGATATTGAGTATGTTTTTGAGGCGGTTATGTTCTGAGGTTTCAATGGCTATGATAATGTCTTCCACCTGGTGTTCGCGAATAACATTGGCCAGATCCGGGATTTTCCCCAGCATAGGCAGATGCTCTGTAAGCACCTGTTCGCTGCCACCATTGGTGTCGATGAAGCCTACAAACCTGTTACCCAGTCCTTTTTCCCGCAGGGCGATATCCTGGTACAGTTCCAGTGCGTTGTGATTCCCGCCGATGAGCAAGGTGTTGAATGTGACTTTCCCGGCCTTCAGTCGCCTGCTTGCTCTTGTAAGCAAAATCATTCTGGAAGTGGCAGTCAACAGAAAATGCATGAAGAACAACGTGGAAAATGACCTGTAATAGGTCTTGTAATCGCTTACTACGTCGTCCAGGATCAGCGTGAAAAACAGGAAGGTAACGCCTAGGAAGGTTACCAGAAACGTGTTGGTTAGAGTATTCAACCGGGCTATCCGGTAGATATCCTTGTAATGGTCGAAGATACTGTAAAGCAGTACCCAACCGGTTGGAATGATGAATATACCCAGGTAGAAGTTTGGATCATCAAAAATCTGAGGGGCCATTTCAGCTCCTTCCAGATTTTTCCGGTAAAGGAAAAACAGTGCCCAGGCCAGCATCGCCATGATAAAATCGGCGACGCCGTAGTAAAAAGTGTGGCGTTTTCGCAGTTTCATGCTCTTACCCGTCTTCAAAAGTGCACAACCCGGATATTATCCAGCCTTACTGTGCCATTTATTTGTTCGTAGTTTCCACTGTTATCTCTGGGTAAACTTAACCGGAAGTAAAGCCGGTGATCAGCAAAGCCGGTATTTACAATGTGTTGGGTCAGGTTTATGTAAATCTTATTCCAGCCTTCTGTTGTGTTGAACTGATAAACCTTTTGGGTATTTTCCGGGTTTCCGTTCAGGAGATACAGAAAAAACGGTACATCAGCATTATAGTGTAGTTCCAGCCAGACTTCAGGAGCTCCCAAATATGGCAAATCCTTCATTAGTTCTGTGGCTACGTCCATAATTGGATGAGCTGTATCTGCCCGCATAATCAGGCACTGACCTGCGAATGAATTATCCTGACTCAACTCAACGTTAACTTCCCCATCCCCGTCTCTGTTTTCAAGACCAATGGAGGAACCACCATCGAAATCGCCCCTGCCAATACCAAATCCATATTTAATACCTGTTTCGTATTCTGTAGAAGGCTGGATGGTGGTGGTTTGACCAGCCACGAGGTTGTAATTTTTGGTGAAACGTTTCAGATAAGGGTAGATATTCGGAGTTGCTTCTATACCATTTTCCTTAACCCCGGGGAAAAGTATGATTTCTGTATCGCCTTCAGCCAGCACTGGTACTGTGGCAGGTAGGGTGTACGCGCCCAGAAATTCTCCGTTTACATATAGCCATCCGTCGGTAATAGCTTGCCAGGATGCGCCTCCCGGGGCAGTTACCTGAAATGGGTTGATCTTGAGGTAAGCCGGAATTTGTTCGGGTTCATCTTTACATGCTGAAACAAACAGCAGAGGTAGTAGAAAAAGGATCAAACGCTTCATCATGTGTTTATTGTTTGTAGGTTTTTTGGGCGCCAGAGGTGGCTATGATTTGGAACGCATATAAACCTCCATCGTTACGCCTTTGAAGTCAAAATTTTTGCGTAACTGATTTTCCAGGAACTGTTTATACGAATCCCGCACCCAGTTGGGGTTGTTGACAAAAAACACAAAGGAAGGGTAGTGGGTTGGCAATTGAGTAACGTATTTGAACTTGGGGAAACGCCCGTGTACTGATGGCGGCGGCGTAGCCTCAATAATTTGCATCATCAGATCGTTTAATTCAGAAGTCTTAACTCGTCGGGTTCGATTGGCATAAACCTCCATAGCTGCTTCAACGGCCTGAAAAATGCGCTGTTTTTCCTTAACCGAGATAAACAAAATGGG
The DNA here is from genome assembly GCA_035299505.1 of Saprospiraceae bacterium. Taxonomy (GTDB): domain Bacteria; phylum Bacteroidota; class Bacteroidia; order Chitinophagales; family Saprospiraceae; genus M3007. The sequence continues at coordinate 2,590 of DATGWL010000147.1, read as the reverse complement.
CACATCATCAAATGGCGCCAGCTTGCGTTTGATGGCGGCTTCAAAATCGCGGGTGGTATTGGTTTGCTTGTTCTCCACCAAATCCCATTTGTTTACCAAAATAACAATGCCCTTGTGACGCTTTTGGGCCAAACGCAGAATGTTCAAATCCTGACCTTCAAGCCCCTGCATGGCATCGAGCACCAGCAAACACACATCCGATTCTTCCAGTGCTTTGATAGCCCGCATCACGGAATAAAATTCCAGGTCTTCTTCAACCTTTGATTTTTTCCGAATACCAGCAGTATCAATCAGTACGAACTCTTTACCAAATTTATTGTACACCGAGTGAATCGTATCCCGGGTAGTGCCGGCAATTGGTGTAACTATGTTGCGCTCTTCACCAAGCAGGGCATTCAGGAGAGAAGACTTGCCCACATTGGGTCTGCCAATGATGGCAAATTTTGGCAGTTCTGTTTCCAGCTCTTCCTCATTATCAATATGATCAATGATGGCATCCAGCAAATCACCGGTACCACTGCCGCTGATAGCGGAGATGAAGAGAGTGTTTTCAAAACCAAGCCCCCAGAATTCATTGGCAGCCAGCAACTCCTTATGGTTATCAGCTTTGTTCACCACCAGGTAAACGGGTTTGGACGAACGACGCAACCACTTGGCCATACTTTCATCGAGGTCGGTAATGCCGGTTTGAGCATCCACCAGAAAGATGATAGCAGCAGCTTCTTCAGTAGCAATACGAACCTGAGAGCGAATAGCCGCCTCAAACACATCGTCGGAGCCATGCACAAAACCTCCGGTGTCTACCACGGTGAAACGTTTGCCTCCCCATTCACAGTATCCGTACTTGCGGTCGCGCGTAACACCGGAAAAGTCATCGGTAATGGCATCCCTTCCGCCAACAAGGCGGTTGTAAAGGGTCGATTTGCCCACATTGGGGCGTCCTATAATGGCAACTATATTATTACTCATGCAATGAAAGCTGGTTTTGGGGTTGGGTTATTTGGGGTAAATGTGTTTAGAACTTTGGACAAAGAATCTTCTGGTTGTCGTAATTACCCATATAAGAAATGGAAATTTCCACCGCGCCTTGCCGCTGATCTGCCTGCAAAGCTCGGGTGTTGAGGTCGTAACTCAGGCCAAAAAGCATGGAATTTACTTCCAGGCCCACCAATGCAACCACTGCATCAAAGCCAAAACCGCCGTCATTTCTAACCGGACGGGCCCAGGCGCCAAAGTGAAATGCCGAACTGCCATATTGCCCTAATGCGAAGCGGAAGTTTGTGCCTGCATTAATTTCCATGTGCGGGCCCTGAAGGGCTGCAAGCACCCTGGGTTGCATGGAAATACGGTTACTGCGATCGAATGGAATACTGGCAGCCAGTTGTACGTTCGCTTTTGGATAAAGCTTGCCACCTGGTTTTACCGTGATATTGGTAGGGTCTTCGTAAAAGGAAACCTTTGGTTGCAGGATATGGTGCAAAGAAGCACCTGCAAAAAAGCGACCTTCTTCCGCAAAGGTAGATGTATAGTTCAGACCAACATTCAAATCCGGAAAAGAGAAGTTGTTGGCTGGCAATAATTCGCTTGATCCCAGGGTGTAACCAGTGGTACCATTAAACTCATCATGGAAGTTCAGTGTCTCGTAGTTCACATTGCGCTGAGTCAGGCCTCCCTGAATACCCAGGGTAAGGAACTGGTCCTGGTTAATGCCCAATGCTTTGTGATATGCCATCGAAACGGCAATTTGGGTCGTATTGAAATCAATTACGCTTACCTGATCATTGAAAAACATAATCCCCAATCCAAAGGCATCCTCTGTATTACGTTTTCTGTTGGCCTCAAAACGCAGGTCTGCAGCCATGGAAAAAGTCTTAATCGGGTTGTCAAGTACTTTTCTCCATTGATCACGATAAATAGCGCCTACCCGGTAACTACCATCCATGGCGCCTGTGAGCGCAGGATTTAAAGTTAGTGGTGAGGCATAAAATTGCGTAAAATGCTTGTCCTGTGCAGAGGTTTTTGAGACGAGCAAAGTGAAAAAGCCAAGCAGCACAACCCACCTGACTGGCATTTGGAGTAAAAAAACACGTTTTTGCATACGAATTGGGAGTATTTTGTGCAAAGGTAGCAAGTTGTTCCGAACGAGAACTTCCCAGGAAGGAATTACATTACGAATAATGGCATGAATTCATTGTATGTAACTTGGAATTTCAAAATTCGCCTACCTTTCGCCGCATCACTTGAACAGTCAAACCCTCTTAATTGCGTATGGCCAACCAAGACTTCAAACCTTACATACCTTCAGAAAATGTCTCGGTAAAAGAATTTACCGTTCGGGCAATTGTTCTGGGTTCCCTTTTTGGGATTTTGTTTGGCGCTGCAACCGTATACCTGGCTCTGAAAGCCGGCCTAACTGTTTCGGCGTCTATCCCCATTGCGGTGCTTGCGATCTCTTTGGGGCGCAAATTCCTTGGCACCACTATTTTGGAAAACAATATCATCCAGACAGCTGGCTCTGCCGGCGAATCTGTGGCTGCCGGTGTGGTCTTCACACTGCCTGCTTTTCTGTTCCTTTCAGACGGTATCGGCA
>DATGWL010000146.1:0-22438 GCA_035299505.1 Saprospiraceae bacterium | reverse complement strand
GAACTTCACGTAGTAGTCCTGCAGGTAGTTGACAAACACCCGCTGTGTGCACTGACTGGAGTTGCCCGAACAGTCGAACGCACGGAAGGTGCGCGTGATCGTGCCCTTGTTACAAACCGTGTCGAACAAAGCGTAGTTCACAGAATGAGTTAAGCCAATCTGACTCTGGTAGGATTTGGTGTTATCCAGGCAGCAATTGTCGAGCACATCCGGGATACCGTAGCTCCACAGACTTGGATCGAAGTTCTCGCAGTTTACTGATACGTTTGCTGGAGGCTGGCAAGCAGGTTTGATTTTGTCTTCAACCAGTACAGACACCATACACTCATTCACGTTGTCGTAGCAGTCGCGGGCACGGAGTACCACCAGAATAGTATCGCCGATGTCTTCACAGCAGAACTTAACATCCGGTCCGAAAGTAGTACCGGTGCAAGTATTGGAATTCATACGGCGCACATCCAGAGTAGGCGCGCAGCAGTTATCAGTAGTACCGTCATCGAAGTTAGCCGCTGGTACGATGGCCATGCCATCGGCAGTAAGTGCCACCTGAGTTACCTGATCGCAGGAAATTGCAGGTGGAACCAGGTCAGCTACTTTCAGTTGGAAGTTACAGAAAGAGGTATTACCGCATTCATCTGTTGCCTTGTAGCGTACATTATAGGTACCAATTGGCAGGCACTGAGTGTAGCCAAACACCGCCATGGTGTCTGGGTTCCAGTAGTTGTTGCCCGGGAAATCAGCCAATGAGCCTCCTACAGTGAACGTGATGATATTTCCGTTGTTCGGATTCACGCCGGTCAGTTTAGCTTCCAAATCAAGGATATGGGAGCAACCTTCAGACACAATCATATCTGGCAATGCTGTATTGGAGCAGCATTGGAACGGATTGGTAGATACGGTTACTGTTGGCGGGCATGCAAACACTGGTCCACCCAGATCAGATACCGTGATCACCTGAACGTGAGAGATCGGGTTGTCCGGAGCAACCGGGAAGCAGGTATTACGAACTTTCCAGGTGCGCAGGATTTCGTAGCTGCCAGGGCAGATTTCAAAACGCTCGTCGGTATAGCTGATCGAAGAGGTGCAAAGACCACCAACACCGATTGGGAATCCATTAATGCTTGGACGGCCGGTGTTGTCCGGATCCGTTGCAGCAGTGTTCAGGTATGCCGTTTCGCAGTTTATCGTTACATCCGTTGGGAATACAACATCGTTCAGACTGAACGGAGTGATGGTGATGGTTTGTGAACAGGCCGCCTGATTTGCCCAGGCATCTGTAACAATCCAGGTACGAACGATTTCACCGCGCGGGTTGTTGCACTGACCGAAATCGGTGTATTCATCATCAATTACTGTAGTAGTAGCGCTGCAATCCTGGATGTTGACATTACCGGTGTGTGCAACTGAAGTGCTTTCAGAGCAAGCAATGGTAATATCGGCCGGGCAAGTGAGCGCCGGAACAAGTTTATCCTCAATTTTCAGCAGCGACCAGCAGGAGTTACCTGTTTCCGGGTCCTTCACCGTAATGGTAAAGGTCTTGCCGATATCTGCCGAACCAAAGATGTTGCCCACTGGCTGGTTGGCCTGGTTTTTCACCGTGATGATGTAATCATCGTAGCAATGGTAGTTGTCACCTTCCAATGCCTCATCAGCATTGAGCACAAATACGCAGGTTGCATCCATGGATACATGGCTCAGGTCATTGCAAATCAGGTTGAAGTCCGTTGGTACGTATTCAATCACATTCACCGCAAAGGTGCAAGAACGGGTATTGCCGGCAGCATCGGTTACCACAATGGTTACCAAATGGTTGCCAATATCGAACCAGGAGCCTGATGGAGGCGTCATCGTGGTATCAACCACCGCACAGTTGTCGGCAGCGAACGCCGGGTTGTAATTCACAAACGCGCCGCATGCACCGCCATCCAGATTGATAAATTTGGTAGGAGGGCATGTTACCAATGGTTTTTCCACATCGTTCACCGTAACGGAGAATCCGCAGGTTGATACGTTTCCGGCAGCGTCAGTCAGGGTATAGGTAACCTGCGTGGTGCCTACACAGAAGAATTGGGTATTGACATAACCGCCGCGACCCAACAGAACACCGTCAGTTGGCTTGCACGCTGCGTTATTGGTAGTGTAAGCAACAGAGATCGTTCCGTTGAAGCAATTGTCTACAAACCATGGATGCGTCCAGGTGAATGGCGCGCCACACTGTCCTGCCTGGTTAGGCAACACCTGATTAGGCACATCGAATGGAGCAATACAGTTAACGGTCAGCGACCAACCGGTAATGGTTGGAGTCTGGCCAGGGAATGGTACCACATCCAGCGTCCAGGTGCCTTCGGCTTTTTGTGCGAAGAGTGTAGACAGGGAATCGTCGGGAAGCTCAGTAATTACCACCTTGATGCCTTTAGGGCTAATCAGGGTCATCGTAGAGTTCTGAGGCGTAGCTGTACCCGTGCGGTTGAACACGATATCGCCAATGATGCAGTTGCCTGGCGGGATGGTGATCGTAGAACGGTTGCAGGTAGCTGCGCTGATATTCGGGATGCCTGCGCCATTGTAAGTGGTGTTGCTGGTCAGCTTGCCACAGAATGGATTTTCGGCATCTTTCACTGTTACCTTGAAGGTGCAGGATACTTTATTAGGCTCGATGGATTGCAGCGATGTCTGCGTTCCATTATCTGCCATTACTTCGAGATCCTGGTTGATAGCGCCAATGGTGAGCGGGTAGCAAGGTTGTGCCAATACCCAATCAGCTGCAGTATCAGTATCATCTTCACACTTACGGATCACATCGCCGCCATTAAGCAGGCCAGTGAAACCGTTGCAACCTGCATAACCATTAGTAGAAACCTCGTCAAAGATGGTTCCCATGTAGGAAATGGTGTAGCAAGCCGGCATGTTAGCAGAGCCGTTGAAGGCAAAGTCAAACACCTTGGTTCCACCTACCGGCAGGATAGTGCCAGCCAGTGAAGGTAGCAAAGTAACCGGGCCGATGGTTTGGTTGGCTGAAGGATCCACTGAAATACGGTTCACCAACAGGCAGGAGATATCAATGTCTGCAGGACCGAGGTTCGAAATTTCCAAACGGTCTACTGCACCTGACTGACTTACTTCGGTAATCAGCAGCAGCGGCTGATTTTGAACCGTGTACTTCACCCAGGAATCGCCCACGTCAAAGAATTCGCCGCTGGCATTGGTTACACCGCAATCCTTCACTTGGGTAAGGGCGGCATCACCGTAAATGGTATAGGTTACGCCATAGTTGTTCTTACATGGACCATCTACCACCGGCGCAATGTTATTGACCACCGCACCACAAAGCCATGGATCGTTGTTTTTCTCCACATTGGCCGGGCAGGTCAGCAATGGATCTTGCCAGTAGTCATTTACAATTACCTTGACCTGACAGGTATCCTTGTTGTCAAAGTTGTCTCTCGCCTCCCAGTACATAATGGTGGTACCTACCGGGAAACGGCTGCCTGTGCTCAGGCCTGTCTGATCTATTTGGACAACTGTAGGCGTATTATCGCAGTTGTCTGTGGCCAGTGGCAATGTGAAATTGACATATGCATCACAGTGGCCGGACTCGGCATTTTGTACAACCGGCGGATACGGGCAGTTAATAAAATGCGGAGGATCATTGTCAGAAACTGTAATCTGGAAGGAGCAAGTGGTAAAGTTACCCAATGCATCTTCTGCATAGTAGGTGATTACAGACAAGCCCAGCTCAAAATCATAGGTATGATAGTAGAAAGAATCCGGGAACGGAGGGTTGTTTGGAGGGAACGGATTGTAGTAGCTCAATGGTGGCGCATACAGGATAGCGTTCAGGTTCACCGGACCTTCAATAGTGCCATCCGGGTTCTGGATACGCATATCGTACAATGTTACAGCACAATTATCACTTGGAGTAGGGTGCTGCCAGGTGTACTGACTTTCACACAGGAACTCTTCCGTTGTGAGGATATGGTTGGAAGCCGGGCAAACAATTTGCGGCCCTTCGGTTACATCATCATTGTCACAGGAACCTGAGCGGAATATTTCACAACCGCGGGCATCCACGATGGTAAAGGACCAAACCGGCTGGGTGTATACCACACGCAGTTGACCGAGATACTGCTTAAAGTCGGTTATATCATGTCCATTCGCAGCATCATATGTGTAAATACCGTCCTGATCATCCGCATCGCCGTCGCCGTCAACATCCAAACGTACACCAGAATATTGAATACGATAAGGCTCAAGTCCACCACGTACTGTATCCAGATCTACGATACGTTCCAGCTCTTCGACGCACTGACATTCCGGAGAACCCATCACCAGAGGCTGACGCAGTTCAAATGTAGTGTGTGCAATTTCAAAGCAAGTAGCCAGCGGCATGTTACCATTCGGCGGAGGAGTAAATCCAGGGAGTACCAGTACGTAGGAAATGGTAACATAACCAGATCCAGTGCCAGGAGTGTAAACGCCATCCGGGGTGATCGTACCCGGATCAACGGAAGGAGAGTTTACGGAAGGCAGGAAGGCTGAAATACCCCAGGCGCCAATGGCATCACCCAACAATGGGTGGTTCTCCACTTCACTGTGACGAATGCTGGTGCCGTTTGGCAGGGTAATGTTCATGTAATTGTTGAAATCAAACTGCTCAGGATTGTTGGCTTCCAGACACAACTCTGGCAAAGCAAAACTGATTTTGAAGCCGTCGAAGAAATCGCGTACCTTAATATAGGCCAGGCAGTTGCTTACATTGCCGTATATATCTGTTACCTGCAGGTTAACGAAATTGCCACCCTCATCGTCACAATCGTAGGTGATGCTGGGGCCGTAGGTCCCCCCCGGACGTGCAATCAGAATAGACTCAACACCACAGTTATCCGTGCTTCCGCCATCCACAAACGGAACACCGTCGTTCATATCTACGGCATTGATCACCACCATCCCCATATTGTCCAACTGAATATCACGGTTGATGCAGATTGCTTCTGGCTTTTGCCTGTCTTCCACCGTCACCGTAAACATGCATTGCTGCTTCTCATTATAATCAGAAGTATCTCCATCACCGTTGATATCTGATAACAAGTGGTAGGTAATTTCCGTTGTCCCAACCGGATAGGATAAACCACTGGCATCATTATGCACATTTGTTGGGGTGACCGGAGAACTCGTTGAAACATCCACGTAGCCTGTTACATCATAATCGACGAGATAATTAATCACCGTATTACAGCCAATGCCCTGAAGTGGAGCAAGGCCAGTTACCATGGCCTGACATTGATCTACGTCAGATTTCACGGTCAGGTTCTTTGGACATTCCAGAATCGGATCGCCTGAAGTTACCTCAACGACAAAACTACAGGTAGAGGGAACACCTGCACAGTTATAGGCAGTGTATACTACCAGGAAACTGTCGTTAGGCAGATCGGAGCCTGGAAGCGGCCCGAAAGTTTGATAAACCCCGGACTGTGTGGTATCTACCAAGGGGGTTGGAATCCCACTGAAAAAGGAGGTATTCACGGTGCTGGTTCTGCCAATGTATGGCAATACCCCGCCATAGCAATCATCATAAGCGATCGGGATAGACCAGTTGGCTTCTGTATTACAGGAGTTATCTTCCGAGAATACATACCCGGCTTCATTACAATTGGCAAATACCGGCGGTTTGTTATTAAGTACCGGAATCTCTACTGTTTCCTCGTCGGAGAATACCAGATTTACATTACAGGAAGCCGCTGCGAGCAGGTCTTCCACAATAATACCAACCAGTGGAATGGCTCCGATCGGTAAAAGTTCCAGCAGATTGATCTCCTGGGAGGTAACTACCCCGCAAACACCTTCCGGTGCAAAAGGCCAGGAAACCACATTGCGCACTGTAATAGTTCCCTGAGGAGTGGTTACGTTATTAGGCACACAGGCAGGCTCTTCATTGGCATCATTGCTCTGTGCAGGGAAGTTATAATCGTAGGCAGCATAGTCGAAGTTTCCATCACCGTCGGTATCCGCAACGATCGTACCGCCACCGCCATCGCCGCCCAGCAGATCGCCAAGGATACCAAAAATTATTTGACCAATGGTTTGGTCGCAATAGTCTTCCCAGGAGCCCAGCGGGATCGGGTCGATGCAAATATCCGGAACGAGCGGGAGTGGAATACAGATTTCAAAAGTGATGATATCACAGATGATCTCGGTTGCAGGATTCAACTGTGAAAGCGTTGGGCCACCTGCTGCAATATCGCCTAATACTCCGGGCAAAGTACCTTCCCAGTCCAGACACACTTCTTCCTGGTCGCAAGTGGCTATCGCATCAATCGGAGTCAATGTTGCCTCTATCAGGTTGGGACCAGTTAAGGTAAAGAAGCTGCAAGAGAGGTTCAGACTGGAATTGGATTCCACGTCACATACATCCGTTGCATCAAAATCCGGTGGGCATTCGCTGGGGAAGGGAGCATCTGCCCCACAGTCCTGGCCATCATTAAATACTACAATATTTCTGCAGATTCTGGCTACACAAGTATCGTATTTAGCTCCCGGCAATGAAGGTCCACAAGAGGAAGGCGGTACGACTGAAGTCTCCGTAAGACAAAACTTGTAGGTTATTGATCCTACACCTGATGGTGCTGGAAGGTCAATTAAACCGAATGAAATGGTATCTCCATTTAAGGTTAATACCGGCATCGCCCCCGTGCTGGTGCGTGTTATCTCCACCGGTACTGAATTGTCCGTAGTGCAAGCAGGGGTTGAGGCGCCTAAAACTTCGAATTCAGGTGTTGGTGGCACCGTAATCTGTAGGTGGGCTTCATCGATGAAGGGGCCACCCGGACAACCATTCGGATTATCTGTCACCGTATAACGCAGTTGATAACAACCTCCACCCGGGGGAACGATCAGCGTCGAATCTGAAGCCAGGCCGCTCGGCCCACTCAGCAATGAGAATGCACCGCCGGGGGTATTCCCTATAGTATCGAACATAGCGGAAAGCTGAAGCTCAGTACCAGGTTCCACGCAATTGATCAACGTTGGCTTTACATTAGCCATGGGTGCGCCCTTTATTTCTACAACCGTATTGGCACTGAACAGACACCCGTTCATTTCATAATCATAAAAAACGTTGTATACTCCGGGAGGAGTTGCTGAAACATCCAGCAGGGCTGTACCCGGACCTGTATTGATGAATACTGCATCATCCGGTTGACTGTAGAAAGTACCTATTGCACCGCCTGAAGGAATGGGTGAGCCGGTGAAGGACATATCCGCAGCATTAGTACAACGGTCAGAAGGATCGTTGATGCTCGCCTGAATGGCAGGAGTACCTTCCAGACGGATATTGTCAATCGCTGCAGGAGGCTGGTCACCTTGGGTAAGGTCGGTCTTCCAGGTGAATATGAGCCTGCGGGTAACATCAGATTCACAGTTGCCAAGTGCTGCGCCGCCATTAAAAGAAATATTGATTGTAGTGACGGAGGTTCGGTTATCAATCCGTGCAATATTGACGGCAGGTGCTGGAAGCAGACCTGTGCCCAAATTGATATTCCCGGCCTGTGGAGAGAAATAAGTAGGCGCCCAGCTTACGAGCAATTCATCCCAGTTGGTTTCTCCATCACCGACAAAGTTGAAACTCAGGTTAAAAGTCATAACCCCGGCAGGAAAGGTAACATCCCGATAGAAATGCACCACGGATGGGGAAAAAAGACTAGTGTAAGCGTGCGAAGCACCACCGTCATTGGAAATATAGGCAGAGCGGTTGAAAAAGCCAGCCGGTACCGTACCTAAATACCAGGAGTTGGTTGCGCCTGCATTGGCCACTTGCCAGCCATTATCTGCAAAAGTAGGGCCGCTTTCAAAGCCGCCGACCGTGGCAGGATCAATGATTAACTGGGCGGAAAGATTCCCGGTCTGGAGACAAAAAACCATACCCAACAGGGTGAGGAGTCGGATATTGAATCCAATGAGGGAAGAATACGTAAAAGTACTTTTCATGTAAACAGAAAATTAGGTGAATGAGGATTAAAAAGCCTGGGATAAAATCCAGGATTGGTTGATCACGGCGTTTTCATTGATTTTTAAGTATAAATAAACGTGTTGATTGGATAAGGCGGATGGCCGCCTTATCCAATCAATGATCATACCATCAGTTTCGAACAACTGTATGGGTTATGGTTTCACGTTCCGTTGCCACCCGGATCAGGTAAGTTCCGGAAGGAATTCCTGCAGCATTCCAAAGAATACTCCGAGTTCCATCCATCCAGTCATTATATAACAATGCAACCTCTCTGCCCATAACGTCAAATACCCGAATCTGTACCATTTCAGCTTGAGGAGTTTCTACCTGAATAGTTAGGGTTTGACTAAAAGGAACCGGATAGCATTGAGCGGAAAGTTGTTTGCTTTCCACAACAACAGATTCATCACGGAAACGATTTGGCTTTTGATCGCCGCAAACACCCACAAAAGTCAATACTGAACCGCAATTCACCTTCTGTGGAAGATCATCACCAGGAATACCGGCTATGATGTTGAAGTTGTCCATTGCAACGCTGCTTCCCAGCTGGTCGTTGTACAGATTATCAGGGTCGGTGAGCATGGAAAATTCAGCCCAACCATTCACTTCTTTGTGGTAAACAAATACCGCGCCAGCCCGGCTTTGGAATACGCGTTTCCAACGGGCGCCAATCGCAATGTATTCACCCTGAATGGAAACTGAATAGCCAAAATGTTCACCTTTTTTACCATTGTAATCTGTAATCTTGGTGTACTGGCCCCAGTTGCCCTGTCCGCCGCCATTTTGGTGGAACACATAGGCTGAACCGCTTTCTGGCCCTTTATCGTCGTCTTTATTCGCACCAACTACCGCCCAACCTCCGTCCAAATCAGCGCTTACGCCAAAGTTGTCGTCGTCGTCAGCATCAGAAGCCGTGATTTTCTTGATCAAGCCCCAGTTGTTGGCGCCACCCTGGTCTTTGCCAAAAATATAGGCTGCACCGGCATCTACGCCTGTTTCATCATCATCTTTTGCAGTGACCAGAACACGGTCGCCGCTTACCGCAACATCAAAGCCGAAATGATCGCCCAGGTTGCTGTCTGGCGCTGTGAGTTTTTTCACCAATCCCCAGTTGCCGGTACCGGCAGGGATTTGTGCATACAGGTAGGCCGCACCTGCTTCAGGTGTAACATCTGAATTCAGGATAGCGCCAGCAACCAGCAGTTCATTGAAGTAATCCAGGCTGCTACCCAGTTGTTCGCCGGCGCTGGTTCCGGGTACTTTTTGGTAGAACGACCAATCGCCTGGGTTAGGACCATCATATTTGTAGATATAAATGGCGCCAGCATCCACGAGGTTCTCGTCGTCGAGGGGCGCAGAAACCGCGCAAAAACCATTACCCATGGCCACTTTGCTGCCAAAGAACACATCGCCGGCAGAGGTATTGTCAGGGAAGAACTGAGCTACCTGAGCCCAGTTGCCTGTAGCTGGATCGCGGTGAAGCACATAAGCAGTACCTTTTTGTTCGTTCGAACCATTCTTCTGGTTTGAACCTACCACAGCCCATTCACCTTTCATATCAACGCTCTGACCGTATTGGTTAGCGCCGGCGGCATCTGCCGCAAATACTTTATTCTGGATGTCCCAGGATTGCAGCTCATCGGTATAACCGTCGCAGTCGTCGTCAATACCATTACAAATTTCCGGACGCGGATCAACCGTAATTTTGAATGCGCAGGTGGTAATGTTACCGGAAGCGTCGGTAGCAGTTGCTTCCACATAGGTAATACCCATGCCAAATACATCGCCGGAGGTATAATTCTGATCTACCTGAACACCAGGACAGTTGTCGGTAGCTGTCAAGGTGAAATGTACAATGGCGCCACAATCTACATCTTCCTGGTTGAGCACCAGGATATTATCCGGACAAACAAATGCAGGGTGTTCTGCGTCGGTAATGGTAATAGTTTGAACGCAGGAAGCTGAGTTCCCGTTAACATCAGTTACCACCCAGGTAACATCTGTAACGCCGATCGGGTAAAAACCGAGTGCATCGTTGGTTAAGGTGAACTGGCAGTTTTCTACAATATTTGGAGATCCGATAACCGGAATGGCTTTGCCGCATTCTCCAGGCGCATTGATGCTCGCGATATTGCCCGGGCATGCAATCAATGGAATAACGCGCTCAATCAATACCACATCGTTGCCATCGCCGCCTACGTAGGAAATAGACACATTTTTACCGCTTCCCAGGTAGTTTACAAAAACATAGCCTTCTGGCATGCCATTGAAGGTTCCGATCACAGCGTCGTTGCCATCGTTTTTAACAATAACAACCTGGTTGCACTGTGGGGTATTGAATGTGCCGGTCAGGGTGAGTTTGGAGCCGGTCAGGTTAACAATGCCTTCTACATTGAACTGGGTGTAGCCTGCAGCATCTGGCACTGTGCCATTGATCTGAATATTGAGGGCTGTTCCGGGTGCAAAGGCAACTGTTCCAACCTGTACATCTACGCCGCTTGCTTTAGGATTTACACCTTGTGCAGCTTGCAGGGTAAGCAGGCCGCCAGCGGTGTTAACAGAAGAAACATCCAGGTTAATTGCGCCTGAAGTAATCAGGCTGATATCTGTTTGTGCAGATCTGGTGATAGCCGTAGAAACTGTGATGCTGCCGCTGACAGTATTGCCAATGATCAGTTCGCCGGTTGTGATTCGGTCAAGTTCCAGGTCGGTCAGGTTCAGTGAACCGCCAACAGGATCTGTATTTGCACCAAGGTTAATCGCCACGTTGTTGGTCAGTTGGCGAAGCGACACCGAGTTGTTGGTATTGTTGGTAATGGATGCTGCAGCTCCGATCAGCATGCTGTTGGCAACCAGGGTGATATCTGCATCAGAATCAATCAGTGCATTATCATTAAGCCTGATTCCATTGGATTGAGAGCTTGTTCCTTCCACACCGGTGATGGTCATGTTGCCATTAGCAGAGCTAACCACCGATGTGCCGGCAAGCAGAACGCCAATATTGCTTGCGCCTACGCCGCCACCGCCGGTTCCTTTGATGTTGAGCACGCCATCGCCGGTAGCCGTAATGCGTCCGTTGAGCCGGGTTGTTACACCATAGCCATTGGAAGCAGGTCCTTGTCCGCCGCCCTGGCCGGTTACGTCAATATTGCCGTCTGAAGAAGCAATCTGACCGAAATTACCTACCAAAACACCGTAGTTATCGCTACCGGAAACCGTATTGCCGGCTGTACCGCGCACCGTAACATTACCATTAGGACCTGCCTGTATGGATGCATAAGGCAAAGCTGTTCCACTCAATTGAACGCCATGATTATTGTTTGACGTTCCTGTGCCGGTGCCTTGTCCGATGATCAAAACATCGCCGCCTTGTGTATTTACCAAAGAGCTTGATTCTACCGCTACACCAGCGTGTCCGTTGCCTGTGCCTTTGCCGCCAAGTCCTTGAATAGTAATGGCTCCGTTACCTCTTGTAAATATCAGAGATTGTTGGGCAATCACTACACCTGCGTTGATGCTGGATGTTCCGGCGCCACCGCCTGTGCCATTCATATCAATATTGCCGTTACCTGTTTCAATGGATGCCAGATTCCCTATCACAGCAATCCCAAAGTTTCCAGCACCGTTGGTGTCATATGCGCCATTGCCTGTCACTTTTACATCGCCATTGAAGTAGGTTCTGATAGTAGCCGGCACACCAGGGCTGCTATTGACAAAAACGCCATAGTTAGCGCTGGAAACGCCTTCCCCTGCGCCAAATCCGGTTACGGTTAAGTCGCCATTAATAGCTTCAATACCTGCGAAAACAGCTACGCCGATATTGAAGTTGCCAGTGCTTTTGGTAGCCGTTCCTTTCACGGTTACATCACCCTGATCTTGTGCTTTGATACCGCCGCCAAGTTGAACATTCACTCCGCGGAGGTTTCCTTGGGCACCCTTACCGCCTGTGCCTTCTACGGTAACATTGCCGCCAAGAAAAGATTCAATGAAGCCTCCGGCAAAAATATTTACCCCCATATTGGAGCCTGAACTGGTTGTTCCGCCAGCCAAGCCTTTGACGCTTACATTACCACTCAGGGTAAAGATTCTTGAGCCAGCTGTGGCAACAGCAACCCCGTTATTATTGGTTCCGTTGCAAGACAAACAACCGGTTCCGTCAACATATACGTCGTTGCTAACTGCGAAAATATTACTTGCATTATCAACCAATACGCCATGGCCGTTGGCTGAAGCTCCGTTGCCGTTGGCGGCGCCAACAACCGTAACGGGTCCGCCTTTGGCCTTGATAGCTGCGCCATTTTCTACGCCAACGCCATAGTTTCGAACGCCACTGCTGTTTCCGCCCCAGCCCTCTACATAAACCAGGTGTATGTCGCCGCCATCAATTGAGCCATTATTGATGACAGAAACGCCATGCTGGGAACCTGCAGCGCCATTTCCGCCCCGGCCTTTTACAGTCAGGTATCCTTCCCCGGAAACACTAACTAAGCCGCCATTTATTTCTACACCTCTGAAATTACCTGCTGAAGGCAGGGACTGCATATTGGCTTCTATGAGGATATTGCCATCTACTGTTTCCACACTACCATTGATGGTAATGCTCCTGCTTGCTCTCAGAGATGCACTGCCAAGACCGGACAAACGCAAATTTGTACCTGCAGAAACGACAATATTGTCAATACCGATGACAGGTGCATCATCCTGAAGGTTCACATCAAGGTAATTATCCTGAATGAAGTTGATATCACCATTGAAATTGATCACATCATTGCCATCGCCTCCGCCAATGTTAAAGTTGGGGAGTGCCGTTGTAAATGCGCCGATGTTTATTATATCATCGCCTTCTCCGCCAAACACCACCAGAAAATCGGCGCCTGCAAGTGGAATACTCACAGGGAAGTTAAGTATTGCGCCACCGTTAATGGCATAAGTGCGTCCAGGCACATCAAACTGAACTTGACCTGCAACCTCGGTTACGGTTATCACGTCATTGCCACCCATTTGGTCGCTAAGCTGGATGCTGGTGCCGTCGTAAAAGATACTGAAATCAGGAGAAGCCTTTGCCAGAAAAGGCATACTTAAGGCTACAAGCAGCGCATATAACGTCTGCAATTTGAATGTAGGGCGCAGGGCAGCATCTAGCCTTAAGGGCAGGCCACCCTGGAAGATGTTTACATTTTTCATGAGTGAAAGATTATTATCTAGGAATCCTTTACGGACAAAACTTAAACGGCAAAAAAGCAAGACTTCCTCCCGCACAAAATCCAGATGGAAAGATCAATTTTCTCAAAAAATAACAATAGCCATCACTACAAGACAACTTGTAAGAATGCAAAATTTCGGTAGGAAATATAATGAAAAAGAGCTGAAACAGAGACTTTCAGGCACTGAAACGTGCAAAATCTCAAAGGCACTTTTCCATGAGAATATGGATTAAAAATTATCTGGAACAAATGTATAGCGATAATTCGAGTCATTAATCCTTTTATTATTTTTTTTCTACAAATAACCCAGACTTAACCTTGCTTATTTTACCGGCACCATCAAGTCAAACTTTTCAAACGGACTGTAAGGTACGCGGGCTAAGTCTCTCTCGGGATCTACAAAGTACTCCTGAGGCCTCCCATTGTAGCTGAATTTGATCTTGACATATACCCGTGCGTTGGGTGTTCCTTTTTTCGCCCCCTGTTGCAAAACCCATTGGGTAAACCTGCGGACCATCCGGGGATCGTACAGCATGGCTTGGACCTGCACACTGTTCACCATGTAACGGTAGTTGATTTCGCCCACCTTGCCACTTACCTCATCTTTGAGTACAAACTTCACCTCCTCCGGTATACGGGCATCCGCCTTAACCCGCCTGGCAAACCTGTCGCCTATAGTGGTACTTTATAAGGAAAATTAAGCCTGGTAAAAAAATGCATTCACCATGCCGGCAAACAAACAGTTCGAGATTTCACAAACCATAAAAAACCCGAAACAAACCAATAATATACCCATTTACCGGCTCAGACAGCCACGCTTTAAATCTGTTGAGGTACGGCTGTGAAGATTGTTTGTACGCTATAAATGTAGCATATCCCCCGCTACCTGTCCAGCCACTTTTTGAACCCGGGCGCTTTTTCCCGACTAATGTCAGCTTCCATTTTGGCAGGCGATTTCAGGAAGACTGTCAGCTTCTGGTTTTCGTGCGGACGCACACTTTGTATGGCATCAATGTGGATAATGCACTGCCTGTTGGCACGATAGAACAATTGTGGGTCCAGCAGTTCTTCTATTTCTTCCAGAGTTTGATAATCCAGCAGGTATTTATCGCCGGAAAAAGTGTAGAGGTAATTCAGCTGATCGCGTACAAAACAAGCAATATCCGTAGTGCGTATGGGCACCCATTGGTTCCGGGCACTGGCAATGAATTTTTCCTTATACAAACTGCCTTTTACAGGCTGCTGCAATAGCCTGGCCAACTCCATCAGGTTGTTGGCCGACGGCTGTTTGGCCATAATCAGGTTACGCGCCCTGTCCAGCGTTTTGCGCAGTGTGCCTTCATCCACTGGTTTGAGCAAATAATCAAAACCATTTACCTTAAAAGCTCTGATGGCGTATTCATCATAAGCAGTGGTAAAAATGACCGGACACTGCAGGGTATACTGCTCAAACAACTCGAAACTCATGCCATCCCCGAGTTGTATATCCATGAATATCAGATCTGGTTCGGCATTGTTGAGGAACCATTTTTTGGCCGTTTTCAGGCTGGGCAAATGACAAAGGATGTTAACATCCGGAGCCACCTGTCCTATCTTGTATTGAAGCTCTTTGGCAATGAGCAACTCGTCTTCTATGATAATGGCGTTCATGTACAGACTGTGATTTTAGTGATGCAGGGGTTACAGAAGTGGGATTTTAACCAGAAAAGACTCCGTGGTTTCGAGCACTTCCATGGGGTAATCGCTAAGGTATTGGTACAGAGAACGCAGGCGCGAGAGTCCCTGTTTGTTGCTGGTTTCCACTACCATTCGGCGCTGGAGATTGTTTTTAACTACCAGATATTGCTGCTCCGTGTAGATGTCTACTACCAAAGGTTCGGAGCTGTCAAACGTATTGTGTTTCAAGGCGTTTTCGAGCAGGTTTTGCAGGGTAACAGGCACAATCTTGCGCTCCAGGGCTGAAGTTTCCACTGAAAAACGCACATCAAAAGCCTCTCCAAAACGTGTTTGCTGCAGTTTGATAAAATGCTCTGCAAAATCGATCTCCTCCTGAAGAGTTACCGTTTCACGGTCGCGACTCTGCAAAATATAGCGGTACATTTTACTAAGTGCTTCCAAAAACTCTGAGGCGGTTTTCTGATCAAACCTGATTAAACTGCCCAGTGAAGCCAGGGAGTTGAACAGGAAATGCGGGTTGAGCTGCTGGGTCAGGTTTTCGTATTGCACCAGCGCTTTTTCCTTGGATAAAGCCTGTGCCTTTTGTTCAAGAGAAAAATAATCCCGTTTCAAACGCTCCCGACGCTGATAGGCGGTAAGGCCAACCAATGCGAGCAGGGCAACAACCAACCCCCAAAACCACAAAGACTTGTACCAGTGTTGTCCAATATGAATATTGAGCTTTTTTTCCGGCACATTCCAATTATTCAAATCATTTGTTGCTTTATACCGGAATACATATCGTCCACCAGGCACAGCAGTATAGTTGGCCCTTCTATCCTGGGTTATGATCCAGTTTTTATCGTAGGGCTCCATTTTATAAGCATACCAGGTCTGCAACGGATTGGTATAATTAATTGCCAGCATGTCGATGGAGAAAAAATTGTTGCCAGGAGGCAAATAGAGCTCCTGCAACGATTCCACATTGGACTTTGTAGGAAAAGGCTTGTTGAATACCTGGATTTCGGATAACATCACCGACAAATTCAATTCCGGCGCCTTGTATTTTTCAGGATGAAACACCAGAAAACCGCGGGTCGTGGCAAATACCAACCGACCATCTTTAAGCTGATATGGGGGGCGATCGGTAAAATCATCCTCATTCAAACCATCGGCTACATGAAACTGGCGGATCAGTTTCCCTGCATCATTCAGCAACAATAAACCATGTGAGGTACCCGTCCAGATGCGGTTTTGTCTGTCTACCGCAATACTCATATAACGGTTGGTGGGCAAACCGGTGGCCGTATTGTAATTGGTAAACCGGAAAGTAATCGGATCTATCACTGAAATCCCTTCCAATGTGGCTGCCCAAATCCGTCCCTGAGCATCTTCAGCCAAACTGTAAACAAAATTGCCTATTAGGGTAGTGTCATTAACCGGAGTCCTTCTCCAGTATTTGCCGGTTTGACTGTTAGGATCATAGTACATTAAGCCGTTGCCATCCAGCCCAAACCAAATCCGGCCACGGCTATCTTCCAGCAAACACTGACCAAAATTACCCTGATATTGGGCCAGTACGGGGTGTTCTGACAAAGGCCGGAATTTTTTTTCTCCGGGAAGACGAAAACAGTGTCCGGAGGAACTGAAATTGGCCACCCACATGGTACCGTCTCTGGCCTGTAAAACAGCTTTTGTTACCACATTGGGCAGCCCGACCTCTTCACCCAAAAATTCAATGTGTTTTTTCCCGGCACGTAACAGATTGATTCCCTTTGCCGTGCTGATCCACAAATCTCCGACATTGTCAACAAACAAGGCTCGTACCGAGTTATCTTGTAATACCTTGGGCTTACCCGGCTCATTGCCATAATATTTGGATTCGCCGGTGCCGGAATCCATAAAGAACAATCCGTTTCCGGTACCTAGCCACCAATTGCCATCAGCAGTTTCTACACAAGCCCGGGCATTTAACATGTATTCGTCTGCACCGGGATGGTTTCCGGGAATAACAGATTCAAACAGGTTATTGTCGGGATCAAAGAAAAAAGCGCCCTTGCGGGAAGCGCCCCAGATTTTGCCCTCTTTGTCCTGAAAAAGGTTAATTATAATTACTGAAGGAATTCCATGGGGCATCCAGGACTCCGTTTTGATGCGATGAAACTTATCTGTGGCCTCAGAATAAAGCGCTAAACCGGAAAAAGTAGTAGATATCCAGAGGCGATCCTGCCGATCAATGAACAGATCTGTGATAGGATTGGAGGTTTTGAGGGCAACGTCTTCCAACTCAGTGTGTGCTTTCCAGTAACTGAATTGTGTGTTGGTTTGAACAATGGTGGCAAAATCGCCGGCAAATGCACACCACAATTTTCCTTTGGCACTCACTGCAATGCGGATAATCCGTTTACCCTCGGTTTCCGGTACTGGAGGAATGGCCCTAAACTGCTCTGTATCCAGATTAAACGTCATTAGACCTGTGGCCGTAGCCAGATACAGCTCCCGGCCCAGCTGGGCAATGTCGTACACCGCCGGTACTGCTACACCAAGTCCGGATTTAAGGCCATCAAAATAAGTAATTTGATTGGTTTGGCTGTTGAGTTTTGCCAAACCGCCATTCCAGCCGATATAGAGCTGATGCGGCTGGGCTTCAAGGAGTTTGTGAACCCAACTCAGTGTGCTATCCCCAAACTTTTGAAAACAATCCCGCTCATAGCTATACTTGACCAGTCCGTTCAACATTCCCAGCCATAGACCTCCTTCCGAATCGCATAGCAGTGTTCGGGTGCCACCTGAGTAAAGTGAGCAGGTATCCCCCTGGATATGTTCGTAGTTTCTAACGCCGTACCCGTCATAGCGGTTTACACCTGTTACCGTACCAAACCAGATATAACCATATTTATCCTGGCAAGTGGATGAAAGAAGGTTGCTGGTTAAGCCTTGTGCAGTAGTAATCTTCTGAACATTGTACGACAAAGGCTGTGCCCAGGTGGGCATCCAGAGAAAACCAAGCAATACAAGCGTGTATAAAGCTCTCATCCATCAAACCGGCATAGACTCCGGCGTGGACAAATATCTGCTTTTCAGGGCGATTAACGCTAAAGCTTTTAATTGAAGCGTAGCAAATTTGAATTGAAGCGTAGTGGAATAAGGGCCGTAATGTTGTGTACTCTGCAGTAATGAAGCGGGCAAATAACCTGCATAAAGCTCATGCCTGGCTTAATCGGCTTTATTGACTGCAACCAGCCCAGCTTGATTATGGGCCCAAGCATTTTTATGGGCAATAGCCTGATCGACAAAAAACCGTCACAACTTATTCGTTTCTTGAGCAAAGAAACGGAACCACCGAATTAGCGTGTGTCTACCAACAATACGCTTCATCCCTGTTTACCCACGGTTCGTTGAAAATACGGCAGCCCTCCTCGGTTTATATTTGGCATCCGCAAGCATTGGACCTCACCTTTGCTTCATCAAACGCAAACAAACATTCTCAACACACCAAATCTTTATTCCGATGACCACTACCGCTCCTTCTGATGTTTTCGCTAACCTGTGCCAGATAATGTCGGAAACACCCTATAACGCCGCAGCCAAACAGGAAATTGAGCAGTTTTTTAGCTATTGCAAGGCAGGCATGGACACTGATTCCGAAAAATTACTGGCCACTTTGTACCTCAAGGCCCTAAACCAAAAAATTCACTCTGAGCATCTTGGAGAAAACATCTACCTGGGCAAGTACGACATCTCCCAGATTCAGTTATTCAACATCCTTATTGAGCAATTCCCTTTTGTAAAATACAGTCAGCAAATTACCAACGATGCCATTGTAGCCGAGATGAAGGGGGCAGAAGAGGTGACCCTGATGGATATCGGGATCGGGTTGGGCACTCAGGTGTTGAATATTATTGAGCGTTGTAAAAAACTGGAAGGACTGCAAAAATTGCATGTTGTGGGCATCGAACCATTTGGTGATGCACTGGAAAAAGCCTGCAAGAACATCCTTGCACAAAACGGACAGGTTCCGTTTGAGATCCGGTTTACAGGCATTCAGGATTCTGTGGAAAATGTTGACCTAGCAACCATTCCTGGATTACAGGGTAAAATCATTGTAAATGCATCCCTGGCCCTGCACCATATTCAGACTGATAAACAGCGCCAAACCACCATTGCCCAAATTAAGGCACTCAAGCCTGGCGCCTTTTTCCTCATCGAACCAAATGTGAACCACTACGAACCCGATTTCTACAAACGGTTCGTGAGCAGTTATCACCACTTCAGCAACATTTTCCAGGTAATAGACCAGATTGAACACGTTAGTAATGACGACAAAAATGCGCTGAAACTGTTTTTTGGTCGCGAAATTGAAGACATCATCGGCAAGGAAGAGCAGGATCGTTTTGAAAAACATGAACCTGCCACCCGCTGGATTGAACGCTTAAAACAAAGCCAGTTCAACATCAACAGCGCCGCACTTGCAGGCCCGGAATCTGCCGGCTGTGGAGTGGAAATCAAGTATCACCAGGAAGGCTACATAGGTTTTACGCATGTAAAAGAGACCGTTCTGGCCATTATTTACGCTAATTGAGCAGCCTGAAAATCAGGAGAAAACAATCTTACTTCTACCTCACCGCCAGCAAAAATCCAATACCCATGACCCACCATTTTTTCAACGATTTTCTGCAAAACGCACCGGTCCGCATATCGGCCAACGGCACGAAGGCGCAAGTGTTGCTGGATAAAAACGAGCAATCCCTAGACGTAGATTTTTTGTTGAAAAACAAGGCATTAAATATCCTGATGGCTACCAATTGGAACCGCTACCCTGATGCTGACCTTCAGGATCTGGAATCGCTGGTGGCTGATTATTGTGGTCTGGATGCAGATAACATCGTTCTAAGTCCGGGTTCTGCAAGCATGATTACCACCCTGCTGAATTACTTTGGGCTCAATCAAAAACGTATTGTCATTGCCCAACCCACTTACACCCTGTTTGACTACCATTGTAAAACCTTCAACATCCGGTACGAACCCTGGATGCTGAACTCCGACCTGGAGTATGACTATGAAAACATGCCCACACTGGGCGCCGGTGATGCATTGATCATTACCACTCCAAACAACCCGGTTGGAAACAGTTTCGACCCCAAAAAACTGGTGGAGCTGCTGGATGCAAATCCGGATTCATACATCATCGTTGATGCTGTGTACGCTGAATTTTGCCCACACGATTACACCAGTTTGGTGAAAAAGCACCCCAATTTGATTGTTCTGCGTTCGTTTTCCAAAGCATTTCCGGTAGCCGGATTACGGTTGGGTTACGGATGCGCCTCCCCTGAAACCATCCAAAACCTGCGGAAACTGATGCTTAAGTTTTCCATCAACCATTTCACGCAGGTATTTGCACGCACCATCCTGTTTAACCCCGAATTTCAGGATTGCTCCCAAAAAAGAGTGAAAACCATTATCAGTGAGCGGGAAAGGATGTATCGCCTGTTAAGCACGCATTTGGATCGAAGCACCATCAAAGTGTTTCCGTCCGGTGGCAATTTTTTGCTGATCCGGGTGTTTCAGGACGCATCCTTTCAAAAGCTCCTGACAGACCTTGAGAAAGCAGGAATTAAAGTGCTGAATAGTTCTCCATTCCCATTGCTGTACAATACCTTGCGCGTATCTGTGGGCACAACAGAAGAAAATGACTTTTTCATGCAAAAATTGTCAGATAGCCTGAATTGTGTAACCTTGTACGGGGAATTTACGGCAACCAAAGTTGGCGGATATTTCCCGTTAACAGCACAGCAACAGGGCATTCGGTTGGCTAGTTAAATCAAGGTTTGACTAATGACAAAGGCACAAATACAACGAATTCATCATTCCTGGCGACTTCTCAAAGCCATAGACCCGGCTTTGGTAGGCGATGTGTTTTACAGTCGGTTGTTTTTCCTGCATCCGAAATTGCGCAACATGTTTCCCAAAAAAATGGAGGAGCAGCACCAAAAACTCATCGATATGTTGTCGCATATGGTGGCCAGGCTTGATCAGCCCGAGCAATTACTGCCCGAAATCCGGGAAATGGGCAAACGCCATCAGGGTTATGGGGTAAAACCGGAACATTATGACATGGTGGCAGATGCACTACTTTGGACGCTGGAGAGAGGCCTCGGAGCCGATTGGACACCAGAAACCGCCGAAGCCTGGAAAGCCTGTTACACCCTTATTGCAGAGAATATGCTGGATAAAGGCTAAATACAATTCCTCCCGCAATTCAGGGCATTCATCCAGTGTGTTACACCACTCGGCGCAAGGTATTTGGGCGGCATGAAAATGGCCGGCACTTTTGTACCCAACCAGTACAAATACCTATGCATCCGATAGAAAACCTCCTGAACCAACAAGTTGAAAAAGGACATACGCCTTCCGTTCAATATCGTTTTTTCGACGCCCGCCAATGTCTGTTCCGACACAACGTTGGACTGACAAATCTTGAAACTGGTCAGACGCCCACCTGCGATACGTTGTATCAAGGCTATTCCGTCACAAAAACATTTACGGCTGTTGCACTTCTGCAACTGGCTGAACGGGGTGTTCTGGACCTGAATGACCCTCTAAAGAAACACCTTCCCGGGCTACCCTACCCTGCCGACATTACGCTGCAACATTTGCTCAGCCACAGCGCCGGCATAGCCAATCCCATGCCACTGAACTGGATTCATTTGCCAGAAGAACATCCTGATTTTGATGAATGGGCATTTTTTAGGCCTATTTTACAAAAAAACGCGAAACCAGGCGCCGCCCCCAATGAGCAATTTGCCTATTCCAACCTGGGCTATGTGTTGCTGGGGAAGGTCATTGAACAGGCCACAGGTATGGCATACACACGTTATGTAGAGCGGTACATTCTGGACAAGCTCCCTTTGCCACCCGACTCCATAGGCTTCCACCTGGCAGGTACTGAGCGCAGCGCAACGGGATATCAGTCGTATTTCAGTCTGATGAATGCCGTGCTGGGCTTCATGATGAATAAAGGAAAATTCATGTTACCCCGCACCGGCAACTGGCAACCCTTCCGACCATTGTATGTAAATGGTTCGGCCTACGGGGGCTTATTTGGCATCCCGGAAGCATTCATGGCCTATGTTCAGGCTTTGTTACAACCAGATGGCGTGTTGCTTTCCGGACGCTCCAGACAGTTGATGTTTGCCGAAAACAAACTCCAAAACGGGCAGCCTAGTGGCATGAGTCTGTCCTGGTTTTGCGGCCAGCTCAATGGCATTCCTTTCCGCGCGCATGCAGGAGGAGGCGGAGGATTTTATGTGGAAATCAGGCTCTACCCTACCCTGCAAAAAGGCAGCGCAGTTTTTTTCAACCGCACCGGTGTGCGGGATGAGCGTTTTTTAGACCAGACAGACAGGTTTATGCTGGATTAAGGCGGTAAAACTTAGAGCATGTTGGGGATTTTCTGACGGAGTCAAAAATTTGAGCTTTTTTCGTCAGTTTTTGCGTTTTTGAAGAAGCATCCCGAGTACTCGGGACGTGACTGAAAAAAGGTGAAAAATGGCGGAAAAAGGACAGTTTTTGG
>DATGWL010000145.1:0-9802 GCA_035299505.1 Saprospiraceae bacterium | reverse complement strand
TAAAAGTCATTAAAAGTCATTAAAAGTCATTAAAAGTCATTAAAAGTCATTAAAAGTCATTAAAAGTCATTAAAAGTCATTAAAAGTCATTACAAGTCATTAAAAGTCATTAAAAGTCATTAAAAGTCATTAAAAGTCATTTAATGACCCTAAATGACCCTAAATGACCCAAATAACCCTAAATGACCCTAAATGACCCAAATAACCCTAAATGACCCTAAATGACCCAAATAACCCTAAATGACCTAAATGACCCCAAATGTATTAATCACCCCGTCACTATAAACCCTTCATAAACCAAACCAAACGACGACTCTGTGTTAAAACGACTGCACATCCGAAACTATGCCCTGATTGATGAGCTGGAAATTCATTTTTCCGATCAGCTTACCATCATTACCGGTGAAACCGGCGCCGGTAAATCAATTTTGCTGGGCGCTCTGGGGCTCATCATGGGCGATCGCGCCGACACCAAGGTGTTCTACAACGATGCAGAAAAATGCGTGGTAGAAGCCTTTTTTGACGTCTCTGAGTATGACCTCAAAGCATTTTTTGAAGAAAATGAATTGGACTATGACCAGGAGGTGGTGATCCGTCGGGAATTATCGCCGGCCGGAAAAAGCAGGGCATTCGTGAACGACACACCAGCCAATAACCAGGTGTTGCAGCGGCTCACTGAAAACCTGGTAGACCTGCACCAGCAATTCGATACCCTGGATATTCACAACGTGAATTTTCAGCTCCGGATGATTGATGCACTGGCTGACAACAACCTGTTGCTCAAGGAATATCAGCAAGGTTACCGCAAGTATGCTGCTGATAAAAAACGACTGGCCGAACTCATTGAACGCAGCCAGAATGGTGCGCGTGAAATGGAATTTCTGCGCTTCCAACTGGAGGAGCTGCAGCAGGCGGAGTTGCAGGATGGAGAGCAGGAGCAACTGGAAGGCGAACTGGCGCAACTCACCAATGCAGAAGATATCAAGCGGAACTACGGCGCAGCCTACAACCACCTGGCCGACAGTGAGTTGAATCTGGTGGGGCAATTGCAGGAACTCAACCGAAGTCTGGCGCCTACGCGCAAACTTTCCCCGCAATTGGCCGGCGTCAGCGAGCGACTGGATGCTATTTTGCTTGATTTACAGGATGTTGCCAAAGATTGTGAGCGCATTGCCGAGAGCACGGAATATGATCCGCAGCGCATCGGTGAAGTGCAGGAGAGGTTGAATGTGTTGTACAAACTGCAAAAAAAACACGGCGCAGGAAGTGTTTCCGAATTGCTGGATATCCAGAACAACCTGGAAGCCCAAACTGCCGGATTTACCAACCTTGATCAGGAAATTGTAGCGCTGGAACAAGCCATCGCAGCTCAGGAGAAGTCGCTGCGCACGCAGGCCGCAACCCTCAGTCAACGCCGGAAATCGGTGCCAGCTTCTTTCGAGGAACGGGTACAGGCCATGCTCACCCAGTTATCTATGCCGCATGCCCAACTCAAAGTAGATATCTCGGAGTTGCAGCAATTGGGACCTACCGGTTTGGATGAGGTGCAGTTTCTGTTTGCTACCAACATAGGCGCACGTTTCCTGCCCATCAAGGATGTGGCCTCAGGCGGTGAACTTTCCCGACTCACCCTGTGCACCAAGAGTTTGGTGGCAGACGCCATACCATTGCCCACCCTTATTTTTGATGAAATAGACACCGGCATCAGCGGTGATGTATCGCTGAAAATGGGTATGATTCTCAAAGAGTTGAGCTCTCGCCACCAGGTAATCAGCATTACCCACACCCCGCAAATAGCGGCCCGGGCAGATGCACATTATTTCGTGTATAAGAAAATAGACGGCCAGCGCACCGTTACCAATATCCGCAAACTGGAAACAGATGAGCGGATCAGGTCCATCGCCGTCATGCTCAGCGGCAATCCGCCCAGCGATTCCGCGCTCGCCACCGCCCGCGAACTCGTGGGTGAACGCTGATTGGAACGCGGGTGGAACGCGGATTTTTTTGGAACGCGGATGACGCGGATGACGCGGATTTTCTTTTTGCTGCCTTCGGCAGCATTGTCAGTATGATTTAAGATTTCATGTCTTTCAATCATAAAATTGCCGAAGGCAATTTTTCAAAATCCGCGTCATCCGCGTTCCAAATAAAAAATCCGCGTCATCCGCGTCATCCGCGTTCCAAAACAAAATCCGCGTTCCCATCCGCGTTCAAACTCGCGTTCAAGCCCCTTGTTCAAGCCGGCCATCCGCGTGCCGGGCGAAGCGCCCGAGTGAACGGTCATGAACCTGATCGTAGCGGGTCCAGGGCCAGCCTCCGAATTTGGTGGCATGGTAATCTTCAAAAGCCTGTTGGATTTCTTCCTTGGTGTTCATCACAAAAGGGCCGTACTGAATTACAGTTTCGCCAATGGGGCGTCCCTGCAGCATGAGGATACGTGCCTCGGTTTCGCCATTGATGATAGGCAGATCCACCGCAGCATTGACTATTGCGGCGTGGTATTTTTCTATGACCCGTCCACCGAAATTGATTTGATTTCCCAGATAGAAATATAAGACCCGGTTCACGCCTTTACTCGCTTTGGGCAGGGTGAAGGTGGCGCCTGGCTCCAGCTTCAGGTTGAAAATAGCCACTTCATTGGCCGGATCGGCAGCCCAGGAATCAGGAGGTGGCGCCGGAGCAGTGTACTCGAATAGTTTGCCGGCTATTACCTCTACTTCGGTTTGTTTACCCGCTGCATCCTTGCGCGCCACCCTGGGAATATTCGTTCCCCAGAGCATTTTGAAGTGTGGCTCCACCATCTTATTCTTTTTTGGCAGGTTGAGCCATATTTGGAACAATTCCAGGGGATTGTCTTCCTCTTTTTTCAATAATGGGAACATTTCAGAATGTTGCACACCTTTACCGGCAGTCATCCATTGCACATCGCCTTCTCCGTATCGTCCGGAAGCGCCGAGTGAATCTGCGTGGTCTACCAGGCCATCGCGAACTACGGTGACGGTTTCAAAACCACGGTGCGGATGTCCTGGAAAACCAGGCACTTTTTTGCCGTGGTACATCCGAAACCCGTCTTTGATGATGAAATCATCGCCCAGCGACCGGCCCTTCAAAGAAACAGCAGGCCCCATTTCATCGTTTCCTTTTGGGAACCTATCTTCGTGATGAACACAAAAAAGGAACGGATCCAGCGTATCCCAGGCAAAGCCCATAGGTTTTACTTCCAGTACAGGATCAGCTTCTTTTTCAACTACTGAGGAGGAGGTATCTTCCTGTTTTTTATTCCAGGAAAGACCCAGCATGGCTAGCATTCCGAGGGAGGCTTTGGCCAGAAAACCCCGGCGATTGTCTTTGAGTTGTTCCATAAATTTTATCGCTAATGACGCGAAGTTCGCAAATGAGCATAAGAAACAACAGAATTTATTGAATGTTTGCCCTAGATTTACGAATCCAATTAGGTCATGAAATACCTGCTTTTATGCTTTCCCCTGCTGTTTAGCTGGCATTGCCAGCCGGCGGCACAATCCAGTCCTGCAGCCAGGGCTTTGCCGTCGCCGGATTATCCGTTTACAGGGCAAATTACTGCCAATGAAAAAATGCATGGTCTCACCTTTGTAGCTCCGCCCGAACCTTTTCCGGAGAATCCCATGCCGGCGGTTAAATCTGTGAATGCCACCTGGATTTCGGTGGTGCCCTATGCCTTTACCCGCCCGGGTGTACCTAACGTGCGCTTCAGCGAGCACGGCGGACAATGGTGGGGGGAGCGACCGGAAGGCGTTCGCGAAACCATCCGGCAGGCACATGCGCATGGCATCAAGGTGATGCTCAAACCCCAGGTGTACGTGCCCAGAGGCTGGACCGGCGCGCTGGATTTTCCCACAGATGCCGATTGGGAACAATGGGAGACTGCTTATGAGCACTATATCCTGCGCTTTGCGGCTCTGGCCGATTCTACCGGTGCGGAACTGTTTTGCATCGGAACGGAGTTCAATGTGGCTATTCAAAAACGTCCGCAATACTGGACCAGCCTGATTGCCAAAATCAGGAGCGTTTACCGCGGGAAACTCACCTATTCTGCCAATTGGGACGACTGGGAGCGGGTGCCATTCTGGAAAGAGCTGGACTATATCGGGTTGGGTGGATATTTCCCGCTGGTGGAGGCCGTCACACCGGAGGTCAAGGATCTGCAGGCTGCCTGGAAACCCATTTTTGAGCGGTTAAAAGCCTTTAGTCAGCAAAAAGAGCGACCGGTATTATTCACAGAATTTGGATACCTCAGCGTGGATGGATGTGGCTGGCGCAACTGGGAACTGGAGCGCGGCATAGAAGAGCGCAACATCAACGAACAAGCCCAGGCCAACTGTCTGGAGGCCTTATTTGCCACTTATCAGCCTGAACCCTGGTGGGCTGGCGGCTTTTTGTGGAAGTGGTTTCCCAATATGCGCGGCCATGAAGGCTATCCTGAAAGAGATTACACGCCCCAGGGTAAACTCGGAGAGAAGACACTAAGGGCCTGGTACGGGAAACACTAAGGCACAAAGACACAAAGGCACAAAGATGGCCTACGGCCATCTTGTGATATAAGAAGAGGGTATTTGGCGGTAGCCAAATACCCTCTTCGCGCCTTTGTGTCTTTGTGCCTTCGTGTACTTCGTGCCTTTTATTTACGGTTGGCGTCTTGCTTCGCAAATACTTTTTTGAGCAGGTCGGTGGTACGGGAGCCCTTGTTGCGGCGTATATTTTTCTCTTCCTCGGCAATTTTAGCGAACAAACCCTTCAGGGCTTCTTTGGTCACATAGTCGTCGAGGTCGTTGTTTACCTTGGTTACCAGCGGGATTTTGTTGTAAGTATCAGCCGCTTTTTTCCAGAGATTGTTGGCGCCGATTTTATCCAGGGAAGCCACAATTTTCGGATTGAACTTGTCGTACAATTGCTGGCTGGTGGTGCGGTTCAGGTATTCTGTAGCCGCATTATCAGAGCCAAGCAGGATATTGGTGGCATCGTTAAAGGTCATACTGGTAATGGCAGAAACGAAAATTGGCTTGGCTTCTTTGGCAGCATCTTCTGCCCCTCGGTTCATTTTTTCCAGCAGCTCATCTTCCAGATTGCTGAACCCCGGCACATTTTTGAGTTTGTCTGTCACCTTGCGCACATCAGCCGGCAACAGGATTTTGTAGGCGCTCTTGTAGTAGCCATCGCGCTGAGAAAGCGCATCTGCACCTTTGGAAATACCGTTTTTAAGGGCTTCTTTCAAACCCTGACCAATTTCTGCCAAAGAAGGTTCTGAAAGTGCCTGGTTGGCTACTTCCTGCAAAACATCGCAGGAGGAAAAAGTAAATGTAGAGAGCAGCAGCAGGAAAAAGAATGACTTACGCATATTTGAGTGTTTGAGTTTGTGAGTGTCTGAGTGTTTGAGTTTGTGAGTGTCTGAGTTTTTGAGTTGGCGTTCGGCCGGGCTGTATTGTCGGGGTGACTCCAGTCACCCCGACAATAAGGCTTCGCGCCTTCGTGCCTTCGCGCCTTCGTGTATTCACCTTTGTGGCTTCCAAATCAAGACTCGGAGTGCCTAATCCGGTCACTTAAGACAAGGTTAAAGCCCGAAAAAACCGTCTTTTTTTAGCAGGTCCATGTATTGCATGCTTCCCTTTTTGTTGAGGTGCATGTAATCTCCAAAGGCTGTTGGGTCGGTAATGGCGTTGCGGTAATCATGTACAGGCAATCCTGTGGCCTTTTCTACTTCCGCTTTAAGCTGATCGAGGTTTTTTACCTGAAATCCGGGGAAATAAGGGCCAATCAGCAATCGAACCTCCCAGCTGGAAACGCTCCTTACCCGGGAAACGGTTTCAGCCAATTGCTGTATTAAATGGGGATGAATTTCCAGGTCGTAGCTGTTTTGGGCTGCCCGGGCCGCCATGTCGGGGCTAATTTCTCTGTCCAGGAGCCAGTCTTTGTCAGACCGGTTTTGGTAGTACAGGGATCGCTGATAAATTTCATGGTTGAACCGGTATATATGCGATACCTGTGCGCCCCACCAAACCTTGGGCAATTGGTTTCTGATCAGGGTGTCCAGATTTTTGGAGCGACTAATATAGGGCAGAAAACCCGGCAGCAGGGATGGATTATCCCGATCGCAGAGGGTTATGTCGATCAACATTTGCTGTGGCTTAAGATCCCACTCAAAATTTTTCAGATCCAGAAAATCCAGTACCAGGCACCGGGCCGCATTCATGGGCAGGCCGTTGTAGCTCAGGTTGCAGGTGCTGCGCCCCGTAATTTCTTCAATATATGGCTGGTAAAAACACAAACCTCTTGAATTGCCCACCAATAACAAGTCTGCCGCGGCCTGTCTGCGGTACAATTTGCCATACCGAAATTCGCTGTGCAGGGCTTTATCGCGCAGTAAATGCCCCCCGATACGATCTCCGGCAAACAAGAGCAGCAGCCAAAAGGTGTACCAGAGTATGTGTTTCATTGCTCACAGGTTATGCCGCCGCAGCAGCGGTCATGAACTGTTTTTCATACAGTTCGCGGTATTTGCCGTTTTCAATACCCAGCAACGTTTCATGCGGTCCAAACTCTTTTACCTCTCCTTTGTCGAGCACCAGAATATTGGTTGCCCTGCGGATGGTGCTGAGTCGGTGCGCAATAATGATGCTGGTGCGACGAGCAATCAGCTTTTCAATGGCATGCTGGATAATGCCTTCAGATTCCGGATCGATGGAAGAGGTTGCTTCATCGAGTATGAGAATATCCGGATTGAATACCAGCGCCCGAACAAAGGAAATAAGCTGACGTTGGCCCATGGAGAGGGTAGCGCCGCGTTCCATCACCTGGTAGTGGTAGCCGCCTGGTAGTTTTTTGATGAATTTGTGCGCACCAATCATTTTGGCGGCCTCGATCACCTGTTCTTCCGTAATATTGGGGTCGCGCAGGGTGATGTTTTCCAATACTGTTCCGGAGAACAGGAAAACATCCTGCAACACCACCGCAATATGCCGGCGCAAGGCAAATACATCGTAATCATGCAGTTCCTGACCGTCGATGCGGATATTGCCCTTTTGGATTTCGTAAAAACGGTTTAGCAGACTGATGATGGTGGTTTTGCCGCTGCCTGTACTGCCCACAATGGCCAGGGTTTC
Organism: Saprospiraceae bacterium; assembly: GCA_035299505.1. Classification (GTDB taxonomy): domain Bacteria; phylum Bacteroidota; class Bacteroidia; order Chitinophagales; family Saprospiraceae; genus M3007. The sequence continues at coordinate 2,666 of DATGWL010000145.1, read as the reverse complement.
GCCGGGATTTATTTGAAAGGAAACATCGCGCAACTGCGCATCGGTTTCCAGATTGTCGGAATAGGAGAACCAGACCTTGTCAAAGGCAACTTCCCCTTTGAGTTTTTCCGGCGCCAGATGCCCCGAGTTTTGAACGGTTTCCTTGGTTCCCAACAATTTAAATACCCTTTCTGCCGCAATCAGGCCCATTTGCAGGGTATTGAATTTATCGGCCAGCATCCGGATAGGGCGGTATAACATGCTGATATACAACGGAAAAGCCACCAGAATACCAATGGAAATATCGTCGCTCAGCACACCACGGGCGCCATACCACACCATCAGGCCCAGCGAGAGGGCAGAAATGATATCTACCACGGGGAAGAAGATGGCATAAGCAAAAATAGCCTTCAGGTTGGCGGAGGTATAGTCGTGGTTGATTTTTTTGAATTTTTCTGCTTCCCGGGATTCCGCGTTAAAAATCTGAACGATGCGCATCCCGCTGATACGTTCCTGCAGGAAGGCGTTCATGGTGGCAATGTGGTTGCGCACTTTTTCAAAACTTTTGCGCACACTTTCCTTGAACTGATAACTACCCCAAATGAGCAGCGGGAAAACGGAGAGTACCACCAGTGTCAGTTTCCAGGAAGTGGTAAACATGACAATCAACACCGCAAAAATGGTGGTCAGATCGGCCAGGATGGTTACGCTGCCTTCGCTGAAAATGGTATTAATGGCCTCAATATCGTTGATGGTACGCGTGGTGCTTTGTCCAATGGGCGTTTTATCAAAGTATCTGAGGTTCAGCGAAGTAATATGGTTGAACACTTTCACGCGCAGATCGCGGATGGTGGCCTGCCCCAGCCAGTCGGCATGATACAGGAAAAAATAGCGCAGCACTACTTCCAGCAGCAATACCCCCAGGATCAGGCTGGTCATAAAGGTGAGTCCGGCCACATCTCCCGGAACGATGGCATCGTCTACCATGCGCTCAATGAGTTTGGGGCGCAGGACAGCCAGGGGGGAAAGGATAAGGGTAAGTGCAACGGTGAACCAGAAGACCTTTTGGTAAGGTTTCACCATGCGCATAACCTGCCGGAAGAGCGAAAAATTGAACTTTTGAGCTTGATCAGCCATATTGTGTGGGGCAAGAAAGAAGGATGCAGTGCCTCAAACCCTTTTTAGGGTAATTGGTTTCCGGGTTTATGTTGTTTTTCAAAAACTTCAAAATTAGTTTGATCTGAATCAAATGGATTCTTTATTCCAAATGGCTTGGGAATTAATAAAATTATTCCACCTGCAACTATTCCAACTCCCAAAAATGCCCATGGCCAATAAATACTTTTCTCCCCTCGTGCAAGTTGATAATCAGTCCTTCCAGCATTCGAGATGGCCTGAACCAAAAAGGCAAATCCTATGATTATTATACCCAAAACGATAGACAAGGAACCAACTATACGTCTAGTCAAACTTCTTTTTTGATGCCTTATTTCTAAAATATCCTGTTTAGCTATTCGGAAATTGTGTTTTTTGATTGAAATGCAAACGGAGTCAATTTGAATATCCTCAAGCACACAACTAGTATGTATCGTTCTTTGACTACCTGTCCATGAAATAACTACATGGTTCCCCTGAGAAAAAAAACGTTCAGTTCTGTTGTTTGCATCGAAAAATCGCCATTTTTTTTGTATTGTTTGTGCCTGTAATTCAACTATGACAAGAAAAGCCGAGAGGAACAGCCATATACGCATGATATTGATCTATTTTGAAGGTTATCGATAGTTCCAGCGCCCGATTGATCAGCAAAAAAGGTGTAATAAAAATCGAAATATGTGTCTACAAATCAATCAGCACTTTCACCGGACAATGATCCGAATGTACCACATCGTTTAATTGCCTTGCATAGCTTATCTGTTCTTTCAAATTGTCTGTAACCACCTGATAGTCAATCCTCCATCCCTTATTCCGCGCTCTGGAGCCTGCCCGGAAGCTCCACCAGCTGTACTCCGCCATATCGGGATTTTTGAACCGGAAGGCATCCGTAAAACCCTGAGCCAGCCATTGGGTCATCCAGGCGCGTTCTTCGGGCAGGAAGCCGGAACTGTTTTTGTTGCCTTTTGGATCGTGGATATCTATTTCTTCGTGGGCAATGTTCATATCGCCCACAATGATCAGTTTGGGTCGCTCTTTCCGCAGGTTTTCTACCCAGCCGGCAAAATCCTCCAGAAACTGCATCTTGAACGCCTGACGCACATCGCCCGTGGTGCCTGATGGGAAATAGCAGTTCAGCAAGGTCCAATCGCCAAAATCCGTGCGCAAAATCCGGCCTTCGCCATCGTAGCCCGGCATGCCGCAGCCTTGCGCCACGAGGGTAGGCGATTTTTTACAAAAAGTAGCCACTCCGCTGTAGCCTTTTTTTTCGGCTTCAAACCAGTGATGTTCGTAGCCCAAAGCTTCGAGTTCCAGCAATGGCACATCTGAACGCATGGCTTTTACCTCCTGCAAACAAATAATATCAGGGTTTTCTGCGGCCATCCATTCCCAAAATCCCTTGGATATGGCAGAACGGATGCCGTTTACATTGTATGAAATGATGTTGAGCATAGTTACGGTGGACGGTGGACGGCTTACGGTAGACGGCTTACGGTGGACGGCTTACGGTGGACGGCTTACGGTAGACGGCTTAC
>DATGWL010000144.1:0-1763 GCA_035299505.1 Saprospiraceae bacterium | reverse complement strand
AGTAACTTTTGCTACTTCGCCAATCACCTTACCCAGCAAGCCCTGCCCGATTGGAGAGGTTACGGAAATGCGCATCTGCTTGGCATCAGCTTCCGTTTCTGATACCAGTTTATAAGTCATTTCCTTGCCGGTTTTGAGGTTTTTTATGGTCACATTGGAGAGAATAGCTACTTTAGAAGCATCCAGTTGACTTTCGTCAATGATGCGGGCGGTAGAAAGCACGGTTTCCATCTCGCTGATTTTCAGTTCCAAAAGGCCTTGTGCGTCTTTGGCAGCATCGTATTCGGCATTTTCTGACAAGTCGCCTTGCGCACGAGCCTCCGCGATGGCACGCGCGGCTTCCATACGTCCGGTTGTTTTGAGTTCTTCCAGTTCCGATTTCAATTTGTCGTAACCTCCCTGTGTCAGATAAGTGTAGTTTGCCATTTTCTAAAAAAATTGGTGAATGATGGATTTTGGAGGCTATTTATAGCATTTCACCAACCAAAATCCTGCCTCGTCGAGGCTATAGGGCAGAAAAAAACAGAAACGTCCTTGCCGGGTGGACAAGAACGTTCCTGTTGTTTAAGGCTACAAAGGTAAGGGCAGTTTACAAATTGTAAAAGACCCGGCATGAAATTTCTTGCAATGACTGTTTTACCAAATCAGAGACCCGATGGATCGTACTGCCGCCCTATACCAAACCATTTCAAGGTTCTTTCGCCTAATCCGGGGGCGTTCACATGAACCAGATACACACCGCTGGCCACCGGAATACCCTTACTATTTTTCAAATCCCACTCAATGGCCGGTGAAATCTGATCATAAGGCAGGTAGGTTTCGTCGCGGTTGTACTGACGAATGAACTTGCCGTCCAGCGAGTAAATAGTTACCTGGCATTTGCCTGGCAGGTTGGTAATTTTCACTGTGCTGGTAAACTGTGAAGTTTCATACTCTGAGAAGCCATAATATGGGTTAGGAACCATTTTGATGGAATCCAGCGCCTTCCCAACCTCCACGTCAGTTAAGGCTTCCGCTTCTCCCCCGGCAATGGTAAACTGATAGCGTGGGTGAGCCGTCCGCCGATTATCATCCTGATCATTAAACCAGGTCTGGTACGGATTATCTACCCTCAGTTTAATGCGCGTTTCGGTAGGGATCAAACCCTCGCTCAAAGGTTTCAGACTGTATCCCTGCGCCAATTGAAGCATACCCGCCCAGGCAATGTGCTGAATCTGGGTGCTTTTTAAAGGTGGAGCCGAGGTAAACTCCGGTGTGAGCCTCCTACGCAGGGCCTCGCAGGAATCGTAATTGGTATGCATAACATACACCCAGTGCTGACCACCCAGCATGGCAGCCCAATAACCAGGCAAACCCTCCGCAAAAATTTGGTTGCCCGGATTCCAGAGCATATCCCGCCCCGTGAACGATGGATTCAATGCCCTGCTGTATCCGGAATTTTCGCCAAAGAAAATGTTCAGTCGGCGCCCCGTTTCCACATCCACGGCGTACCCCGGGAACCAACCCATGCCATACACAGGTTTGCCCTGTTGGGAAACCGGAATGCCAGAAGCCACAGGATTTATAGCGCCATCCGGGTCGGGAAGACCGTCATGATTTGCATCATCCCTGCCTACAGAAAGCGCATAACGGGTATCGAACATCAGTCGGCCCTTGTTCCCGTTGTTTTGCAGTTTAACCACAGCGGTATCACTTGAAACCCAGGCTGACGCTGTTTCAATGACTGCACACCTGCTCCATTTGGACTTATCGCTCGTAAGTAC
>DATGWL010000143.1:0-10710 GCA_035299505.1 Saprospiraceae bacterium | reverse complement strand
CGAAGCTGCCCTTTATCACAAAGCAGCCTGGAATAGCTTTGTTTCTCCGGACGGGAAAAAATTTGGCCATGTAACCCTGACCTGGGTAGACGGGGTAAATCGTTTCAACCGCATTTTTTTATACGATTTTGATCGTTGTACGGGCGCCTTGTCCAACCGGCAAATCCTTAAAGTGGATGATCCGGAGGTGTATGCCTCCTGGGCGCATATTTCGCCCAATTCCAGGTATATGTACTTTCAGATTGCACAAAACAAACTATTCCAGTATGATTTGCAAGCGCCGGATCTGGAAGCCTCCAGGCTTCTGATTGCTGAGCACGATGGATTCACCACCCCGCTTGGTTTTTCCACCGCTTTTCATGCCATGGCAACCGCCCCGAATGGCAAAATATACATGTGTACCACCAGTGGGACATACTATTATCACACCATTCATTCGCCAAACAAACGGGGCGCTGCCTGTGATTTTCGACAGCATGATCTGGAATTGCCCACGGTTAGTAATAATTTAATGCCGCTTTACCCCAATTTTCGCCTTGGCCCTGTAGATGGCAGCTCTTGCGACACCCTGGGTATAAACAACAATCCAGTGGCTGATTTTCGATGGGAGCAAAAGGACACCCTTTCTCCTTTGATAGTTGATTTTACAGACCTTTCTTATTTTGAGCCGGAGTATTGGTCGTGGAATTTTGGCGATGGGGAAATGAGCCAGGATACCAGCCCGGTTCACCAATTCAATGCTCCAGGTATTTATGATGTTTGTCTTACGGTAGGCAATGCAAATCAGACTGATTTTATTTGTAAAGAGATAAAAATAAATCTTTTACATGATAAAAATATTAATTATGTGTTTGATACATTATTGCTATCCCCTAATCCGGTTTCGGATATGTTGCATCTTCAGATTTCAGGTAATACAGGTAAACTGCAAATTTTTAATGCAACCGGTCAGATTTTATCGGAAATGACAATTGCTGAACCGGAAGAACAGGTTTCTGTAAATGTTTTCGGGTATCCTCCTGGGTTATTTTTTGTAAACCTTCAAACACAAGAGCGGGTGTTAAGTGGGAGATTCATTAAAAATTAGTAAACATCCAGCTCCCAAATTCCTTTCGAAGGAAGTCTAATGTTATACTTGGTGTGCTTTTTTGCAACATGGTACTCTGGGAACAAAACCTTAAAAACGTATTACAAATACAGTTGGGCCTGCTGGCAACAGGCTTGCCCCTCACTGAAACACAGCAAACCATGATGCAGGCTATCGCCAACCAATGCAGATATGAAGGAGGTTATGGCGTTTTGCTTGCCCGCCAGATGGTTCCCGGACAGACATACGACGATGAAATCCTGTGTTCAGCGCGTGGCAGGGCAGAAAGCAAGACACCTTCATCCTCTTTCACTGTATTCCCAAATCCGGCAAGCGATTATATACAGCTTAACGCGGGTAATCATGCCTCTGCAGGTACGGTAGATTTGATCAATGCTCTCGGGCAGGTGGTACGTACCTACACTTGGGAGGGTTCCGAAACCCGGCTGAACATTACGGATGTACCCAATGGCGCCTACTACCTGAATATTCGTGCGCAAGGTTATGCCCTACAGGTGCAACAAGTGGTGATACTCCGTTAATTCTTTCAAAATTTTCAACAGGTTTGCCGCCGATACCCATTTCGGCGGCAAACCAATCTTAAGGTTTTTCTGGCGATGAAAAAAGCACTTTTGCTCTTTATAATATTATTACCGCTGATTCTCTGTGCCCAAAATCATGACTTTATCTGGGTCTATGGTTATCAGAATAATCCAGATACAAGCTCCGAGGTGGGTGGTGCAGTTATTGATTTTAAACTTTTTCCACCACAGCACTATAAACAACAAAGAGAGTTGAATTTCAATCTCTTTTGCTCAAGTTGTGCAGACTCAACTGGTAATATGCTGTTTTACTCCAACGGAATCAGGATCCATAACTTTCAACATCAACTAATCGAGAACGGGGATACCATTAACCCTGGTACGATCTGGCAAAGCAATCAAAATCTAGGGTATCCATCACCTTTTGGCGGGTTCGCATTACCTGCACCAGGAAAATCGAATTGTTATTATTTTTTTTACCTGCCAGCATATTTAGAAAACGGAAATATCATCGTCAGCCCACTGTACAGTACTTTTATTGATATGAATGCTAACAGTGGCACAGGAAAGGTAATCAGTAAAAATCAAATATTATGGCAAGGAGACCTTATACAACCTAAAGCAGTTAAGCACGCCAACGGACGAGACTGGTGGATCATCACAGCGCAAGAGTCAGAACATTTGTATTATCTTTTTCTGCTTACCCCCGATGGGATTCAAGGTCCGATAACACAGATTATGGGTGATCCATTTCCAAAAAAAGAAGCAAGAGGGGTGCCCAATTTTTCGCCTGACGGCACTTTGTATGTACGTAATGATGCGAATAATGGACTTTATCTGATGGATTTCAACCGCTGCACAGGGGAACTGAGCAATCTGCGTATACTGCCCTACGAGCCTGCCCCAGGTTTTCGTTTTGGCGCTGCCGCTTTTTCCCCTGATGGTCGGTTTGTTTACCTCAGTGGCAATACCGTAATTGTACAACTTGACCTTGAGGCTCCCAACCTGGACTATTCCGCTGTGGACACGGTGCAGATGTATGATAATTTTGCAGATTCCGGGCCTCCGTTCTTAACACGTTTTCTTTATCCACAACTCGGGCCTGACGGAAAAATTTATTACAGCACCTCGGGTACCACCCCACGCTTGCATGTAATTAACCGGCCTAATCTGCCTGGATTGGCTTGTGATGTGGAAAATCATGGTGTTCAATTGCCTCGGATTAATGGCAGAACCACCTGTTTTTTCCCAAATTACCGCCTGGGAGAATGGGAGGGCTCGCCTTGTGATACCCTGAACGGACAACGGCCCGGGGATGGTTTTGTCAAAACCTCCTACGAAGCTTTTCTGGAGCGGCAGGCAAGAGCCCCGGTGCAAAAAGCCTTTTCCAATCCCTCCGGCAAAACCCGGGAAATGCCCCTGGATGAGCTTTCTATTGACTATTGGAATATGAAGGCGATTCTGGAACGACAAAAAAAGCAAGAGCCATGAAACATGTAATTTTCCTCCTTATTGTTTGCTTACACTTTACCGTGGGATTGCAAGCCCAGCAGTTATTGGATGCCAACTGGCCTTTTGGTTCCCTGGAATACCCTAATGCTGGCAGTTATGGCAACGCCATGCTTACATTTCTCGGAGATTCTGTGAAAGTGGAAAAAAAACAGCCTGAACATGAACTTTGAAAGTTCTGTTGGAGCCATCAGCGACACCACTGGTCAGCTGCTCTTCTATACCAATGGATGTTACATCGCCACTGCAACCGGCGATACCATGCCCAATGGCGACGGATTAAACCCTGGAACCGTGCACGAATGGGTCTGCCCTGAAAATGGTTACATCAGTCCCAGAGGGGTCATGATTCTGCCCATGCCTGGTCAGGAATACCTGTACGTGGTCTTACACATGGGCGCCAGGTATGAGCCGGGCAAAAACCTATCCTTAGGTCCGTTTTATTATTCTTTAGTGGATATGACCCAAAATGGTGGCAATGGCGCTGTAATCAGCAAGAATAATATATTGGCAGAGGGTAATCTGGAGCCTTTTGCGGCAACGCGCCATGGAAATGGTCGGGATTGGTGGATCCTGCTACCGGAAAATCATACCAACCGATATCGTCGGTTTATCATAACTCCAAATGCCATACAGGAGCAAACACCCTTGGAAATCGGGCCGGAAATTACGTGTCCGCGTATGGGTTCTACTACCTTTTCTCCGGATGGAGGGCAGTTTGCCAGGGTTCAGAATTGTAAAACGGTGGTGTTTTCCTTTGATCGTTGCTCCGGAAGTTTAAGTAACGCACGAGAATGGTCAAGGCCTGAATACGTATTCGGTGGTGGTGGCGTAGCCTTCTCCCCAGATGGCAATACCTTGTACGCTACCGAGCAAATGGCTGTATTATCAGCTAATTTGCTGCTACCCAACCCAACTTATGATACGGTGATCAATACGGAGGCCATTACCGGAGCCGGGCTGCATTTCATGCAATACGCCCCGGATGGCCAAACTTTGCTCATGAATATTCTGCACCGGTCACGCTTTTATTCAACTCTTGATTTGTCTCAGCCTGGCCAGCCGATATATGTTCAAAAAGCTGTTTCCTTGCCAGTTTACACTATTCGTACGCTTCCCCATTTCCCCAATTTTCGCTTATTCGACTGGCCAGGCAGTGTTTGCGATACTTTAGGGATCAATGCGCCATTATCGGTATTTAGTGTGCATCAGAACGGTTTGGAGGTCTTTCCCAACCCCGCCACCAATGTCATCCACATCCCATTTGAAGGTCCATACGAGTCGCTTGAACTTTTTGATGCACTGGGAAGAAAGATGTCTTCCGCAGGGGTGGTTGCATCCGCAGAACAACTTACTTTACCCATAGGGCATTTGTCGCCCGGATTATACTACCTTCGTTTACGTGAAAAGGGGCAGATATGGATTGGGAGGTTTGTGCGGGGTTGAGCTGAACGCGCGCCCGTAAACTTGTACCAGCCCCAGCTGAAGGTTAAGTGGTGTTTGGTTATTTAATGGCACACACAATGTACTAGGCACCCCAATGCGAATGGATGTATCAGATTGGGCGGCGGGCGCTTACATATTAGCGGCTTATATAGACGCTCACGAACCTGTCATGAAAAAGTTTGTCGTGGTACATTAACTGTAAAATCTGCAGCCTTGGGTAGATCGGCTCCTTGCCTAATTTTGGCATATCTGTCTTTTTCCGGCTTTGTAAGTTCTGTTATCAAGTATCTTTAAATGTCTGATAATAAAACTTAGTATGAAACATTTATTACTCCTACTCTCGCTCCTCTTCACAACCGCCAGCCTGCAAGCCCAAAATGCCGATTTTGCGCCGGTGGGAGCAAAATGGATATATAATGGGCAGGATTTTGCGCTCCAAGGCGTTCCTTATATCATGGAAGTAACAGGGAAAGAAAACTTCGAAGGGAAATGGTGCAGCCGGTTCGATTATTTCCCATACAGCCTGGATAAACTATACCTGTACACAGAAAACGACACCGTCTTTTTTTACAGTTTTTTGAGCGAGCAATTTGAAATGCTGTACGACTTTACGGCAGAAGTAGGCGATAGTTGGGTCATAGGCGGTTTGGAGGGCTATCATCCGGATAATCCGCTACCTTATGCATCCGATACGATTACCATAGATTCCATCAGCAATCTATTTATAAGCGGAGACACCCTCAAAGTTTGGCATATCAGCAATAGCTTTTGGTTTGATTGGGGAGATCGTATCATTGAAAAAGTAGGAAATGATGGTTTTATCCTTCCGAGGTTTGGACTCTTTGAAACAAGCGTCTGGGGACTCCGCTGTTTTGAAACCTCGGATCAGTTTTTCCAATTCGTTCCTTACCCTTGCGACACCATTTTTTCTACCACCATTACCACCAGTGCGCCTGAGGAGACCCTGAATATTCAGGTTTCGCCCAATCCTTTTCAGGAAAGGATGCAAATCACGATACAGCCGCTGCAATCGGTACACCATTTTATGCTGTTTAACTCATTGGGTACACTGGTTTTTCAGAAAGACTTTGAAGGAAGCTTCCAAATCGAAACCCATACCCTGCCATCCGGTATTTACTACTGGACGGTTGCACGGGAAAGTCGGATGATAGGCCGGGGAAGTTGCATAAAAGCGAGGTGATGGGAAACCTCTGAGTTTCTGAAAAAAGAAGTCTTACCTACGCCTTTACCATTCTTTAAACCTATTTTAATCGAATATCTTCCCCGTTTATTTGGTTATTCCGCCGAATACTCACATTTTGGCACGAATTATGGCGCATGCCATAGTCTATCATCTGCCTGATTTAATCACCCGGAACATATTTCCACATATCTCTGATCAGTTAACATGTTCAGACTGTTGGCATTTAGTGTCATTTTGTTGTTGGTTCCCCGCCAGGGCGCCAACTCTGAATATGTGTCTGTGGAACAAACCAGCAAACTACACGGTATTGATGTTTCGCACCACCAAAAAGTAATTGAGTGGGATACCGTGGCCGCAGGCTGGCCGGTAGATTTTGCCTTTGTGAAAGCCACCGAAGGCCACGATTTTGTAGACAGCCTCTTTTGCCAAAACTGGTCGGAATTAAAACGGATCGGCATTCGTCGGGGCGCCTACCACTTTTTCAGGGCTTATGGTTGCGGGGATGAACAGGCCACCCATTTTCTCTCCCTGGTAGAAATGGAAGCCGGCGATCTGGCCCCTGTGCTGGATATAGAAGTGCTGGATGGTATTGCGCCCGAAGTAATGGTGCAGGAAGCCAAAATCTGGCTCGAAACGGTGGAAAAACAACTCGGCGTCAAACCCATCATCTATTCCAATCAGCACTTTTTTGAACGCCACCTGGCTGGTCATTTCGATGAATATCCGCTCTGGATTGCCAGGTATTCAGATGAAAAGCCACTGCTCAACAGCGGTAAACAATGGGATATCTGGCAGTTCTCCAACGAAGGTTGCGTTGATGGCATCCGCAAAAAAGTGGACCTGAATGTCTTTCCCGGAACCCCGCAAATGCTGGAGCGCCTGTGCTGGTATCCCTCCACAAGCCAGGATGCTGCAAGCGGAAATGCGATTCCCTGATGGTAATACCGATTATTCTGCGCCAGTGAACACGCTTCGCCAGGCGTTTGTTACATTTGTGTTTTCAGACCTGTAAGGTTTTGGGAAACCTTACAGGTCTGAAAACACAAAGACAAGTATTCAGTACTAAATCACACCACTTTTTACATGAAGCATATATTTCTTTCCCTGGTTGCTGCCTGGTTTGCAGTATCCGGGTTGTTTGCCCAAACCAATGAAATTTCTGAAAAAAACATCAGAAAACACGTCACCTACCTGGCATCCGATAAGTTGAAAGGTCGCGCTACCGGTTCTCCGGAGGAGAAAATGGCCGCCAAATACATCGCAAAGCAATTTCGCAAAGCCGGATTGACACCCAAAGGTGATAACAATACCTACTTCCACCAGTTTGGCTTCCGCAAAAGTAAAGACCCACACGGTGGTATTGATGAAGGCGCACCACAGGTATATGCCCAAAACGTAGCCGGCTATCTCGATAACGGCGCTGAATACACTATTGTCATCGGCGCACACTACGATCACCTCGGTTTAGGACACGACCATAATTCCCTGGATGCCAATCCGGAAGGTAAAATTCACAACGGCGCCGACGATAATGCCAGCGGTACCTCGGGCGTAATTGAACTGGCCCGCTATTTTGCCCAAAATGGGGTAAAAGAGCAACACAATTTCCTTTTCCTCTGCTTTTCAGGCGAAGAACTGGGACTCTTTGGTTCCAAAAAATACACGGACTATCCCACCATCGACCTGACTAAAGTGAGCTTCATGCTCAATATGGACATGATTGGCCGACTCAACGAGGAAAAACGACTCGTGGTTGGCGGCGTTGGTACTGCTCCGGATTTTGTGCCAACCCTGAAAAGTTTGCCCTCCGATCTGGGTATTAAACTGGACAGCGCCGGCGTTGGCCCCAGCGACCATACGTCCTTTTACCTCAAAAACATCCCGGTACTGTTCTTCTTCACCGGTCAGCATTCTGATTACCACAAACCCAGTGATGATGTAGAGAAGGTAAATTTTGCCGGCGAAAAGCAAATCCTGGAACTGGCGGTAGCCATGATTCAGCGTTTGGACAAACAACCCAAACTCAAATTTCAGGAAACCAAAGCCAAGGAAGAAAACAAGGTTTCCTTCAAAGTGACACTCGGCATTATGCCGGATTACACCTGGGATAAAGAAGGCGTTCACGTAGATGGCGTAACAGATGGAAAGCCGGCTTCCAAAGCAGGTATTCAAAAAGGAGACGTCATTGTAGGACTAGGCGATATTCAGGTAAAATCCATTCAGGACTACATGAAAGGACTTTCCATGTTCAAAAAAGGCGATACCACTAAAGTAAAGGTGAAACGCGGAACAGAGGAGAAAACGATGGATGTGACGTTCTAATTCACCGCAAAGTACGCTAAGTGCGCAAAGATTGGATTTGCGTACTTAGCGTACTTTGCGGTGATTATTTAAACCTTATAGCCTTCACCGGAGCCACTCCGCTCACCACCAGAGAAGGCAGGATCAGGAAAATCAGGGTTACCAGCAAGGTGCCGGCATTAATGCTCAACACGGTGAGCCATTCTACTTTTACCGGAGCATACGACAGGTAGTAATCAACCTCATTGAGGCGGATAATCCGGAACTTATCCTGTATCCAGCAAAAACCTAAACCCAGTAAATTGCCCAATACCATGCCGTTCAGGGTAATCACTGCGGCGTGATACAGGAAAATATAACGAATGCGCAGGTTTTCTGTACCCAGCGCTTTCAATATGCCAATCATGGTGGTGCGCTCCAATACCAGCACTAACAGAGCGGTAATCATGTTGATAATAGCTACCGCCAGCATCAGCACCAGGATCACTATTTCATTGTAATCCTGCAATTCCAGCCACTCGAAAATGCTGGGAAATTTATCCCGAATACTCACCGACAACAGGTTTTCCGGCAATATTTCCCGATAAATATACTCATTGTACACCTCCAGGTCCCCAAGATTGTCCAGCCAGATCTCAAATCCGGCTACCTGATTTTCCTCCCATCCCAACAGGTTTTGTACCTGCCTGATATCGCACAGGGCAAATTTCCGGTCGTATTCCTCCAAACCGGTTTTATAAATCCCGCAAACCTGAAACATGCGCCGGGTTTGATCCCTGTCTTTCACAAAATGCACAATGAACTTGTCGCCCACTCCCACCTGAAGCCGGTCGGCCGTTTGCTTGCTGATGATGATATCTCTGGAGAAAGAGGTGTCGGAAGGCTGGATTGGGCGGCCTTCCAGTAAATACGGCTGCAGATTGCTCCAATCGAAATCTTTGCCGATTCCTTTGAGCAAAATGCCTTCCATAGCCGTTTTAGTGCGAATAATGCCGGGCTTATGGGCAAATGCCTGAATATGCCGAATGCCTCCCTTGGGAGGAGCGCCACGCCAATCCATTTGTTCCAGTGTTTCCGGCGAAATACTGCTAACGGTGTCGAGCGAGGGATAAAAATCCTGTTTCAGCGCAATGGGCTGGGGCTCAAAAGACAGGGAATAAGCGGTGTCGGAAATGTGAATATGCCCCCAGAATTCAAATATTTTCCGACTGATCTCGCTCTTAAATCCGGCAATCAGCGCAGAGGAGGCAATCATCACGGCCACACTGAGCGACACAGCCAGCACGGCTATGCGGATAATGAGTCGGGAAAAATTCTTGCCGCCGGAAAAAGCTATTCTTTTGGCAATGAAAAAAGGCAAATTCATGTGATGTGCAAAAACCGGCAGGTATGTAACGAACAGGCAACCGCAAAAGTACACACTGTATATTTGGCCGACAGAAAAACCTCAGACTCATTTCCTTGTTATATTGCTAAACCATGTCTTGCTCCGGCTGATTACCCTTCTATGCACAAGTCCATTCTTGCCTATTCCCAGGTTCCTCAACTCGCTAAAACGGATATAGCTTATGCCGGAGGTGACGAACGATTGACTCCCTTTTTTACCTACGCACCCAAACTGGAATCTTTTTCAGCTGTATTGGCCGAAAAAGCCACGCGGCAATACCCCAGAAAAGATTTGGTATCCAGCCTGCAACGCCAGTATGCCACTCTGCCGGTAAAAGAAAAAGTACAGCAACACATCGATGCATTGGCCGACGATAACACCTTCACTATCGTAACTGCCCACCAGCCTGTGCTGCTCACCGGTCCCCTTTATTTCATATACAAAGCCCTGACAGCCATACAGTTGGCTAAATCCGTAGAAGCGCTTTCCCAGGGAAAACAAAGGGTTGTCCCGGTATTTGTACTGGGGAGTGAAGACCATGATCTGGATGAGGTGAACAAAGCCAATATCTATGGTAAAACCCTGGTATGGCAGCCCGGCGAATCAGGCCCGGTGGGTTGCATGAATGTTGACTCTCTGGCGCCAGTGTTGGAAGAATTAAAAGCCATCCTTGGCGAAAGGGAGGAGGCTCAGGCCTTGTTCCGGGAAATTCAGCAGTGTTATACCGACAAGCCCGACTTTGCGGCGGCTACACAGGCTTTGTTGCACGAATGGTTGGGCGATTTGGGACTGGTGGTGCTCAACATGAACGATCCAGCGCTGAAGCGGCATTTCATTCCTGTTATCAAGGCTGAACTGCTGGAACAGCCTGCGCACAAACTGGTGAATGAAACCATTGCACAACTAGGCGCATTAGGCTTCAAAGCACAGGCGGCTCCCCGTGAAATCAATCTTTTTTACATGCTTCCCGGCCTCCGTGAGCGGATTGTACTGGAAAACGGGGTGTATCAGGTGTTGAACACAGAACTTCGCTTCAGCCAAGCTGAAATCATCCGGGAGGCGGAGCAACATCCGGAACGTTTTAGTCCGAATGTGGTACTCAGGCCGCTTTATCAGGAGCTTATTTTGCCCAATCTGGCTTATGTGGGCGGTGGTGGAGAGCTGGCCTACTGGCTGGAACGAAAATCTCTTTTCGCTCACTTCAACCTTTCGTTGCCCGTGCTGGTCAGACGCC
>DATGWL010000142.1:0-2976 GCA_035299505.1 Saprospiraceae bacterium | reverse complement strand
CTTAATGCCCTTAGTGTCTTAGTGGTGAAAAATCCCAACCGCACCCCAACTCAAAAACTCCCACACTCAGGCACTCAATTCCTTATTTCAACTTGAAGTTGAAGGTTATCGTTCCACACTGTTGATCAGCGGTGGAAGGCGCAAATTTGTAGCCCTTGGCAGCCCTGATTGCTGCATTTTTCAGCTCCGAATCCGAAGTGGTAGAACCCCTCTGGGTATAGTCGGCGCTGATTACGTTACCACTGGAGTTCACGCAAACTTCAATAACAACCTTACCGCTTTTCTGAGAGGAGTCGTTAATGGTACCGCGTCGCTCAACGGAACGACCACCCAGGCCACCGCCAATGGATGCGCCGGTACCTGTACCATCGCCACCGCCGGTACCGCCGCCGGTGCCATTGCTTTTACCGAATGGGTTATCTCCGGTGCCGCCGTTGATACCGCCGTTGCCGGGTTTGCCGCCGCCACCTGCTCCCTGACCGGTACCTCCGGGTTTGCCGAAGGCGCTGCCGGCGTTATTTTTAACTTTGTCACGACGTTCCTGTTCTGCTTTGCGGGCAGCTTCTTCTGCTGCACGCTGGCGGTTAACTTCGTCCTGGCGCGCGCGTTCCTGACGTTCTGTTTCTTCCCTTTGCTGGCGCTCCTTTTCCTTCTGCTGCCGGATGGCTGCTACTTCCGGGTCATTGGTAGTAGGTGTGGTGGGTGGAGGCGTTGCCTGCGATTTGGTTGGCGTAGGCGCCGGTTCGGGCTCTGATGTGGCCGGATTGCTGGGCTGTGAAGATTCCTGTTCGCCGGGCGGCGTGTAGTCGTCGTTCATACCTTTATCCGGTTCGCCAGCAGCGGCATTATCGCCGCCGCCGCCACCGAAATCCAGTACAATGGCTGGCGCCTCAGTGATGGGCTGCGAGGAAGTGAACGTATAAAAAATCAGCACCAGCAAAAGGGCCGCATGGAATACTAAACTGCCAACGGCTGCTTTGGTGCGGTGCTCTTCTTGATTTGCTACGGCTTTCATGTCAAATTATCATTTTGGGAATGGATGCCAAATGTGTGCTGATTACACACATTTGACCAATTATTTCCCGGGCCCCGCTTTGGGGTCGGTGGCCAGAATGGTTTTCAGTTGCAAACGATTGGCCACATCCAGTACCGTAACCACGCTTTCGATGGGGGTGCCTTTTTCAGCAACCACGGTGATGGTAGTGGTTTTAACGTCTTTACCCATGGATTTGATCTTGGATTTCAGGCCACTTTCCAGGGATGCTTCCGAGATAGGGGTGGCATCGAGGTAAAATTTACCGGCTGCCGTTATGGATACCGAGAGGGCCGGCGAGGCCATGGTAGTACTGCTGCTGGAAGGCAGCGAGAGGTTGAGTGCGTTTGGCGTAACGAATTTGGAGGTAAGCATGAAGAACATCAGCAGCAGGAAGATCACGTCGATCATAGCTGCAAGGCTGAATTCCGGCTCTACTCGTTGACGGCGTTTGAGTCCCATATTTCTTGGATGGTATGGTGAAAAATAAAGGAAGGGAGGACACAGGGCTTGCGCCCGGTGCTACCGATCAACGAGATGGTTCTTGCAAAAGGTCCATGAACTGAACCGCCGTATTCTCCATTTTGAAAATAACCTTGTCGAGGTTGGTTACCAACAGGTTAAATCCGGCCATGGCAATGATCGACACGAACAGACCGGCCGCCGTAGCCGTCAGTGCGTGATAGATACCGTTAGACAATACCTGTGGGGTAATGTTGGTAGCGGAAGCCATGTCCTGGAAGGAAATGATCAGACCGATAACCGTACCCAACAGACCGATCATCGGGGCGATACCGGAGATGGAGGCCAGGGTAGATAGGTTCTTTTCGAGTTTGAGCAGCTCGAGGTTGCCCACGTTTTCGATGGATTTATTGATATCATCCAGCGGTTTGCCAATACGGTCCAGGCCTTTTTCTACCATACGGGCCATGGGCGCATCTACGCTTTGGCAGAGGGCTTTTGCGGCCTGCAGGTTGCCGCTTTCCACACTGGCGCGAATGGAGTTCATGAAGTTATGATCTACCTGACCTGCGCGGGTAAGGGTGAAATACCGTTCGATGATGATGTACACCGCAACGATGGAAAGCAGGAACAGAATGAGCATCACGATCAGACCGGAGGTGCTGCTCGTGAGGATGATGTCAATCAGGCTTTTGGATTCAGTGGTGGTGGTAGCGGATGAACCTTCTTTTGCGGCAAGTTGAAGGAAAAAGAAGGAGGAAAGAAATGCATGGATTGTCATAGACGTTCGGTGCTGTTAGATTGTGTAAACCGGTTACTTCGTTTTTAGGTGATACCGAACGCCAAAAGTAGAGTCTTTTGTATCCGTACCATAAAATTCCTGCACAAATTTCCCGCTTACCGGCTTTTTTGCCATCCTAACGACATTGAAAGCCTAATTACAGCCTTGTTTTCGGCGGGTATCGATGATGTACTGGATTTTCCATCCGGCTTTTGTTTTCACCATTTGGAAGGAATTGGTGCCGCAATGTGAGCGTTTCCCGTTGATATAGAAGGAGTAAGGCGTCCAGACACTGGCCAGCGACTGCTCGGCGTGAATGGCTTCGAACTTGATCCGTTCATCGTACTGATCCGGGCCCGGATTGCCCACCATCATCACAAATTCAACAAAATCTTGAGTGTACACCTGCATGATACCGTCCTTGTCGGCCATGTAGGTTTGCAATACCATGTCAGGCATACAGGTGCTTTTCAACAAAGTGGTGTCGCCTTTTTCCATCCCATCAAAGAAATCGTTGATGGTTTTTTTGATGGATTTTTCATCATCCGCAACATCGGATGCTTTTTTCTGGGCAAAAGAAGTGGCTGCAAGCAGCAGGAGGAGGAATGAGAGTAGTTGTTTCATAGACGGTGGACGGCTTACGGTGGACGGTTGACGGTTGACGGTGAACGGTTGACGGTTGACGGTGGACGGTGGACGG
>DATGWL010000141.1:0-37392 GCA_035299505.1 Saprospiraceae bacterium | reverse complement strand
AGTTGTGTCCGGACGCTCTGGTGCTTCGGGGCGATATGGAAACCTATTCCAAATACTCCGGACTGGTGCGGGCCGTGATTGAAGATCAGGCGCCATTGTACGAGCAGGCTTCTATTGACGAGTTTTATTTGGATTTAACAGGCATGGATCGCTACATCGGGTGCTGGAAATGGAGCGGGGAGCTGCGGGATCGGATTCTTCGGGAAACGGGATTACCGTTGTCGCTCGGGCTTTCCGTAAACAAAACCGTGTCCAAGGTAGGCACGGGAGAGGTGAAGCCCAACGGGGTTAAGCTGGTGGAAGCCGGCACGGAGAAAGCCTTTTTATCGCCTTTGCCGGTAGGACGAATCCCCTTCATCGGGCGGGAAACGGAGCGGCGACTCTCGCTCATGGGCGTGCGCACCTGCGGGACACTGAGCGGGATCCCGCCGCGTTTGCTGCAAAGAGAATTTGGCAAAAACGGGCTCCTTATGTGGAAAAAAGCCAACGGAGAGGACGATAGTCCGGTAGTGCCCTATCGCGAGCAGGATTCCATTTCCTCCGAGCGCACCTTTCATGCCGACACCATAGACATGCGTTTCCTGCAGGATGAACTGCGCCGGCAAACGGCCCAACTGGCCTATCAACTGCGCGCCCTGGGCAAACTCACGGCCTGCGTAACGGTCAAGCTCCGCTATGCCGATTTCAACACCTTTACCAAACAGGCTAAAATTCCGTATTCGGCTCAGGACGGCCTGTTGGAATCCAAGGTGCTGCAACTGTTTGAACAACTGTACGAACGCCGTCAGGCCATCCGGCTGCTGGGTGTGCGCTTCAGCGAACTGGTACAAGGCTCCAGTCAGCTCAACCTGTTTGATAATACGGAAAAAGAAGCCCGCCTGCTGGAAGCCATGGACAAGATCCGGAATCGTTTTGGGAAATATGCGGTACGGAAAGGGAGTGTTTGAGTGTTTGAGTGTGGGAGTGTTTGAGTTGGCGTTCGGTTTTAGTTTGTTTTTTACCACTAAGCCACTTAAGGCACTAAGAGGGCAATACCTTAGTGTTCTAAGTGGCTTAGTGGTGAAAAAACATTTCTCAGCCGAACGCCAACTCAAACACTCAAAAACTCAGGCACTCAAACACTCAAAACAACGTCCATTCCTCCGGTTGCGGATCCTGCAGGTCCGGGGCGTCGTAGCCGGGTTTATTGAGTTTTTCGGAAACGCGGTACATGGCGAGCAGGTCGTCTGCTGGTGGGTGGAGCAGCCGGAGACTTTCTTCCAGGGGGCCGGGGGAAAGCCAGCGACGGCATTCTTCAGGGGTGGAGAAAATGACCGGCATGCGATCGTGCAGATCGGCCATTTCGCGGTTGGGCGTGGTGGTGATGATGGAAAAGGTGCGTTTGATTTGTCCGCCCTGTTTCCATTCGTCCCAGATACCGGCCAGGAAAAGCAGTTGTTCGTCTTTACGGAAAATACGATACGGGATCTTTCGGGCGCCTTGTTTGCGCCATTCATAGAAACTGTCGGCAGGCACCAGGCAATGCCTGCGAAGGATGGACTCCCGGAAAGAGGGTTTTTCTTCAATGCCTTCTGCCCGGGCATTAATGAGTTTACCGCTGTTTTTGCCATCGGCGCTCCAGTGCGGCACCAGTCCCCATTCCATACGTTGCAGTTGCTGCGGGTGGTCATCGGCAATAACCAGGGCCTCGTGGGTGGGGGCAATATTGTAGCTCAGGGGCAATTCAGCGGGGAGTTGCACCACTTCTGCCAGCGTTTTTTGCTGTTTTGCTTTGGGGACAAAGGAATAACGGCCGCACATTTATGGAGGCTTTATGTATCCCGGAATGGCATTCCGGGAAGATTTATGGAGGGGCATGGCTACCTCCCGACAAGATATGTTACAATTGATTTTTAACCACTAACACATCCAGCGCGTTGAAAGCGGCATCGTCGTCTACCCGGAACTTACCTTTCAAATACAGGAATATTTTGTGCTCCTGGGGCGTCACCACCCCATCGGCCAGCATCATGTCCAGACAATGGTAAAAAAGCGGCAGACGGGTTTGCTCCCGGATAGCGCCTATAGCCGCATCAATGAGTGCAGCGGAACTACCAGCCTGTTCAAAATACCGGGTAGCCGCCTCCACCAGCGCCTCTGGGTCGGAACCGATGAAGATGTTGCGACTTTTAAGTGTTGTCATAAAGGCCGCTGTGCCGCCAGGGCCATCAATTTCGTCTGCACGACGGCAGGCAAACATTACGGCAGCGCAGGCTTCTGCCTCGTTGGCAATCTTAAGATGTTGTGCACTGGCAGCCGGAGCCGTTGCAAAAAAATCCTGTGTGGTACTCATGGGGGGCAAGATACGGATTTTGGACGGATTACCGTGGACGGTGGACGGTAGACGGTGGACGGTGGACGGTAGACGGTGGACGGTTTGGGCTCGGGGTAATTGATCCTTCCTGACTACCCCGAGCCCAAAACCGTCCACCGTCCACCGTCTACCGTAAGCCGTCCACCGTAGGCCGTCCACCGTAAGCCGTCCACCGTAAGCCGTTTACTGTTTAACTACCTTCTTCACCTGAACGCCATCTTCGCCGCGCAATTGCACGAAGTAGAGTCCGGCGCTGAGGTTTTGGAGGTCGAGGGTACGGCTATGCAGGCCAGGCTGTAGCATACCATCAGAAGTCAGGTTAAGCACCTGATGGCCGAGGGCATCCAGCACCACGATATCCATCTGCTGTGCCTGACCAATTTCCCATTGCAACCAGGTTTTACCTGTGGTAGGGTTTGGAGACAGGCTGGTTTGGTAATCGGCCTGTGTTGGTGTATTGGTACCCACCAGTACCTGGTGTGGCGGAAGTGATACATCATCTACCCAGGCGCGGTCGCCGTTAGCGCTGGCCAGATCATCTTTTTGGTAAATCCAGGAAAGCTTGTGTACGCCTGCCGTGAGCGGATAGCTTACCTCGCTCCAATCTACCACACCGCTCCAGGCATCTACTTCTACATCATCAATGAGGAAGCGCAGAAAATCATAATCCTGCTCGCTGCCTACGCGTCGTGCAAAGGTGACCATGCCGGCTGCGGTGAAATCCAGGGTGAGGTTCATCACCGATTGCTGGTTGTGGGTAATGATTCCGGAACGGGAAGAATAAGTACCTGTGTAAGCTGAGCTTGGAGTAATAAACCAGGGCTTGTTACCATCCATATCCCATGGGAAGCTGGTGAAGTTCTGGCTCTCGTAGGTTTCAATGATCGGATTGATGGTATACGGACCGAAGCTCTGTTGTGCAGAATAGCTGCCTGCTTCTACCAGGTATTCAAAACTGGCCAGTGTCACCTGTGGCGCATTGGCAGATACGGTTACCTGGAAAGTAGCGTCTGCGGTGCCGGTTTGAGCATCAATAGGGCCCAGATTTACCGGGCCGCTGATGGTAAGCCAGGGAGAATTGGTGGTGAGCGTACCCAGCGCATCCGGGCTTACGCTAAGACCCACGTTCAGGTTTTTGATGGTTACCACGGCCTGCTCACCGCTTTCCAGTCGGGTGTCGCCATCGCCGCCAGCCAGATCGGAAATTTGTATACCATCCAGTTCCAGTGCCGGAGCCTGAAGTTTAACAGGATAGTTGGTTTCATATACCTGACCATTGTTGAACTCAATGCGCAATTTGAACAACACCACTTGGCCGTTTGGCACATCGTTGTTTACTGTGAAGGCAAAGGCCGCGGTATTTTCCTGTGAAGTACCTGCTGCCATATCGCCAAACACTTCAGCATTGTCGGTGATGTTAACATTCAGATCATCGGTCTGAATGGTAGCACTGGTAGCCTGAGCCACCTGATCGCCGAGGTTTTGGAGGGTCAGGTTCAGGGCAATGATTTCGCCATAATCTGCTTTCTGATTGTTATTGCCGGCTGCATCATCCAGCGCAATAGCCTGACTGATCACATACGCGCCTGCGCCCGGAGCCACATTTACGGCGCCCTGATATGGACGATAGTTGAACTGGGTGGCAGTTACTACCAAATTGCCTACATCTGTCAGGGAAGGGAAATTCAGTTGAGCAATACCGCCGTTTACGGTGGCTACCGCCAGCGCCTGGCCTTGCCAATAGAGGCTAACGAGTGCGCCTTCCACATCGCAGCTTACCTGCAGGCTGTTGGTGCCAATTACTACCTGATCTGTATGCGTGGCAATCAGTTCCTGTGGCATAGCCGTACGCGGCACCGTAGTTGGATCGCAGAATGGGTTCCATACATCTGCCATATCAATACCACCTTGTCCGTATGCCGCAATCATGAGAGCATTGCCATACGTGGCCATGGCGCCCAGATTGGGATCAAGCGTTAATCCGTCGGCATCTACCAGATACTGGTTCATACCGTCCTGACCTTCCATGGGCGGGGCCCAGCTTTGGAAATCACTGGAGTAAAATCCGGCAATACCGCCCCAGGCTTCACCGGTATTCAAATCGCCGGCACGCTGCATGGCTTCACCGAGGCAATCGCCGCCGCCGTTATTGGTAAAGTTACCTGCGCAACATGCCACTGCAATAACAATCGGATAGCGCTGGTGATTGCGCAGGTTTTTCACGGCATCCGTATTGAAATTGCCGCTCACCAGGCCCTGTTCCCAACCGTGGCCCGTGTAGTTGTAAATACTTACGCCCGGGCTGTTCATCACAGCAACCAAAGCCGTGTTCTGCGGATCGCCGGCTTTATCGGCTGTTGCATCGCCCGGAGTTGGGGAGATACTGGCGTGATTGCCATCGTAAAATTCCCAATAGCGCTCATATCCGTCGGCCAGGTGTTTGGATTTCCACTCATTTCCCTGCTCAAAATCAGCCTGGTTGTCGTCTCCGATACCTTGTCCTTCATTAGACGCCGATGCCATGCCGGTAGCGCACCAGTTATTGAGCGAGTCTACCAGCGGCGACTTTTCGTATTCCAAATTGCGGTTTACCATAATGGCAAGCTCCTTAAGGTCGGTGGCATGGAAACGGCCTACAAAAATTTCCGGATAGTGGTCGTTACCTTCCATATAACCCAGGCAATTATCGCAGGAATAATCGCTGCCCGGGCGCACCATTGGGGTAATGGCTTGTTCGCCGCCTACCAGCAGCAAGTAAGAGATTTGGTGTTCGTTGTAGAAATTCTGCACATAGGTATACACCTGGGTTGGGGTTGTACCCGTTTCTGAGGTAGGCACCACTGTGGTGTGAATACCCATCTGACGTTTCCAGGCTACGTATTCTTCCAGCCCGGGTATCAGGTCGTCCTGGGCAATTACGAGCATTTTCACTGGCTCTTCCTCACTTCTGGTTTCTGCCAGGAATTGTTCGTCATAGTTCAGGAACAATTTGCTGTACAGTTGTTTGAATGGCGCACTAATCACTCGTTCACGTGCTTCTTTGGCTTCATTCTCTCCTTGTCCACCGGTATGGTACACGCGCAGGGTTATATTTTGGTATACCCGCAGGGTTTTGGTTGCCGGGTTGTACTGAATGGGATAAACCCAGAGCGCCTGCCCGCGCACGTCGCGCATGAGGAAGGGCTGGTTGAGAGAGGCCAGTTTGCCGGGATAAAAGGCGTTGCGTTCGTAGCTGGTTCCGTAGTGATAGCCCACAGTTGCCGGATCTACATTGCGCATCAGATTGCCTTTGGAGGGGGCAACCGGCACATTTTGATAGTCCTGATAGCTGGAGGCTACAATTTCCACTTCCATGTTTCCGGTGTTGGGAATCAGGAGTGAGGTAGCGAATTTAGGCAAATCCGGCGCTCCGGCTTCCAGCATCGGAGTGCCGTTTTCCATACCTATCACCAGCGCATCTCCCTGTGGGGTATTTACTGCAGTTTTCCGGATATCGCCCAATTGCAATTGGAGCAGGGTTTCATTTCTTGATTTTGAAAGCACTTGAACCTGTGCTTGTGCCAGTGCCGACCCGAAGGAGAGTAAGCACAGCAGGCTAGTGAAGAGATGCTGCATGGAGGAGTGAGTGAGTGAGTGAATGAGTGAGTGTGTGTGTGAGTGAATGAGCTGATTAATGTTGAATATAAATCAGTTTGGCTTGGTTGGGGGTTTTGAGGAGGTAGCTGCCGGAGGGCCAGTGGTTAACGGGGATATCGAGGGTTGATTTTTCCGGAATATCGCCTGTCCAGTTTACTGTACCGGAGAGGTGGATGATTTGTGCGCCGGGGATAGCGCCGCCCGGGTTTTCCAGTTTGAGGTTGCTGGAAACCGGATTGGGGTAAAGATGTACGGTTGGGGTTTCTGGTTCCTGTGTAGTGAGGGTGCCGGGGGTATGCAGGTTGAAAAACACATCTACAAAATTGGCCTGGTTACCATTTTCATAAGCCCGGAACCATATCCAGCAGGCGCCGGCATTTTCGCCGGGCTGTACAATCAATTTTAGATAAGGTTGGATAGTATCATACACAGGATTCATCAATCCATTGGATGGAATACCATTGTAACAGGTACCATAGTCACACAGATCTGCCACCCAATTATCCGGCAAATTAGACTCCACCAAACGCCAGCGCAAATGCAAGGTATCGCCGGAAGGATTGGTGAAATAAATATAACATTCATTCGCCAGATTGAACTCCAGGGTTTGGGTCAGCACAGGTTCGGGTGTTGCCATGAAACTCTGGCCACACAGCACATTAATCCAAAACATCAGTACAACCGGCAAAGTACATTTGAGCATAGCAAGGTTTGGGTTGGCGAGTTTGCGCGTTGGAGGGCTTTTTGCACACCTGGTAGTAGCAAGACCAAAGATAGTAGAGATTCCCCTAGTTCCGGGTAAGCTGTTTTGGTCAAAAAAAAGACATTTCGGCCGTATAGTATTCTGGCAAACAAAAATCCCCGTTGAAATAATTCAACGGGGACTGAAAAAACCCTCTGTCTATGCGTCAATCACTGATTATGCTAACTCCACTATGCTATCTTTAACCGGTGGATTACACCAGGTCGTCGTCTGAATGTATGACCAGCAAGGGCAAATCGCTGCTTGCCAGCACTTCATTGGTGATGCTTTTGTGCAATACATTGTCCCAGAAGGATCTATGGTGCGTAACAAACACCAGCAAATCAATGCGGTGATAAAAAGCGTATTCGTACAAAGCGCCAACGATATCCTCACTCACCATTTTGCTAAATATAAATGGTTTGTCGTATCCAGCCTCTCCGAAACTAGCCTCAAACCGCTCGCGCTGAGCGTCCAGATCCTTTTCGCCACCCGGGCCTACGTGTACAAAATGTACCTGAGCATCGAACCGGCGGGCGAAAGAGACTGTTTGTTTGACGGATAAGGGATTTAGCGAATCAAAATCGCTGGCGTACAGGACATTGTCGAAACCTCTGAATTCTGCCTCTTTTGCCACAAATAATACCGGGCAATGGGCAGCTTTAGATACTTCAACGCTTACCGATCCAAACAATTTTTTGGTTAAACCACCACGCCCTGTTGCCCCCATCACGAGGAGATCTGTTTTTTTGGAATATTCCGCTAAAGCCACATCCGGGGCGCCATAAACAACCCTCGAACTGATCTGCGGCTGTTTGTCTGCCTGCTTGGCCATACCTCCCGGCTCTCCGGCAAATTTCCCCGGAGGCAGGTAATGCACACCTAACGGTTGAAGCGTTTCGCTGATAAAACCGTCCAACTCTGCCTGCATGGTTTTGGAATACCCCGACAAAAAACCGGAAGCAGAAGGCACTGAGCCTTCAAAAATGCTGTCCATCGCATACACGATTTCAAGCTTCCCCTCCATTCTTTCGGCAATTTTCCAGGCAAAAACCAGTGCATTGGCCGACACATCACTCATGTCAACCGCCACACTGATCGTGCGCAAATGGAAAATTTTGCTGTTCAGCAGATCTTTGTTTTTCATAAGTCGGGCTATTTCATGGACACTCGGTACCAGTCCTTGCAATACCACATTTCCTTCTATCATCAGTGCCGGAAGTACGCTGATCCCTTCACTTTGTATGGCGATGGGATCAGCCACTTCCAGTACTTTGCCATCCATCTCCGCTGCTTCCAATGCCAGCCTTACGCGTGCCCCAAGTAGCCTCGAAGTTGTATCGTAAGCGCCGAAAATTTTAACGTGCGTCTTGCCGCAGCCCTGACAATGCCCGGTGCATTCGGCAGGATTTGCAGGAAGGATGGTGGCTATTTCTTTCATGATTTAGTCTTTTTGTTCATACACCAGACTGGAGTCGGCAGGTATCTGCTTAGACAATGCCAGCATGATGTCGAAAGGTGTAACTATGCCTACCAGTTCGCCGTCATCTACTACCGGCAAGGCGTGGAAACGATTTACCATAAATACTTCCAACGCTACATTGATCCGGTCGTCTGGCGCCACTTTACCCAGGCGTTTTACCATAATGTCTTGAGCTTGTGCGCGTTCCAGGCGTAATTGATTCACATATTTGTCTTCTTCGAAATGAGAAGCGCCACCCATAAAGTGTTCGAAATCGGTGCGGCTGATGATACCAACGATCTCGCGGTAGTGAACAACCGGAATATGGTGAAACTTGTGGCTATCAAAGATCTCTTTTACTTTGGCGAGAGACTCTTCAGGGTCAACTGTCACAAGGTGTTTGTGATCAGTCATGATGCTTGAAATTGGAGCGAAGATGTTCATAATTTGAGTGCGTTTAATTCTTAGTTGAGAGATGGTACAAAGGTGGGCCCTTTGCCTGCCGGCCAGAAATGATGTGGGTTAGTGCGCAGGTTGATTGAAATCACTTTGTCACATGAGGGATCTTTCTATCTTTGCTGTGCAATGAAAAAAATTCTCATTATTGAAGACAATCAGGATGTTAGGGAGAACCTGGCAGAAATCCTGAGCCTCAGCGGCTACGAAGCCATCACTGCTGAAAACGGCAAAATCGGCGCCGCAAAAGCACAATCTGATCACCCGGATCTGATTCTTTGCGACATCATGATGCCAGAGTTGGACGGGTATGGCGTACTGCATATTCTGAGTCGGCAGGCCACTACTGCCGATATCCCATTCATTTTCCTCACCGCCAAAGCAGAAAAAGAAGATTTTCGAAGGGGTATGGCCCTGGGCGCCGACGACTATATCACCAAGCCTTTTGATGATGTGGTGCTGCTGCAGACCATTGAAAGTCGCCTGAAAAAAAGCGAACGCCTGCGCGCAGCTTCCGCACAGTCTGGCGGGTCCCTGGAGCGTTTCATAGACGAGGCCCGCGCCATGGAAGCTATCAAACACCTGTCGGATAACCGGGAGGTGCGCCATTACAAGAAGAAAGACCTGATTTTCCGCGAAGGCGAACACCCGCGGTGGTTGTTCTTTGTGGAAAGCGGCAAGGTCAAGATTTTCAAAACCAGCGACGACGGCAGGGAGCTCATTGTCAAAGTAGCACAACAGGGTGATTTCCTGGGATTTCTTGCATTGTTCAAGGAAGACGCCTATCCGGAAAGCGCCGCTGCACTGGAAGATTGCAGCATAAAACTGGTGCCCAAGCAGGATTTTGCAGCTCTGGTCTTTGGCAACCGCGATGTGAACGCCCGCTTTATCAAAATGCTGGCCAGCCACATCTCCGAACGGGAACAACAACTCATCGAACTGGCCTATAACTCCGTGCGCAAACGGGTAGCTACCTCGCTCACCAACCTTTGCGATCAAAGCGGCCCGGTTATTCAACTCCTGCGGGAAGACCTGGCAGCCCTGGCCGGAACCGCCAAAGAAACCCTGATCCGAACACTGACCGACTTTAAAAACGAAGGCATGGTAGATATCAAGGATGGTGTTGTAACGATACTCAAAGTGGAAAAACTCCGGGAACTACCCAATTAATACTTTTCTCTTTTGGTGAACCAATTTCTTTCCTGAAAACGGTTGGCGCTTTCAGTTACTAAATTGGTTCACCACTAGCGCCGGGGTGACTTTTAAACTTAATCCCATGCGTTACCTTTTTATTTTCCTTATACTGGCACACGGGCTCATACATTTACTGGGCTTTGTGAAGGCCTTTAAATTGGCAGAAATCAGCCAGCTTACCCAACCCATTTCCCGCAACAGTGGATTACTTTGGTTGCTGGCCACCTGCCTGCTCATCACCACAGCCCTACTTTTCAGTATGGCAAGTAATGTCTGGTGGATTCCTGCAACTGCGGGGATAATCCTGTCACAGATACTTATTTTCAACACCTGGCACGATGCTAAATTTGGCACCATAGCCAACGTATTGATTTTGTTAGGAGTTGTATTTGGGGCTGGTTCCTGGTATTTTTCCCGGATGTACCGGCAGGATGTGCAAACCGGCTTAACCCTGGCCAACCAACGCTCACCCGACCTATTTACGGAGGCAGATCTTGCACCGCTACCTGAGCCTGTGCAGCGATACCTGCGGTATAGCGGAGTACTGGGGCAACCAAAGATTTCTCACTTTAAGGTTTGTTTTTCCGGACAACTCCGGAAAAACGAACAAAGCGAATGGATGCCTTTCCAATCAGAACAGTTCAACTTCATGGAACCAGCCACCCGGTTATTTTTCATGAAAGCAGAAATGAAAAAACTGCCGGTGGATGGTTATCATAAATTCGTGGATGGAGATGCATTTATGGATATTCGGCTGCTGTCTTTATTCCGGGTACAGTACCAGCATGGTCCGGAAATGGATACAGCCGAAACAGTTACTTTTTTCAACGACATGTGTTGCATGGCGCCAGCAACCCTCATCGATTCCAGAATAAAATGGCTTGAAACTGATGGCAATAAAGTGAAAGCTACCTTCACCAACCATGGCATTACCATTAGCGCCTGGCTGTACTTCAATGAAGAGGGTCAATTGGTGAATTTCTTGTCAGACGACCGCTATGCCACAGGTGATGATCAGGTAATGCGCAAAATACCATGGTCTACCCCTCTGCGACACTATAAGACTATTCAGGGCAACCAACTGCCAGGTTATGCAGAGGCTATCTATCATTATCCGGAAGGAAATCTTGTATATGGTACCTTCCAGTTAACCGGATTAGCCTATAATCCAACGCATTATTAAACACATGAACCAACCTTTTCAGGTAAAAAAAGCCTCCGGCGAACTGGAACCATTTGATGAAGAAAAACTGCGCAAATCTCTGCGCCGTTCAGGCGCAGATGCTGCCTTAATCAACCAGATTCTTCAGGAATTGGCAGAACAATGGCAGGAAGGCATGACCACCAAGTCCATTTTCAAAAAAGCGTTTAAAATGCTGAAACGCCGAAACCGGCCTTTTGCGGCCCGTTATACCCTCAAACAGGCTATGTTTGATTTCGGGCCATCAGGTTTCCCATTTGAGGATTTTATCGCCGAGGTCATGAAAAGTCAGGGCTATACGGTAGAAACCCGTCGCCGCCTGCAGGGCGCCTGTGTGCAACACGAGGTAGATGTAGTGGCTCAAAATGATGAACGTCTGATCTGGATTGAGTGCAAATACCACCCCATTCCGGGTTCTGTGAGCAATGTTAAGGTACCGTTGTATGTACATTCCCGTTTTCGGGATCTGGAACAGCAGCATAATGGCCATGAAGGCCCACAGGGTGAAGGCTGGATCGTGACTAATACACGCTTTTCCGACGACGCCATGACCTATGGGCGTTGTGCCGGCATGAGGCTTATTGGCTGGAATTACCCTTCCAATGGCAGCCTGAGGGAGCTTATTGACCGGGCTAACCTCCATCCGGTTACTTGCCTGACCTTCCTCACCCGCCAGGAAAAAAACACCTTGCTGGAACATGGCATTGTACTCAGCTCCACCTTGAGCCGCCCGGGCAACTGGTCGGAACTGCTACACTTGTCGAACGAACGCAGAAACAAAATCATGGCAGAGGCCACAACCCTGTGCAACAGCAAATAAACTATGGATTGGCTGCAAAGCATTTTTACAGGCATACCTCCCTTCTTCCTCCAGTTGATCATTTCGGCCGGTTTAGGTCTGATTATTGGACTGGAACGGGAATTCAATACCCATGAGGATCCTTCCCATATTGGTGGCATCCGCACGTTTACGCTGGTGGCTGTGTTGGGTATGGTATCAGGCTGGATTTCCGAACATACCCATTTTTCGGTTCTGGTGGCACTGGTAGCCTGCTTTACCTTGCTGGTAGGCCTGGTTTATTATGTTCAAACCCAGCATGGCAAAATTGGTCTTACTACAGAAGCGGCGCTTTTGCTCACTTTTTTGCTCGGTATTGCCAATGCCAAAGGTCTGGTACAGGAATCTATTGCCGTAGTGGTGTTGATGACCACCATCCTGTCACTAAAGGCACGCTTACACCAATTTGTACGCCAGATCACAGAGGATGAGATGTTTGCTTTTCTGAAATTCATCATCCTGGCCTTGCTTATTTTGCCCATGTTGCCCACCACGCCATTTGGGCCGCATGGCTTGCTCAATGCCCGGGATCTGGGTTATATTGCAGTGCTGGTGCTTAGTCTGAGTTTTGCCGGATACCTGCTGTTGAAATTTGGCAGCCCGCACAAAGGCATTTTGTGGACGGCAATTATTGGCGGTTTGTTTTCTTCTACCATGATTGCCTGGGTCTTTTCAGCCAAAAGCAAAGACCGCAGGGATCTGGCTTCTGCATATGGCGCGGGTATAGTGCTGGCTTCCAGTATTATGTTCGTACGGGTGTTTGTTTGGCTGTCCATCTTTTCCTTCGACGTAGCCAAATACCTGCTGCTGCCCTTGCTGGTTATGCTGCTGGTTAGTTTGATCCCAACCTGGCAGGTCATTAAATCTCATCAGAAATCCGGAGAGGCGCCTCCACTTTCGCCTGGCAATCCACTGGACATTAAAAATGCCGTGTTTTTTGTGTTGCTTTATGTGGGCATTACCCTGGCCATGGCCGCCTCCCGGGAATGGCTCAGCCAGGCACTGATTTACGTGTCCGGCGCCGTTGCCGGCATTGCAGATATTGATGCTATCACTATTTCCACGGCCAAGTGGGCTGCCACACCCGAAGGCAATGCCCGTGAGGCCGCCATCATTGTGCTGCTTGCCGTGATGTCTAATTCTGTTTTTAAATGGCTGGTTAGTGTGATCAACGGTCCGCAGGAACTCCGCAAACCAGTAGGGATTGGTTTTGGCGCGGTACTGGTAGTTGGCCTGATTTGTATGGTTTACTGGCTGGCATCATAATCCTCCGGCAAAAGACAGATCCGGCTTTTCACCTAAAGCTTTCAGATACCGGAAATGCAGCCTCACTGCCTGAAACCAATTTACGTTTCGGTATGGAATGCCATATTGTGCGGCTGTATTCCTTATTTGGCGGGAAATAACCGGGTAATACGCATGACTGATACCCGGAAATAAATGATGTGCTGCATGTGCGTTAAACCCACCAAATACCCAATTAGCCCAACAACTGGTGGCATGGTAATCCAGTGAGGTTGCCAACTGATGCCTGCTCCAGGATCCCGGCAAATAACCACCCGGTTCAAGCACCGCAAACACACTGCCCTCCGAAAAATGAGATGGCGCCAGCATGTAGATAAATGCGCTGCCTGAAACCATGTGCATCAGCAGAAATCCCAGCCCAATTTCTGCCGGCGTTGAATGCCCCCAGAGCATCGGAGCTGCTATAAATGCACCTAAATAAGCTATTTTAGCCAGATAAAATGCCCAAATCTGTTGGGCTGGATGCTTGATTTGCCTCAAATTGGCTAATTGTTTTTTCTGCAACAGGATAAAGTCTTTGATAAACACCCAAATCAGCGAATAACACAGGTATACTACCGGAGCGTACCAGTGTTGCAAAGTATGATGCCAGCGCCATGGCTTGCCCGGAGAAAGCCGGATCAAAGGGTTGTCGTCAATATCGGCATCACAATCATCCACATTGGGGAACAGGTGATGCGATTGCACGTGCCTCAATTTCCACAAATAGGCATTTGTACCCAACAAACTAAAACTGAAATAATACAACCAGGCGTTCGCCTTTTTATTCCTGAAAAAAGCATCATGGGCCGCATCG
Source organism: Saprospiraceae bacterium (assembly GCA_035299505.1). Classification (GTDB taxonomy): domain Bacteria; phylum Bacteroidota; class Bacteroidia; order Chitinophagales; family Saprospiraceae; genus M3007. The sequence continues at coordinate 23,409 of DATGWL010000141.1, read as the reverse complement.
TGCGACACATTTAGCCCTAATAATACGCCAAACAGACCCAATGCCGCCCAAACCAACATAAGTGCCTCTGTGGGTAGTGCGGCATAAAGCAAAGCATATAAACAACCAAAAACAGCCAAATAAATGGCTGCTTTGAACCAAAGTAAAGGTGGCGCAAAATGCCCTCCACCCTGCCTTGCCAGATAATCCTGCACCCGTTGCCGGAGTTCCAGAAAAAACGCATCATCGCGCGCTTCATCCCGAAAACGAATAGTTTTGGGTGGATTTTGTGACAATTCTCCCATATTTCATCAGGTTGTCGCCAGACTCGCCGGCGGGGTTTGTCCGAGTGATTTGAGGTGTTTGAAATGCGATATCAGGGCGCTCCACCAAACGGATTGATGGTATTGCACACCATGTTTTTGGGTCAAACGTGCAATCATACCCGAAATGGCCGGATAATGCACATGACAAACATTCGGAAATAAATGATGTGCAGCGTGGGCATTGAACCCGCCAAAGAAAAAAGTCCACACCAGACTGGTGGGGTAAAAATCCAGACAGGTGCGAATCTGGTGCTGCGCCCATGAGCCAGGCAGATACCCTTCTGCATCCCGTTGGGGAAATTCCGCTTCTTCAGAATGGTGGTTCATGATGTTGGTGAACAGGAAAAAATACGACATCGCTACATGGTACAACATATAGCCTGCAACGACCACCCAAACCGGCAAGCCCAACCATAAGGGAATCAAAATCAGGTAGGCAAAGTGGAAGATTTTAGCAGCTACCACACCCGCCACCTCCACTTTGGGATGCCTGATATTGCGCAGATTTGCCAGGTTTTTCCTGAAAAGATAGTGCCAATCCTTAATAAAAACCCATTGGAGGGTAAACAGTCCGTACAATATCGGCGCATACAGATGTTGCCAGTGGTGATGTTTCAGCAAGGGCCGGTTGGGAGAAAGCCGAACCAAAAAGTTGCTGTCTATATCCACATCCACACCATCCACATTGGGGAATAAGTGATGTGATTGATTGTGGCGTATTCCCCACAAATAGGCATCTGTGCCCAACGGATTAAAGGTCAGGTAATAGATCAGTTTGTTGAGCCAGGGCCTCCGTGAAAGGGTTCCATGGGCTGCATCATGGGAAATATTAAAGGCAATAAATAATCCCAAAATACCCATGGCGGCATATCCGGCGAGTATGGCCCCGTCAGTCCATCCTGCTCCAAGTATAGCGGCATAAGTACCCCAAAACAGAGATAGATACAGCAACGCTTTTACTACAATCAGGTAGTTGGCATAAGGGCCATTGGTCTGTTGCTGCAAGTAGCGGTCTACTTCATTGCGCAGTTCACGGAAAAATAGATCGTCCTGATTTTTGATCCTGAATCGAATGGGTTGTTCCATAGCATGTACCTTTTTGAGGCAATATTTCAGTTTTGGGTTTGCCGAACACCATGATATAAATGAACCCCCTATATGATTTTGGTCAGTTCCCATATGCGCCTTAAACAAGCACTTTTGTATCAAAATGAAGGCAATGAAAACGAATTTTTGCTCATATCTGTTACTCCTGACCTTTTTGGCTGGTGCAGTAATTGGCTGCTCTCCGTTCACCAAAGTATATTCTGAGGAAGAACCTGGCATTAACCTGTCTAAATACCATACCTTCGAATGGCTAAGCAACCAGGGTGTTAAAGGAGGCAACTCCGGACCGCTTTGGTTAAACGAAAGTACCCAAAACAAAATCAGGGCTCAGGTAGAAATCCAACTGGGTCGCTACGGTTTTAAGCCCTGTGATGACAAGCCCGACCTGATGCTTCATTACCATATCGTGGTCAAAAATGAGGTATTATATGTGCGCGACTGGACTTGCGGTGGTGTATTTGAAACACCTGGCAACTACGATCGCTGCCATAGGGTTCAGCCTGTTCATTATCGGGAAGGTACGTTGATTATTGATTTCATTGATACCAAAACCGGAAATCAGGTTTGGCGCGGAGCGGCCATTGGCGTGCTTGACGATATGGTTCCGGAAGAAGCAGATTTGCGCATCAAGCAGGCTGTTGAGGCCATTTTTCAGAAATATCCGGAGAAACCTATACCTCAACCCGAAAGTCAACCCGGCACACCAAGCGGCAACTTATAACCCATGGCAATACAACTGAAGTCTGTTCTGATACTATTGTTGATGCTGACAACGCTTCCCCAATGCGGTAAGGCGCCGGAATCTGCCACGCCCACGATGGGGAAAATTACAGAATCGGTGTACGCCTCGGGCGTTATCAAAAGTAAAAATCAGTATCAGGTTTTTGCAACCGTCAACGGGCTGGTGCAGCAAATACTGGTTAAAGAAGGCGACCTGGTAAAAAAAGGCGCTCCGCTTATGGTCATTCAAAGTGAAACATCCAGGTTAAGCGCAGAAAACGCCCAAATAGCGGCTGAATACGCCCGCAACAATACCCGGGGCGAACGGCTGGCAGAATTGGAAAATGCCATCGAACTCGCGCGTACACGTCTGCGCAACGATTCCCTGCTTCTGGTGCGGCAACGCGGTTTGTGGGCTCAACAAATTGGCTCTCAGGTAGAACTGGAACAGCGCGAACTGGCATATACCAGTTCCATCAACAACTTCCAGACCGCTTTACTCCGATTTCGTGACGCCCAAAAACAACTCGAATTTTCTGCCCGGCAAACCGAAAAGCAATGGTCTATTAGTCGAAACCTGGAAGCAGATTACATTATAAAGGCCCAAAATGACGGCCGGGTTTACAGCATCAATAAAGAAGTGGGCGAACTTGTTGGCCCGCAAACACCGGTAGCCGTGATGGGCGATCCGGTAGTTTTTATGGCAGAACTACAGGTTGATGAAAAAGATATAGCCCGGGTAAAGCCCGGCTTGCGCGTGTTTCTTTCGCTTGACAGCTATAAAAACCAATCGTTTGAGGCTGTAATTTCAGGCATTGAACCGCTCATGAACGAGCGCACCCGCACGTTTACCGTAAAGGCTGACCTTGTACAACAACCCGCAGTGCTTTACCCCAATTTGAGCGCTGAAGCCAATATCCTGATTGCCACTCGTGAACAAGTATTGCTGGCGCCCAGGAACTTTTTAATTGGCGACACGGTAGCCATTCTGGCAAACAAGGAGCGCCGCAGGGTGCAGATCGGACTAAAAGATTACCAGCAGGCAGAAATCCTGAGTGGGTTAACTGCCGGAGATAAAATACTCAAACCCGGAAAATAGCCGCTTCAACAAACACCTTACAACATGAGTACCGTTATTTTTATCATCGTTTTGCTTCACCTGTTCGGTGGACTTGGCTACGCCCTGTACAAAATTACACATGGCGAAAACAGACCGGGTGTTTAATACCATGAACCTAGGTCTGATCACGGACATAGCCAAATCACTCCTGTTGGCCCGGCTGCGACAAACCGTTGTGGCTGCCATAGGTGTAACCTTTAGCATAGCCATGTTCATTGCGCTGCTGGGTTTCATGAACGGATTAAACGACCTGCTGGATGGTCTGGTACTGAACAGGACGGCGCATGTACGGCTGTTCAACGAAGTTAAACCCAATCCGGATCAGCCCATCACGCTCACGCCTGAATTCCAGGGTCAGCATCATTTTATTCATTCGATAAAATCCAGTGGCTTGCGGTTGGATATTGCCAATAGCGGCGCCATTTTGGAAGCCCTTCAAAAGGATACAAGGGTAAAAGGCATTGCGCCCAGGGTGAACGCGCCCATTCTGTATAACTCCGGCACCATAGATATTACCGGAGCGGTAGGCGGCATTGATGTGGTGGCTGAGAGCGATCTGTTCTTTTTTCGGGATTATATCAGAGCCGGCGACCCGCTTGATCTAAAAAACATTTCCAACAGTATCATTTTGGGTAAAGGCGTGGCCGATAAACTGCTGGCTGAAATTGGAGATGTTATTCAGGTTACAACTTCCAGAGGCGAGCAATTACCCTTGAAAGTGGTTGGTATTTTTCAGTCGGGACTGGCAGATTTTGATAAGGTACAGAGTTATGCATCCGTGAATACCGTACAGAAACTACTGGGAAAGCCCAACACCTACCTTACCGATATTCAGATTAAACTAAACGAACTGGATTCTGCGCCAGCGGTTGCCCGGGAATATGCCCGGATTTTTGAATTGGATGCAGAAGATATCCAAACGGCCAATGCACAATTTGAAACCGGAAGTTTTGTGCGCACCCTGATTTCCTACGTTGTTGGCATTGTATTGCTGATTGTAGCTGGATTCGGGATTTACAATATCCTGAACATGATGATCTATGAAAAAATGGACACTATTGCAATCCTAAAGGCCACAGGCTTTTCGGGCAGGGATGTGCGTAAGATTTTTCTGGGTATTGCATTGAGCATTGGCGTAGCCGGAGGTATACTTGGACTGGCCATTGGGCTAGGGCTTTCACTCGTCATTGATCAAATACCATTTTCCACCCCATCTCTTCCAACCATTACCACTTATCCGGTTAACTACGATGGAAAATATTACCTGATTGGAATCATATTCGCGGTGATAACGACTTTTTTCGCCGGCTTTTTTCCGGCAAGAAAGGCCAGCAAGATAGACCCGGTGGTGATTATCAGAGGGAAGTAAGGGACGATGAACGATGGACGATGGACGATGGGACGATTACGTAATCACTGATGATAGCTTGTTACCCTGAGCATAGCGAAGGGTCTGGCGAAGTCTCTTCTCTGGATATTAATAGAAAAATGGAATAACCTTTGAAAAACAAAACCAATCTAACCGAGATAACCTCCCCCCCTTCGCTACGCCCAGGGTGACGAGGCATCATCCCATCGTTCATCGTTCATCGTCCCATCGTTCATCGTCCATCGTTCATCGTCCCATCGTTACACAATGCCTGTTCTACAAACCAACCATATCATCAAGTACTTCAAAGACCCTATTAAGGTGAAAGTCCTGGATGACGTCAACCTATCGGTAGATCGTGGGGAATTTGTATCTGTTACCGGAAAGTCTGGTTGTGGAAAATCCACCCTTTTATATATCCTGTCTACTATGGACACCGATTATGAGGGGGATTTGTACATAGATGGCGAGCTGATGCGTGGCAAAACAGAAGCGGAGTTAGCGCGGGTGCGCAATGAAAAAATCGGTTTTGTTTTCCAGTTTCACTACCTGTTGAATGAGTTTACGGTATTGAAAAACGTGATGCTACCAGGATTGAAGCTGCAGCGTTATTCCGCAGCGGAAGTGGAACACCGCGCCATGGAGCGATTGAAGCAGCTGGGCATTGATCAATTGGCGCTTAAAGCAGCCAACCAGCTTTCCGGAGGGGAAAAACAGCGTGTAGCTATTGCCAGAGCCCTCATTAACGATCCGCTTATCATTATGGGCGATGAGCCCACAGGCAACCTCGATAAACGCAATAGCGATGTAGTGTTTGATATTTTCCGTCAATTATCCGAGGAGTTCAACCAAACCCTGCTCATTGTTACCCACGACCAGGCCTTTGCTCAAAATACCCACCGGATTATCCAAATGCTGGACGGGCGGATAGAGTCTTGATCAGACTGTTTGGGGAGATTCCCGCAATACTTCCGGCAAAAACACCAGAGAAGCCAGGCCACCAAGCAAATTAAGCAGCAAATCTTTCTGTGCATCCCATTCATCCCCCTGGGTGCCTAAAAAAGCTGTTCCTGCCTCCGGCGCCACTACAAGCGCAGCCGCCCATTCCATAAACTCGTACAATACACCTACCAGTACAATTACGCTCAGAGTAAAAAACACGATCACGCGCCTGCGTCCGCGCACCCTGCGGTTCAGTATCTCAAAAATGGGCATTCCAATCAGAAAACCCCATAAAAAATGTACTATCCGATCGAAATGATTGCGCTCCCAGCCCAACTGATCGGAAATCCAGCGTCCAAAAGGAACCTCTGAATAGGTATAATGTGCACCAATGCTGTGCAATGTTAAAAACAGGAAAATAAGGGTGTACGACAGATTGCTCAGCGGCCATTTTCGGTGAACGTACAGTACAAAAGGCACGCCCAGCAGCACCAGAATGTTTTCCAAAAACCAATCGGACCGGTACACCGGTTTGATACCCAGCAAAACCCAGATCAGGATAAAGCTCCAGAGCAAAATCCGCAGATAGGTGGGGCGAAATGATTCACGGAACATGGTTGGGAATTTACCCGGATAGGTTACACCGGTATTTTAATTTCGTCGGCCAATTCCAGTTTCAGCAAATGGGCTTCCAGATCTTCCAGCCATTTATCGAGCTGATCGGCGGCCAGATTTTTCAAACGATCCAGCCACTGGCGGCCGCTTTCTGTATAAAACAGGAAATAAATAGCGCCGCCAAGAAGTAAAGCAGCCAGTAAGATTTCAGCACTGTTTCTCTTTTCCATAGTATTTTATTGGTCAGGATTAGTGAGTGGTGGTTCCGGAGCTTCCTCCTTATTTTTCAGTTTTCCCCGCAGGGCCGAAACCCCCTGCCGGAGTTTTCCATAGAAATTGGGTTTCAGGGCTTTTTCCAGGTCTTTTTCCACTTTTTCAGGATTTTCCTCCTGTTTGGCGCCCAAGGGTAGCAGTTTCAACGCCATCGGCGTAACCAGTTTCAGCACCACCGATAGCCGCGGGTCTCTTACCAGCAGGTCCAGCAAAAAAGAAACACCCTGTGACAAGGTTCCGGAGTTTACGCCGCCACCTTTATCTCCGCTTTTGGAAAAAACGCCTTTGACAGCCTTTTTGAGCAGGTTGGAGGGCTCCACCTCCGACTTAACTTCAAGCAAGGTTTGCTTGATCTCGGTGCGTTGAAGCTCGAGTTTAGCGGCCAGTTCCGCTTTTCGCTGTTGCAGTTTGGCGAGATTACTCATGGGTTTCTTCGGGCTTTTTGGGTTCATGTAAAGCTGATTCAATGACTTTTTCCTGCACAAAAGGCCCTATCCAGCGATAAACCAGAAATGCAATGGGAATAAATACCAGTCCAGCCAGCGCAAAACCTCCAGCCCGGTGACCTATAAAATCGCCGAGCCACCAGGCAAAGCCCATGCTGAAAAAAAACAGAACCAGCAAGCCAAAAACAACCAGCGTAAGCGCCCCTGCGAGTCCGGATGCGGCATTTGCGGCTTTTTCTGTGGCGTTGAGGGTAAAATAAGCCCACCTGGTTTCCAGATGCTCATTTACCTGCTCATACAGTTTGTGCAACAGTTGTTCACTTTCGGTTTCTTCTGCCATATTGGTGCTGTTGGGTAAAATAGAGATTACGTACGATTAATTCCGTACACACCACAAATGTAACACCCTCCCTCAGTATTCCGTGTGATTATGATCATCTTGTGGCAAAACTTAAGTCATGGCATTCACTATGGATATCAGGGCACTTTTGTATGCATAAAATTAACATATTATGACCGCATTCATCAAGCCTTTTGCCAGCATTTCCATCAACGACCTGCTTCTGGTAGGTGGTAAAAATGCTTCGTTGGGGGAAATGTTCGCTCAATTATCGCCCAAAGGCATTGCAGTGCCGGATGGTTTTGCCGTCACAGCCGAGGCTTACCGTTTTTTCCTGCGGGAAAATCAACTGGAAGCACCCTTGAATGCATTGATGGCCAAACTGGATAAAAAACAGTTCTCCAATTTACATGACATCGGGGAACAAGCCCGGCAACGCATACAGAAGGCCGTGTTCCCGGAAAAAGTTGCCAGCGATATACGAGCCGCTTACCAGGCCTTGTGTGCAAAAGAAGGTATTGTGGTATCTATGGCGGTACGCAGCAGCGCTACGGCTGAAGACCTGCCATCTGCCAGTTTTGCCGGCCAACTGGAGAGTTTCCTCAACATCAGCGGCGAAGAAGAGCTGGTAAAAACTGTTCACCGTTGCTTTTGCTCCCTGTACACCAACCGGGCCATCAAATACCGGGAAGACCAGGGCTTTGGCAATAAAGATGTGGCGCTTTCTGTGGGTGTTCAGGTGATGGTTCGCGCCGATTTATCCTCCTCAGGGGTAGCCTTCACCCTCGACCCGGATACCGGGTTCGACAAGGTGGTGGTGATTAACAGCATTTATGGGCTGGGGGAAAATATCGTGCAGGGACGCTCCACGCCAGATGAATTTGTATTGTTTAAACCGCATATCGGCACAAAGTTCAATCCGATCATCCAGCAAAAGATTGGCGATAAAGAGTGGACTATGGTGTATGCAGAAGCATCCAAAACCGGCGAAACAGTACTGAACCAGCCCACTCCACCAGAAAAACGCGATACTTATTCCCTGAGCAGGGAGGATGCCTTGGTGCTTGGCGACTGGTGTGTCCGCATTGAGCAGCATTATCAAAAGCCCATGGATATTGAATGGGCCAGAGACGGGCAAACCGGAAAACTGTACATCGTGCAGGCGCGCCCTGAAACCGTGCACGCCAAAGATAAAACCAAAAGCTTAACCCTGCGCACTTACAAGATACAATCCAAAGGCAAAAAACTCGCCGAAGGCATTGCCCTGGGCGAACGAATTGCCACAGGAAAGGCCAGGCTGCTGCGCTCGCCTAAAGAAGCCCACCTGCTGAAAGAAGGCGAAGTACTGGTAACAGACATCACCAATCCTGATTGGGATCCGATCATGAAACGAGCCGCCGCCATTGTTACCAATAAAGGTGGCAGAACCAGCCATGCAGCCATCGTAGCACGCGAGCTGGGTACCGTGGCTATTGTGGGCAGTGGAAACGCCACTGATCAGATCCACGATGGCGAAGAGATTACCATATCCTGTGCTGAAGGTAAAACGGGGTTTGTGTACGCCGGAAAAGCTACCTGGACCGAGGAGGAAAAAAATATTTCCAACCTGAAAATGCCCAAAACAGCGCCTATGTTGATTCTGGGCGATCCTTCCCTCGCTTTTCAGCAGTCGTTTCTGCCCAACCGCGGCGTGGGTTTATTGCGCATGGAGTTTATGATTACCCACCATATTCAGGTGCATCCGCTGGCACTCACCCGCTTTGAACAATTAACCGATGACAAAGCCCGGGCTCAGATCATGCAACTCACCCGGCATTATCGGGATAAAAAAGAGTTTTTTGTAGACAAACTGGCACAGGGAGTGGCCACCCTTGCGGCCGCTTTCCACCCGCATGATGTGATTGTGCGCATGAGCGATTTCAAAAGTAACGAATACGCCAATCTGGTGGGTGGCAAACAGTTTGAGCCCAATGAAGAAAACCCCATGATTGGGTTCAGGGGGGCTTCCAGGTACTACTCGCCGATGTACAAAGACGGTTTTGCCCTGGAATGCAAGGCCATGCAAAGGGTGCGCGATGAGATGGGATTTACCAATGTCAAACTCATGATTCCATTTTGCAGAACGGTGGAAGAAGGCAAGCAGGTGTTGGAAACCATGCGCGAGTTTGGTTTGGAGCGCGGCAAAAACGGATTGGAGGTATACGTGATGGTAGAAATACCCAGCAACGTGCTCATGGCGGAAGAGTTTGCCGGCATTTTTGATGGTTTCTCCATTGGCTCCAACGATTTAACCCAGTTAACCCTGGGTCTTGACCGGGATTCCGCCCTGGTGAGCGGCTTGTTTAATGAAAAAAATCCGGCGGTTATACGCCTGATAGCCACTGCTATTCATGCAGCAAGGAGAAAGGGGATCAAGATTGGATTATGTGGCCAAGCGCCCAGCGACATGCCCGAATTTGCCCAGTTTTTAGTGAATGAGGGCATTCACAGCATTTCTTTTAATGCCGATGCCCTGATCAAAGGCATAGAAAACATGCTGGAAGCTGAAGCCATGGAACCCCATGAAAAAGAATTGTCCATTCCACCATGGACTAACCCCGAACGCGACCACACCTATGTGGAGCCTCCTGCCACCAACCGCGATTGGGAGGAAAATGCAGGAGGGGAAGAGCTTTTTAAATAACCTGGCCAACATAACTTACTATGAAAAAATCATTCCCTTTGATGCTCGGGCTCATGATTAGCCTGTTCTGCACCATTCCAGTGTACGCCCTGGAAGCACCCGCGCAGGTTGTAACCGAACAACATGCTTATTCGGAAACAAGTCCTTCCGAAACCAAAGCCAAAATGCGCAAAAGCGGTGGCTTTTTCAAGCAACTGCGTGCGGTTAAGGCCATGAAAAAAGTGCTGAAACAGATGAAATCCTGGGTGCAGGAACAGTCGGCCAATAAAGGTAAAATAGCCCTCGGACTCTTCATTGGAGCGATCATATTGTTTAGTCTTGGGACCTTTATCAGTAGTGTATTACTGTATGCGGGGTTAATCGCATTTCTGGCCAGCGATATCCTTTCTTTTGTGATTTTAGCTACCGAAGAGGACCCAAAATCCAAAAAAATTGCCAAAACCATACTCTGGGCCTCTTTAGTTCTGGTACTGATTGCTGCGCTATTGGCCTTGCTGGCTTATGTACTTTTAATAGCATTCTTTGCTGCCCTCTTTTAACAGGCTTACCATGTTCAAAGCATTCGCATTTTCGCTCCTGTTTGTTTTATTGGGTCTGAATCGGGCTTCAGCCGCCATGCCGGATACGGTTTCTATTAGTAGTTCTACCAAGGCTATGGCCATCCGGTACAAATCGGGCTGGATCAAACAATTGATGCCGGTCTCAGTATTCCGTCATACCCATGAACCAGATTCCCTCAGTCAGGAAAAGCCCAGCAAACTTGCCCGTACAGCTGTGGTAATACTTGTGGCATCCTATGTAAGTATCGCAGCTTTAGGCAATTTCTTCCTGCCTTTGGCTTATGTTGGTTTGGCTGGTGTACTGGTAGCCAATATCCTGGCCATCATTGTCCTTGGCCGAAAACCCAATAAAAAATCCAGAAGGTATGCACGGGGTGTCTTGATCATCACCGGTATCATGATCGCTGGTATTCTTTTACTCCTTGGCGCACTTAACCTGTTATTCCCAGGCATACATTGATTAAACTATGACGAATACAACTGTTTTAGAAATCCTCCAGGCTGCTATAGACAAGGATTCCTCAGGCGATGGCGCAGGAATGGCTATTATTGGTCTTTCCATGTTTGTACTTACCCTGGCCAGCTGGTTTATTTCACCGTTTTTAGGCATTTTTGCAACAGTACCATTCTCCATCATCGGGCTGCTTTTAAGTATCTTTGGGCTGCGCAGGGCGCGGAAACGCTGGTATCAGACCAAAACCATTCGGATATTGTCAATTCTGGGCATTGTATTGAATGGGCTGTTGCTGATCGGCGCTTTTTGGTTGCTGCTGGGTATATCCTCCTGAAAAAATTGATTATGATGGACAGTGCTCTCGGAATGGATTCACCGCTAAGTACGCGAAGAACGCTAAAATCAACTATTAGCGCACTTTGCGTACTTCGCGGTGAACCTTTCCTTTGGCTCGGATTCTTCCTGCTCATCGGGCTGTCTGCCTGCAAGGAAAACTCCCGGGCCATACCGCCAGCTGAACCGGTCGTTACCCCAAACCAGACTGCGCAGCCCACACCGCAAGAGCAGCCCCTTGCCCTGGTATTGGTTGACCATGAAGTGGAAATTCGACATTTTTTTACATACCTCGACAAATTGGTAGCCCGGTACGATTCCCTGAGCAGCTATCCATTAACCGAAAACCTGATCCTGCGCGCTAATCCCTGGATTTTGGACAGCCTGGTACAAACAGATTATTATAGCCAAATGGCCAAGGGAAATTTCGTGTACGATCAGCCCCGTATGCGCATACTACACCCCGGCGACACCATTCGGATTCCAGGACCGATACTTGCCGCTACACTGCTGGATAAAATGGCCCGAACCTGGCTGGACCTCAATATTCCCGCCTTTGCATTGCGCATCATGGAAGGAGATTCCGTCTTGTACTACATTCCCGTCAGGGTAGGCAAAAACGAAAGCAAACGACTGGAACTGGCTGGCCATGAGGCAGATCTGCGCACACGCACGGGGGAAGGAAGCATCATGCGCGTAAACAGATACCCCATTTTTATAGACCCGGTTACCGGCGAACGGTTCAAGTACACCAAACGAGACGACCGGCGGACCACCCTGATGCCACAAATCCCGTGGATAGAGCCCGTGATTGACGGGATCAGGTATGGGCAACTCATTCACCCTACGACCAACCCCAGATCACTGGGTAAAGCAGCCTCCAATGGATGCATTGGCACTTCAGAAGCGGATGCCTGGCGGATTTACCAGTTTGCGCCGGTAGGCACCAAATTGAAAATACGTTATGATTTACAAATCCTTACCCCTGCCGGCGACACCCTACGCTATCCCGATATTTACGCTCCTGTAAAAAAAAGGAAAATCAAAAAAACAGTTACCCCAACCACCCCTCGAAATCCCGCCATGGCCGCACAAATTTGTCAATGCGATCCATTGTTTTAGCGTATATTGTAGCATGTTTTCCATACCCGAAAATTTGAGAACCTTCCTGCACGAAACCGGCGAGATTGCCAGGTTCTCCATGCGCTTTTTTCGGGAAGGATTTCAACCCCGTTTTGAATGGGAAGAGTTTGTGCGTCAGTGTTTTATGGTCGGGTATCGGTCACTTCCACTGGTAGGTTTAACAGCGTTTATCATTGGTTTGGTGCTCACCATGCAATTGCGACCCACTATGGTGTATTATGGCGTGGAAGTTCAAATTCCGGCTATGGTGGGTATTGCCATTGTACGGGAAATAGGCCCCATCCTCACCGCTTTGATTTTTGCCGGTAAAATTGGGTCCAGCATTGGAGCTGAACTGGGCTCTATGAAAGTGACTGAACAGATAGACGCCATGGAGGTTTCCGGCACCAACCCGTTTAAATATCTGGTAGTAACCCGTACGTTGGCTACCATGCTCATGTTGCCTATTTTGGTGCTGTTGGCAGATGCTATTTCCCTGGCTGGCTCCTTCCTGGGGGTTAATCTGTATGAAACCCTTACATACCCTTTGTTTTTCAAAAAAGTATTCGACAACCTGACCTACATAGACATCATTCCGGCATTCGTCAAAACCTTCTTTTTTGGCTTTGCAGTGGGTATCATTGGCTGCTATAAAGGCTATTATTGCGAAAAAGGCACAGAAGGCGTTGGTTTATCAGCCAACTCCTCCGTGGTAGCATCTTCCGTGGCAATATTCATCCTGGACCTGATTGCCGTCCAGATTTCAGATTTGTTCCAACCCTGACACGCATTATGCAGGAAACGGTTATCAACATTGAAGGCTTGAGCAAATCCTTTGGCGCCAACAAGGTGCTGGATCATTTTGAGCTGCAATTGCAGCGGGGAGAGAATCTGGTAGTGCTGGGCAAATCCGGCTCAGGCAAATCTGTACTCATCAAGTGCATTATTGGCCTGATAGAGCCCGACCATGGAAAAATCCAGGTGCTGGGCAAAAACGTGCTTAACCTGAATCATATTCAGTTAGACCAGATACGCGTAAAAGTGGCCTTTCTGTTTCAAAGTAATGCCTTGTACGACTCCATGACGGTGCGTGAGAACCTGGAGTTCCCGCTTCGCAGGCATTCCATTCAATTAACAGCCGGTGATGCAGACCAATTGGTACGGGAAGCGCTGCTAAATGTGGGACTCGAACATACCATCGATATGATGCCCGTCGATCTCTCCGGGGGTATGCGCAAGCGTATAGCGCTGGCCAGGACCCTGATACTTAAACCGGAAATTATTCTGTACGACGAGCCTACCACGGGATTGGATCCCATAACCAGTCAGGAAATAAGCGCCCTGATCAACCAGATTCGCGATAAATATCAGACTTCGGCGCTGGTTATTTCACACGATATGCGCTGTGTACGCACCGTGGCGCACCGGATAGCCATGCTCATTGATGGGAAATGTTACGCCGTTGGCACCTATGAGGAACTGGCGGCCTCCAATGACCCTAAAATCAGACCTTTTTTTGATTAACCACTATGAAAAAGAAAAAAGTCAATGCTGTCAAATTGGGCTTGTTCGTACTGGCCGGATTGCTTATCCTTGTTTTTACCCTGTATACGCTTAGCAAAAACAAGACTTGGTTTGGCTCCAGTTTGGAATTAAAAACCAGATTCCGGGATGTAAACGGCTTGTTGCTAGGGAACAACGTGCGTTTTTCCGGCATTGATGTAGGTAGCGTAAACGACATCCGGATCCTAAATGATACCACCGTAGAAGTTACCCTTACGTTGGATAAAAACATGCGCCAGTACATCAGAACCAATTCTTTGGTAAGTCTGGGTACCGATGGTTTGATTGGCAACCGGGTCATCAACATCTCTACTGCCGCCGGCAATGCCCCTTTTGTTCAGGGCGGCGAATTGCTACCCTCCAAGGAAGAGGTCAATACTGAAAAAATGCTGCAAACTCTTTACGGAACCAACGAAAAGGTATCCAAAATTGCGGAAGGTTTGCTCGAAACCATACAACTCATCAACACCAGCAGCGAACTGTCCAGCCTGTTGAACGATAAATCCATCTCTGCCAATCTGCGCAGTTCTTTGTACCACCTGCATGAAACCAGTCTGAACGCCTCTTTGCTGATGAAGGAATCTATCTCCACGCTGCATATGGCCACTGAAGGTAAAGGCACCCTGGCTGTTTTATTGAAAGACACTACCCTATCCTCAGAACTCAAGCAAGCTGTATCACAAATCCAGGCACTGGAAAACAGTACCCAGCGACTCGTAACCGATGTCAACCAAATGGCCAATGTGCTGGAAAAAGACATACAGCAGGGGGATGGTACCATAAACACCCTTTTGCGGGACTCCCTCATGGCTGCCAACCTGCGCGCCACCATTGAAAACGCGGAAAAAGGCACCGCTGCCTTCGCAGAAAACATGGAGGCCCTCAAAAGCAATATCCTCCTGAAAAAATACTTCAGGAAGAAGGCTCAAAGAGACAAAAAGGCACAAAGGCGGTGACACGAAAGCGCAAAGGCACTAAGACGCTAAGGCACAAAGGCACTAAGTATTGGCCTTCGGCCTAAGTTTTAAATTAGTTGGCAAAGCCAACTAATTCAATGGAATGAAATCTTAGCGTCTTAGTGCCTTAGCGTCTTAGTGCCTTAGCGCCTTAGCGCCTTAGTGCCTTAGCGTCTTAGTGCCTTAGCGCCTTAGTGCCACAACCTTGGCGCCTTTCCCACCCTTTGTGCCTTCTCAATTCATTAAGGTGTCCACTATTTCCTTGCGGAAATCATAAAACTGCTGCCTCAACTCGCTTTTGGCATCAGTGCCGTAATTGATGAGGTACACCAGGGTATAATCCTGATTAGGGAACCAAAACATATCGGCGGTATAGCCTAAATCGCGGCCGCGGTGCCCGTAGGCAAACTGGTCGGGCGCGCGTTCCAGAAAATCCTTGAAAATGCCCAGTCCAAGGCGTTTGTTGGTTGTGCCTTCGGGCTCGCCAAAACTGAGCATTTGATCCAGTATTTCGGGCGTTAAAAGCGTTTTATCCCTTACCAACGCTTCAATAAAGGTCTGTAAATCAAACACATTGGCATACAAGCCGCCATATCCGTTTCCACTTCCTGTATTGAAATTCGTGACATTAACGAGGGTCTGATTATTGTACAAATCAAAATACCCCTGAGCCACGTTGGCGGGAAGATCATCATGCCAGTAATAAAAACTCTGCCCCAGCACCAATGGCGTAATTACCTTTTCCCGGAGCAAAACGCTGTGATCCTGGCCGGTAGCCTCATTGATTACCATGGCCAGCAACAGAAAATTGGTGTTGGAATAAGACACGCCACCGCCCGGTACAAATTCAGGCTCGTCGCCGTATACAAATTCCAGCAATTCTTCCGGAGTCCATTTCCTGGCCGGGTTATTGAGTACAGCCAGGTAGAAACCACTGTCTTCAATCACATCGGCAATGCCGGTGGTATGGTTAAGCAATTGCCGCACAGTACTTTCGCGGGCATTTTTGAGTTTATCCAATACCTTTTCTGGAAGCCATTTGGTTAATGGATCATCGAGGCCAAATTTCCCCTCTTCAACCAGTTTTAAGGCCAGCGTAGCAATAAAGGTTTTAGTAACACTGGCTGCCTTTGATACCGTACAGGGCAACATATCCACATCTTTGGATATATCTGCTTTACCTGAGGCCCCTGCCCAAACACCATCCTCATCACGGATCAGGATGGAAATACCGGGTAATCCGTTGGCCGTGTATTTATCCAGAACAGCCTGATAGGCGGCTGCCTTGGGGTGCGTGAGTCCAATTGGCGCCGAAGAACAAGACAACGTATGGCCAATATCTACTTTTTGACAGGCATTGGGCGCTAAAAGCAACACCATTAGTGCCATGACCTGGGCTGCATATTTTTTCATGGGAATTACTTTTTAAACATGGTAAATGGAGCGCCTACGCCTACATGCAACAGTGTGTTGGGCAATAAAGGCACGTAAGACTTCACAAACGGCATTTGCAGGTAAAACTGGTAATCCAGGAAAAACCGCAGCGGATGAGCCGCCTTCTGTTGGGTATAACTTATGCCTATTGCGCCACCGGCCATTACTTGTGGACGCCCCAAATTGGTTTTCTGCCGGTACTTCCCATCCTTCAGGCTAAAGACCTCAGTTGCAGGAATGGCATGTAAATAGCCGGCTCCAATCCTGAGTTCGGCAGCAGTACCCTTCCAAATAGCGCGACGATACCCCACCTCCGAATAAAGTTGAATGGTATTTTGTACATACTGGTGGTACGAATACCCTAGTTTGGCTGTCTGGAACCATTGATTGGATGCATGGCGATTGTATCTGAACTCGGCGCCGGCAGTGGCCCCAATATGAACCGGACTGGACAAAAACTGTCCAACCGGCAATTGAGTTGCGGCATTAAATACCGACACCACAGCATACCGGACTTTACTGCTTTGCTGACCTGCGCTTGTTTCCGGATTTATCAAACCCAGCATCAGCAAAAATCCCCATAAACAGCGTTTGAGTGATTGGTTTATCATGACAGATATTTTAAGAAGTTAATCATTCCACATGTTCACGCCCAACACCAGGTTGCTTCCGGGGAGCCTGTCTGCCAAAAAACGTACGAACCCAGGCAATCATTTGAGGTTGGGTCATGTGATCGGCAGATTCTACAGCCATGACTTTGGGTGCATGATGTTGTTTTTCCAACAAGTTCTCCAATCCGAATTTAGCTTCAGAAGGTCCAAAAATGACCAATTCTTCTGTAGTTGGATGCACATGCTTCAGGATTGCTTCAAAAAAGTGCTTTTCTTCATGGTGCCTGCGCTCTTCAATGCTGCTTTGGTTGTCGCCACCCTGTGGCCCCCAAGGGGTTTTACTTCGGGTGCCTCCTACCGCTGCACTTTCCTCAATGTCTGAAGGCACATGATCCACGATGGTTTCTCCATCTGCTGAAACAGGGAGATTTACAATCCACGCGTTGCGCAGATCGAGCCAGATTCCGGTTTGCTTTTTCATAATAACTTGATTTAAAGTTAAAAGGTGATCATTAAATCTAATTCCGCCCGGTTTTGGGCTTGGTTGTTTTGGGAAGTTTACTGCCTGTTCGTCCCTGGGCCGGAGCTTTATTGATTAAGCCCCCTGATTTGGTTGAAGGCGCCGGCTTGATCTGTTCCCATTTTTGCCGGTGATAGTCTTTGGCAGCATCCGGAGTGTCCGGATTGGTTTGGCGAGATGGTCGTTCCTTCCGGGTTGGGGGTTGAGGCGTTGGAGCGGAGGGCTGAACCCTTGGCGGCCGTTGCTGATTGGCAGGGGCAGGCTCCGGTTTGGCAGGCGCTTTGGGAGGGGCCCACCGAGTTTCCTTTTCCCTTTTTATCTTCGATTCACGTTGTAATTCTGTGGCAGCCTTTTCCCTGGATTGTTGGATGTCCGGGTATTTTTTGGGGTTTTTATCCAAAAATTCTTCCTTGGTAAGCGCTTTTTCAGGGTTTCGGGTACTCTGCGTTTTCCAGTCCTGTTCAAATCGGCCAAAATCTTTCAATCGCTCAGGCAATCGGCCTTTATCTGCCAGGAAATCGTCTGAAATAACCGTTCTGTTTCGCTCGTGCCAGTCCCTGACACCTGTGGAAATGGTTGTACCAGAGCGCCGATGTCCGTAATAATGATTGACAAAATGCGTGGACAAGTGGTTATAATGCACATGATGGTATGGATAACCAAAATACCAATCCATAAAATGATAAGAAGGCAAATAAACAACTACCACCTGCCCCGGATAAAACTGGCAGCCCCAATCCCACCACCAAGGGTATGGCCGCCAGCGTGGGAATGGTTCCCACCACGGGTATCCGTACCAGTAAGGGTATGGTTCGTAATAATGATAAACGGCTGCAGGTTCATCCTCCTCAGAGTAATACCCCTCATCCGCATAAAGATCGTCTGACGTTTCACGGATATACCCATTTTCTTTGGCATACTCCCGGGAAGCAGCCTGCAATTCTGCCTGCGCTGCCGGGTCATTTTCTATAGTTTTTTGCCAATTATCCAGTTCTTCGGCATGACTCCTTGCTACAACCAGGTTCAGAGAGTCCATTTGTTGTATCACCCAGCCCGGATTATCGCGGTATGTTTCCCCAACCAATATGGTAAACCGCAAATCTTCATTGAGCAAATCAACAACCTCCGGCATTTGAAGTAAATGCTCAAAGGCCTTACGGGTGGAAATGGTATAGCCAGACATCAACCGGGCAAAAGCAGCGTTGGTGGTTTGGTCCAACTGCTGTATCTGAATGAGTGTGGCCATTTGTCGGGTCGCCACACCAAAGGCATCTTCTCGTTTGAACTCAGGCAGCAATTCGAGATCCTTACGCAAGGCCCTGGCATCCTGCTGATGCATTACAAGGCGCTCGGTAAGCCCCGGATAGCGACTCAGGTCGTAAAATACATCCTGCGTACTCCGGGGAAAGTCTTCAATCAGGGTTTGGAAGGCCTGGCTGGTACGCAGCTTCATATCCTGCATTTTGATCAGTAATTCAGGGTGCCGGGTAGCCTCCAGAATAGCCAGACGGGTTTCAACAGGATATAATACCAGTGCTTCCACTGATTTTTTGTTTTCTTCGGCCAGGTCTTTGAGTAAAGCCAAATCAGCCTGAGCATTTACCTGAAAAGGAAGGATGCTGCAAACCAACCAAAAAAACAGGGCCGGATAATATTTTGTGTTCATATTGCAATCGATTTTATATAACAAAGTTGCAGGTAAGCGCCAGGCATTGAGGCAATGCAAGTCAACCCGCCCCATGATCTTATGCCGGTTTATATTTGTGACAGTAAATCCCCATGATGCAACCATTACCCAAGCACCCACATCATCGTCTATTTATGCAACCACCATATTCCATTGGCGTTGACATCGGCGGTTCGCACATCACGTGTGGCGCCGTTCATCTTCTAGAGGGCCAATTGCTGGAAGAAAGTCTGGCGAGAGCCGAATACCATCATGAAGCTACGGCTGAGCATATTTTCCAAAGCTGGGCATCTGCACTTAACCAGACCCTGTCTCATATCGGGCATAGCCAGCTGGCCGGCATAGGGTTTGCCATACCCGGGCCTTTCAACTATGCCAATGGCATTTCTGAAATGCAACACAAGTTTCCCCATTTATATGGATTGCATATTCCTACCGGGCTACAGCCGCTGCTGCATACCAATCAGGTATTTCCTATGCGTTTTTTGAATGATGCCAGTTCATTTGCCGTAGGAGAGGCCTGGCTTGGCGAAGGCAAAATGTTTCAAAGAGTAGTGGTTATTACCCTGGGAACCGGGTTTGGCTCTGCCTTTACCCAGGGTGGAATACCGGTAGTAAGCGGCCCAACCGTACCACGGGAAGGTTGTCTTTGGCACCTGCCATTCAAAGAATCTATTGCCGACGACTACATTTCCACCAGATGGTTTGTAAAGGAGTATGCTGCACACAGCGGCGAGAACATTTCAGGGGTGAAGGAACTGATCGATCGTGCAGATAAGGAGCCTTTTGTGCAGGATTTATTTACTGAATTCGGCCACAATCTGGCAGAATGCCTGAGCAATCCCCTGAAACAATTTAAGGCAGAGGTGCTGATCATCGGTGGCAACATCTCTCATGCCCTTCCCCTGTTCCGTACGGCACTGGCTGAAGGGCTGCTTCAACAAGACGTTCAGGTCAGTATCCGCCGCTCGTCACTTATGGAACGGGCAGCACTCCTGGGAAGCGCAAGATTGCTGGACGATGCCTTCTGGCAAAAAGTATCCGCAGAGTTGCCGGAAATCTAACCTGTCAACTTGGTTCGTGGAGAGCAACTACCCTACCCCTTTGCCAGGCTTAGGCGCTTCCAGAGGCATATTGCACTTCGGGCAGCGTTCTCCCTTGTGCCCTTTTTGATCGGGGTGCATTGGACAGATCCAGGGTTGTACAGGCTGCTCCAAAGGCGTGCCGCATTTCGGACACTTCCCGCTTATTTTACTGGTACATTCCTTGTGTACAGGGCAGCAGAATATGGCAGGCGCACGAGATACCACCATTTTCGCCTGACATTTTGTGCAGCGATCGCCATTGAATCCGGTTACTTCAGGATGGTTCGGACAAGCATAACTGCTGTCTTCTGCGGATAATTTACGAGACGGTCTGCAATCGGTAAAGAGCATAAACCCGCCAAAAACCAACATGGTTAAAAAAAATACACCCTTTTTCATGGTATTTAATTTTATCGCAAGTTGCAGATGGCGCCACCAACCTTAAAATGATCCAGGTCATACCCAAGACTGATGTCCTGGCTCAATACCCTGCCTGACGGAAGAAACGTTGTTTACTGAATTCCACCATTACGGCATACAAACAGGTTATGGAAAGGAGGAAAAGCAACAGTCGCAAAGGCAATGATACCAAGCCAAATAAGGCTCCGGGTGCTATGTATGGTAACAACAAAGTTGCTGTTGCCGTAAATAAACTCGTTGCGATCAGCCATCCGGAAGGCCGGCTTTTAAATACCGGACGGTAGGTTCGGATCAGGAGCAACACCACAATTTCCGTCAACACTGATTCTACAAACCAGCCGGTCTGAAATTGTTTTTCTTCTGCATGAAAGATCCAGAGCAAGCACCCGAAAGTGAGGTAGTCGAACACCGAACTTTGAATACCAAACCAGATCATAAAACGCCGGATAAGGGCAATATCCCACTTTTTAGGGGCTTTCAATTGTTCTTCATCCACCCGATCGGACGCAATAGTCAGAGCGGGAATATCCGAAAGCAGATTGATCAGCAGGATTTGAACCGGCAGTAGGGGCAGCCATGGTAAAAACAGGGAAATCCCTGAAAGGCTGAACATGTTTCCAAAGTTGGCGCTGGTAGTAATGAAAATATATTTCAGCGTATTAAGAAAGGTTTTTCGCCCGTCCAATATACCCTGATGCAGTACTTCGAGCTTTTTTTCCATCAAAACGATGTCTGCCGCTTCCTTGGCAACATCTACAGCAGTATCTACGGAAATACCCACATCGGCGGCTTTTAAGGCTGGGGCATCATTGATTCCATCGCCCAGATAACCCACCACCTTCCCTCCTGACCGCAAGGCTCTTATGATCCGTTCCTTTTGTTGGGGGTCAATCTCTGCAAACAAATAACAATGGCTTGCTTTACGGGCCAAAGCCTGATCGGAAAGCTGCTGAATTTCCTCTCCTGTCATCATGCCTTCACAGGAGATCCCAATTTCTCCCGCCAGATGCTTGGCTGCCAGGCGGTTATCTCCGGTAATAATCTTGAGTGTGACGCCCAGCTCTTCCAATTGTTGGATCGACCTGGCTACCCCTGGCTTTGGCGGATCCTCCAGCAAAAGGAATCCCGAAAAGACCATGTCTGTTTCGTCATCCAGATTGATTACCGGGTCGCCGGTAACATTTTTCCAGGCGACTCCAATGATCCGGAAACCTTCGGCACTTTGTTGTTCAAATTGCCGAAGGATGGACGCCCGTATATCGGGACTCATACTTTCTACTTTACCTTCCGCTGTTTCGGCAAAACTGCACACCTCCAGAATGCCGGAGAGCGCGCCTTTAGTCACCATCAAATCTTCCTGTCCGGTTTTTACCACAATGCTGAGCCGCTTTCGCTGGAAATCATAAGGCACTTCATCCTTTTTTATATAGGTATCCAGGGAAGGCATTCCAGGCAATTTCCGGATGGCTTCATCCATTGGATTGATAAATCCCGACTCGAAAGACGCATTCAGCCAAGCCAGCAACCGAACCCTTTCGCTAGGTAAGCCATGGATACCAATCGCTCCGGCTACCTTTGCCTCCCCGGTGGTCAGCGTGCCTGTTTTGTCGGAACATAGCATTTCAATCGCCCCAAGGTTTTGAATTGCATCCAGTTTCTTTACAATGACCTTACTCTTGGCCATTCGGATCGCACCGGCAGAAAGCGTTGCAACCATAATGGCAGGTAAAAGTTCGGGAGCAAGCCCGACAGCCAGGGCAATGGAAAAAAGTATACTCGAAATGATTGGCTTACCCAACAATAAATTAAAGATCAGGATACCGGCCGACAGCATGAATGTCAGCCGGAGCAGAAGATACCCAAAACGCCTGATTCCGGCTTGAAAGGCGGATTCCGTTTCACCCTTAGACAATTCACGGCTAACCTGACCTATTTCCGTCTCCAGCCCGGTGCTTACGGCCACCGCCCTGGCAGTGCCGCTCATAATGCTGGTACCCTCAAACAAGGTATTCGTTCGCTTATTTACAGGGGTGTCTTCTGCAATCAGGCCAGGTTTTTTTTCTACCGGAAACGATTCTCCCGTCAATACTGATTCATTTACGTGCAAATCTGTGGCCTCCAGAACAAGGCAATCTGCGGGCACGATATCCCCGGCAGCAAATAATATGATATCTCCCGGCACCACTACATTGCTGACTACCTGTACCGGTTTTCCGTCGTGAATAACCGTACAATGCACCTGCATCAGCTTCCTGAGTTTTTCTACCGCTTTACCTGCACGATACTCTTGCCAGAATCCAATCAATCCAGTCAATAATAAAATAGCCAGCAGAATGAACGAATCGCTCCAATTACCCATTACAGAAGACATAAGGGCTGCAAATGCCAGCAGCAATACAAGCGGAGAACTAAACTGCCGAACAAAGAGCAATAAAATCTGCCACCATTCCGGGCGAATACGTTCTTTGTGCCTTCGCCTGGCTAAACGCCTTGATGCCTGCCGGGAGCCAAGACCTTCAGTGTCTGAAGATCGAAGCCCTAGTAAGACCGACTTAGCCGGCAAATGCCAAAAGGAAGTAAACATGACAATTATCTGGCTGTAAGCTTAGAGCATGTTGGGGATTTTCTTGCCGGGCCAAAAACTGTCCTTTTTCCGCCATTTTTCACCTTTTTTCAGTCACGTCCCGAGTACTCGGGATGCTTCTTCAAAAACGCAAAAACTGACGAAAAAAGCTCAAATTTTT
>DATGWL010000140.1:0-36750 GCA_035299505.1 Saprospiraceae bacterium | reverse complement strand
AGTCAAAAATTTGAGCTTTTTTCGTCAGTTTTTGCGTTTTTGAAGAAGCATAGCCTGAGTTACGTGACTGAAAAAAGGTGAAAAATGGCGGAAAAAGGACAAGTTTTTGGCCCGGTAAGAAAATCCCCAACATGCTCTTAGCGCAATAACGTTACCTCTCCGGCTTTGCTCAGAACACTGCCGCAAATCTGCACATCAATCTTATACACGTAAACATCGCTGGGCGCATCCAGATCGTTCCATCTGCCATCCCAGGGAGTATTTCCTGTGAAAACATTTTGTCCCCAGCGATTGAATACCCGCAACTCAAAAGACTCGATAGCATCGCCAATGGGCCGAAACTGATCGTTGGCAACGTCACCATTGGGGGTAAATGCATTGGGGAAATCCGGCGTGCAATCCGGGGGGGTTACCGTAATGCTCACCGTTGCACTGGCTGAACAACCCTGGGCATTGGTTACTACCAGCGTATACACCCCAGAAGCTGACGGGGTAGCAATCGGATTCAAACAAGCCGTACAACTCAAACCATCGGCAGGCGTCCAGGATGCACTTCCCTGGCCCGTACCAAGTAATTGCACGGATGCGCCGGCAAGTACGGTGGTATCGGTTGGGATAACACTGATTTCCGGACTGGGCAAAACAAGGATCTCCACCGAATCCTGCGCCGTACATCCATCCAGGCTGGCAGTCAATACCAGTACCGTGCTGCTGTCGGCTATGAAAAACGGTGTGGCAATGCCTGCATTGGATACAGAGGTGGCTGGCGACCAGGAAAGGTTACCGTTGCCGCTGGCATCCAGTAGCACCGTACTACCGGCACAAATGCTTTGGTCATCACCAGCATCCAGGTTCAGTACAACCTGATTGATTACTACGGAATCTACACCAATACCACAACCAGGGGCAGTAACGGTTACCGTGTAGGTTCCCGCCGAAAGCGCCGAAAGGGTTTGCGATGTAGAGCCGTTTGACCAGGTATAACTGGCATTGCTTATGCCCGGATCGAGCAGCACGGACTGATTTTCACAGAGGGTTTGGTCGGCGCCCAGATCCACAGGTAGCGGCGGATCTACGTCGCGACGAAAAATGGCATTGTCAAAGTTGGGTAATCCTACAAAAATGCTGCCTTCGGGCATTTTGTAGCCCAACTTTTTCAGTTCCAGAAATGGCGCTGTATTCGGGCATACAATGGTAGACAAATAAACCGTGTCTTCTACAAAGGAGGCCTGAACGAAATAGATTTTACCATCCGGCGCCAATTGCATCTGGCCATTAATCAAACCAAAGCCCGGCAAGGCGCCCAACTCTACCTCACTGGCAGGAATGTTCGAACTGGTCAGGTCAATGTATATCACAGAAGCATCTGAGGTAATCCCGAAAAGTCGTTTGCTATTGGGTGAAAATTCAGCGCTGTTTAGCTCAGAATCCAGCTGTAACGGGTTACTAATCAACCCGTTGGAGGGATCGAACTGCAACAGGAGCTGAGCAGCGGCGCTGCCACATGTCACCCATTTCCCATCCGGCGAAGCTTTAATGGAGTTGCCTGTTCCATTGGGCAGGTTGAAAAACTGTGGGTTGCCTATCCCGAGTGTATTGACTGGCAACACCGCTAATCCAAACGTATCGTTGTGTACGAGAATCCAGTAATCGCTTCCATTGGTATGGCGGATGGCACATGAACCTTCGTAAGAAGGTACCAAAATCTGCCCCGAATAAGAGACAACTCCTCCCAGGCCTGCATTGAGCGACATGTCGATGTCAAAATAAGACAACCCACGGCCCTGTGGCTGCCCGGGAACGCTGCCGCCTACATCAAACTCAATTTCTTCCATGGTAAATAACAGGTAATGATTGGCTGAACCTGGCTTGGGAATAATCACCGCAGATTGCGCCGAGCTAAATCCCCCACCCTCTGTATTGCCCATATCGTACATAACCTGATGGTTACGGTTCCAGATTTTTCCACTCTCTTGTCCGCTCAGGAGTGGATCCCGACCACCTCCATTGGAATAAAACAACAGATTGCCATTGGCATCAGCGATGCTGGCGCTGCCCTCAAAAGTCCAGATAGCGCTGGGAGTAGAGATGGTGGCTGTACCGGAATTGAAATCCAGGGCAGCTCCTTGTCCAAAATGCCATACGTTGCCTTCTTTTTGCGCCTGGGCAGTCAGCACGCAAAGGCAGCCGGCTAGCGTGGCGAGTAAGGTTATTTGTTTCATGTTCCTGTTATCGAATTAAGGTAATATCTCCGCTTTTTTGAATTGGTCCCTCGCAGGTGGTCATTTCCAGGTAGTATACATAAACCCCTGCCTGAGCGATTTCATTTTTTATGGTTCCATCCCAGGAAGCTTGCGGGTCTTTGGATTCAAAAACCAGCTCTCCCCATCGCGAAAAAATGCGCAAACGGTAGTTTTCAAGTGCTATTTCTTTACCAAAGACACCAAAAAGGCCGTTGCCCAATGATTCGGATGTTTCCGGATAAAACACGTTTGGGATGTAGTACGGGCAGGGTTGCTGAACCACCACCTCTACCCATGCCGTATCGGAGCATCCATTGGCGTCTAAACCCAGCACCGTGTAAATGGTTGTGCCAGACGGACTAGCCTGCGGATTTGCACAATCCGTACAACTCAACCCCGTGGCCGGCGACCAGACAAAACTGGAGGCCCCAGAGGCAAAAAGTTCCGTTTGTTCACCCAGCCTGATCAGAGGTTCCTCCACCTCTGCCGACACTATAGGCCCGGTCAATACATTTACCAGTACCGTAGCTGAATCCAGACATTCCCCATCGTATACAATCACCTGATATTGTGTAGATTTCAGGGGCAAAAAACTTGGATTAGGCAAGGTAGACAGCAGCTCGCCATCTGCATCCAGCCAACGAAAACTCATTCCACCCGAGGCGGTAAGCTGTACAGGCTCGCCAGGGCAGGCATCTATACCTGATGGTACTACGGCATCTACCCGGTTGCCTATGGAAACGACCTCAATGGAATCTGTTGCCGAACCGCATTCTCCGCTCAGGGTAACGGTGTACAGGCCCGGTGTGTTCACCAAAATTTCATCGCCGTTAGCTCCTGTGTTCCATTGCACATTACCCGGCACGTTGGCTTCCAAAGCAATCCTAAGGGTATCGCCAACACATAAAGAGGTATCGGCAGGCAACAGTACAACACCCTCCAGGCCCTGACAGGAGGCTTTGCCGGATATAAAAAAATCACTCAGGCTTATGGTACGACTCTGTTTTACTGGCACTGAGCTAACTGTATAGGGCAATACAGCAATAGCAGGTAACGAAGGGGCAGGTACGTTGATAATATTCACCGGCTTTTCGCAGCAAGATGCATTGATATTCGATTTAGAAATGAGTGCACGGCGCGCCGTTCCATCGAGGCTGGTATCTGAAAAGCCGCAAATCACCACTTGCTGATCCACTAAAAAAGCATCAAAACCAAAATCCTGTCCGTCAGTTCCCCAACCGAGCGATCCCAGTAAATCGCCCTGTGGAGAAAACTGCAGGGCAACAAAATCGTTGTCCACCACCGGAAAAATCTGACCACTGGAAACGGCGGCAAGCATGAAGGTATCGCCGTTGAGTTTGGCGATATGAATAGGGGCCAGATCGTAACTGCTGTCCAGGCTTTTTTGAAAATTGATGTCTCCGTTGGCGTTTACATTTAACAAGGTCAAAATAGGATTGCCCACAGACTGCTCGGTTTGATAGGCTGCAATAAACAAGGAACCATCAGACATATCCTGAATCTGGGCGAAATACGTGTTTTCAGGGTTGTACTGGTAAGATTTCACCCATAGCAGGTTGCCATTGGCGGCAAATTTGGCCAACAAACCAAGGGTGGCGCCATTGCTGAAGTTTTGGCCAATGGCGTAGAACTCGCCGGAGGGTAAAGGCAGCAGCTCTGAGAACCTGGCCAAAAGCCCTCCCCCATCAAAGGCTTTTTCCCACAAAATCTGACCTGTTGCAGAAAATTTCGCCAGCAAGATCCGTTCAGAAAAACTGGAGCTTTCTCTTGTCATACCAATAGCGATAACTGATCCATCGCTCATTTTTTCGGCATCATACCAGTCGTCCTGATCATCTGGCTTGCCCCAGATAGTTTCGCTGATAAAACTTCCGTCGGCGCCCAAATGAAGCATGGACGCATCAAAATAGCCTTGAAAACTGCTGTTGTTGTTAAAAAGCATCAGACTGCCGTCGTTCAAGGTAACCATTGCCCGGCATTCCCGGTTGTCGGCGGGTATTTTGGACCAAAGCGGGCTCCCGTCAGCCTCAAATTTCGACACATAGGCACCTAATCCGGCGCCATTTCGAATCAGTCCGGCGGCATACCAGCCTCCATTAGCTGTCGGAGCAAGGTTGATGTACTGAAGCATATTGTTGCCTGCTTCATAGACTTTTGTAAAGCTTTGCCCAAGGCACTGAAAGGTCATTACAAGTGCGCCAAATAGGAGAAAACGTCGCATTTTAGTTTTTGTGTTAAAAAGTAGTTTTTATGCCCAGACCCAGGGTGTACAGTCTGGTTTTTATGAGATGATCGGCTTGTTCAATTCGGTTGAGCTGGTAAGAGAAAACAGGCGCCAGCTCCATACGCCAAAGCCCCAGCGGGATATTCACCCCTGCCAGCGCCCAAAAATCGGGTTGCTTGCTGCCTTCCCGCCAAAGGCTTTCGCCGCCCACGTAAACGCGAATCTTATGGTTAAACAGGCGGTAATGGCGCCCATAATCCAGTTGCAATCCCCAATAGTTTAGTCGCTTTTCAGCAGTTACCTCCCCAAGCACTTTGGGGGCAACCCGGTATTGAGCGCCGGGAAGAATTTCAACCTCCAATTGATGAGTATTACTCACGGTATATGCTGTCCGATACGGCAAATTTATCCAGCGGATGGCTGCATGGATTTCGGCTTTTTCGAAAATCGGTTGCCGATAGCCCAGTGCCAAGGTAGCGCCCAGGCGACGCCCATCCAGACTGGGGAGCGTGCTGAAATCACTGGCGCTGAGCCCTTTATATGTCTGGGCTTGCATGATTTGATAGGTAGACAGCAAGGCGCCTTCTGCGAAGAACACACCTTTGCGCCTGGAATCTGTTTTGAGAACCGGAGCCTGGGAAGCCTGAATGGAATGTTGTTTTGTGACTGTGTGGATTGGGAAAGGAGGAATTGGCAAACCAGGCAGGTTCAGGAGCGATACCGGGCCTGGCGTCTGAGCTAGATCAGCAATGGTGGCTACTTCGGCTTCTGGCATTACCAACTGGGCCAAGGGCGTTTGCAAGGTATTGACAAACAATGCTTTATCATCTGTAGCAAGCTTGGCGTCAGTCAACTCCGTGGAGACATTCTGTTGGTGTATAACGGCCGGAACGGGCTTAGCCGGCTCAGAAATCCCACTCCGGCCGGGCAGGGTTTGGGAGCGGTTGGCTTCTTGGATGGCCACAACCTCAGGCACAGGGGATGGAGTCGAATCTATGCACTCCTGTGCAGGCACCTCTGTTGCCTGATGGAGGGCAATGCCGGCAGCAGGCTTTTGGAACCAACACCAGCTAATGGCGCCTATCAGTAGCGCAAGGCATCCCCAGCCGAAAAACAACCACAATGCACGCTTTTTGCGTTTGGGCCGGATGGCATCCCGGATAATTTCCCAGGATTTTTCCTGCGGTTCAGCTTCAAAATCTTCAAAGCGTTCCGCAAATTTCTTCCTCGTTGCATCATCCTTATTCATAAGCAGTTACACCTTTTTCATGTAAAATATTGCGCAAAAAGCGCTTTGCCCGACTTAATTGCGATTTGGACGTACCAATGGAAATGCCCAGTAATTCGGCTATTTCATGATGCTCGTATCCATCTATCAGGTACAAATTGATTACCACACGATAGCCATCGGGCAGTGCCGAAATGAGTTCCAGAATTTATTCATTTTCCAATTGATCCAATATGTTGAAAGGGTCTATATCATCCTGTAACAGATCGGATTGATCCGCATCTACCAAAAGTCCTGATGATTTGTTTTTTCGGTAATGGTCTATGGCCGTTCGTACCACGATGGATTTTATCCAATAATGGACAGCCTCAGGCTGTTTCAACTCGCCCATTTTTTGAAATACTTTGATGAAAGCTTCCTGAAAAATATCCTCGGCTTCAAAGGTGGTACGTGCATAGCGCAGACAAATACCCATGAGTCGCTTCTTATAGTGATTATAAAAAGCGGACTGGGCTTTTTCATCGCCGTTTTGGCAGCCTCTGACCCATTTAATAAGGACTTCTCTGGCAATCATCTATCCTCTGGTAGCGCCGATAAAATTTCCCGAAATATCAAATCGGGTGTAATAAAGAGCCTGATTGACCCTTATCATCACAGAAAAGCCGTTGGGAGAATTGTTCTGTAAAATCAGGATTCCACGATGATAGGTCCAACCCGCAAACCGTGCATGTAAAAAATTGCTCATGACAGTAGGCAGGGAGGTCACATCCAGTTCCAGAAAGGTGGTATTGGGAGCATCCAGGGCCAGCAAATCCTCCGAAACCGAACTGACTACATTGCCCGAAGCGTCGAACCGATAGGTGGTCAGAAAGTTGCTGTTGCGGATAGCAGCCTGCCATGTAGAGACCCGGTTACTGTCGACAAACCAGTTGGCATCGTGCAATAGGTATCCTATCTGGCTCAGAAGCACCGTTTGAATGTTTTGCGGCAATGCACCGATGTTGGCAACCTCCCGTCGCCACCAGGGGCTCACGGGTACTTCCATCATCGAAATACGGGCGCCCAGTGTATCCAATTTAAGCAAGTATTCTTTCCCGGCCCCGATGGTTTTAACCAGATAGCCCTTTCGGGTCTGAGTACCGGGGTCCAATTGAGCATAAAGGGATTGGATGGCCGGGGTTTGGAACTGATGGGTAATAAAATCGAGTCCATTGGGGGTTAAATCATTAACCGGAAGCTCCAGATTCAGTTCCTGAAAACTCCCATCCTGACTAATAATAGCCTGATAATGTTGGGCTTGCACCCAGAATTCGGCGGCATAGAATGCATCTGCCTGTAGCGTCTGCAGCGTCAGGTTGGTTGCCCCGGGGAATTGTTCCACCACAGCTTCAATGACGGTTTCGGGCACCGGATGTTCGTCTGGCTCAGGTTCAAGCACCTTATCGCAGCCGGCAACAGCCAGAAGAGCCAGGAGGAGTACAAAGATTCTTTTCATCCCATTCGTTTTAACAGACAATAAAACAGCGAAACCCTACACAAGGCTGCGGGTTCACAAATGGGACGAAAGCTTTAAAAAATTGGTTGCGTGAGAAAGTTACACTTTTTGAAATAGGAGGATTGGTATAACCTCCCCCCTGGTACTTTCACAGGATATCTACTATTTTTGAGCCGCCAACTTTTTACTTATGTCGCTAACGCCGGAACAAATTTCTTTTTGGGAAACCAATGGATATCTCATTGTACCCAACATTATTACTGCAGAAGAAATAGAAACCTATCGCAGGATTTACAATCAATTTCTGGACAACACCATTGATACCGGCGCCAACCGCTCAGATCTGGGCGCTGGACTGGGCGATAGTAAAGCCCGGGAAAATATCACCCAGATTATGTGGCCCTCTGATTTTGTACCCGAGGTGCTGGATATGGCTTACCATCAGAAAGCGCTTGCCGTGGCCCGGCAACTGATGGGCGATGATATTGACATGGACTTTGATATGCTCATCAATAAAGCACCTTTTACCAATACGCCTACTCCCTGGCATCAGGATGCAGCCTACTGGATTGACATGCCCGACAAACGGGCGGCGAGCTGCTGGCTTGCCCTGGATGAGGCAACGGTAGACAACGGCTGCATGTGGTACGTGCCGGCCTCTCATTTGAAACCTGTGCGGCCCCATCATCACGCCGGCAAACAAGGCGGAGCGCTGATGTGCGAAGCCTCCGAATCGGAAGGGGTGGCAGTGGAGCTGCAGGCAGGTTCCTGTGTGTTTCACCACGGCGGCACGCTGCACTACAGCAGGGGCAATTCCACCGGCTCTCAACGAAGGGCATTTATTGTGAACTTCCGCCCGCAGGCCATGATTGAGCTGGAACGTCAAAAAGGCTTTGACCACGGGCGCAGCGGCGGCGCCACCGATCGAAAAGTAAGGAATGAGGAATTTAAGTGAACAAAAGCAGATGTATAGATTTTCACCAGTTTTTTATCCTTTGTCATGCAGCAAACTGATTCGGCTTCGGCCCATTCCAATATCCGCGCCCTGAGCATCATCGGAGTTTTGTTCTTCATATTCGGGTTTGTGAGCTGGATGAACGCGGTATTGATTCCTTATTTCAAACTGACCTGTCAGCTTTCCGACAAGCAATCCATGCTGGTGGCCTTTGCCTTCTATATTTCGTATTTCATTATGGCTATTCCTTCTTCAGCAATATTGAAAAAGACGAAATTTAAAAACGGCATGATGTTCGGCTTGTGGATCATGGCTGTTGGGGCATTGATCTTTATTCCGGCAGCCATGAGTAGGAATTATTCACTGTTTTTGACAGGTTTATTTGTTCAGGCAACGGGGCTTACATTGCTGCAAACAGCATCCAATCCTTATATCGTTATTTTAGGACCTATAGAAAGTGCTGCTCAACGTATAAGTTTTATGGGTATTTGCAATAAGGTGGCCGGTGCGCTGGCGCCGCTTTTGCTCATTCATCTGATCACCAAAAGCGACGACGAAATAGACCGGATACAACAGCAACTGCCCACCTTATCTGAAGTAGATCAGCTGCAAATCATGAATGAACTGGCATCCAGGCTCATTCTACCCTATTGTTGTATGGCACTGGTGTTGGTAGCCCTGGGCTTGCTGATCCGTTATTCCCATCTGCCGGACGTTGAGGATTCGGAAAGTACTGAAGGAGAATTATCCGATAAAAATAGTATCTTTCAATTTCCGCATTTGTTACTGGGCGCTTTGGCTATTTTCTGTGGCGTTAGTGTGGAAGTGCTGGCAGTGGATTCTATCATTGGCTATGCACAACACACGGGTTTACCTTTCAGTGATGCCAAATATTTTGCCACGATAACATTGATCTTTATGATCGTTAGTTATGTGATCGGCGCCATTACTATTCCCCGTTTTATTCGTCAGCGCAGCATGCTGCAGATCATTGCTTCCATAGGCCTTATTTGTACGGTTGCCACCCTGGTTTTGCAAGGTAGCTGGTCGGTTTGGTCGGTAGCCCTGCTGGGGTTTGCCAATGCGCTTTTATGGCCTTCCATTTGGCCGCTTGCGCTTGATGGTGTAGGCAAATTCACCAAACAGGCATCTGCACTGCTGATTATGGGCGTGGTTGGCGGGGCGCTGACACCTCTGGTGTATGGAGCAATCAGCGATGCCAGCACTCCGCAATTGGCATACATTGTGCTGGTTCCTTGTTATTTATTCATCCTCTATTTTGCCAGCAGCGGGTACAAAGCGGGCAAAGCGGCGGGATAGCAACATGCCCCGAGTAATGGACAAACTCTTCCAGGCCATTGCCAAATACGTAAGGATCTCGGATGCCTTTCAGGAAGCGCTCACCCAGCGGGTCAGGCAGCAGGTATTTCGCAAAAAAGAACTCATACTGGACGCTGCTCAGGTGTGCAGAAACAGTTATTTTATTGAATCTGGAATTCTGCGACTCTATTATCTGAAAGACGGCAGGGAAATCTCGGAATTCTTTTCCAGCGAAAACGACTGGATGAACTCGCCCAGGAGCTTTATGCAACAGAAAACCGATGTGTATTATATAGACGCCATTGAAGACAGTACTGTATTAAGTCTGAATATCCGGGATCTTGGCTATTTGTTCGATCATTTTCCGGAAATGGAAACCTACGCGCGCATGGACATGGGAAGCACTTTTGGTTATATGCTGGAAAGGTTAACCTCTATGCGGTTTTCCAGTGCCAAAGAAAAATACGCGCATTTTCTGCAGACCTATCCGCATATCTATCACCGCATTCCACTGGGTATGGCAGCCTCCTATATGGGCATTACCCAGGAAACTTTGAGCAGGCTGCGCAAGGCGCCCATTATTTGATCCAGGTCAAAAGTTATGGTACAGCAGGGTCCTATTTTTGCATAAAAATTTTTTAGCATATGAAAAACAGGACCACCAAAGTGCTTTTGATCCTCTTTGCCTTTTTAGGTGCAGGATGTTTATACCTTTTCACCTATGTACCACCACTTTCCAGACAGCATGGACATCTGGAAACCAGATTGTTTTTGGGTCAGGGCCAAAACCAGCCGCTGATTGTGGCATTTGGCGGCGGAGATGGCGGAAACGACTGGGCGCGGAAATACCTCAAAAGCAAAAGAGACAGTCTGCTCAGCCAGGGGTACGCTGTACTGGCTATCGGTTATTTCAAGGGCGATAATATTCCGGATCATCTGGATAGAATAAGTCTCAACGCCATTCGGGACACCATTCTCAGCATTGCCCGCCATCCGGCCATTGACCGGAGTAAAATTGGACTGATGGGTGGTTCGCGGGGCGGAGAACTGGTACTAAATCTGGCCAGCTATTTCCCGGAATTCAAGGCCGTGGTGGCTATGTCGGCGCCCAATGTGAGTTTTCCCGCCATTACCTGGTCGGCTAATACCTCGTCCTGGATGTTATACGGCCAGGAAGTGGCCTATGTACCGGCGCCTTTTAAAACCATTGGGCCTGCCCTGAAAGGCGATTTATTTACAGCCCACAGCATGATGCTGGAAGACGCCCAGGCGGTACAAAAAGCTGAAATTCCGGTTGAAAACATACGAGGAGCTGTATTGCTGCTTTCCGGGGCCAACGACGATCAATGGCCCGCCAGGGAAATGTCGGACAAAACCGTGCAACGACTGCAGCAACGTCAATTTGCTTTTCCATACGAACACAGGGTATTGGATGGCGGGCATACGGCTCCATTGCAGCACTTTGAGCTGGTGCATGCATTCCTGGACAAGCATTTGAAATAAAGTGCCTCCATTTTAAAGTGGAGATGGTACACAGACACACGCTAAGGAGAGGGCAACTAAACAAATCAACAACCTGCTGTACAATAAGCGGATAGCCATCTATAATAATTTTGTCATTACTCACTTATCCCCGTGAAGCTCCCCAGAGGTGGGAACCTTCTCTGGCTATTTCGTATATTTGTCATGCGTAAACTTCTTTGGATAGCGATTATCCTGTCCATTGCCTTTACCAGCAAACTGGAATATGGCCCAACAAACCAACACATGAAAAAACTTGAATCAGCTGTGCAGGAAGATTCCGAGATCTGGATGGAATGAGGCGACATCATTGGTGTAGCACAGGGAGAAACCGACAAAGGCAAGCCTTGTTTATTGGTATTATCCCCCACCGACACCATTGTATCTATGCAAAAACTGCCCAAAAAATCAAAGATTTTTCGCTAAAAACACACCCTTCCGGCCCCATTAATGCCCATTGAAACAGCCTTAACATGACCGTTAAAATCCTTGCAGGCATCCTGCTCCTTTTCGGCCTTAAATGGCTGTATGATTACTCCTTCACCCGACAGGAGGAGTTGCCCGAAAAGCCCATTGACCAGGCCTGGTGGGATGGACTGAGCGATGAATGGCAGAATATCCTGCGCATTAACCAGTATTTTCACCGGCATCAGGTTGATTTTTATGCCGTGCAACAGGCTTATATACAACGCCTGAATGAAGAAGATGACTCTACAACCTCGGTGTATAACCTGCCACTGCGCGAATGGCTGGAAAAACAAACATATTTGCTGAGTTATCAGGACCTGTACGCGCGGGTGCGCAAGAGCCATCCGGATACAGATGCCGACAGTATTGACCTGAACCGTCTGGCACAACTTGACAGAATCTACATGGTAAGTGGGCCGGGCGATCTGAGTCCGCTGAAAAAATTTCCCAAACTCAGGATACTGGTCATCAATTATTGCGGCATAAACCATTCCCTGCCCATAGATGAACAGGTCATCAACCTGGAGCCGCTCCGGAAACTGACCCAACTGGAACAACTTTACTGTGTATCTCCCGCACTGAAAACCCTGGAGCCCATTAAAGGACTGCAGAAATTAACCACCCTGCATTGTCAGAACAGTGATGTAAGCACGCTGGAGCCTGTCAAAAACCTGACGCAGCTGGAGCATCTGGCCTTTGGCGCCAAAGTAAAAAAAGCTGCTGTGCTAGGCCGTTTTCACAACCTGAAAACCTTGCATATCAGTGGTTGTCAGGAGATTCCGGATCTATCCGGATTAAAAAATCTGCAGCAATTATCCATTGTTGAAAACGAGTTAGCCCTGGTAAACAGCAGTTTCAGGATCAAAAGCCTGGATTTTCTGGAAAACCTGCCTGCGCTGGAGGTGCTGGACCTCGAACTTACCAGTTACAGAGGTTCGCTGGACGCATTAAAAAACCATTCGCAACTTAAAGCGGTAACCCTGCCGAGGGTAAGCAGCGCGGATATGCAGGCCTTTAAACAGGCGCATCCGGGTTGCAGGATTGTAAATGAATATGAGTGGTAAAACTACTACTCAGGCAGCATCTTGACTGAATACCTGCTCTTAGAGCATGTTACCTTACCTGCTCCCCATCTATGCGCCCTTTTCTACTTTCCTGTATCCTCGTTTTGTATAGTGTAATTTCTTTGGCACAAAATGCCGCTTTTACCCAGGTTAACCTCAATAGTTATGACGGCCTGGCCGGTGGGCCTGTTTGCCCAACTGATATTACCAAACTGGGAAACAACTGGTTTGCGCTGATTCCGGAACCTGTCAATCAGGATGCGGGGCGTTTGTACAAAAGTGAGGACGGCGGACAGACCTGGACGAAACTGGACGTTATTTTTCCAGCCAATAATGTGAACGACGATAAAATGTTGCAGTTGGCAGCCATTGGCAATAATCTGGTGGTGTTCTCCATGTCTGTATTTTTGAATGCCAATAATAAACTGGAACAGCATATTCTCGGCCATGTATCTTCAGATGGGGGGCAAACTTTTGATCTCGTTTTTGAGGAGATTTATATTGTTTTCAACAACAACAACTTTGTGGAGATAGATGGTTTGGATGAAGCGAATGGTCACTTGTTTTTCTATTACAAAGTAGAAGGCGTAAGTAAAGAACAGGTATTTTTCTCTCCGGATCAGGGCCTTAGCTGGCAGGAATCAACAGAAGTACCCTGGTTTTGCAACGATATTAGTAGAATTGCAGGGGATAATGGCAGGTATTTTATCATATCAAACAATTTGATGTGTATGTCCTGGGATCCCTTGTTTTTTGACGCGGAGAACAACGCCTGGACACCTAACGGCGGCGGACAAATGATTAGTTGTTCCGTGGATGGTGATATAGTGCGGGTATGCACAGATAAAGGTCAGGTGTATCGTTGGAATTTTGTTCCATACAACTTTACTGAAACCCAGCTGCCTTTTAAGCCGGATGCTGCTATGGCTGATAATGGTTTTTGGTATTTTAACCATGGAGGACATTTTTATCGGGCGCCCTGGGATGACCCGGCCAACCTTACCGACGCCGGGGTGATACCGATGATTCCAACCTCTTACTACAACACTTACCATTACCAAAGTCGCTTTGTTTGGGAAGGCGGCCGTTTGTTTTTTTTCAACGACACGCCGCTGGAATCTACAGACAATGGATTGAGCTGGAACCTGGCTTCGGGTGATTTCCCTGTAACCGGCGGAAAGGTATTTGCCCTGAATGGTTCATACTGGTTTTTGCACCGGGATGTGTTGTTCCGCTCCGCAGATGGATTCAGTTGGGATCTGTATCGCAATGCTTTTTTTGACGCAGAGGGCACCTATGGCGCTTTCGACATGCTGGAATCGCAGGGGAGGTTATTCCTTTCCTGTATAGAATACTATACTAAAAACAACAGCCGAGTTCTCCGGTCAGACGATAATGGCCAAAGCTGGCAAACTGTTTGGGAAGGCGCAGACAGACCGGAACTCACCAAAGACGTACATGGCGACAGACTTATTCTGGTAGTGCATGAGGGCAATGTGGGCACACCACCTCAAACCATGTTGTACAGCGACGACCTGGGCGACACCTGGGCGCCCATTCCGGTGGCAGGCGCGTTTAATAGTGTAGCGGTAAAAGGCGATTCAGTTTTTGTGTATCAAAAGCCCTGGGTTAAATACTCCTATGATTTGGGGCAAACCTGGCAGATTTGCCCACAGTCTTTCCCTTTCCAATACAGCGGCCAGATCTTGCTTTTCCCAAATGGCAAGGTAGTTCTGGTCAATAAAACCACCCAAATAGGCTACATGAGTCCGGATGGCGGCCAAACATTCGGGCAGATTTTTGATTTGCAAAACTTTGGCACGGTACTCAATGCAAGCAACTATACTCAGAAAGACAGTTTGCTTATTGGATGGGGCAGCTCGGGTACATTTATTTCCCAAAATCAGGGCCTGAACTGGATTTACATTTTAGAAGGCGATTGGTTGGATATTCAACATCCGGTGATACAAAACGGCTTTTTGTACACAGGATCAAGCGGAAACTCCTTGTCCTTTATGGATCTGCCACTGCGCACTCCTTTGCAACCCTTGTTGGACCAATTGGCACTGGTAAGTGAGGCAGGCGGAGTGGTGAAAGGCAAAACCTATTATGATGTAAACGGAGATTGTAATGCATTGGCTGACCCAAAACGGCCCAATGAAATCTTCAGTTTCCAGCCGGGCAACTATGTCTGTACTTCAGATTCAGACGGTAATGTAGTGCGCATTTTGCCGCAGGGAAGTTACCAAATACAATACGGTACACCCTTGTACCACGATCCAATTTGCCTCGCGCCCGGCCCCATTGCCGTTACGCCGGGCAACCAAACCAATTTCATGCTCGGATTCAAGCCCAACCAGCAGATCAAAGACCTGATGGTTACACTGGTGAGCACGCGCGCGCGTCCGGGACAAGCATTTCATGTAACTGCATTGATCCGAAACCTGGGCACCCAGCCCATTGCCGCCGGTACGGTGCTGACCCTGACATTTCCGGAGCCGCCGGTGTTGTTTACAAATGCGCAGCCTCAGGCAAATAATCAGGCGGCAGGTCAATTGCAATTTATGCTCCCGGATATTCCACCTTACATAGAATTACATTATAAAATTCACCTTGCCCTTCCGCCCGATCCGGGATTGATGGGGCAAATCTTACAAATCAATGCCGATCTTGCTACCAGCTTTCAGGATCCAACACCGACAAATAATTCCTCCACTCAACATATAGTTGTTTTCAACAGTTTTGACCCAAACGATAAAACGGCCATCACTTCCAATCCAACAACCGGCGTGATGCCCATACGGGATCAATCCCTGCAATACATGATCCGCTTTCAGAATACCGGAACCGACACAGCTTTCCGGATTGTGGTGCGCGATACCCTATCGGGGTTATTGAACTGGAATTCTCTGAAAACCATTGGCGCCAGTCATGAATACCGGTTAACGATCACCGACGCCGGAGTAGTTTCCTGGCATTTCGACAATATCCGGTTGGTAGACAGCACCACCAATGAACCGGAATCGCATGGGTTTATCCTGTTTGGAATAGAGCCCAAGCCGGGTATCCGCGTGGGCGATATTTTGCGCAACAAAGCAGCCATTTATTTTGACTTCAATCATCCGGTGATCACCAACGAAACGGTAACGCCCATTGTACTGCGGTCAAAATACCGCAACGAAACAGCTCAGGAACAGGAGTTTCAGGCTGACATTTCGCCCAATCCGGTTGCCGACCAGCTGCGTTGCAGGCTGCAATTACCGTATGACACTCATGTTAGAGCCATCCTTTTTGATGTCAAAGGGCAAGCCATCCGGCAAGTTTCGGATAAGGATTACCCTGCGGGCGAACAGTGGCTGGAGGCCAGGCTGCAGGATTTACCGGCGGGCGTGTACAGTTTGCAGCTTATTATGGATGGCGAGCTGAAGACGCTGACGATGGTGAAGGGATAAGCCGTGATTGCGTTTAAATTGAGAGTCTCACTTTGAGTGAGACTCTCAATTTAAACGCAATCACGGCTTATCCCTGCCCACAAATCGTTCTTCGCCCAGGAGGAATCGGATGGCGCGGGTGATATTGTGTTGCAGACGCTCTTCTGTTTTAAGAAAACTCAGGTACCGCACAATTTCCAGTTGACGCGAAGCTGGAAGTTTTTGGAAGACTGCTGCTGCGTCCGGGTGTTCAGACAAGGCTTTTTCAAATGCCGGGTGCATAGGAATGGATCGATCAGATGGATCAAACCATACTTGAAAAAGGGCTGTATCTCCGACATCCTTGCCGGCGGCTTTTCGCATGGGCATGTTGAGGTATAAACGCCAGTGCCCACTGTATTTCACCAGAGTTTGCGGAAATTCGTGCCCGTCGATAGTCATCCGCACCGGGATTTTGCCTTTGTGTTTTCCAGCCTCCTGAAACAATCTCTCCAGCTCCGTTTCCGGCAGAAAAACATAAGGATTAACGCCAATAATTTCGATAGTGGCCAGAAAAGGGGTCATAGATTTAAGGCATCGAGTTTTTGTCTGGCGGCCAACCTTCCGGTTTCCACCAGGGATTTTGTTTTATGAAAATCAAAAGTGCCACAGGTGTGCCTCGATACTTCAATGAGCACATCGGCAGGATGTTGTTGTAATGCCATCAGCACCATTCGGTCGCGCATGGCATCAAAATTCATTTCAATAAACTCAAAATAGCTGAGTTCCTTGTTTTCTTTTTTGTCCTTTACCTTAAAGAGCTTGTTCAGGTAAGCGTCCACTTTTTGCAGAGCGGGAAGGTCGATTTTCGGCGCCGGGTCTTCCGGAAGTTCCAGTACAGGCACGCGCGCGTTTACATGCACTGCAACCAGCAAATCGTTTTTCTTCCGTTTAA
This sequence comes from Saprospiraceae bacterium, assembly GCA_035299505.1. GTDB lineage: Bacteria > Bacteroidota > Bacteroidia > Chitinophagales > Saprospiraceae > M3007. The sequence goes on along the minus strand of DATGWL010000140.1, from coordinate 19,846 downwards.
TATTACTCAACGGGAGGTTATTTACTACACCACCGTCAACCACCACCGAGTCGCCAGATTTAACCGGGGTTAATACGCTGGGAATAGCCACCGAGGCCCTGATAGCATCAAACAGGCTGCCTTTTCGGTAAACCACTTCTTCATCCAGCGCCAAATCGTAGGCCGTAGCTGTGTAGGGAATACGCAACGCTGAAATCTCTGTATCCGGAATAATACCTTTCAGAATATTAAAAACCTTATCTGCCTTGATAAACCCGTGCGGACTAAAAGTAAAATCTACCAGTTGCAGCAATTCCAGCATGTCCAGATCCAGGAACCACTGCTTAAGCTCCGGCAATTTTCCTGCTGCGTAACTGCCGCCCACCAGCGCGCCCATGGAGGTGCCGGCAATGGCATGGATATGATACCCGCGGGCTTCCAGTTCTTCAATAATGCCGATGTGCGCGAGCCCGCGCGCGCCGCCACCGGAGAGTACAAGGGCAATTTGTTTTTTCATGGATGAGGTGAATAAGGGGATACTAAGGCTCGAAGCGGTTTTACTGTCGGGGTAACTGGCAGTCACCCCGACAGTAAAAAACGCTTGCAGACCTATCTTTGAATCACCAACCTTGCTATCCAGCGCCCGGTTTTACCCTGAAAGGCCAATAGATAGTAACCGGGATGCAGGGATTGAACGTTGAGGGTTGGAGCGTTATGGTACACTGCTTGTTGTGAAATAATCTGGCCTGTCAGGTCAGTTATGGTGCAGCGTAATGCTTGTTCTTCCTCTGGCCACCCCATTGATACCGTTTCAGATGCCGGATTGGGGAACAACTGCAAGGTTGGGATGCCGGGCTCCGTTTGGGCGCTGGATCCGGGTATTACGTTTACCAGGCAGGATTTCCGGATGGTATCGACGCCCAGGGCGTTTTCTACTACCAGCAGCACGTCGTACACGCCGGTTTGCGCGTATGTAACTACCGGATTGGGCAGGGTGGACGTGGTTGGATCTCCGCCTTCAAAAAACCAGTTCCAGGAGTCCGGTTGGTACGAGGATTGATCCTGAAAAGCTACAGGCGTGCCTACCTGGGTTTGGGCATTTGCCACAGCGAAATCTGCCACCGGAGCCCGGTTCTGTTCAGATTGATAAGCCCGAATCTGGGCGCCACCGAAAGTTACCACCATGATACCGTCTTTGGCCGGCGCCGGATTGCAGTAAACATTATTGGGGGCTGTCAGCTGCCATTTAATAGCCTGTAAATCAGGACGGAAAGCAATGAATTGCCCCATGCCGGTGTTTACAATCACCGTGGAATCGCCGTCGATGGTTAAGGATGGCTGCGACATGTTCAGTTCCATGGATTCAGCCATTACAGTACCGTTGACCCGGTTAATCCGTTTTACCCGGGAGGCATCAAACACGTACAAATTACCCTGATTATCCAGCGAGATATTGCCGCTCAGGGCTGCACCGGTGGTAGTGGCGGGGGTATAAGCCCAGAGTTGGTCAAAGCCTGCGCCATTGTCTTTGTACGCATATAATTTGCCGCCATCCCGCCAGAAATACACCTCACCCTGATCGCCCAGGCAGAGTGGGTTTTCCTGATCGCCATCGCCGGGAATGGGCGCAGAATTGTACAGATTTTGACCAGTTTGAGCATCAATGGCGGTGATAACAATAGGCACTGTGATACCACCGGTTATCCGGTACACCCGCTCATCGCGGGCAGCCAGCACGGCAGATGGCCCGATGGCAATGATGGTAGGATTGGTCCAAAGCGGCTCGCCGGTATTTTTATCCAGACGCATGGTAAAAACCCCTTGTGTGATGGGGCCGTTCAGGATAGGATCTCCATTGCAGGCAAAAACAAAACCCGGGTACGCCCCAAAGGTGTGCGATGTTCTGGAAGAACGCCATTTGATCTGGCCGGTTTCCGGATACAGGGCATAAATGGAATCGGTGGCATAATCGTGTGCGTACACGGCATCCTGAGTGAACCCGGTAGCATACAGGATGCTGGAGTTGCTGATGTTGGGCGAAGTCCAGAGCAAAGCGCCAGTTTGGAGGTTTCTGCACTCAATTTTGCCTTTATAGGGGCTGAAGGTGATGCGGGAGGTAACAAACCGATCGCCGAAGCTATACACGGCATTGCCCAGGGTGGTGGCGGCACTGGTAACTGTCCATTTAGCCTGGCTCACCGATTCCGGGCCGGCTATTTCGGTGCGCCCATTGCGTAAACTACTGCTACCGAAGGTAGACCAGTTTTGGGCGGGGAGGGTGGCAGATATTGACAGTAACAGAAAAAGAAGGGATGTTATTGGATTCATGAAAATGGAAGATACCGGCGTTTCAGTTGTTAGAGTTTGTGTAGGTTTACCCTCGTTATGAAATGGTATATGTTTGTCGGTTTATTTCTGCTCATGGGCATTTCCTGTGCAGGATGGTCAAAAGTACAAAAAAGTGATCAGGCCAAGGTGGATGTCATTGCCTATTACGCCGGCAATGGCTCTGATCTGGATCAGTATCGGTTTGAACAATTAGACCAGGTTATTTTCAGTTTTTGCCATTTGCGTGGCAACGAACTGGCCATTGACGATGCGACCGATACCATGACCATAAAAAAGCTGGTGGCGCTCAAGAAAAAGCATCCGCAACTTAAAGTGCTGTTATCTCTGGGCGGTTGGGGTGGCTGCGCGCCTTGTTCCGAGGTATTCTCCTCTGCAGCCGGACGTACCGCATTTGTTCGCTCTGTGAAAAAACTGATGAAGGATTTCCACACAGACGGCATAGACCTCGACTGGGAATATCCTGGCATTGAAGGACATCCCGGACATCTGTATCAACTGGCAGATAAGGCCAATTTTACTGCTCTGGTACAGGAATTAAGACAGGTTTTGGGCAAAAAAGCTGAAATCAGCTTTGCAGCAGGCGGTTTTGATGCTTTTTTTGAAGGTTCTGTAGAATGGAGTAAAGTAATGCCCCTGGTGAACCGGGTGAATATCATGTCTTACGATCTGGTAAACGGGTACAGCACCGTAACAGGGCACCATACGCCTCTTTTCAGTTCGCCAGGGCAACAACTTTCTGCCGATTATGCCATCAAATACCTGGAAAAACTAGGGGTTCCGCGCAAAAAAATGGTGCTTGGCGCTGCCTTTTACGCCCGGGTATGGGACAATGTGCCCAATCAAAATCAAGGTTTGTATCAATCCGGAAAATTCAAGTCATTCGTTCCCTATCAACGGTTTTTGGCTACCATAACTGAAGCGGAAGGCTATCAATTTTACCGTGACTCTATTGCGCAGGCGCCTTATGCCTATAATCCACTCAAACAGCTGTTTGCTACTTTTGATGATCGGGAGTCTGTGCGCCAAAAAGCCCTCTATGCCCAAAAGGAACAACTCGGTGGAATTATGTTCTGGCAACTCGTAGGCGACACCCGGGAAAACGGGCTTTTAGAAGCCATATACAAAGCTTTTTAACCCATTTCACCCTCGAAACCAATCTGCTTTCGCGGGTGGTCTATTGCAAGTGTGGCTAGGTTAATTGACTCAGGCCAATATTTTCATTATAAACACATGCCAAGCATGTTTACTGCCTCCCGGAAACCTTTTGGTCCGGGGTGATTAAGTTTCACCAGGTGTTTCATTTCCATGGGGGCCCATTCCAAATTACCATTGCGTACCAAAAAAGCCATGTTTGCAGCCTGGAGCATAGGGATATCGTTCATACTATCCCCAATGGCGGCAACCGGTATTTTGCTTCCGGTTATTTTGCGAAACAAGCGGGTAAGCCACCTCACGGCTGCACCCTTATGCACATTGGTAGCTTGCACCGTCCAGAATCGTCCTCCTTTAATCAGCGTTAAGCCATATTCAGAAAGCCATTGCCTCAAGGCTTGAGCTGTGTCCTGGTCTTCCAGCACAGGTGAAACCAGCGTTTCTGTGTACCATCTGTTTTGTGCACGGATTAAACCAGCATCGTCAAGGCTGGTATATTTGGCTAATTCTTCAGGGCACAGGTCGGAAAATCCACGAAGGCCCCATTTAGAAGGTGCAATATGTAACACTTCCAGGATTTCAGCTCTATCTACTGAACTAAAGGGGAGCACCTGATAATCATGCCAATAAACCCCTGATGGCACATGTGCAGATAGAAAATAATCTTCGGGCCAACCAATAGCTCCTCCGTTTTCTGCGATAAAGGGAGCGTGTATTTGTAGCTTTTTTTGCAGGTATACTTGTTCATCGATGGTTTTTGAGGAGCAAAAAATCAAGGGTACTCGCGCCTCTTTTAGTTTTTGAATAGCAGTTATGGCCTCATCCGCGCTATAGGTATGATGGTCAAGCAATGTGCCATCCAGGTCGGTAAAAAGCAGCAATGGAATCATACTAATTGAGTATTACCGTACTTTTCCGGATCCCAAATCCGGGCGGCTTTTTCAAAATCAAAGGATTGCAAGGAGCCGTATTTAACAGGCGCTTGAGGCAGTTCGTGTTTTTTAAGGATATTGAGCCGCCTAAGTTCGCCCAGGATTTCTGATTTCAGCACTTCTGTGCAAAGTGGGGAATGAAAAATGACGGATAATGATTGATGTATCATTTCTTCTACGTGTCCATCTTCTTTGGCATCGTGCAAATGTGGATTTCGGCTTTCAATCTGATACAGGTAAACGCCTTGTTGCATGGCAGGCACATCTTCCGGCAATACATTTACCCCTCCAAATCGTTCCATCAGGTTAACAAAATGATGCGTTTCAATAGAAAAACCTGCTGAATAATCCATTTGTAATGCCAGTTCCATAGACATGGCATGTTCACCTGCATTGCCGGTTTTGACTACATCCGTTTCAAAACCGGTATATTGGCTAATCAAGCGGTTCAGCAGCAAATTACTGATCCGGCTTACCCTACCCCATTTGGCAAAAAATAGTCCTTCGCCTTCTATTTTGGGTTTACTATGCCACTGTATCCTCACCATAGCATGAGAAGAGCTGGATTGACTTAATCCGGCTGAAAAAATGCGCACATATTCAAATACAGAGCCCGGAAAATAATTATCCGCATCTACGAAGCCAACATACTTTTTGCCCATCATTTGGGCCAATATGATACCTGCTATCATGCCTTCCGCTTTCCCGTTTCGTACCAATCCATGTTCATCCAGCAACTTGGTATATCCTCCATTTTTGACTAATTCAGCTAATGCCTCCGATCGCTGGTGCATAATCAGGTACTTTTTTTTTGCGTAACAACAGAAATTTTCCACAGTCTGGCACTCCAGCCTGAACCGATCTATTGCTTCAGTATCACTATTGGAAAGTACAATAGGCAGGCAATCGTGCGGCAATCCGGACAAAACACCTTCCAAAAGCCTCAACCTTTCATTTTTAGTGGGAATAATGATAGCAAGGTCTTTTTCAATAAGGTGTAATTTATCTGCTTCAATATGCCGTATAACGTGGAAAGGATTGGATAGAGCCTCATCAGGCAAATACCCGCCATCCAGTTCGTACACCTTTTGAACATCATGTAATAACACAGCACCGAAGCGTTCGGCGTATTTGGGCAGTTCTAATCTCATAGGCAGGCTGATGAATTGCGCTTGTGAAACAAGCTATTAGAAAGTGCATACAGGCACCACTTGAAAAGAAGTATAAAGTTCAGATGAGCCCGGCAACTAAAAAATGATCCATATCACTTTAAGGAAACCCCACAATATTTAACATTTCATTTTTGGGCCTTTAGCCATAAAAAAGCCTAAAATTGATCTAAATCAATTTTCATTTTCCAGGCTGTCTCCAACTTGCCTCCTGTTGAGTTACTTGCTGAAGTTTTTTCAATGTAGGCAGTACGTTTTGGTCGGATTTGCCCGTATTGGAATTTTTGTGGGAAAAGGTGAAAAACATTCTCTCCATGCCGGGTAAAATCCGACCATTTGGTTTTAGTTACCAAAAAGGATGATAGAATGGAAATGTGCAGGCCAAAGGGCTTGCACTTTCTTTTTCAGGGATAAATTTTGTGTTTCCTGCCCAAGCAGTTTTACCTGGATTTTCAGGCAAAAGATTATATTTGCCCAAATCCATGCAAATCTCCAGTCCAGAACTCACCATCGCCCCTTTCTTATTCAACCACCAATCCGTTTTGGAAAACCTTCCTCCAACGGAAAATGAGGCTATACTAGAATGGAGCGAACGAAAGGAATTTCCAGACGGCGCGGTCCTTTTCAAGGAGGGGCAGTTTCCTAAAGGTGCTTATCTACTATTATCAGGTATTGTCAGAATTGATGCGACCTCCCCGCAAGGCCAACGCCAGGTTATTTATTTTTATGCACCTGGCGACTGGATGGGGTACAGACAACTGCTGAATAACCAGCCATTACCCATAGCAGCTACTGCAATTGGCCAAGTAGAAACGCTTTTTATTCCTGCACCAGCTTTTGAAGAATTACTTCGGTCTCAACGGTACTTTGCCAGGAATTTACTGGAAGCACTGAGCCTTGAATTTACCGTTTGGATTAACCGACTGACTACTTTTACCAAACTATCTGTTCGCGAACGCCTTGCCATTTGCTTACTGATCCTGAGAGATCGCTTTAGCTACCTGAATCCACCCATAAAATATCTGATTTGTTCAAGAGCAGATCTGGCTGATTTTATCGGGGCAACCAACGAAACAACCGTCAGAACCCTAAGCTCGTTCAGGGATAATGGCTGGCTGACCTCCAGAGGCAAGAAAATTACCATTCTTGATCCGGATGCTTTAGCAAGCCAGGTCGGCTCCGTTTCAAAAGATTAAACTATGCAAGAAATTACAGCTTACCAGGCATTGCTTTCAGCGTGCTCTTTGATTGTTTTATCCTATTTGTTCTCTGTATTAAACCGGATTACCCGGCTGCCTTCAGTATTATTATTGCTGGGTACCGGTATGCTACTCCGTTGGTTGTCTCAATCCTTCGGACTTCCTTTTCATATTCCCAAGGGAGTAGTTGAGGTACTAGGTACTATAGGTTTGATCATGATTGTATTAGAAGCGGGACTCGATCTGCACATCAGCAATGATCGAAAAGCTCTAATACGTAATTCCTTCTTTTCTGCACTGATCATTTTTGTGCTATCGGTATGCATGGTTAGCTGGTTATTCCAATGGTGGTTTGATCAAGCATCCTGGTTGCAATGCATTATTTATGCCATTCCACTTAGTGTTATCAGTAGTGCTATTGTATTGCCCAGTGTACACCATTTGGGACGCGATAAAAAAGAATTTTTGATCTACGAAGCTTCCTTTTCTGATATAGTTGGCATTATGGCTTTTAATTTTTTTACCGCTGGTGAAGCCATTGATTTGGCCTCCGTTGGCTGGTTTGGCGGAAGCATTGTGATTGCGATTATTCTATCTGTTTTGGTTTGTTTTGGCTTGATGATATTGCTGCTAAAAAGTAAAGTCAACGTTAAGTTTTTCCTGGTTTTTGCCGTATTGATTATGGTTTACACTGGAGGAAAAATAATGCATTTACCCTCTTTATTAACCATTTTGATTTTTGGACTCATCATCAATAATTGGGAGTTGGTTAAATGGCAAACACTGCATCGGTTCTTCCCAACAAAAGAGGTAGATCAGGTAGCCTCCTTCCTCAAAAGTATTACAGCCGAGTCGTCATTTCTCATCCGTACTTTTTTCTTTGTTATTTTTGGTTCACAAATAGACCTTGCCTTCCTCTCCGACCCTAATGTTTGTCTGCTGGGTTCCGCCATAGTGGGTGTGTTGCTGCTACTGCGGTTCATTTACCTGCGTATTTTGCACCAATACAACCTATTCCCTGAGTTATTTTATATACCCAGAGGACTGATTACTGTGCTTCTTTTTCTGAAAATTCCGGATGGCATGAAAATACAATCCTTCAATGAAGGGGTATTATTCTTTGTGATTTTGAGTACCGGAGTGATTTTGATGTTTGGGTCTATTTTTTACAAAGACAAGCCCGTGGAAATGAAAGAAATGGAAGAGGAATTTGACGCGGAAAATTCAGTCAAATGAGAATCCCCATCTTCATCATCACAGGCGTTTCCGGAAGCGGAAAAACCACCATTGGCCAAATGCTGGCGGCGCATCTGGCCTGCCCTTTTGCCGATGCCGATGCTTTCCACCCGCCAGAAAATATCAGCAAGATGTCGGCCGGTATTCCGCTCACAGATGCCGACAGGGCGGGTTGGCTTTTGGCCATGAATCAATACATTCGCCAGCAGAAAAGCGGACTGGTGCTGGCCTGTTCAGCGCTAAAACAAACCTATCGCGATCAACTGGGGAAAGGCGTGGCTGAGGATTGCCTGCACTGGATACATTTGTACGGCGAGATGGATTTAGTGCGTCGCCGCATGGCGGAAAGGAAAGGGCATTTTATGCCGGAATCCCTGCTTGTATCGCAGTTTGATACCTGGGAGAAACCGGATTCAGGTCTGTTGATACATGTTTCACAAACACCGGAGGAAATTCTCCGTCAAATCATTTCAACAATGGCACTACCAACACAATGGGGCGTAGCCGGATTGGGCGTCATGGGTTTAAACCTGGCCCGAAACTTTGCCCGCCGTGGTTTTGCACTTTCTCTGTACAACCGGCATCTGGCTGGAACAGAGGAAAAAGTAGCCGAAAAAGCCGTGGTTCAATATCCGGAACTCAAAGAGGCTCAAGCATTTGAATCGCTTCCGGCATTTGTAGCGTCGCTCGCCCGGCCACGAAAAATACTCCTTATGGTTAATGCCGGAGCGGCTGTAGATCAGGTTTTTGAGGCTTTGATCCCACATTTGGAGCCTGGCGACATAGTCATGGACGGTGGAAATTCCCATTATGAAGATACTCAACGCAGGCAAGCGGAAGCGACCAAACACGGCCTGTTCTTTTTGGGCGTTGGCGTATCCGGAGGCGAATCCGGGGCACTCAATGGTCCGGCTATCATGTGCGGAGGCGATGCGCAGGCGTATGCGCAAGTGGCTGCAGGACTGGAAACCATTGCTGCAAAGGATGCCGGCGGACAAGCATGTGCAGCCCTGATTGGGCCGGGAGGAGCCGGACATTTTGTCAAAATGGCACATAATGGTATTGAATATGCCGAAATGCAGTTGCTGGCAGAGGTGTACGGTGCGCTGCGCTGGGATTTGGGTTATACCCCGGATGAGGTTGCAGATACTTTGGCGCATTGGGCTGATGAAGGGCTTCAAAGTTATCTGCTGGATATTACCATAGCGATTTTGCGACACCGGGAAGGCTCAGACTGGTTGCTGGATAAAATATCCGATAAAGCCGCGCACAAGGGAACCGGAAGTTGGGCCAGCATTGCTGCCAGCGAACTTGGAGCGCCCCTGACCATGATGACTGAGGCGCTTTTTGCCCGGTTTGTGGCCGCCCTGCGAAACGACCGGCAAACATTATCTGCAATCTATCAGGCGCCGACAAACCGGGTTCTGCTGGATAAACAAGACCTCAAACAAGCCTATCAACTGGCCCGGTGGATCAACCACCATCAGGGCTTTCAATTTATCCAATTGGCGTCGGAACGACATGATTGGCAGGTGAACCCGTCGGAATTAGCCCGTATTTGGACCAATGGCTGTATTATTCGTTCTGAACTGATGCAGCAGGCCCGGGAATACCTGTCGGAAAATTCGGATTTGCTGCTGCATCCGGTCCTGAGAGATACCGTTACGGCGTTTTGGCCTTCATTGCAGCGCACGGTATCTGCCCTGAGTTATAGTTCCAGGGCATATCCCTGTTTGATGTCGGCCCTGGCCGCTTTGAATGGCAGTACTACTGCACATTCTTCGGCGCACCTGATTCAGGCGCAAAGGGATTACTTTGGGGCGCATTTATACGAACGAGTGGATGATCCGAGCGGTAAAAAATACCACACTCAATGGATTTAGCTTTATGTCTTACACCCTGTTACCTGCTGTGCTTTTTGGCATAGCGTTGTTGTTATTTTTGATTGTAAAGGCTCAGTGGCCGGCTTTTATTGCCTTGCTGACGGTTTCCATCACAGTAGGCTTACTCGCTGGTATGCCGGCCGATGCGGTGGTAAAGAGTATTGAGAAAGGTATGGGCGGCACGCTGGGGTATGTGGCTACTATTGTGGGACTGGGTTCTATTCTGGGTGGAATTTTGGAAAAATCGGGTGGTTCGCAGGTTATTGCCCGCACCTTATTGCAATGGTTTGGCCTCAGTCGGGCTTCCACTGCTATGGCGGTAGCCGGTTTTGTGATTGCCATTCCGGTGTTTTTCGACGTGGCTTTCATCATTTTATACCCTGTTCTGGGAGCATTACAGCGCAAAACGGGAAAAAATGTATTGTTTTTTGCGCTGCCATTATTGGCCGGGCTTGCGGTGGGTCATGCCTTTGTGCCCCCCACCCCCGGGCCCATTGCGGTAGCCAACATACTGGGCGCCGATCTGGGCTGGGTGATTTTATCGGGAATGGTAGTAGGATTTCCCACGGCGCTGGTGGCAGGAGTTTGGGCCGGGCGAAAGCTGGCTGCCGGCGTGTCCCTGAATACGCAGGATGTAGCGGAGGAAGAAGTGTCGGAGGATGTTCAGATGCCCCCGGTATCCCTGGTGATGTGGATGATCTTTTTGCCTATTGGTTTGATCCTGATGAACACCTGTATTCAGGCTGATTTATGGTTTAAGGCATCTGAGGGCTGGAAGCAGGCTGCCGGGCTGGCCGGACATCCGTTTACGGCCTTGTTGCTGGCCAACATACTTGCCTGGTACCTGCTGGGGCGCAGAATGGGGTATTCCACGGCGGAGCTTGGGCGCATCAGTACCCAATCCTTTCAATCGGCCGGGGTAATCATCTTGCTGACCGGTGCGGGAGGCGCTTTCAAGCAGATACTGGTAGATACCGGCGCCGGCGAGATGATGGCCCGAAGCGCCGAGGATGCACATGTGCCCATTTTGGTGCTGGCTTTTTTGATGGCCGCCATTATACGGGTGCTACAGGGTTCTGCCACGGTGGCGATGGCTACAGCTGCCGGGATTATTGCTCCTTTGGTGACTCAAAGCGGCATTACCGGATTGCCGCTGGCCTGTATCGTAACGGCTATTGCCTCGGGCGCGTCAATACTTTCGCATGTAAACGACAGCGGGTTCTGGCTGGTAAAAGAATACCTGGGCCTTTCAGAGCGACAAACCTTCCGAAGCTGGACGGCTATGACAACGGTGCTGGGGGTGTGTGGGTTTTTATTGTCGTGGGGTTTGTATTGGCTGGTTCAGTAGCCCGATTTTACGCAACGCCTCCTTCAATTCCTCCGGTTTCTGCGTACCGATGCAAATCTTTTCACCACTTTTCAGCTCCAGTGCCAGTCCGTATTTGCCATTGACATTGTATATTTTGCCATAGCTGCCGCTGTAGCGTACGCCCCAGCCGCCTACAAAGCCGTAATTCACTACCTGGGCCGTTTTTACGTCGCTCCATAAAATACTGCGGCGGATGAAGGGGCGGAACGCGAAGCGGAGTTCCTGTTGATCTATTTCCGTATTTAACCGAATGCTCCAGAACAAATACAATAAAACAAACTCGAACAAGAGCATAGCCGCCAACCCGGCGTTGGACATGGGGTTGTTGCCAAACGGAACACCCACTACCATTTGCTGATACAAACCCAAAACAGGGATGAACAGGGTGCCGATCAAAATGATCCACAGCCAGGATTGTGCAAAACGCTGCGACTCGGTAAAAAGCGGAAGCATAGGGTTAAAAGTTGTCGTAATAAGTAAAATCTTGCGTAATCAGGCCGTTTTCTATGGTAAAAACGGTGCAAATAGGCAAGGTAAACTTACTGTTGTCAGGGGCGGTTCCGGAGGAAACAAACTCCACAATGACATGGTTTCCGGAAGGATACATAGCCAGAATACTGTCGCGAACATCCGGGATCATCTGGTTGAGTTCCTGGTATTTTCCGGCAATTTCAGCCCTGGTTTGCCGCACCATTTGCTGTCCGAAAGCAGGATCTTTCATTTCAGCCGGATCCTGATACATGGCAGCCATTTTGGTCCAGTCGTGCGCATTGAAATGCTTGAAATAGGTTTGAATCAACTCCAGATTCCGGGCATCTGGCGATACAGCCGCAGGAGGAACAGGGGCTTGCTGACATGAAGCCAACAGCAAGGCAGCGAAAAGGGTGGTGCGAAAAATGGTCATAATGTGTAAATGATGGACGATGAGCAGCAATCAATCCTTCTCCGCACATCTTCTGAACAGGATGAACTGTTTCAGTCCGACGAAAGCGTCGTTGGCGGGCAGGCTTTGCATATGCCGGGCCAGCAGATCGAAACCTTCCGGCCAGAATTGGTTATTCCAGAAACAATCGCCTATAATTTGCCCGTCGGCATGGCGGGCTACGTAGGCTTTTACCCAATTGAACTCGTTGTTTTCTATGCGGTTGGGGATTTCAGGCATGAGGAACGTGAGCAGATCATCGGGGCGCTGCACACCATTCCAGTTGCCCTGGTATTGCAGGGCGCCTGCACTGGTGTGAAAACGCTGATCGCCCTCTTCCATGTCAACGCTGATGTCATCCTCCGGGTTAAATCGGCCTTCCAATCCGGTATATATGGTATTAAAAATACCGGACAGGTATTGGTCTGTAACGGTATATACTTGTTGCTCAACAGTATCGCCCAGTCCAACCACCTGCATATCTATTCCTCTTGGGAAATACTCCGGATGAATGGTAAGTATCCAGAAAGGCAACATAGACGGATGAAACTCACCTTCTACCGGCCCGGAAGCTATTTCCAGTCCGCCGGGCAGTTCCAGCGCAGCATATTTTTGAGAAAACTCTACCGGGATACCGGCTTGTTCGAGGCTTTGGCGGAGACTGTACAGAAGTAAATGATTGGGACTCATGAGAGGTTGAGGGTTGACAAATCTGGATGGGCAAAGATAATAGACATACTGCGAAAGTGGTTTGGACGTGGCGAGGCAGATTAAACAGCGTAATGCTCCAGCCATTTTCTTTCCTGCTGATTGGCTGGCTTAATCATGTTGCGGGCATTTGCCAAAGAGATCGGGTTGTTCATGATCACATGCCAAAATACTCGTTTTAATTCCAACTGCCGATCTCTTGATTCAATATAAATCCGCCCTCTTAAGCGGGAACCATCCTTTAATGTGAGGACGATACTATTGTTTGTCCCATCTGAAGGAAACGAGTTCCTCTTTTTGAGCTTGTATTCATACTCTGAATAGGAAATATCTATTTTTTTGATTTGATTCCATGGAATTGGATAACCTTTCCAGACGATCTTGTCCTTGTCTATCAAAATAATTCCACGTGTATCATTATGGTCCAACTCTTGCAGTCCACTAGACGACCATGCAATCATCAAACCTATGGTCAAAAGCAACATGCATAAAATCGTAACCGGTCTGCCTCCACCAATCGTTCCATTGCCGTGTAAAATAATTAAAAGAAAGCTAAAGCCAATGATGAACTTGGCAATAAGTTCTACTTTTTTAAGATTAAACGTATGACTCAGTTCCAGCAGTGTTGCTTCAAAAGTTATTGGTGATGATTCTATTTGCATATGATGTTGGTCAAATATCTGTTCTGGTTGAGAATTTACCTGATTTGCTCGACTTAATACGTTAATATTTCGATAAGTTTGATTGAAGGAGGTTGTACACCTGCATTACATCAGATATGTTTTCCAAGCTTGGATGAAACCTTTTGTTGCCGTTAAAAAAATCGTAAGTCCAAAAATCTGGTGATGACTTCATGATTAAATAAAGATTACCCGATCCATTCTCATAAACCTCATAGTCAACCCGAACGATTTGGTCAAAAGGGACAAAATGAAAGGATCCCTGGCCGTATCGCCACAATTGGAAGGCAACCCTGCTATTGGTTATAACATACCGGGTGTTCTTTTTACTCCAATCAAGCAATGCATCTGGCAGTATCATCACCAGGATACCTATCAACATGAATACTAAAAATGTTATCCATTTTTTCTCTGTAAATGTATAGAATGCGCCCAGGATTATTATCCCAAGAAATAATCCTGAAATATTTGCACTATCCGGAGAGGAGCTGTGCCGCCAGCCAGATTCAATACTTTTATATGCTTTTTCAGGTAATGGTGCGCCTTCCCAGAGGATCTCCTCTTGAGTACCCAGAAAATCCCGGATAGACGTTTCATGACCCCGATCCAGCACGTTTTTCAGACTCATACCAGTATTCCATTTAACACGAAGGTAAGCCAATACCCATACAACCCCTATCCATCCGGTGGCATCTAACATAAAATTGCTTCAGCCACCATGCGAATCCTACTAATTATAGCCATAATGCTACATTTTCATGGCATTTCAAGCGCCCAGACTTCTTTTATACACTGCCCATTGGATTCTGCTGTATTGGCCAATCTTCGGCAAAACCTGATTTATGAAGACAGTAATTATAACCGAAAGCATATTCCAGTCTATTATTCCAGCTTTGCCCATGCACAATTTCAACATGAACATTGCGCTATGCTGGCCTGTGCCCTCTACTTTGATCAGCTGTTAGCTTGTGGCCTGGATCTGTGTTTTAACCCGGCTTGGGAATCACCTAAGATAATGGATTTTTTTAAGGAACTCTCTTTGGAGGAAAAAGAGGCTGAGCTACGGTTCCAGGAACGTTTTGGGTTACTGTGTGATTTTGTAAAAATGCAGGAATGTTATATCAGGATAAACCTCATGCATTATCATGGCAACCTGAAAGAAGATATAGATAAGATGTTCAGTCAACGCACGTTCCGCTATCCCCTGGAATTGCGCCGTATACTTATGGGAGAATATTGGTATATAGATGACGAGTATTTAAATGCACGACCAAGAGCCCGGATTATCAGGAGGGAGCCGTAGTATAGATTTCCCGCGAAGTTGATTTCCCGCAGATTTTCACTGATGAACCCGCAGATTTTCGCAGAAAGCGTTCGGTTGGGCATTCCGGGAATATACAGGAAGCGTAAAAATACTCGCTTCAATTCCCTTCCCGATATCAAGCTGAACGACCTCTGCGAAAATCTGCGGTTTCATCTGCGTAAATCTGCGGGACCCCCCAACTATTCTTATTGAAATACCCGCACGTAATCCACAATCATATGCTGCGGGAATGCCGTAGTTGCATCTGGCGAGCCCGGCCAGTTTCCACCTACAGCCACGTTGAAGATGAAGAAGAACGGCTTATTAAACGGATAAGCGGCGCCATTCAAATTAGCCGGCGTGATGGTATGGTACACTTCATCATCCACCAGGAATTCAATTTTATCGGCTACCCAATTGATCGAAAACACATGGAATTCATCCTGAAAATTGTCGTTTCCACTCAGGTATTTCGATTGGGAAATATACTGGTGTTGGCTGACATTGGCGCCGTAGTGCACCGTACCAACTACCCGGTTCGGGAGATTTCCGGTGAGCTCCATGATGTCAATTTCGCCGCAGGCAGGCCAGGAAACAGCATCAATGTTGGATCCCAGCATCCATAAAGCAGGCCATAATCCCTGACCTTCCGGCAAAGCAGCCCGGATATCTATGCGTCCAAACTTGAAGTTCTTTTTACCCTTGGTAACAATTCGGGATGAAGTGTACTGACGGCCACCGAATTGTTGTTGTTTGGCTGTAATTACCAGGTGACCACCCACCAATGAGGTATTATCCTCGCGGTAATACTGCAATTCGTTGTTTCCCCAGCCATTGTTGCCGGTACCAGTTTCAAAGGTCCAGCTATTCAGGTCCAGGCTGGTTCCGTTAAATTCATCTGCCCACACAAGAGTCATGCCCGGATAACTGGTAGGCGTTGCATAACCACCGGATGGAATAACCAGGCCCGCCGAATTATCGTCGTCATCTTCAATAGTTACCGTAATAACTTCCTTGGCCAGGTTTACATTGATTGGATTGTACAGCTTGATTTCAAAGGTTTCTTTTGGCTCCTTTACCTCGTCGCCTACAATATTTATCTCAATGTTCTTTTGTGTTTCGCCAGGTGCAAACACGATCTGACCGCTGGTAAGTACCTCATAGTCAATGGTTGCATCGGCTGTACGAGACACAGCGGCAAAACGCAGCACCGCGTTGGTCTGGTGATTGCCGCTGATGGCCAAAGTGACTGTTATTTTTTGATTGGCATCACCTTCGGTAATGGTTAAATCTGCTGCAGAAATAAGCGGCAGATCACGGGCTTCCGCCGAACCATCATCTTCCTTGGCGCAGCCCCACAGGATTGCCCCCGCAGCCAAAAAGCTGAAAATCAGTGATTTGTAAGTCATATTGTAGTGTTTTTATCTGTCATTGATATACCCGAACATAGTCTACCAGCATTTGTTGCGGAAAAATGGAATCGTCTACGCCCATTTTGCCACCCCAGTCGCCGCCAACAGCTATATTGAGGATAAGGTGAAATTTCTGATCAAATGGCCAGGCATCTATACCCTGCCCCTGGTTCCGGAACGTGTTGAATTTTCGGTTATCTACATAAAAATCCAGCCGATCCGCATGCCATTCCAATGCATAAACATGAAAAGCCGCAGAAAGATCGTCTATGGGTGTCCCAACTGATTTTTGGGTACCTTTCATACCATTAAAAAACTCGGTATGCACCGTGCCATATACCGTATCGGGTTGATAACCAACGAATTCCATAATATCTATTTCGCCGCTTCTGGGCCAACCTCCGTAAGCCCAATCTGTAGGCAACATCCAGATGGCCGGCCAGATGCCTACTCCTTTGGGCAATTTGGCGCGCACTTCCATACGACCGTAACGCCAGTCGCCTTTGTTTTTAGTCACCATACGCGCCGAAGTATATTTTCGGTTACCCATGTTTTCTTTCCGGGCTTCAATGATCAAATGACCTTTGTCTACCCGGGCATTTTCCGAACGGCGTACTGTGTAATATTCCAGTTCGTTGTTGCCCCATCCACAGATTTTTGGACAACCATCTCCCAGATCGTACCCCCAGCGGGTACTGTCGGGTAAACCCTGGTAGTTGAACTCGTCAGACCAAACCAGTTTCCGAAAGGTTCCGGAACCGTATTTACTGCCTGCGCAACCCAGTTGCAAAACCACCAGGAACAGGGCGAACATCCATCCAAAGTACGTTCTCATACGCCGCCCTTATTGTGGTACAAAAGTGAGTTCAAACCAGCCCTGAGTCAACGGAGTACCGTTTTGCGCCCGCTGACGGCCGCGCACTACCAACTCGGTTTCAGTTAATTTCACTACATCCAGGAGGTTGTCGCAATCCCAAACACCCATGAACTGATTGTCGGGCAGGAGAATTTGATCGCGCCCCAGAATGCCGGTGCCTTCCTGGAAAACAAAATCGGCTACACCTGGATCCAGCGGTTCTGGCTGGTAGCCATTCCACGGATTTACCGACTGACCATTGTTCCGGTTCTGGAAAACCTGACCTTCAAAAGTGAAGCAAAAACCATCGTCGTACTGATCGTTTTGCAGACCGTCGGCCGGAGAAGTGTACCAGGAATAATCGTCGTACGTTGGACCAACCTTAACGGCGCCTGCAGCACGGGAAAGTGTCCAGCATTTACCTGCCGGGCCGCAATCGCCTGTCAACAAGGCCATTTTGGGGGTACAAACCAGAGCCGCATCGTTGGCAATATTGATTTGCCAGGAGGCTGCTGAAGTGCCGCTGCCATCTTTCTGAGACACATAAAGCGTAATTTCGTAATCGCCCTTGGCAGTGAAGAGGATGGTATCTATTGCTTTGACAGAACTCTTGGGAGTGCCCCCGGGCAGATCCCAAAGACGCTGAAAGCTGCCCGTTGTGAGGTCTTTGATCACCACCCGGTTGGAGTCGCCAGCCACAAATTCCACACTGAATTGTGGCGCACCGGGCAGGGTATCCAGATTATATTCGTCGTCCTGCTCCGGTTTACATCCGAATGCCAAAATGGCCAGGAGCGTTATGATGGATAATATTTTTTGCATGATGAGATTCGTTTTTGATTTAGGTTGCCTACTGATTTACACCGCCGTCAACCGTCCACCGTAGGCCGTCAACCGTCTACCGTAGGCCGTCTACCGTAGGCCGTTAATACCCCGGATTTTGGATGATGGCGCCATCAGTGGCCAAAATTTGAGATTGCGGAATGGGGAACAACTCATGTTTGCCTGCCACAAAACCTGCACTGCCCAACACCTGTGCCGCTCTGCCGGTACGTACCAGATCGAAGAACCGGTGCGCTTCCAGGCCCAGCTCAATGCGCCTTTCACGGTAAATAGCATCCAGCAAAGCCTGACCGGAGTAGCTTACCGCCGGAATGTTCACCCGGGCCCGCACCTTGTTCAGAGAGATACGTGCGCCTTCTTCATCACCCGACTGATATGCAGCCTCTGCGTGCATGAGCAACACGTCGGCATAGCGAATAACGCGATCGTTGGAACCTCCGTTCGGATTGGGGTCGCCAAAGGGCGCATCTTCACTTTTGTTGTTGAAATACTTTTTCGGGTAATAAATAAATGGCATATCGCCGGTAGCCGACAAGGTGAACACCCCGCGATCGCCCATAGGCTCGCCCACCCGGAAAATGGTGGATTTCAGGCGTGGATCTTCAAAGCCCTCCCGGAAAAACTCGTCTACAAAATCCTGGGTTGGAATATTGAAGCCGTAGCCGGCAAATTGTCCGCGGGCGCGTTGAAACACGTTGGTAAAACTGCCTTCGTTGGCGTTGTTTTTGCCCCAGTTCCCACCGGAAGCGTTCATGTACTGGATTTCAAACACAGACTCTTCGTTGTTTTCGCCATCCAAAGTGAAGATATCGGCATAATTGGCTGTGAGCTGGTACTCATTGGAAGCAATAATTTCCGCCGCTGTTTCTTTTGCCTGCGACCACTTTTTGCGCCACAGATAGGATTTTACCAACAGGGCTTGCGCAGCACCTTTTGTGATGCGGCCCATATCGGCCAAGGGATACTCACTCCGGCGCGGCAATACAGATGCAGCCTCGCTGAGATCACGTTCAATCAGATCCCACACCTCATCGGCTGAAGCGCGCGGCATTTTATATTCCGATGGCGCCAGCACATGGTCGGCCAGTGGCACACCACCGAACATGGTTACCAGGTTGTAAAAATTCCAGGCGCGGATGAATTTGGCTTCACCCAAAATACGAGCCTTTACTTTTTCATCCATGTTGATGGGCGGCACTTTTTCCAATACCACATTGGCGCGGTAAATGCCTTCATAATCAGCGCCCCATTCGGATTCCAGCAGGTCGGTATTCACCGGACCCTGGAAGTTTTCGAGTTGCAGGAGCGTATTCACATCGTTGTCGCCGGAACCTCCTTTGTTGGAGTCGTCCGACATAATATCTCCCCAGAACCACCGGAAGTGACCTGCTGGAGAAATCTGGAATTGAAGGGTGGCATACGCGGCATTTACAGCAGCGATGGCATCTTCTTCCGTGCGGTAGAAGTTTTCTTCGGTAACACCTACGATAGGTTTTTTATCCAGAAAATCCTTCTGACAAGCACCTAATCCCAGTAGGAGAAGCAGGAAAATGGATTTTTTCATTGTTGTTAGATTTATGGTTATCGTGCGAAAAATGGTTTCGCACAGATTTTGGTTTCGCACAGATTTTGGTTTCGCACAGATTCCACACAGATTTGGGGCACAGATTTCACACAGATTTTGGTTGGGTTTCGCACAGATTCCACACAGATTTGAGGCACAGATTTCACACAGATTTTGGTTGGGTTTCGCACAGATTCTACACAGATTTGGGGCACAGATTCTACACAGATTTGGGGCACAGATTTCACACAGATTTTGGTTGGGTTTCGCACAGATTCTACACAGATTTG
>DATGWL010000139.1:0-56596 GCA_035299505.1 Saprospiraceae bacterium | reverse complement strand
TGGCAGCTGGATTTGAAAGATTTGGAGGTGCAGCTGGATCCGGAAGGCCACCCACGGCTTTGGGATCCAATTCGACATCGGGTGGTGAGGATTAATGACCTCGGGCTGGAATCGCCGGATCAATTGCCGGCAGTCAGGCGTATATTATGGTATTTGGGGGTGCCATACGTCTCTTTGGAGGCTTTATTGCCAGATACGCTGCTTTGGGAGGATAAAGGAGGTCTGCGCTACCGGCCCCGGGCAGTGTTCAGACAACTGGTGTTGTCCAGAGCATCCTGGTATTTACCTGAATCACAATGGCAACATATCATTCAGCCCGGCCAAAGTGACGCTTCCATCATTCGGCAGTGGATATTGCAATGTCATGCCTGGGGAGTGCCCCGGTATTTTTTTGGCAGATTTATAGCAGGCAGGGAAAAACCCCAGTTTTACGATCAACAGAGTCCCTTGTCTATGTCTCTGTTAATCAGGAATTTGCAAAAGGGTAGGGGAGGCTTTCTGGTTACGGAAATGCTGCCTGTACCTGAGCAATATCCGGATGGGCGGGTGCAGGAATATGTAGTGGAATTCCGAGTGATTGATTGATTGATTGATTGATTGAGTGAGTGGGGGAAAAAGCAGAGGCGCAAAGGAATGTCCTCTGCGCCTCTGGAATTCTTCAGTTTAGAAACCCTTGGTTAATCTTTTTCTACCAGGGCAATCAAACGGTTTAGATCGGAGTCGTTGTCGAATTTGATAACCAGTTGTCCTTTGCCTTTTTCGTCGCGTTTCAGGTCAACTTTAGCGCCAAAGAAGGCTCTGAATTGATCCTGGATATTGCGCAGGTTTTCGCTGAGCACCTTTTTAGGTTTGGGTTGTTCGCCTTTGCGACTTTCCTGGTAGCTGGCAATCAGTGCCTCCACGGCACGTACGGAGAGGTCTTCCGAAATAATTTGCTGGTAAACGGAATTACGGATGGCATAATCATCCACACCTGCCAGCGCGCGCGCATGGCCCATGGAGATTTTACCTTCAATGATACCTTGTTTGATATCCGGATCGGATTCAAAACGCAGCAGACGCAGGTAGTTGGTGATGGTACTGCGTTGTTTGCCCACCCGTTCTGACAGGTTTTCATGGGTGAGTTTGAATTCTTCAGCCAAACGGCCGTAGGAAACAGCAATTTCCCAGGCGTTGAGGTCTTCCCGCTGAATATTCTCAATCAGGGCCATTTCCAGCAGCTCCTGGTCGTTGGCAAGCCGCACGTAGGCAGGCATTTCCTTCAGGCCAGCCAGTTGGCTGGCGCGGAAACGACGTTCACCGGAAATGATCTGGTATTCCTTATCGTGTATCCGGCGGACGGTGATGGGCTGTATGATGCCGTGCGCCCGGATACTGGCAGCCAGTTCTTCCAACGATTCCTTGCTGAAGTTTTTCCGTGGTTGACCGGAATTGGCTTTAATATGTTCAATAGGGAGTTGGGCCACCGTGGTAGCCAGTTCCCGAACAACTTGTTGCGGATTTTCCTGAACGGCTTTTTCCAGTTGCTTGGGATTTCCCAGCAGCGCTTTTATGCCACCTGTATCAAATTTTGCTTTAGCCATAGGTATTAATGTGGGCAATTAGGGGGATCAAGGTGATTATTCTCAGTTTCTTCTGAGAAATTCTTCAGCAAGGTTAAAGAAGTTG
Source organism: Saprospiraceae bacterium (assembly GCA_035299505.1). Classification (GTDB taxonomy): domain Bacteria; phylum Bacteroidota; class Bacteroidia; order Chitinophagales; family Saprospiraceae; genus M3007. The sequence continues at coordinate 54,928 of DATGWL010000139.1, read as the reverse complement.
ACGGCGCCTTTACTGGTTACGTCGTACAGGGCAACTGGGGTGTGCGACATAGGCGCTTCGGCTACACGGCTGTTGCGGTGAATAATGGTTTCGAAAACGTAATCGTTAGAGCTGTTACGCACTTCCTCCACAATGGCATTAGCGAGACGAAGACGACCATCGTACATAGAAATCAGCAGGCCTTCAACCTGAAGGTTAGGATTGAAACCCTGACGAATCAGATCTATGGTATTTTTGAGTTTGGCAAGTCCTTCAAAAGAGAACATTTCGCATTGCACCGGAATCAGTACAGTATCTGCGGCAACAAGTGCGTTAACCGTGATCAAGCCAAGAGATGGCAGGCAATCAATGAATATGTAATCGTAGTCATTACGTATTTCACCAACAACTCCGCGCAGGATGTATTCGCGATTTGGGCGATTCACCAATTCAATTTCCGCACCTACCAGGTCAATATTGGATGGAAGCAAATCCAGGTTGGGGGTTTCTGTTTTAATGATAACCTCACGTGGATCAGTGCCGTGCACCAAACAATCATACAAACTGGCCGATTCGTTTGTTTCGGGCTGTCCAACACCGGAGGATGCATTGGCCTGCGGATCGGCATCGATCAGCAACACTCTTTTCTCCAGGATGGCCAGCGAAGCAGCCAGGTTGATAGCGGTGGTGGTTTTGCCTACGCCACCCTTCTGGTTGGCAATGGTGATTACTTTGCCCATGTCTTTAAGCATAATGTTCGATCGTTTTGATGCTACACCCCGATGGTGCAACGGCGGCAAAGGTAAAGTGGCGTGAAACGGAGCGTGGAACAATTGCCCCAGAAGTTATCCCCCATTTTTCCACAGGTTGTCAACATTTAATCATTGTCCACACGGACCATATTTTTTCTGCTAACTTTGCGCTTCTTAACTGTAATACATGACGCCTGTAGAAGTACTGTTCCATGAGGTAGAAGCGCATATTAAGGATTATTTTGCGCAAAATGTTTCACCTCAGTATGTTTTTCACGATTTGGAGCACACCATCCAAACGGTGGCCGCAGCCAAAACTATTGGAGAAGGATTCCGGCTGGATGCTCAGGATATGACTACCATATTGTTAGCAACCTGGTTCCATGACACTGGTTACGCACAGGGACCAGCGGATCATGAGGAGCGAAGTTGCGCCAATGCCGCCGCTTTTCTGGACGGAAAAATTTCTGCAGAGCAACTGGCCGAAATCCAGACCTGCATTCGTGCCACCAAGGTTCCGCAGCAACCCCAATCGCTTCTCGGTCAGGTCATTGCCGATGCAGACCTTAGTCATCTCGGCATGGAAATTTACTGGGATCGTACCAGTCGTCTTCGTCAGGAGTTTGTACTGACCCGCGGTACGGTTATGAGTGATCAGGACTGGGTAGATTTCGAGATCAATTTCATGATGACCCACGAGTACCATACTGTGGTAGCTCAGGAGTTGTTCAATAAACGCAAGGCCAAGCATATTCAACAATTACTGAAGCAAAAACGTCGTCTCAACCCATCTCTGGCGCCAAAGGTGGATGAAATCGCGCTTTTGGAGGAAAAGGAAAAAACAGGCGATCTGAAAAAAGTCCTTAAGGACAGCGAAAACGAGATCAAATCTGCCAGGTTCGGACGTGGAGTGGAAACCATGTACCGCACCACCTACCGCACCCATACCAACCTGAGTGCTATGGCCGACAGCAAGGCCAACCTCATGCTTTCTGTGAATGCCATCGTGATCTCCATTTTGGTGTCCAACCTGTTGCCTAAGTTGCAGGATGGCGCCACCTGGAAAATCATCGTACCTACCATTTTGCTTACAGCAACTTGCCTGGGCTCCATGGTTTTTGCTACACTGGCTACCCGGCCTAAGATTACGGAAGGAAAGGTAACCCGTGAAGCGATTAAACAACGGAAAGCCAACCTGTTGTTTTTTGGCAACTTTTACAACATGAACCTGGCCGACTTTCAGTGGGGGGTAAATGAGATGCTGACGGACCCGGAGTTTTTGTACAGCAGTATGAGCCGTGACCTGTATTTCCTGGGTATTGTATTAGCTAAAAAATACAGGTATTTGAGTACCTGTTACAATATCTTTATGTACGGATTGATTCTGTCCATGCTTGCATTTGCCGTGTCGGCTGCCATGTAACGGCAAACACGCTACCCGCCAGAATTGCCAGGTAATGAGTAGCGCAACCTTTATCATGTCGCCCGCGTCATTCAAACACCCATTATACCCGACTCACTTTTTGCTGAATGTCTAGCATCGTAATTATCCCCACTTACAACGAAAAAGAAAACGTTGAAGCCATCGTCCGGGCTGCCTTGTCGCAATCGGATGAATTCCATGTATTGATTGTTGACGATGGGTCGCCTGACGGAACGGCTCAGATCGTACGCGATCTGCAAGCCAGTGAATTTGCCGGGAGGTTGCATTTGCTGGAACGCAAGGGTAAGCTGGGGCTGGGTACGGCCTACATCGCTGGGTTCCGGTGGGGATTGGAGCGTGAGTATGAGTATTTTTTTGAAATGGACGCCGATTTCTCCCACAACCCGAATGATCTGCCAAGGCTGCTGGCTAAATGTCGGGACGAAGGTGCAGACGTAGCAGTAGGTTCGCGTTATTGCCGCGGCGGCAAGGTGGTCAACTGGCCTATGGACCGTATTGTACTTTCCCGAGGCGCCTCCTTATACACCAGTCTGATCCTTTGGATGCCTGTAGCCGACCCCACAGCGGGGTTCATCTGTTACCGCAGGAAAGTGTTGGAAACCATGGATTTGAGCAAAATCAAATTCATAGGGTACGCCTTCCAGATTGAAATGAAATATACGGCTTACCGGCTCGGATTCAAAGTGAAAGACGTACCTATTACGTTTAAGGACCGCGAAAAAGGCCAGTCCAAGATGTCGCTGAACATCATCAAGGAAGCCATGCTGGGTGTATTGCAGATGCGCTTCCGTTGATCATCGTTTGAGTATTTCTACATCAAAGCCCAGTTCGCGCAGCTTTTCCTCGCTGAGCTCTTCCAGGCTTTTGATTTCCAGGACTTTGCCCTCCCGACTCTTGAAAGTCAGGATAATCTCTTCCTTGTTTTCCACGTTTTGTTGAGCGGCCTGGGCTTTTGCGGTCATTTCATCGGCTCGCTTAATGGCGCTTTGAAGCTGATCCAGCGCATTTCGTTCCCGTTCCTGAGCTTCCTGTAGTTGGCATTGCATTTCTACAGTACGTACCAGACTTTCGCTCAGGGTTTTGCGCAGTTCTTCCACCTGATTTTTAGCATACTGGGCTTCCTGTTCGCGGGCTTTTTTCTCTTCGTCGGCACGCATGGCATCCAGTCGGGCTTTTTCAGCCTTATCCCGGCGCGCTATTTCTTCATTGTTGATCAGATCGTTGCAATTGTGCAGCGACAACAGTTTCTCCAAACTCACCAGATCCACAGAAACCACATAATCCAGTTTAAACTGATCGGTAGTGTTGTACACCTCTCCGCCTACGCTGAATACAACGCCGCTGATTTCGGCATTGCCCATTGCTTTTTGAAAGGCCCTGGTGTATACCGTGGTCAACTTGGCAGAGCGTACATAAAAGGTTTTGGCGCGGGTTTCGGGTGCTACATTGGTGGCAGCCCGGCATATTTCCAGGTAAGGAATATAATCTTCCGGAAGAAAGGCATAGCCAACATCTGTAAGAATAATCTCATAGATGTTGTCTTTTTCAATTTTAGTAGAAGCTATGCTGTAAGCACCGTTGAACTTAAATTTGGAATCAATTTTTGAATTGTAAATTACATCCGATGTGGAGGCCGTGACCACTGGTGGTTTGTCTTGTTTGACAAACCTGGTTAATACCGTAGTTTTGTTACCGTCGACCAGGATCATGGCGCCCACCAATTGGTCTATTTTGTTCACAAATCCAGCAAGACCTTTGATAAAGGTGCGCTGTTTGTACGACTCCGGCAGATCGAAGCCAACGGTTACCGGGTTGAGTTTGATTTTTCGGGATGATTGTGCCAAAAGTGTCTGGCAAGAGAAGGAGAGCAGGAATGCAGCAAGAAAAATTCTGGTTGGCATGGTATTAAAAATTTGACAGCGGATAACGCTAAAGCAGGGCAACCTGTTATGTGTAAATGTGTTACAGCGAGCTTAAAGCGTGTTTAAAATGAATGTTATCAAATTCTACGCAATTATATGGCGGGGATTTTGAATTTTTGCCCCGTATAATGGCTTCCAACATACATATTTATTTATCGTACGACGCGGCAGATGCCCGTACAGCGGCCGATCTACAGCGGCAGCTAGCTGTATTGTTACAACCTGCTAAAACCGTTTTTTGGCATAATGAAGGCATTCCGGTGGAGGAATACCGGGTAAAAGCCTCTGCTTTTCTGGAAAAGGCTCAGTTGTTTATTGCGCTGATTTCCTTGAACTATGAGGATCATCCGGATGTGCGCTGGGAGTTTTCCAGGGCCATAGAAGTGCAAAAGGAATCGCCGGCTTTCCAAATCATGACGGTAATGGCGCGCAGTGCTGGCATGCCCAACGCACTGAAGCCATTCCAGACTGCTTTGCCTCCTGGCGAAACAATTGAACAGGACGGCATCCCGCGCGACCGGCAATTACTTCGTGCCGCACAAATGGCTGTACTGGTGCTTAAAGCCGCACCTCAGCAGGAGACCATTGATATTGGCGCTATTTCACTGCCGATTTCCCTGGAAGACCTGAAAGAACGCTTGCTGGCACAAACCGACCGGATTAACCACGCTCCTTTGCTGGCGCTGTTGAAGCGTTTGATTAAAAATGTACAGGTAAAACGGGGTGTGCTTGATGTGGAGGATTATTTCAAACAGTTACGGGAACAAACCAGGTTATCGCAAATTACATTGGAAGAGTTGCAGGCAAAAGCAGCACCTATCCAGGCCGATCTGGTGCATTTGCTGGAGCGCCTGCAGGAGGAGGATTTGTATCCGGAATGGCGGCAGGTGTTTATCCGTGATTATTACCGGTTTGCGGGCGAAAGCAGGGAAGACAGTGCTGTACCTCCGTTTTTTGTGCCGGTAGATGAAGTAATCATTCCGGAAACCTTGAATCTGCCTGTGGGGCCAAGAGAGCAGGAAGCACTGGAGCAGATTGGACTGTTGTCTTTTGAACAAAAAAATGACTTCCGCAGGCATTTATTGCTGGCTAAAGATTCACTGGCCGTAAAGAATTATACCCAGGCATACCAGTATTGCGATTATGTGCGGACCAAAATAGATCCACTGTCAGCACAGTTGTATGAATATCTGTTGATTACCTACCTGCAGAAAGAAACAGCTGCCAGGATCATGCGGGATGCCGTGCAGGGAAATGACCGGCAGCTGCAATATGTGTTGTTGTACGCATCCAGGCTCCGGGAATATATGCTCGAAGGCCGGTGTCCATCTACCACGGCTCAGCACAATCTGGAAATAGCTGCAGAGGGTATTACAGATGCTGCCCTTCGGCTATACCATAGCCTGCCAAACGACCCCTTGCGGCATACCGGTAAACACAGCGAATCAGTGCCAGACAACCGGCATGTGGTACGTATTATTTTGGAGAACACCCTGAAGGTTTGTCGCTTGGTACATCCATCAGAGGAATTACTGGAGGCAGCGGTTATTGAAAGCTGCGGAGGCGGCAAATGTCATTGGCTGGAGCGGGTAGACATCATTGGAAACAGGTATCAGTTTGTGCCTGTTGGGCAATTTGACTTGTTGGGCGAGATTCAGGAGCTGATTGCGCTGCTGGAACAAATGGAATCGGATCATGCGAACAAGATTGTCAAAGACAAAGGATTGCTACGCGAGGATCTGTATTACAGTTTATTGGCCAAAAGGCAGGCTTTAGCGGCACAGGTTGCCGAAGACCACAAGCGCAGGCGCCCGTATACAGACGTGCGGGAGTCGATGGTGAGGTTTACCTATGCCTGTTTACTGGGAGCTGAAGTGTTTTCAGATCAGGATCAAAGAGCGCATGGCGCGTCCTTTTACCGTTTGGCCCTGGAATATTTGTTACCGGGTTTACTCATTGCACCGGCGGCAGAGATGGATGCCAGTGTGCGGTGGTTTACGTTGGACCAGGATGGAGAGGTGATTCCCGTGCCGGAATGCGGGGCCTATCATTTTGATGCTCTGGCTATTGTGGAAAAAATTGTGCAGGATTATGCCGGGCAGGCTGGTTGGCTGAAGGTATTGCCCAACATCAAGGAGGCAGTTTATCTTGAGTTTGTGGCAGATACCCAAGCGCTATGGCAAGAGGTGCAGGTGGGGCTTTCGTTCAAGGATATTCGACGGATGGACAGCGCAGAGGCCAGAAGTAAGCTGGTAGAGTGTTTGCGCAGGTGGAAAATCATTTATAAAGCTTTCCCTGAACGGCTGGGACAGGATTATTTGGACAAATCCATTCAGGAGCTGATTGGTGATGGTTTGATGGTGTGGCTACAGTTTGATCATCAGGGCCAACCTGTTCCGGTGTCAGATAGCCTGGCTATTGGATTTCAAGCCACGGATGCACTTCGTACGTTGCTGGCGCTTTCTACCAGGTACACGGAGGAGGATTTACGCAGCCATATATCAGCCAACATTTTCCATAGACAAATCAGGCCACAATATGAGGCAATTAAGCGGGGCGAGGAGTCGTCCAGAGCACTTTGTGCCAAATTACTATTTGGAGCTTTATCTGCTTACAAACTCCATCAGGAGCTTAGTTACCTGGATTTTGTTTGGCAGGAATTAACAGAAGAAATCAAGTTTCGATGGATTGATATAACCATACAGGGTAAGGAAACCGTGTATCAGCCAACCACAGGTTTTGACCCTCTTGCTGTGGTACAGGAATTGCACGAGGCGCATCCTCAGCGATACCGAATGTTTGCCTTACGCGATCAGATATCGTCCAGGAGGCATCAGGATATTTCTTCGAGGTACTTCCACGAGATCAGTGAATTCAGAAAGGAAAACAGATTGCCTGATCGAAAAGTAGCCATTGAGGTGATTCGGAAGATGAAGGGTATTTATCTGTATTTTCCCAAGGCAGAATATCTGCAATTGCCGCTTGATGAATTAAGTGGAAGGGGTAGAATCCGCTGGCATGCTAACTTTTTGGGCATGTTCCCATTACAGGAAAACCATTACGAAAACAGTTATTTTCAATTTGAGTACAAGTTTGAGCGATTCGATTTAAAACGCTTACTGGACAATCAATACGGCGAAATGCAAAGGGTTTTGCGGGAGATAGGGGAGTTGCCGTAATGAATTTCCTGAAAAACTTCCTGCACCCAAACCGCTTTTGCAGGAAAACAAAAGAAAAACCGCCCGCGGCCATTGCCGGGGCGGTTTCGCATTTTCACTAAACGTCTTTCTTTTTTATTCAGAACCGTCGTTGCGGCCTCTGGTTACAGCGTATTCTCCCACTTTTTTGCCCACCTCAAGTCCAACTTCGCAGTCGAAACGATAGTGGATACAGCCATAAATCCTGGATTCGGAGGCTTCTTTAGCCATGGCTTCCAGTTCTGATTTGTGGTCAGGGAAGAGGTATGACAACACTTCTACGGCAGCACCGGAGAAGGTAGAGTGACCAGAAGTGTAAGCCGGGAAGTTCGGGATACCTGTTCCGGTGGTTACATCCGGATCCATTTCAGTAGGACGTGGGAGGAGGTAATAGTATTTCACATCCCAGCAAGTAATACCGGCATCTACCACGGCAGTACCAACGAGTGCCATAGCACGAGCGGAGCGGATTTCGTTGAATTGTTTTTCCAGAATCAGTTCGCAGGCTTTGCGGTTCCAGTGGCCAGGAGGGGTGTAGCTGCCTGCGCCATCAGCCCAGTAAGCAGTAATGCGCTGCTGTTCGCGGGTACGGTTTTTAGCGATGTCCCGAAGTTCATCCATGGCAGCTTCGAACTCGGCAGATCCTGGTTGCGGAGGAACTGGAGGACGGAGTGCAATTTTGGTAGCATCGTCGAAGTTCCAGGTTTTTACGTTGCCAAAAAATGGGAGCATTGGCGGACGGGAAGGGATATCGCGGCTGGTCCAGAGAACTGAGATGCCACGAGCATTAGCATCTGCTTTCAGGTTTGGGTATGCCGCCTGGTTGTTGGCTTGCCCCATTTTATCCTTTTTAGCCCATTCATTGATCACATACTGCGCTACTATACGACCCAGGGAGTCACCAGCAGACAAATCGCTTTGCACATTGGCGCCAGCCCAGAGGCGGCTGTTTTTGTGTTCTTCAGCTTTATCGTTGATGTATGAAACTTCACCCGGGAAGATGAACTTCAGGATTTCGCGGGAAGCAGCAGCTACAACGGCATCTTCAGAAGGGTAGGAGGGGAGATCATTGGTTGGGATCAGCGGCTGAATATCGGATGCGTTTTTGTAAGGCGCCAGGCGGTTGTGTTCGAATTTGCGTTTCCAGCAAGCTACCAGCGCATCGTACTGCGCAACTCCCAGCAAGGCGAACATGCGGCTTGCCACGGGTGGGTTGGCAAATGGAAAACGTGGGTAAGCCGTTGGGTTGGCCGGATCAGGAGCCGGGTAGGTGCCATCGGCGTTGTAGTTTGGTGGTACGTTATAGTTGGCGGCCAGTTCGCGGGCAATTTCGTGCCAGCGGGTTACACCATTGCTGCCCCAAAAAAGAGCCAGCTCTTTTTGTTCGGCTGTTGCGCCGGCCATGGTTGATTTGAGTTGGGTCAACTCAGCTTGGTAAGCAGATGAGCCTGCCGCTTCTGGCGTTGGTACTACTGTTTTGCTGTCGTCAATAGACATATACGTTTTCCAGGTGCCGGCACTTGCTTCCAGATTGGTTTCAGGATATGGTTCAATGGAAGGTGCTTCAGGAGCGTTTTTGTCACACTGTGTGGCGAACAACAACAGGCCGAATGCTGCGCCAATTGCGAGTATGGATTGCTTTTTCATGTTGTGCGATGGAATGTTTATCAAGTTTAAGGGAGTTTATTTCGCTGCTTCTGCTTTTTTGTTTACATCCAGGAAATAGGTGAAACCTGCAGCCCAGGTCAAAGACTCACCGGCATTCCGGCCGCTCAATACCTGGCTAACAGAAGCCAGCGGCGCAAAACGCTTGGTGATGAAATACTTGGCAAAAACGCCAACCTGACCTGCTGCCATTTTATTGGTGGCCTGAGGAGCTTCATTGTAACGGATGTCGTCGCCGGTCAAACCGGTGAAGGCATCATACCAAACTTCAGCCTGAAAACGGGATTTGATATAACCAATGCGGGCGGAGTAATCCAAAACGTTAGGTACGAGCATTTCATCGCTTTCTACCAGTTCGTTGTTGAAAAGGTAGGAGTCGCGGTCTACCGTAACATTACTGCGCCAGGTGTGACCTACTTCAGCGGTTACATACAAACCAAAGTCAGCCGTGTAATTCACAATACCGCGCAGAGAAGCGGTTTTGCTTTGCAAACCGATGCTGAAAGGCATCAAATCATTGGTGTAATTGGATACCGGAGTGGAAAGTCCGCCGGTTGTCTGGATTTTGAAGGCGCCGCCCAGTGCTTTGCGTTCCAGGATTTGGTACTTCAGGAACAGAGACAGATCCTGGAGTCCTTTTTGGCCGGTGATGTAGCTCTGAGTGGAACCTGTCCATACATAGGGCAGGCCAAGCATTACATTCAGGTTGCTGGTGATACCGTAGTTGCCCATCACCATGGCACTTTGGGTGCTCACTTTTCCGAGGTTTGAGTTAGAGCGTTTGGTTTCGCCCTGCCAGTAGTTTTCCCATTGGCTGTTGGTGTATTGCCCCAGGATACAAAGCTGCCCCTGTGGCATCATCAAGCCGTCTGTTGGAGATTGGGCCGAAAGGCTTAGACCTGCCGACAGACCAAGTAGGAGAGTAGAAATTTTCTTGAGCATAGGACCGAATTTTTAGTTTTTCCGGGGCAAACCTAAGGCCAGTTGAAACTTATCTTCCTTAGAATTGGCTTAGAATTACCTTTGCCTCCATCATAGAGCGTTAACCTAACTTGACATGAATAAAATAGATGCACCCAATGCCCCGAAACCTGTTGGGCTTTACCCGCACGCCCGCCGGGTAGGAAATTTGTTGTTTTTATCGGGTATTGGCCCTCGGGAGCCGGAAACGGACGGCGTACCCGGATTAACCCGTTCTGCCTCAGGAAATTACACGGAATTTGACTTCGAAGCACAGGTACATTCTGTGTTTAAAAATGTGCGGACGGTATTGGAGGCTTCTGGCGCCAAATGGGAAGATTTGGTTGATGTAACGGTGTTTTTGGTCAATATGGAGCGGGATTTCCACACTTTCAACCGGATTTATGCCGAATATTTCAAAACCAGTTTGCCATGCAGAACCACCGTTGGAATTGATCGGTTGCCAACACCCATTGCCATAGAATTGAAGTGTATTGCGGCACTTGGCGAGTAGATTTCAGGCGGAAAATCAAACTGCCTGAAAACACTTTTTTCTCATATGTCTTAGAAAAATTAGGATTTCTCCTTTTTTTATTTACCTTTGAGTTGTCTAACAAGCATCTCAACCCACAGGCAGGCCATTTTCAATCAGAATTTTTAGGTTCAATTTGATTTTGCTGCATTTAGTTGATGCTCATTTTTTTTCATTATTTTCTTTTTCAGCGATGAACATTTTCGTAGCAAAATTGAACTATGACACCAATGAAGGCACTCTCCGTGAGGCTTTCGAACAATTCGGCGAGGTATCTTCCTGCTCTATCGCCTTCGACAAAATGACCGGCCGTTCCAAAGGCTTTGGCTTTGTTGAGATGGACAATGACGACGAGGCGCAAAGCGCTATCGACGCCCTCAATGAAACAGACATCGATGGTCGTACCATCGTAGTTAAAAAGGCTGAACCACGCGAAAATCGCGAACCACGTGGTGGTGGCGGTTATGGCGGTGGTGGCAATCGCGGTGGCGGCGGCTACGGCGGCGGCAACCGCGGTGGCGGTGGTTATGGTGGTGGCAATCGCGGTGGCGGTGGCTACGGCGGCGGTGATCGTCGCGGTGGCGGCGGCTACGGCGGCGGCGATCGTCGTGGCGGTGGTGACCGTTGGTAAACCACTTTCAGCCAATAAAAAAAAGCGCGGGGCATCATTGCTCCGCGCTTTTTTTATATCCCTTACCCTGGAAGCCAGGATCTGTAATAATCCCCTGATTCAATGCCAACGGCATGCTCTGTCATGAGCAAAGGGCGGAATGTATCTACCATCACAGCCAGCTCCCGGGTTTCTTTCTGCCCGATACTTTTTTCCACCGTGCCCAGATGCGGACCGTGTGGAATGCCGCCCGGGTGCAGGGTAATCATACCCCGTTCTACGTGTTTGCGGCTCATAAAATCTCCGTCCACGTAATACAACACCTCATCCGAATCAATATTGGAGTGGTTGTATGGCGCCGGGATGGCCTGCGGGTGGTAATCGTATAACCGCGGCACAAAAGAGCAAATCACAAAATTGCAGCCATCAAAGGTCTGATGCACAGGTGGCGGCTGGTGAACCCTGCCGGTTATGGGCTCAAAATTGTGGATACTGAAGGCGTATGGATAAACATAGCCATCCCAGCCAATTACATCAAAAGGGTGGTTCAGGTAGTGGTAAGGGTAAATATTATCCTGCTTTTTGATGTAAAACAGGAAATCGCCCTTTTGATCAAAGGTTTGCAGGTCTACCGGTTTGCGGATATCCCTTTCACAAAAAGGGGAATGCTCTAGCAACTGGCCAAATTCGTTACGGTACCTTTTCGGAGTTGTAATCGGGCCATTGCTTTCAACAATGAGCAAACGGTTATCTGGCGTATCAAAATGCAACTGGTATGTGGTGCCTCTGGGAATGATCAGGTAGTCGCCATAACCAAAGGAAAGGGATCCATACATGCTCAAAAGCTTACCTGTGCCTTCGTGCACAAAGATCATCTCATCAGCGTCGGCATTTTTATAGAAGTAGTCCGACATGCTTTTCCGGGGAGCGGAGAGGATGATTTTACAGTCGTTATTGACCAAAACAGGCTTCCGGGAGCGGAGATAATCATCCTCCGGCGCAATATGAAAACCGTTCAGGCAGCGGTGCTTCAACTGCTTGTCGTGTACCGTTTTAGGTGCAATGCTGTACGGATCGCCTACCTGTACAATTTGTGTAGGGGCATTGGCATGGTACAACAGGGAGTAGTTATTGCTGAATCCTTCGGTGCTGAACAGCTCCTCATGATACAGGCTTCCGTCTGGTTTCCGGTATTGGGTATGCCTTTTGGAAGGGATTTGTCCCAGTGAATGGTAATGCATAGATTGTAATTTGGACGATTTGGCTGGCGCTTATTGGGGATGAAGGCAAAGGTAGCGCAATCCAGTGGTGAATCAATTTAGTAACTGAAAAACTGAAGGTTGCTTTTGGCGCCTGATTTCGTTGTTTATCGCTTATCAGAGTCCCTGGATTTGTGTCAGGGCAAGCGCAATTTTTGCCGGATCTCCATGCCCGAATGTAGCCTTTCGGATATCAGGAGAAACGTTTACATCCAGATTATGTTGATATGTTTTGTCGTAATAACTCAGCGCAATGTTGGCCGCTTGGGTATAATCTCTGTTAGCGAGTGCTTCTGAGGCCATTTTGAGGTTTAAGCCGCCGAGTTTGGAGGCAATTTTATCAAAAGCCTGTTGCAGCTCAGCCGGATCAGTCTGCACATAATCATTCAGCAGGTTTTGCAGGCGGTCTTCGAATGGGATTTCGATGTTTACCAAAGGCGCAGCTTTCATTTTTGCCCAAAAACTCAATGGAATGAACACCCTGCCAATGCTTTTGCTTTCGTTTTCTATCCAAATACGTTGGGAGTGATCCAGTTGGGTAATGGCAGCAAACAGGTCGTTTTCAAACTGTTCAACCGTAGGTTGCGGCAGTTCACCAATAAAGCCAAAGGCAGAACCTTTGTGGTGTGCTAGCCCTTCCAAATCAATGATTTGTTCTCCCAGTTCCCGGAGCGCGTGCAGCACTTTGGTTTTGCCGGAACCGGTCCTTCCTCCTACTACAATGAGTTTTAAGTTGAATTGTCCAAAATAATCCAGCACATGCTGCCGGTATGCTTTGTAACCACCGCCCAGGGTAACTACTTCAAAGCCCGATTGCCTAAAGAGCCAGGCCATACTTCCGCTACGTTGTCCGCCCCGCCAGCAATGCACGGCCAGCTTCCGGGCAGGCGCCAGTTTTTTGGCAGTTTTGACAAAGTCGGCCATTTTTGGACCTACTATGCGCAAACCAAGCTCCATAGCTTCTTCCTTCCCCGTTTGTTTGTACATTTTACCTACACGGGCCCGTTCTTCGTCGGTGAACAACGGAAAAGAAAAGGCGCCCGGGATATGTCCCTGTTCGTATTCGCCTGGAGAACGAACATCCAGCATGACACTTCCGGAATTCAATTGTGCAACAAAATCAGATGGACCTAAAACTGCTTGCATAGGCCGCGAAGGTAGAAAATTGTTGGGGTAGGGATCTGTCTAATTCAATGGCTATTCCTTCTGGGAGGTATCTTGCTAAAAAGAACGAAGCCATCAGGGATTGCTCCCCAATGGCCCCTACCTGAAAAATGACCATAGATATGTACCATTATGGATCACCTAATTTTTATGATCAATAATGCCCCCAAGAACCGTTTAAATGACTCAAATGACCCCAAAATGGCCACTGATCAATTACTCGTCACCCTGCCAGAACCAGATACTGCGGTTTTTACTTTACCTTTAACACCAAGTTTTACATCTCCTGAACCGCTGATGGCTACCTCAGCAGATGAACCTGTGAGTGATGACGCATCTACATCGCCGGAACCACTGATAGCAATTTCCTGTTCTTCCGCGCGGCCACTGAGTTTGAGGTCGCTGCTCCCGGAAAGCGCAATGTCCAGATCCTGCACATCAAGTTCGCCGGAAAAATCACCTGAGCCGCTGGAGGCATATTCAAATTCTTTGGCTTTCAGCACACCTTGTATTTCTACATCCGAGCTTCCGCTGTTAGCTACTGACTTCAGCGATTTATAGGTGATGGTAATGGTAGCGTCGAAGTTGTGGTAACTGCCTTTTTTGGTTTGAATTTTCAAAACGCCATCCTTAACAGTAGTTTCAATGTTCTCAGGGTCAATCCCCTTAACGGTCAGTTGAACGCTTTCTGCATCCCCTTGTTTTAGGTAAACTTTGTCGAACCCGCCGGAAATTCCAATTTTATCAAAGGAACTCACAGAACGTGTTACTGTGCTGTTTTGTGCCAACAGGCTTACCGGAAAGAGCAATAATGCAAGGCTTTTGAATGTCATAGCTAAATTTTTAGTGATGAAAGATGTGTGAGGAAGGACATAACTTTGAGCAAACAGGTTGCATAAAATTTTGTCAACCGGCGCAAACTTCAAATTACCATTACTTTTGCTCCCTCTTGTAACACCAAAAAATGGAAAACACCATCGTAAAGACCACACACGGCGTATATGTCTAAAAAACTGCTGATCGTTGAGTCGCCTGCAAAAGCGAAAACCATCGAAAAATATCTTGGCTCGGATTTCACTGTGAAATCTTCGTACGGCCATATCCGGGATCTTGAAAAAGGAAATGACCTCGGGGTAGATGTGCAAAATGGATATCTTCCCAAGTATGTCATTCCAAGTGATAAGAACAAAACGGTTCGGGATTTAAGAGAAGCTGCAGCCAAGGTTGGCGAAGTTTGGCTGGCAACGGACGAAGACCGCGAGGGAGAGGCCATTTCCTGGCATTTATGCGAGGTATTGGGTCTTGATCCGCGGATGACCAAACGTATTGTATTCCACGAGATTACCAAAAACGCCATCCAGCGCGCCGTTCAGCAACCCAGAACGGTGGATATGAATATTGTGAATGCACAGCAGGCCCGTCGTGTACTCGATCGTCTGGTTGGCTGGGAATTGAGCGGCTTGTTGTGGAAGAAAGTAAAAGGCCAGCTTTCTGCCGGTCGGGTGCAATCCGTAACCGTGAAACTGGTGGTTGAACGCGAACGCGAGATACAGGCCTTCAACATCACACCTTATTTTAAAATTGTAGCCCAGTTTTTTGCCAAAAACTCCCAGGGCAAAACAGTAACTTTCAAAGCCGAAAGCCCGATTCGTTTTGAAGATCCGGCTGGTGCGGAAGCATTTCTGCAAAAATGCCTCGGTGCACAGTTTGCCGTCAGCAATATTGAAGTAAAACCTACCCGCCGTAAACCTGCTGCTCCGTTTACCACGTCTACCTTGCAACAGGAGGCCAGCCGAAAACTCGGATTTTCGGTAAACCGGACCATGTCGGTAGCCCAAAAGCTGTATGAAGAAGGTTTCATTACCTACATGCGTACTGATTCTACCAGCCTCTCCGAACTGGCACTTCAAGCCACGGAAGCTGAAATCGTGAAGCAATACGGCAAAAACTACCATCACCGCAGGCAATACAAAACCAAAAACGAATCAGCTCAGGAAGCGCACGAGGCTATTCGTCCAACCTATTTCGAACGGCAGAATGTGAGCGGGAATCGGGACGAACAGCGCCTGTACGAATTGATCTGGAAACGCACCATGGCCTCGCAAATGGCCGATGCCGAACTGGAAAAAACCATTGTTGACATCGAGATCAGCACCCAACCGCAAAATAAACTGGTGGCAGAAGGTGAAATCCTCAAATTCGATGGCTTTCTCAAGGTTTACATGGAAGGCACAGATGACGAAGAAGATGAAACCGCCGGCATGCTGCCTCCCTTGGCCAAAGGACAAAAGCTGGAGCTGGATGACATGACGGCCACTGAAAAATTTACCCGCCCTCCTGCACGGTTCACGGAAGCCAGTCTGGTGAAAAAACTGGAAGAATTGGGCATCGGCCGTCCGAGTACTTATGCACCAACCATATCCAAAATCATGGAAGCCAACCGTGGTTATGTCATCAAAGACAGCAGGGAAGGGGAGGAGCGTGTGTATCAGGTGTTTACCCTGAAAAACAACGCCATCAGCAAAACGAAAGGAAAAGAAATCACCGGCACTACTAAAAATGTACTGTATCCAACGGATATGGGCATGATTGTGTCCGACTTTTTGGAAGGACATTTCAAAAAAGTGATGGATTATGGCTTTACAGCCAGTGTAGAACAGGAGTTTGACCACATTGCCGAAGGCAAAGTACAGTGGCCTAATATGATTGACCGTTTCTACAAGCCTTTCCACGAAAATGTAGAAAAGACCCTCAAGGATGCAGAACGCGCCAGTGGTGAGCGTATCCTCGGCCTGGATCCGGAAACGGGTCGCACGGTGTTGGTACGTATGAGCAAGCTCGGGCGTCCGGTTATTCAGATTGGAACCGGCGAGGAGCTGGATAAAAAGGAAACCCCTCGCTACGCCAACCTGCGCCCCGGCCAAAGCATGGAAACCGTATCGCTGAGCGAAGCCCTGGATTCCTTCCAGTTGCCCCGCACCCTCGGCGAATACAATGGCGAAACCCTGGAGGTGAACACCGGCAGATATGGCCCATATGTGAAATATGGCAGCACCTTTATCAGTTTGCCCAAAGGTGAAGATCCTTTTGACACCACCTATGAACGAGCTCTGGAACTGGTCAAAGCTCGCCTGGAAGCTGATCGCCCGCTCGGACACTACGAAGGTCTGCCTATTACCAAAGGCAAAGGTCGTTTCGGACCGTTTGTGAAATGGGCCGACTTGTTTGTAAACGTACCGGTGAAAGTCAATTTCGATGCACTGACAGAGGCGCAAGCCATTGAGCTGATCAAGCAAAAAATTGACAAAGAGGCCAATCGTTATATACATCACTGGCCTGAAGAGGGTATTTCCATTGAAAACGGCAGATGGGGACCGTTCATCCGCTTCAAAAAGGAAAACCTGAAACTTCCTCCGGTGGATGGGGTGAAAATGACCGCGGATATGGCCCTCAGTCTTACGCTGGCGGATGTAAAAGCCATCATTGAGAAGGAGATTCCCGGTGCATTTGCGGCTAAAGCCGGCGGCGCCAAAGGCAAAGCAGCACCAAAAGGCAAAAAGAAATAGGGTAGGGGAATTGTGTCGGATTCTGGCGTTGTGGGTGTAACGGCATTGTTCTTGTGCAATGTTGGCAAACCTGTACGCTGATGAAAAACCTACTTACACCCTTATTCTTTATATTATTTGTAGCCCGTTTACTTGCTCAGTGCCCAACGGTTCCGGTTTGTCCGCCAGATAGTACCGTATATGCGGATCTTACCAGCAATGAGCCTTGGTTTTGGAACAGTGCCCCGTTCACCTGGGACTCCCTGCACCAGCAGAGTGATCTGACAGATGCGCCGCTTCCGCTGGTGTGTATCTGGCCCGATACCTGCGGTATGGATAATCTGGAGGTGGATTTTCAATTGCTACTGGATTTAAACAGTGATGGTGTGCAGGAAACCCGGATTTCCAGCACGGATGTTTTACCAGAAGGCGCCTTTGTCTTCAACAATCTCTTTGGCGGAACGGATACGTTGAAATACGACAACCGTCCGGGTTTTCTGCGGTATCATTTCGAGGTTTTGACGGAACGTGTTGGCGATAGCTTGCAGTTTTCGTTGGTATGGGTATCGTCTATGGATACGGTGCCGGCACAATTGCCATTGGGCGATCATCAATTGTTATGGTTGATCACGGAAGGAGGTACTACTGATACATGCGGTTATGAATTTGATATAAAAGATCTAACCCCTCCTTTGCTGATTTGTGGCCCGCAACTCAGTGTGAATATTATGTTGACTGGAAACATAACCCTCTGGGCAAGTGATTTTTTACAATCGACCAACGATTTAATTACACCTCCGGATCAGCTTCAATTGTCTGTTAGAAAAATGGATGCCCATGGAACTGGATATCCATTGGATACCATGGGCAACCCAATTAGAATGGTGGTTTTTGAATGTATGGAAGCCGGATTTACACCTGTTTCACACCTTATAGAACTATGGTGTCGGGATAAATCAGGGAATACAGCTTCTTGTGTTGTTACCGTACTTGTTGGGCTTGGAGTTTGGGACTGTAATTTTGATCCGACTATCCTTCGTGTTTGCCCACAAACAGAAGCTGGGGAGCTTATTGGTAATGTGACACATAAGGTAGATGGAAGTTCTTCATTTGTCGGTGATTTTCATCTCATCAGACTGCAAGAAAACCCCTGGTGTGCCATTTTTAAAGGGGATATTCCTTTCAACTCCGATTTTACAATTACCTCTACCCGCACAGACAATATCCTGAATGGCGTAACTACCTACGATCTGGTGCTGATGTCCAAACACATATTAGGCTTGCAACCACTCACTTCCCGTTACAAAATGATTGCCGCTGATGCCAACCGGAGTGGCAGTATTACCACTTTTGATATCCTTGCCTTGCGTAAGTTGATATTGGGTATTGATACTGCGTTGACCAGCAACACATCGTGGCTATTTATACCAGACAGTTATGTTTTCCCGGATACCTTGAATCCATTCTCTGCCTCATTCCCAACAGTCGAGTATATTGAAGATTGGCTTGGCTGGCTTGATGTACGCTACTTCACCGGGGTTAAAATAGGCGATGTAAACGGTTCTGCAATACCGGAGCTGAACGGTACTCCGGTTTCTGAAAGCCGGGATTTGCGGATGTTTTCCGCAGGAAATGCCCGGGTTTTGTCAGATAATTCCTTTGATTATCCCGTGTATATTACCCAAAACGAGGCCACCAACGGATTTCAGCTTTCCTTACAGTATGATCCCGAATTGGTGGAGATAAACGCATTGGAGTCTGATCAGCTGCCTGATTTTGGGGCATTTAACTGGTCGGTACCCAGGGCTGGAGAATTGCGCATCAGCTGGTCGGCAGGAGAGGTGGCGGCAGTATCGGGGAGTGAGCCGCTGTTCAGGATAAAAGGTCGCACATTAACCAAAGAAATGCCCGGCAATTGGTTTAATCAGATGACATCTGCTTCCTGGCCTTCAGAGATGTACGATGCAGCGGGCAATGTGTATACCCTTCAATTGGGCGAGCAAGCGCAAAGGTTGGAGCAGATGGCTGTTTATGCCGCCCGACCCAACCCATGCACGGATGTTTCGGTTGTGCCGCTTGAGCTGGAACAAGGCGCCTGGCTTGAACTGGAAGTTTGGGATAAGCATGGCCGCATGCACTGGAATCATGCCCAATTCTATGAGAAAGGGGCGCATTTGCTGGAGATACCGAGTCATTTATTCCCGGATTCGGGTTGTTATTTTTGGCGACTCAGTTCCGGGTGGCATTCGGTTTCAGGCAAGTTGATAAAGGAATAATTTCTTTTTAAAGCAGCGAAATGTCGTGAGCTGACGTTTTTTGTTTGTTCTTTCCCGGCCGGGTATTCCTAACTCCTTTTCCTATTATTCTCATGAAACTTTCGTTCAAAGCGGGAGTAGTGGCCATAATGTGCCTACTATGTTTCCGCAACGCTTCTTATGGACAAACTTCTGATTTGTTGAAAAATCATCCCAAATGGACATATGGCATTTATGCTGGCGCCGGGTTTACTTCCCAGGCTAAAAATCCTACTATTTACTCGAATTCATTTTATAGTTATGGATATGAGTCGAGTTTCGCTAATACACAATTCTTCCCGTATAACGAGATTTCTTTAGGCGGGTATGCTACGCGTCGACTCAACAACCGTTGGTCCTTGCGATCCGAGTTGTTGATCCACAGGAAGAGTTATGGTAGTACCGCTCTAAGTGTAGGTTTGTTTCCCCGATACAGGGTACTGCCCTGGTTACAGTTGGAGGCCGGAGTAGAAGCCCGGCAAACGCTAAGCGGCGCCGATGCCAATGAGTCGAAATTTTGGCTTGGCGCGGCCTTTGGTAGAAAAGATCTGGAGTTTAATATTCGGTTTGCTCCCGGATTTATACCTGGGAGAAATGGGCAAAGGGCTTCCTTTATGAGTACTACTCAGGTAGGTGTCAGTGTCCCGTTAAACAACCTTGGCCGATCTTCCCGGAAAAAGAAATAGTTGGTTTGGTCACCAGAACCGCTTCATTTCCCTCCCTTCCTGGCGTCCCTCCAAAACCTCAAAAATAACCTCGGCCACCTGCGCCTGCGTTCGGTTGGCAGTATTGATCACCAGGTCGAAATTGTTGAGGTTGGCGCAATCTGCGCCGTATTTGGCCAGGAAACGGGCATTTTCACTCGCTTTACGGGCAAGAATTTTTTGAGCGGCCTCATCCGGGGAGCTGTATTGTTCGCTGTCCCGGTTGGGGTCGTTCATGATTCGCTGTACGGCCACCTCTACATCCGTTTGCAGGAAAATTTTGAAGGAATTCGGCAGGAAAAACCAGGCCATTCGACTGTCGATGATGTATCCGTTGGGATCTTTGCCGAGTGTGACAAAGATCCCATCGATACGTTCATCAATGGTGGGGTCGGTATCGGCCAGCCGGTTCATTTCCAGGGTGTCGATGCCGAGTTCCTGGGCCAATTGGCGTTGTACACGCCCGGTAGAAATATATTCGAATCCGGTGCGTTCGCACAGGATTTTGGAGACAGCACTTTTACCACTACCCAGATCACCGGTAATGGTTATTTTGGTTCCGGATGGAATGTTAAGCATATGCGTGGGTCAAAACTTCTGATCAATCACATAAGGCAGCATAGCGCGCCAGGTAGGCCAGTCGTGCCGCATATCGCCACCCCACACATCCAGATCGCACTGGATACCTTTTCCTGCCAGAATACCTGCCAGGGTGCGCGATGCATCAGGGTCTTCATAATCGCCGGAACCGGTCATGATATGAATATGTTTGCTGCTACGAATCTGATTTAGGATATTTTCATCACTCAGATTCGGCAGGTAATGCACGGGGGAGTTAAAGTACACGTCTTCGTCGTAATACCCTTTGGTATAGCTGGTCAGGTCGTACACACCCGACATGGCGATGGTACCTGCGAACAGATCCGGGCGACGGAAAAACATGTTGGCAGAGTGCAGCGCGCCTAGTGAAGCGCCGCTGGTAATGATGGGTGTTTCCGCGCTGGTGTGCATTTTGATGAACGGGACCACCTCGTTTTCAACGTATGCGTTGAATTGCTGGTGACGAATAGCTTTATGGCGCGGGTGCATACGATTATTCAGCCAGGCTTCAGAATTGATGCTGTTGATGCTGAACACCTTTACTTTTCCGGCTTCAATATAGGGTTTCAGCACATCAATCAGCAGGAAGCGCTCATATTCCAGATAATCTGCGGCGGCAGTTGGCAGCAGCAACAATGCAAAACCGAAATGGCCATACATTGCGATTTCCATGTTTTTGTTCAGGCGTGGGCTGTGCCACTGGTGGATTTCTCGATTCATATAACAGAGGTGTGTTTGGGCAAAAGTAGAAAAAGAAATTTTGGATAAAAACAAAACTTTTTGTTTTTGTTTTTGAAATAATTTGTTGACATTTGCTGCCGTTACTATTCAACACAAAACAATTAAGTTATGGAAACATTCAAAGACGCACTTACCTGGTTTGAAATTCCTGTGCTGGATTTTGCACGGGCTAAAAACTTCTACCAAGCCATTTTTGGCTATGAAATGCCTGAAATGGAGATGGGGCCTGTAAAAATGGGCATTTTACTCCATGACCGGGATACCGGCGTGGGTGGCGCCATTTGTTATGGAGAAGGTTATGAACCAGCCGGCTCCAAGGGCCCTAAAGCCTATCTGAACGGAGGGAAAGACCTCAATACCGTGCTTGACAGAATCCCCGCTGCCGGCGGAACGGTAGTATTACCCAAAACTGAAATTGCTCCCGATATGGGCTACTTTGCCTTCTTTACCGATACCGAAGGGAATGTGCTTGGGTTGCACTCTATGGGGTAGGCTACAATCCCTTTACATCCACATTAACCTTACCTACCGACAGGAGGTCTACCCTGATTCCGGTGGGGGTAACCCGGGTATCCTGTACTGCTACGCTGTCAAGAACGCCGTGGAGGGTAATACCGGGTTGGATTTCGTAGTTGTAAAGGGTTTGCTGAACAGAACTTTTTAGTTCTGTAATCTGGGATTCCAGGGGAAACACCATGCTTTGCATCATTTTGCGCTTAATGGTACCCTGGAATATCCAGGAAGCTGAACGCATCAGCATATTGCGGGTATCTACATGAAAGTCAAGATCTTTGACCTCAATCTGGTTTTTTTCTGCATTAAATGCCGGTCGTCCAATAAAATAGATGTTTCCGTTAAAGGAACCACTTAGCCTGGAGTTTACTACTACCCGGTCGTTGTTGCCCCAGAGCGCCAGGTCTTCGATTTTGACTTTCTTTTTGCCTGATTCAAATACCTGACCCACCATCATGTTTTTGGCCAATCTTTCGGCCTCTGCAAAAGGTACATCGGTGGCAAATCGCATTTGAAAATCATCAGGTGCGTCTTGCAAAAGTGTCAGGTTGGGTACGCTGGAGTTTTCCCTGAAAACAGGCTTTTCTCCAAACGAAACATCGTTTAAACACTCCACCGCAATTTTGGTAGACAGGGCGTTGTTGTAGGTGGTCAGAGGTGTGATGCCAATGCTTAATGGGGTGGTTTTAGACCACATCCGGTAGGTTTCGTCCAGCAGCACAGGTTGCTGAATGGCCTCCCAGGCCTGTTGAACATAAGGCTTGAGGCTGATCTGCTGACTAACGTATTGATCCAGGGTTTTGCTCAGCGTTTTTTTACTTTTATTCAGGGCCAAATTGGCAATTGTTTCCACACTGATATCTCCAATACCTGTTTTCAAAACCGGATTGCGTAACCATTCATGGTACTCCACATCAGTTTGTGTGCTTAAACTCCAGTCGGCATTAATGGTAAAGGTGGTTTTCAGGTTCAATGCCAGCTCGGCTTCAGCTTCTGCTGTTGCCCCGAAAATGAGCTCTTTTTTGATCCAAAGTTTCACAGGCACGCGGTATTTTACCGTGTTTCCGCTGAAAAACAGGGTAATATCCTGGCTTTTCCAGGCATTCATCATCAGCCCGTCATGATTGTTGTCGTCGAAAGAGTAATCTTCAAAAAGCGCCTTGCCGGAAAGCCTGGTGTTCAGCGAGCGCACTAACTCATCTACAGACAAATGCACCGGAATGGTAAGTGTGGAGGGCACGGCCGGAATATCCGTTCCAACATTGTATTGTTCAGGTGGTTTAGGGGCATCCGTGGTTTTGGTTGTTTTGCAAAATGCAAAAAGGCACATAATGGGGAGTAGTCTCAGAAAATTCATCGTCTCAAAGATAAAGATTTGCGTTGAAGGATTCTCTACATTTGTCGCTAAAGTTTACCACAACCATACTAAAGCCATGGCCATTGCAAAACCTTTTAACCTTCGCGCCTGGATTGAAGAAAATCGCGAATTGCTTAAACCGCCGGTAGGCAATAAACAGATCTACCTGGAAAATGATGATTTTATCGTCATGGTGGTAGGCGGTCCAAACGGACGCAAAGATTATCATTGGGAAGAAGGTGAAGAACTTTTTTACCAATTGGAAGGCGATATTCAGGTGAAAATTATTAATGAAGAAGGAAAACGGGAAACCATTGATATCCGTGAGGGCGAAATGTTCCTGCTCCCTCCGCGCATTCCCCACTCCCCTCAACGTCCTGCCGGAACCGTTGGTTTGGTATTGGAGCGACACAGAAATCAGGGTGAAGTAGACAAGCTGCTCTGGTTTTGTGAAAGTTGCGATAAGCCGCTGCATGAGGCAGGATTCCCGCTGAAGGATATCGGATCGCAGATCCGTGAAGCTATTGGCGATTTCAAAAACAACCTCGAAGCCCGCACCTGCAAGCATTGCGGCGCTGTTATGGAGTTATAAATCATTGGCATGGCATCTCCGTTTAATCCCGTTGGGGTCCTGGGTGCAGGTAGTTTTGGCACGGCCATCGCAAACCTGTTGGCGCACAATTCCGACGTCTTAATGTTCAGTCGCAGAGCTGAAACCGTTGCTGCGATTAATGAGCGCCGGGAACACCTGGGTGTGAAAATCTCTCCACGCATTACTGCTACCAACGATCTGGAGGAAATGGCGCGCCGATGTACGCTGATTATGCCGGTGGTGCCCAGTAACAGCTTCCGGGCTATGATCCGGGCGCTTGGCCCATACCTCCGCCCGCACCATATCGTAATCCACGGCACCAAAGGTTTCGACCTGAATGGTATGGATGAAGAAGAATTGGATAAGCCCGGCGCGATAGTCACGCGCGCCAATGTGCGCACGATGAGCGAAGTGATACTGGAAGAAAGCAGCGTAGTGCGTGTGGGCTGCCTCAGTGGCCCTAACCTGGCTGCAGAAATTATGGCCGGCCAACCTGCCGCTACCCTGGTAGGTAGTCGCTTCAGGGAAGTGATTCAAGCCGGACAATCAGCCCTGAATAGCCCCAAATTTCATGTGTACGGTTCCTACGATATCCTCGGCGCTGAACTGGCTGGCGCCTTAAAGAATATCGTTGCACTGGGCTCCGGAATCATTGGCGGTCTGGGATTAGGCAGAAATATTCAAGGTCTGCTCATTTCGCGAGGACTGGCTGAAATGGTGTATTTCGGGAAGTCGCTGGGCGCCAGTAGCCAGGCATTTATTGGCGTGGCCGGCATTGGCGATCTGGTAGCCACAGCCACAAGTACCAACAGCCGCAACTATACTTTTGGTACCCGTTTGGCTAAGGGTGAAACTACAGCCCAAATCCGCGAAACCATGCCCGAACTGGCTGAAGGAGTGCGTACACTCCGCATTGCCCACCAGCTGGCCCGGCATTATAAACTGCACGTGCCCATTACCACTATGCTGCACGCAGTGGTATTTGATAGTTATCCTATTGAAAAAGCGCTGGAGTATTTGATGAGCTACCCGTATGCTATAGATGTAGATTTTCTGTAGTAATCCTTTGGTTATCAGGACAAAAGAGGGTGTACAGCGATAAATGGTCAACATGCGCTAACTTTGTCCAAAATCCTACCTGCCACCATGCGCAACCTGTTTCTATTGTTTGCCTTGCTGACCACCAACCTGCTCTCTGCCCAGGTATATACCCAGAATGAGGCGCCGGTACAGCAAATGAAAATGCCTTCCGATTGTTATACCACCAACCTGGATAAAGGGAATGCCGCCCTCCGGCGTGGCGATGCCAAAGAGGCCTTGCGCTTTTTTAAAGCGGCCAGAACCTGCGAGGAAGTTCAATCCAATTCCCGGCGCCTGAGCGAACTGGATAGCCGTATCCAGCGCACCGAAGAACAACTTGGTATCCGCAGCGAAACCAATAAAGTTGCCGAAGCCGTACAGACCCCAGTGATACAGGGCAATAATGGCAGAAAATACTTCAACGAACTGCCCCCAACCCGTAAAAATTATAAAGCCAGTGCCAACCTGCTGAAAGATACTCTGGACGACTGCTTCCAGCGCATGACGGAAGAAGCTGACCGGGCTTTTCGGCTCAAATTCTGGGAGGATGCAGCGTCCTTATACCGGGCCGCCAAAAACTGTGCAGATGCCGATCAGGCTGGCCGTCAATTGATGAGCGAAAAAATTGTGCTTTGCCGCAACGCTGCAGAAAACGAACTCTTTGCCAAACAGCAGGAAGCAGAACGGCAGGCACGCCATGCTATTGCAGCCAACCTGGCCGATGATGCTCAGGAATTACTGGAAAATTCAGACCGATCCCTGGCTTTCCGACTGGCGGATTTTGCCAATCAATACGTGGCGCCAGACGACAATCCGGATTGTGTTCAGGCTATCTTCGATGCCTGGTATTATCAGCCCTCTGATCAGGGCATACATAAGAGTGACGAACTGTTCAATCCGGTTTTTTGCTACGAAATTGCCGATTACTACGGCAATAAAGTTCAGTTGAAATACCACCAAACCCGTACCGGGAAAACGCAAATCTGGACCTATATTCCAGAAAATGGCGAGATAAACGTGCGGGAAATGCCAGAAATGCAGACCGTGCAGACTATTTTCACGGGAGAAGATGCCACCTTTCATGCTTTTGATGTTTCGGCAACTTCTGATGTGCTGTTGGTGAGTAAAAATTTCATGGAAATTCACCGGGGCGGCAGGCAGCACCGTGTAAGTGTACCCAATGTGCGCAACTGGTGTTTCAGTCCGCGTGGCGATGAACTGGCTTTTGAAGATGCCAAGGAGCTGAAGATTTACCTGCTGCCAGTGAACCAGATTTTCAACCAAATGGCATCCCGCAAAGGCGCTAAATCTGCCAATATCATGGTGCAGCCGGTTGAGCCTCGTGAAATGGTTTCAGGTATTGCCCCCGGGTTGCTGGATTTAAAATATTTTGAAGGGAAATTCTGGTTAGGCTACTCAGACAGGATTGAGATTCTCTCTAAAACAGAGCCTGGAAAGCCCTGGAAAAAAGAAACCATATGGCATTCGAATGTCAATTTGCCGGAGTCGTTTGAGCAAAATCATCTGAATCTGGTGCTGTATCCGCAAGAAGGTTTTGCCTTGCTGGTGTACTTTAATCAATCCTGGATCATACCTATAAACAAAGCATCCGAAACACCTGATTCCGGTGGCGTTATCGGACGTTATTACCAAAATCTTGTGCCGCTGGCTGTTAGTGCAGATACTTACCAAATGTTTTGTAAAGATACCCTCAGCCAGCACGATGGTATCTGGATTCTGGATGTCAAAACCGGCGACACCATTACCCACCAGCATTTGCCTACCTATGCCTTTTACCAAGGACTGAAAGGCAGTTATTCACCAGATGGCGCCTGGATCGCAGCGGCCACAGAGGGCTCCATCAATATCTGGTCGTTGCGGGAAGCGCCTACCAAATCCAACAGGATACTACCGGTTGTGCCGGAAGACAAGCCGCTCATTACGCCGGATGGTTCTATGCTGGTAATTCAACAGGAAGACAACATATCGGTACTGAGTTTGCCTGAACTGGAGTATAAACGCAGCTGGAAAAGCCTGGGTACGCCGCTAAGAGGTATTTCCAGTCATTGGGCGCTCATACAAGTGAGCAGTGATTCTGCTGAAGCCCGGCACCTCACACAGGATAAAAAAATACGACTTCCGCTCTTCAACCCAGATGCATTCCCATATCTGTATTCCTTCGATGCCAACGGGGAAAAATGGGTGGCATACAATACCGCATGGGATAAGGTTGAGGTTCGGTCGCTGCAAACCGGAGCTCTGGTGGCCAGCAGGAAGTTTGATGGCGGAAATATCAGCGAATTGCATTTTATACCGGGTAAAGACCAGCTTTTGGTGGTGCTAAATGCCGAAACCGGATATTCCAGCGTCAAAATCTGGTCGCCGCTTGAGGCTGCCAAGGCGCCGCGTACCATGCGGTTGCACCTGTATTCCGTAAATACCCTGGCAATAGAACCTAATGGCAGAAGGATAGCCTTGTCGGATGAAAATGATATCCGCATTTTTGATTTGCAAAACATTGAAAATGAGGCGCTTAAAATCAGAAGTAATAAGAGCCGTTTCATTAATAATTTGGCATTCAGGCCCAATAGCGACCTGCTCGCAGCTGCTTATGCAGACGGGAAGGTCATTTTCTGGAACGTAACCAATGGCCAGCCAGCACTTGAACTGCAGGCCGTTGAACAGCAAGCCGAATGGAATGGCTCTACTGCGCCTACTGCACTGGGCTTTGCCCAGGGAGGCAATGAGTTGATTCTGGCCATTGCCAATGGTCATATCCTCACATATGTGCTGGACCCTAGCTATATCAGGGCAGTGGTACAAAACGAGTATCGCCAGCTGCAATCGCTTACGCTGGATCAGATTCAGGAGTACAATCTGGAAAGCGCCCTGTATTACCCGGGTAATTTTGAGCGTCTGGCTACCTCCAATGATGGCCCGCTGATTCGTTCTTTTTTCCAGCACTTCGGAAATCAGGCTCTGGGCAGTAATAATATTGATCAGGTGAGAGACTACTGCGATAAAGCCTTGTTCCTGTATGAGCGGTTGAACGCCAAAATCCAGGCTCGCTGGGTGAATGAAATGGTGTACATGTATAAGGATTACGCCTGGAAGTTGTTGCTGCGCGGCAATGTGAAGGAATCCACGGCGGTGATCAATTTCATCAAAAAGAAATTCAATCAGGAAGCGCTGTTGCCAAAGGCCCATATTGCCTTGTTGCAAGATGATTGTCAGAATTCAGGCAAGTATTATACCCAACACTTTTTGGGCGATGGATCCGGGCTTCAGGATAATTTTGAGATTAGGGTAGAGATGGAGCAGGCAGAACGCGAACTGATTCAATTGCGGGATTTCGGGCTGATTGACTCGGCTCAGCTGGATTGTTTTTGCAGCGCTATGCGACTCTCAGGCGGTTTTGCCAACCTCTGCCCAACGGAAAGCAGCATGGCTAATTCCCTGAACGAATCTGACATGCTTCGCTGGGAGATTTTCAAAAAAACGCAGGAGGCCATTTACACCTTTGCATTTGCACAAAAGCAAAAACTATTGGAAGAGGCCGTGGGAAAGGCGCGTAAACTAACCTCCTTACGGCCTGAACTGGGTAGCGGCTGGCTCGAATCCACAGTGCTGGAGTTGGCTAAAACTTTTCACGAACGCGCAGGATTTGAACAAAATAACCCGGTAGCCTTCCAATATTTCGACGCTTGCCGCCGGCTTTTAACGGAGAACGGGAATTTTAAATCGGTATTGGATACTACCAGACTGGCACTTTTGGCAACCAACCATCTGGCCTGTGGCCGTCAGTTGCTGAATGCTGGAAAATACAAAGAAGCTATAGAACAATTCAATGGTGGACTTGCGGCCATGAATACCCTCTGGCCCATTGTTTACGCTGCAGATTCCATGCTCATTATCGGGTATTCTGATAACCTGGCTGGCCCTTTGTATGAGCGACTCGGTACGGCATTTCTTTTCAACGGCGACACCTCGGAAGCCCGAAAGGCTTATGAAAAAGCCGGAATTTACATGGCAACAAACGGCCTAAACACGTTGTATATGGGCGGGTTAAACTTGTTGCAAGGCGATGATATTGAGGCACTTGCCAATTATGGTGGCATCTTTAATGCCAATCAAACCGGTGAAGCTTATTATATGATGGAGCAGTTGTCGCGTTCGTTCCCTGCGAAGCGCGAATCAATCAGCAACCTTCGCCAACAATTATTTACGGCATTACAAACCAGAAATCCAAGACTTGTGAATGCCGAAGCTGATTATTGGTATGCTGTTCGGATGCAGCTACATTTTGCGGCTCAATTACGCTGGGATTCCACCTTGCTTTGGAGCCGACAAATGCAAAAAACAGCCAAAACCTGTATGGATATGCCCAAATCAGATGAGTCGTGGATTTATAACTGGCTGGATGCTCAGATCAGTGTGGCATATTACCTGCTGTTGGCAGAATGGAATAAGACAGGGTCGCTTAATGAAGTTATTCAGGTGTCGAATAACATAGAGAGTTTCCTTGATCAGCACACAGATCTGTATTACGGAAATAGGGAACTGGTGAAAACCAATATTGCCCATGCGCTGGTTTTAAGGAATCAGCCAGGAGATCGGGATATGGCTATTCGGTTGTATCAAAAATTCCTGCAAAGCTATGGCAGCAGCCGTGGTTACGACAATATTGATCTGCTGGAAAAGGACGTCAGAGACCTAAAAAGCGTAGGCGCCCCCTGGCCCGAACTGCCCACTTTCCAGCAGATTTTGGAAAATCAAAGATAATCCCCATTCACTCACTCACTCACTCTCCTCTCAGATATTTGATCAGCGCGAGCCTGATGTCATTCCGTAAGTCCGACTTATCCTTGGCATCAGGCCGCACCACCTTGAGGATTTCCGGGTTGTCGCTCTTTCCATCTGCGCCAACCGTTGTTTTGAGGAAACTCATATTACTTTCATTACCCGTTAGCAGGAAATCGGGTAATACCACTTTATATAATTTATTGTCATCCAGCGGATTGTTTCCAATCATCCATTTACCTGTAGCGGCATTGTTGCTGGCATTGAAGAGTTGAAGGTATCCGCCATTTCCTTTGTTTTGCATACTGGCATCGAGGGTTTTGCGTAAAAGGCTGCCTTTCATTTCTACCTCAGATATGCCACCACCGAATGGCAACATGCGCACGATATCCAACTCAACCAGTGTGCCACTCAGGATATCATCAACCCGAACAGAACCACTGTTTACCATGGCAACCTCGGGTTTGGTGCGTGATACTGCCATCATAGCTTCGGTTATCATCATGCCAACCTGCACCTGACCGTGTCGCACAACTGATTCCCGGCAATCCAGGGGTTTGTCCAGCTTTGTCACTACGGCATCGGCATTGATACCCAGGGAGCTCAATGATTCATTCTTGATTTTCTCCCATTTAGCTACTACCGCGGCAGTAGCAGGTTCGTCGGCAATGCTGGCATTGATTTTATGCAGAACTGATTTTACGGTGCAGGTTTTTTTACGTTTGTCATAGCGCAGGGTATGCACATACACGGTTTTGGCATTAGCATCGGCTTTGGTGATCACGCTTGGGCCAACCGGTACACGCATGTTATCGTGGTCGTGACCGCCCATATACAAAGGTATTTGTGGCAGCATGGCAGCCAGTTTTTTATCGTCTTCAATGGCCAGGTGGGTGAGGGCCAGCACCACATCGCATTTAGGCTGCAGTTCCTGATAGTTCTTTTGTGCAGCCTCCTGCCAATCTGTGTAGGTTACCCAGGGTTTACGGCCGGTGTTGATCAATACGCCAAACAAGCCAAGCTGTATGCTGGTGCCATCCGCGTCTTTTACGGTAAGTACCTGATTGTCTGGACATATTTCTGTGCCTCCGCCGGGTTTATTTTTGAAAAACTGTTGCGTCCAGGTTTGACCTTTCAAACGGGCATTGGCAGCAAACCAGGTGAATTTGGATTCATCCAGTCGGGCCTGCAAATCAGCCAGGTCGTCGTAATCAAATTCATGATTCCCGAACACCACCCAATCCAGGCCAAGGGTATTGAGTACATCCACCATTTGTTTGCCCCGGATACGTTTACCCTCATATTTAAGCGTCCCCAAAACAGAAGGACTGATGAAGTCGCCGGCCAGCACTGTAAAGGTGTTCGGGTTTTTGGCCAGAAGCTCCTTGCGAAGCGTGGCTACGCGGGCCAGGCCGCCTATGTTTTCTGAAGGACTGGGTGAAATTTCATACACATCGTTCATTTGCAGGATCTGGAATTCGATAATTCCGTCATCGCCGGTAGTTTGGGCCTTTTTAGGGGCATCGCAGGCGTTCAGGCCTGTGAGCACGAGCAGGAGCAACAAGAAGTTGCGCAGGGATAGGTTGGAATGGCACATAATAAAAAATGGATTTGTCAAGACAAGCACTATAATTTTGGCTCAAAAGTCGAAACTGCGGGCTATTTTCGCGCATTATTTTTTCACCAACGGTGCGCCAATTCCCCAAAACCATATGGCAACCGTATAAACCTCCCTTTCCGATGTTACGTTTTATTGCTTTTTGCTGCTTTTTGGGCCTTTTTGTAGTCTCCTCTCAGGCTCAGCAAACCAACTCTTCCTATCGCAGCTTTACGCAGTCGCTCAGCGCTGAAGATGCCGGCTTGGAGCAAATGTCCAAAAATAACCTGCGATTCAGCACACGACTGAAATCGCTCAAAGATGCTTTTGCCGCTCGTGAAGCCGCCAGAGTTAACGCATATTATCAACAATTACAAGATATTATGCGCCAGCAAATCAACCAGGCCATAGAGGCCGGTGAATCCCGTACTGAAGATGTGACTCAAATGAACGCCGTGCTGGCGGCACTGGAAGGCCATACTTTTGATGTGAATAACCAACAGGCAGCTTCTGCAGATTTTGCGCAACTGGATAAGTTTGCAGCGCTGATGGAAGCCCAGCTGCAAAGGGAAACCGCTAAACGGAAATAATTGGAATGCCGGACCTTGGACTGCTGGAGGTTAGAGATGTTTTCAAGAAACTGACGTTCTTATCCAACGTCCGGCAGTCCAACGTCCAGCAATCTAGCCTCCCAGCTCCTGCAACTTCACCAGTAGGTTTTCTGCCACCAATTTATTGCCGGCATCATTCAAATGCACGCCATCCGTGGTAAGTACGCCGCTGGATTTGTCCGTAGTGTTGTACAAAGTCTCGTAGGCCATAAATGCCCGCCGAAGATCGCAGAGCGGGGTTTGGGTGTCGGTGGCAACCTGCCGTATGATGCTGGCAAATCGATCCAGTTCCATATCAAGCGGATTGGCGCCTCCCGGACGCTCGCCTATACACGCGGGCGTGCAGGCGATGACTTTAATGCCCTTTTGCTGGAATTTTTTAATCAGTGCCAGGTAGAATTTCTGGAATTTATCAGCATCAGTACCTGTACCAAACATTTGGCGGTGCCAAACATCGTTTACCCCAACATACAACACAACCACATCCGGCTTGCGCTGTAAAACATCTTCTTCCAGACGTAAATACAAATCGTAAATCTTGTTGCCGCCAATGCCACTGCCAATCAGTTCGTATTTTTTGACATTGTTCAGAGCAGAAAGACTATCCCGAAGTTGAGAAATATATCCACCCGGTTGTACTCCAGCTTCGGTGATGCTGTCGCCAAAAAAGACCACGCGAGCACGTTTTTTGGCCGGGGTGAATGAGAAAAAAAGACAAGCCATGAGGCAGATAGTGCTGGATGCAATGATGTAGTGCTTCATAAAAATAAAAAAAATAAAACCGCAGACCTGTAAGCCGGATTCTGTACCGGTATTGCTACCGGCCTCTGCCATTTATCTGGTCCCGAGTACTCGGGATCTGCGCTGCCTACCCCCCTTGTTCCCGCCAGAGGCGAGATGGTGCGAGCAACACCCTGACAAGGTGTACATGGCATTTCAACCCGCAAGGTTTGTCCATCCCGACGGTTGCCCGCCGGCATCGTGCGCTCTTACCGCACGTTTTCACCTTTACCCTCTGAAGTTTAAGCATGACAAGCGAACCTGCCAGGCCAAACTTCATTGGGAAGTTATTTTCTGCGACACTCTCTATGCCCGCTCCGACGAATCGAAGCGAACTCCGCCCGTTAGGCGGTGCGGTGCTCTGCGTTGTCCGGACTTTCCTCCCCGAAAGGCGGCAGAGCAGTCTGCGGTTTTTACTTTTTTATGCCAAAAAAAGAAATTTTCTCGCCGCTCCCTCAAAACATCTATCCAAATTTCAGTATTGGCTTAAACTTTGTTTAGGTACATTTGCCCGTCTTCAAATGATGAAAACAATCACTATCAATCCTTTTCTTCCCTAAGAACGATTTTTCAAACTAATCTATGTTCAAAAGAACGCTCCTGTATGTCATTGTGATGCTAATTCTGCTGGCCCTGGCTGTCAGTGCAAGTCAATGGAGCAAAAATACGGCTTTGCTGGAACAACAAGCCGTTGAATTGTCTGCCTGGATTCAACAACAGGAAAAACTAGCCGCTAATGGTCAGGGGGCAGGTACGGTCATTACCTTACAGGGAGACACCCTGACCAGTTGGTCCAACACCTATATCATCCCATCTCCTCAAGATATAAAGCTTATTGCCAACCAAACTGCATCCGGAGTGGCATCGTTCCCGCAAGGATATTTTTGGGTAAAAAAGGAAACCACCGGTAACGGTGCAAAATACACACTGGTACCACTCAAGTACTCCTTAAC
The DNA here is from genome assembly GCA_035299505.1 of Saprospiraceae bacterium. Taxonomy (GTDB): domain Bacteria; phylum Bacteroidota; class Bacteroidia; order Chitinophagales; family Saprospiraceae; genus M3007. The sequence continues at coordinate 21,277 of DATGWL010000139.1, read as the reverse complement.
CTTTAATCAACTGGCTATTGCCAATCCAACGCCAATAAGTTCTGATATTCAGTTTCATGCAACTCAGAAATCAGATTATCCGGTAATCGTGGAAGGAAAAGAAATCGGATGGCTGAAGGAGGAAGGATTTCAGGGAAGTATCTGGGTTGAGTGGTTGACGCTGGCTGCATGGATCCTGTTCTTTGGATTGTTTTTGCGGGTGCTTACCCTGGCAGGCAACAGCGTAGGACAGAAATTTGGATACGGCGCCGGTGCAGCACTGGTAACGCTGGTGACCTGCAGTGTGCTCTTCCTAAATATGAAAACGGGCTTTACGGCGCATCAATTTGATCAGTTCCGCCTGTTTCAGCCAGCTTTTGAACAGGGCGCATTAATCGGACATTCTATTGGCGATTGGTTGCTGCACAGTTTGGTACTGGTGTACCTCATGGGCTATTTCCATCAAACTCCGCTGGTGCAACGCCAGGTAAAGAGCGGCGGCACAGCAGTGGTGATTAGTTTATTTGCCCATTTGTTGGCCATGTTTTCCATCGGAATTGGCGCAGAGGCCATCCGTCAAATGATATTCCTCAGCAAACAAAATTTTGATTTCGACCGGATTTTGTTGTTGGGCGTGAACGGATTTGTTGCCCTGGCCGGCGTGGTGGCTCTTATGGTTGGATTATTTTTGTTCAGTCATAGGCTGATTAAAGGCACCCAGAGCCTGGCCCTGGGGCGCAACCAGCGGTATGCCGGTATTGGCATCGCAGCGATGGTTTTGGCGCTGCTCCTTTCGATCATGGGTAACGATGCCAATCAGGTGCTTTGGCTCACCGGTTTTGGTCTGGTATATGGTTTCATGCTGGATGCTATGGTGCATTGGCAGGGCAACAGTTTTGGTTGGGGGATTTTCTGGCTGGTAATGTTTTCTTTCTTCTCTTCCAGTCAGTTGTACCGTCACAGCGAACTTCGGGATCAAAAAACACGCATGCAATACGCGCAGGCGCTGGCAGAAGACCGTGATACCATCATGGCCGAAAAGTTTTTGCCGCGCATTATATTACACTTGATGCAGGATGCCTCTGTACTAGGCAAAATGCTGAAACCCTGGCCTTTCAAAGCCGAGGCCAACGAAATGCGCGATTATGTGAACCGCAAGGTGTTTGCCGAAAATTATCTTTTCCAGCACTACCGGCTGAGTGTGTTTGCTTTCGATAAAGACAATCAGCCTATTTTGCTGGGGCAAACGCTAGGATATGAGCAGGTAGTACTGGGCAATTGGGCTACAGCCAAGCCCATTTCCAGCTCTAATGACATCCGTTTTGGCTATGATGAGGAAGAAAATCCGCGTTACATAGTACAACTGGCGCTCAATAGGATGGAGGATCCTGCGCAACCCGCCAGCCTGTATTTGTTTTTTGACCTGAAACACCCCGCGCCTTCGCGCACGTACACGCATCTGTTTTTCAATAGTCCGCTTAAAGGACTCTCCCAACTGCCTCAATTTGATTTTTCCATTGTACAAAAAGGCAAGCTTACGGTAGATCAGGGCCTGGTGAACATGAGTTTTCTGGGGCAAAACCTGGCGCCAGGCGCTTCATCAGAAATTCAAACAGGCCAACACATAGATGCGGTGGCAAAAAGCGCTAATGGCCAAACCATTGCAGCAGTGGGTAGAAACGCGGGTAGCTGGCTCAAGCAGGTTTACCTGTTTTCTATCATTTTTACCCTGGCTTCTCTTTGCCTGGTGATTCTGGCGCTGGTGAATACCTGGGTAAAATTCCTGCCCAGCGATTATGATTTCCGACTCAAAGCGAGCGGATCGCTGGCCCGGCGTATCCATTTCTGGAACGTTACCCTGCTGGCCATAGCATTTGGGATTGTTGGCTACCTAACGTACCAGCAATTTACTCATTCTGCCCAGGAAACAGAGCAAAACGACTTTAATTTCAGGGCAACGGCTATACTTACCAACCTCAAGGCCAAAGCCCTGAATGCCACTATTTCAGACGACAGCTTGCGCCGCAGTTTACCGCTTACACTGACAGAAATGTCGACCAGCCTGGGAATGGATATTCATTTTTATGATCCGGCCGGCAATCTGGTGTACGCCACCCAGGAAGAACTGGTTCGATTGGGAGTGTTGCCAGCCAAAATGAACCCGGCTGCTATGCAATATCTGAAAGGAAACGTATCCGGCGAGCGGGTGGAAAGTGAACAGGCCGCCGGATTGAGTTATCAAACCCAATACCGCACCTTACATAATAATGAAGGCAAAACCCTGGGGTATCTGGCGGTGCCTTTTGTGGAAACACAAGGTAATCGAAATGCCGAAGTGTCTGATTTTATCGGAATGCTGGCCAGTTTATATGTTTTCCTGTTGTTGATCGCCTTTGGCGTAACGTATATGTTGGCCAGGTCAGTCATTCGCCCGGTGAGCATGTTGTCTGAAAAAGTACAGGTACTCAGACTGGAAGACAAAAACGAACCCCTGGATTATGTAGGCGATTCGGAGGATGAAATAAGTCAGCTGATCAGTCAGTACAATACCATGGTGGAAAAACTGGAGGCTTCCAAAACGCAACTGGTAAAGCTGGAACGTGAAGGCGCCTGGAGGGAAATGGCCCGTCAGGTAGCGCATGATATCAAAAACCCGCTCACAACCATGAAGCTTTCCATGCAGCAGCTGGAGCGTTTATCGGGCAGTCCGGAGCAGGCCGCTGCATACCTGCGCAAAGCCATTACCCGTTTGATTGAGCAGATAGATTCTCTGGCACAGATTGCATCAGAGTTTTCCATGTTTGCCAATCTGGATATCAAAACCAAAAACGATGTAGTGATCAATGAGGTGGTAGAAAGCGTTCACGATCTGTTCAGCGAGCAGAAGCATGTGGATTTATCGCTCAGCCTGCCAGAGGAACGTTTCCATATTCTAGGAGATAAAAACCACCTGATCCGTGTGTTTAACAATCTGGTTATCAATGCTATACAGGCAATACCTTCCGATCGAAGGGGGCAGATACATGTATCGCTCAGCCGTAAAAACAATTATTCTGTAATTCAGATAAGTGATAACGGTGGCGGTATTCCTCCGGAAATTCGTGAACGGGTATTTGAGCCTAATTTCACCACGAAAACCTCAGGTAGCGGCCTGGGCCTGGCCATTTGTAAAAAGATCATTGAAGCGCACGATGGCACCATCCGGTTTGAAACCCGCGACAATGAAGGAACTGACTTCTTTGTGGAAGTGCCGGTGGTATCGGTAGATTAGAGGCAGTCTGAAGTTATTTTTCCAGCCTGTAACACTGGTGGATTTTCTTGTTACGGAAGTCTTCCGGAACGGTTTTGGATGTGATGTCCTGGATTTTAGTTGCGCGGATGTTGTCGGCATCCAACTGAAATTTGCGGTAGTTGTTGGAGAAATATACCACTCCTCCCGGGGCGCATAATTGCAAAACGGAATTTAGCAACCAAACATGGTCGCGCTGGGTGTCAAGCGTTCCGTCCATACGTTTACTGTTGGAAAAAGTAGGCGGATCCAGTACAATCAGGTCAAACTGCTCCCTATGAAATTCCCGCAACCAGCTGGTAATATCGGCCTGCAGCAAACGGTGATTTCCGGTATGGAAGCCATTTAGTGAAAGGTTGCGGTCGGCCCATTGCAGGTAAGTATTGCTCATGTCTACCGTGAGGGTAGATTGAGCGCCTCCTGCTGCTGCATAAACGCTGAAAGAGCCGGTGTAGGCAAATAAATTTAATACCCTCTTGCCCTGGGATTCAGCGCGAACCATTTTTCGGGTATTCCGGTGATCCAGAAACAGACCTACATCCAGGTAATCGGCTGGTCTGATCATGAAATTCAGGCCATCTTCGTGTACGATAAACTCGGCGCCAGAACGGGCAAAACGTTCATATTGCCGCAGCCCTTTTTGTCGCTGACGGTATTTGACAAAAATACGGTCCGGGTGAATATCCAGGACTTCAGACGTTACGGTAACGCAATCTGCCAGCCATTGTGCATGTTCATCTGGTTCCATACCGTGATCCCGGGCATATTCGGCAATATGGGCCAGGTCTTCATAGAGGTCTACCGCCAGTGGCGTGCCTGGAATATCGTTGTCGTATAACCTGTAGCAGGTAATTCCTTGCCGCCTTGCCCACTTCCCGAAATGCCGGTAATTCTTGGTCAATCTGTTGCGAAAAGGTTCAAGTCGGGTAATGTCGGACATGGTGATCAATTAGCAGTCATTTAGAAGTCAATTAGAAGTCATTTAGGGGGTAGGGTGGGGGCATTTGGTGGGGCTATTGTTTCCATGCTACGCCCATTCGTTTGGCGTATTCTTCAAGTGGACCGAGTCCAACTTCTGCCCGGCGTTTATTGACGTTGGCTTCATCTTCAATGGTATGGAATTTCCACTTGCCGGTTGCAGGATCTGATACAACCTGTGAGCCATAAAGTTGCGCCTGACCTTTGTCCATGCGGATACGATCTACCAACAAGGCCCAGGCTGATTTATCCAGTTCACCTTTTTTAGCGGCTTCATCTATCAGGGGGAAATATTGCTCCTGTTTTTCCAGTGGAGCATGCTGGATAATGAGCCAGATGACATTTGAATATTCCCCAACCATAGTCTTGCCCGGATAGCCATACTTGGCAATGATGGCTTCTGCCTGCACCAGGCAAATGGAATCATTGTCCATCCAGGATCGCATAAATGCCTGATATTCTGGCGAATCCCGATGGTATTTGGCCTCTATTTCCTCTAGTTGTAGTCTTGGACTCTGGTCTTTTTCCAGCAGGATTTTTAGCTTTTCTGCCAGTTCGAAATCGTAACCGGCTTTTTTTGCGTTAACCTGGGCTTTGGCAAGTGATTTTTTACCCAGTTCTGATTCAAAAAACGGAACCAGCTCCGGATATTCCACTAAATCATTATGTAATCTCATGACCACGCCAAAGTTGATGTCCACTGCCTTATGGGCCAATTGTTCGGCTTTGGCCTGATCCTGGCACAACTGAGCGCAACGCGCCGCACGTAAATGACTCAGAGGACTGTGTTGTGAAAGGGCGAATGCCTTTTCATACGCTTCTAAACACGGCTTGCACTGGCCCTTTTGCAATTCACCCAAAGCAATATCAACAGCCTTTTGGTACTCAGGTGTTGTTTGGGCATAAGAAGTGAAAAACAGGAAAAAAGCAGGCAGGAAAGAAAGGAGTAGTTTCATGTTTATGGATTTTTTTCGAGGTAAATATACATCAAACCCATCAAACCCATCAAACCCCTCAAACCCCTCACCCCCCCCTTCAAACCCCTTAACCCCCTCACCCCACCTTACTCACCAACACCCGGTCAATCTTACTCTTGTCCATATCCACAATTTCAAACCGGTATCCTTCTGTTTCCAGCGTATCGCCTATGCTTGGGATTTCACTGAGTTTGTACAGGATAAAACCTGCCAGGGTAGAGTAGTCGGCATCTTCCAGGTCGAACTCTTTCAGATTGAGGGTTTCGCGCAGTTCGTCAATCGGGATCATGCCATCCACCAGCATACTGCCGTCTTCACGAGTCACGATATCCGGATCCTCCGTGTCGTCCAGATCAGGCAGTGTCCCGAAAATATTTTCGGTGAGGTCGTGCAAGGTTATAATGCCCTGTGTAGAGCCATATTCATCCACTACCACAGCGAAGTAATTACGCTCCTTACGGAACCGTTCCAGGATTTTCAGGGCGTTCATGGATTCCGGGATGTAGAGCGGTTGGGCTGCAATTTTTCGAAAGTCGAAATCCTTTTTGCCTTTATTATCTATGTAATCTCTGAGTTTCACTACACCCAGGATGTTTTCAATATTATCGTCGCACAAAAGAAACTTGGTATAGCCGCTTTCCCGGATAATACGATCATTTTCCTCCATATCAGCCTGAATATCAATCCACTCTACATCATTCCGGTGTGTCATGATGGTGTACGCATCCCTGTCGGCAAATCGGAGAATATTGGTGATGAACTCGCTTTCTTTTTGTTCCAGCACACCTTGCTGATTGGCCATTTTGACCATCAATTTGATTTCATCTTCCGAGATGCTTTGCTGATCGTTGGGTTTGATGAACAGCATGCGCATGAAGAGCTTGGTGCTCCAGCTCAGGAAAACAGAGATTGGTCCGGTAATTTTGGTGATCACATTCATTACAGGCGCACAGGCAATAGCCAGTGGTTCAGCATATTGAATGGCAATGTACTTGGGCGCCAGTTCGCCAACGATCAGGGAAAAGTAGGTGATAAGGGTAACTACCACCGAGAGTGAGATTTGTTCGGAATAAGGCGCCGCTGCAGGAATCATGGCAACCAGCGGCTGCAACTGATGGCCGATGGCTACACCGGCATAGGCACCTTCTACGATGCTGATCAGGGTAATCCCGATCTGCATGGCAGACAAATAATGATCAATGTTGTCCAGAAGATCTACCGCGATGGCGGCGTTGCGATTGCCCTTCAATTTTTCGCCTTCCAGACGCGAACGTTTGGAAGTAAGAAGGGCAATTTCTCCCAACACGAGGAATCCGTGCAGGACGATAAGGACGACTACTATGGCAATTTCCATGCTGTGAATACTTCCTTGCCGCTTTGAAAAAAGGTGTTTTGTTGGCGCAGTTTAAGCGGGCGGCGTGGAAGCAAGGCTTTTTTCGGGAACCAGCAGAAAAAGTTGCGCCGAACTTTGTTCTGGATTCGGGGGCAAAAATAGGTGCTTTGCCAAATTTATCATAAGAAATATTTCGGGTTGCCTGCACAGCAAGAAATATTTTGTTAAAACGCAAAAAAAATTTTCCCTTCCGAACAATATCCCCATACATTTGACCTCATCAACCGGCACATTGCCAACATTCATCACCAACTTTACATCTGCGTATCGGCTAGAAACTTGTACACCATTTAAATTTTCGAACCAATTTAACTGGTTAAAAGCAAAACCCATTTGCTCATGCAAGTTATGCCAATGCTCCACGATCAGGAACTGATCGCCCGTTACTCAGATGGTGATGAACAAGCCTTTGAAGTTCTCCTCTCACGCTACAAAGGTAAAATCTACACCTCCATCTATCTCTTTGTGAAAGATCGTGCCCTCGCTGAGGACATCTTTCAGGAAGTTTTTATCAAGATCATTGACACGCTCCGCAGGGGCAAGTACAATCACGAAGGTAAGTTCGTGCAATGGGCCATGCGCATTGCCTACAACATGTGCGTGGATTACCACCGCCGCAATAAACGTCGCGCGCACATCAATCCGAGCCCTGAGTTCGATATCTTCGATGTACTTCGTGTAAGTGATGAAGGTCCGGAAACCATGATCATGCGTTCCGAAACCCACAACCGTATCCGCACCCTGGTGGATTCTCTCCCTCCGGAACAACGCGAAGTTGTCATCCTGCGCCATTACGCAGATATGAGCTTCAAAGAAATCGCCGGCCTCACCCGCGTAAGCATCAATACTGCCTTGGGCCGTATGCGTTATGCACTCATCAACATCCGTAAAATGATGTCTGAGAAAGAAGTGGTGTTGCAATAAAAATATTCAATATCCAATATCCAATATCCAATGTCCAAGTGGTGCGGGTGTTTGGCGTCAGCACATTTGCCTGAATGTTTTCGCCTGAATGGCGAAAGGCTATCACTTGGCATCGCCATTCAGGCGACTAAAACCCAATAATTGTGCTGACGCCAAACACCCGCACCACTTGGACATTGGACATTGGATATTGGATATTGGACATTGATAACTCTTCCGTTTCTTTGCGACATGAATGCTCTGCGAGAAACAAATTTTCATCTTCCCGGCCAAACGGCCTTCTACCGCGGCAAGGTCCGCGATGTATATTCCCTGGGTGATAAGTTGATTATGGTTGCCAGCGACCGGATTTCGGCGTTCGACCATATTTTGCCCAAGGCGATTCCACACAAGGGTGCGGTGCTCAATCAGATTGCCGCGTACTTCCTTCAATCTACCAGTGATATTTGTCCTAACTGGCTGATTTCAGCCCCGGATCCCAATGTGGCCATTGGCTGGCGTTGCGAGCCGGTACGGGTTGAAATGGTTATTCGCGGGTATCTGGCTGGTCATGCCGCCCGTACCTATGCCTCCGGTTTGCGTACGCTCTGTGGTGTGAGCCTGCCTGAAGGTTTGCGTGAAAGCGATAAACTACCCGAGCCCATTATTACGCCCACTACCAAAGCTGACGAAGGTCACGACGAGGATATTTCCCGCGAAGAAATCCTGGAACGTGGCCTGGTCGCTCCCGAAGTATATGCTCAAATGGAAGCTTACACCAGGGCTCTGTACCAACGCGGCTCGGAAATGGCTGCAGCTCAAGGACTTATCCTGGTAGACACCAAATACGAATTCGGGATCAAAGACGGTAAAATCCTGCTTATGGATGAAATCCATACACCCGACAGCTCCCGTTATTTTTATGCCGATGGTTACGCCGAACGCCAGAGAAAAGGTGAAAAACAACGCCAGTTAAGCAAGGAATTCGTACGCGAATGGCTCATTGCCAATGGTTTTCAGGGTAAAGAAGGACAGCAAATGCCAGACATGCCGGATACCTTTGTTCGCGAGATTTCTGACCGCTACATTGAGCTGTTTGAAAAAGTAACCGGTCGCAGTTTTATTAAGGATACCGCCAAGGATATCCCGGCCCGTATTGAGGAAAATGTGCTGGCGGCGCTGAAGTAAAGGCACGAAGTGGAATACACAAAGGCGCAAAGACACAACTTGAGTCATCCTGATTTTGGGGTGACTCAAGTTGTGTTTTGGGCTCTATGTAGCAGACCTCGGCAGAGGTCCGGCATGCATTTTTGATTGTATAAACAGGAGAAAGCCTGAAAAATTGGGAATGACTCAAATTGATTTGAATGGTCGGAAACCTTCGCGCCTTAGAGGCTTTGTGTCTTCGCGTATTCGCCTTAGTGCCTTGTGTAGTATCTTCGTGCCTTCCGAATTTTTCTTTCCATGAGATACATTTACCTGGTTTTGCTGCTTTTTTCCTCTGGCATACTTTTGGGTCAACCGGTTTCGCTCATACTGTCGCCCAAGGCTACTGCTGCTGAAACCCGCGCGGCGGCGGTGCTGAAATCGTATTTAAGTAAAATAACCCGTCAACCCATTACGGTTACCCGCGATCCGAAATCTGAACCTGTACCACCGGCTATTTTTATTGGCAATAGTATGGCTGCTCAAATGCAGGGTTTTGCCATTCCGGAAGCAATGGAAGAAGATGCCTTGTTCCTCCATGGAAAAGGTGGCATGGTGGCCCTTGGGGGTGGGGGAGAGCTCGGGGCCGAATATGCGGCGTACTCCCTGCTTGAATTGCTGGGTTGCCGCCGGTATAGCCCAAGGGATACCTTCATGCCCAGGTTCGAAACCCTGCAGTTGCCCGGCATTCCTGCCCGGGTAGAAACCCCGGCATTCCCTTACCGCGAACTCTGGTATGAGCCGGCTACCGATGATTCCTGGGCGCGCTGGCATAAACTCAAAACGCCAACGCAGAAGACCAAAGAATGGGGAATGTTTGTGCATACGTTCGACAAGCTATGTCCTCAAAATCAATATTTTAAGGAACATCCGGAATATTACGCTTTCAATGGTTCTCAACGCTCGCCCGGACAACTATGCCTGTCCAACGACACAGTGTTTCAAATTGTAGTGGCCGGCCTGCGCAGTTTGATCGCACAAAACCCGGAGGCCAGGTATTGGTCGGTAAGCCAGAATGACAATTATGATTACTGCAAATGTCCGCGCTGTGCTGCTGCCGACCGCAAGTATGAAAGCGCTGCGGGCTCCCTGTTGTTGTTTGTCAACCGCGTCGCCCAGGCATTTCCCGACAAGATCATTTCCACCCTGGCTTATCAATACACCCGCAAGGCACCCAAAGGCCTCAAGCCGGAGCCCAACGTCAATATTTGCCTTTGCAGTATTGAATGCAACCGCGGGAACCCGATTGAAGAGGGTTGCGCCGATTTTGCCAACGATGTTCGGGAGTGGTCTGCATTGACTAAAAATCTGATGATCTGGGATTATGTAGTACAATTCCGGTCGTATTTCGGGCCGTTCCCAAACTGGAAAACCCTGCAACCCAACCTGCAATTTTTCCAGAAAAATGGTGTGCGCATGATGTTTGAGCAAGGTAGCGGCCGAGATCGTTCCGAGTTTTCAGACATGCGCGCCTATTTACTGGCCAAACTGATGTGGAACCCCAATGCCAGTCAGGATTCCATCCTGTCTGATTTCAGAAAAGGCTATTATGGCGATTATGCAGATTTGGTAGGCAGGTATGTAAAAGACAACATCCGGCGTATGGAAAAGCATGGCAAGAAACTCTGGATTTACGATGTGCCTCAAAATGAGGCTTTTGTGCGCGATAGTTTCTTTTACCGTATGATGCAATTTGATCAGTCTATGCCCAAACCTTCTGACCCCAAACTGGAGCAACGCCTGCGGCCGATTGTGCTGGTGGAATTGATCTCTTTTTTGGAAAACATGAAGTGTGTGCCGCCGGTTGGAGACGATTTTATGTCGCAGAATGCCTACATGATGTTCAGGTTTGATACCAGCGGTTTGCACGACATGTTCACCAATTTTGAAAAATGGTGTTCGGAAGCAGGCATGTTGCACATGAACGAAAACGGCTATACTCCTGCTCAATATGTGTGGGATTACAGGAGTTTTTTGACCAGAATACGTCAGGCCTCTGAATCGCTGGCGTTGAGTGTGCAGTTGACAGAACCTGCCTCCAATCAATACGCGGGCGGGAAGGCTGGTGTTTTGACAGACCGCCTGGTGGGCGAAACCGACTACCGGTACAATTGGATTGGTTTTAATGGCAATGATATGCAAGCCACCCTCCAGGTAGCCGACACTGCAGGAATGCCCTTCGTGTCGAATATCACGGTTTCTTTCCTGCAGGATCAGCCTTCCTGGGTTTTACTGCCTGAAAAAGTAATTTTCGAATTGTCGGTGGATGGAGAAAACTTCTTCCCGATAAAAGAAGAAACTCTGGAAACGACGCCCAGCGACCAGAAACGTTTTCAAACAGTAAAAGCAACGTTTAATCCCACAACAGCCCGGGCTGTAAGGGTAACCGCCATCAACCGGAAGGTTTGTCCGGAATGGCATACTTGCAACGGTAACCCATGCTGGATTTTTGCTGACGAAATTACCGTGAAATAAATTTTCTTCGGGCATTAAACCTTTTCCTGCACGCGGGGTCTTATCATCAACAAACCTGAACAAATCGCCATTAATGGTTGCATCGAAACCTGTTTCAGATGAACAGATCCTGGAACTTTTGCGCTCCGGTAGTACCTACGAGCAGGGTTTCAGGTTGTTAATGGCGCAATATCGGGAGCGTTTGTACTGGCATATCCGCAGGTTAGTGCAGGTGCATGATGATGCAGACGATGTGCTGCAAAATACGTTCATTAAAGTTTATCGGGGCATAGGGCAGTTTGAAGGCAAATCCAAATTATACACCTGGTTGTATAGGATTGCCACCAATGAAGCCATTACCCATATGCAACAAAAAATGCGTCAGGCCTCTTCATCGCTGGACGATGGAGAGGGTTTGCTGGCGCAAAGGCTGCAAGCCGACTCCTGGTTTGACGGGGATGAGGTGCAGCGTAAATTGCAGTTGGCTATTGCCCAATTGCCCGACAAACAAAAACAGGTTTTTAACCTGCGGTATTACGAAGAAATGCCTTACGAAGAGATGTCGCAATTACTCGAAACCTCTGTTGGGGCGCTGAAAGCTTCGTTTCACCACGCTGTAAAAAAAATAGAATCGGCGTTTTCAGATGCTGAGGATTAAAGAGCTGCTTTGATATGAAAAAGCAACAAAATGAACCAGAAATACCCGGCTTTCTGCAAGATTTGAAAGCCAAAGGCGACGGATTCCAGTTGCCTGACGGGTATTTTGACGACATGGAAAATGCGGTTTTCGCCCGCCTGAAATCGGCAGGAGATTTGGATAAGCCGATGATCCGGGTGGAAAAGCGGCCTAAGATGTGGGCATCTTTCATTCGGCCCAAAGCCGCTATGGCTTATGCTGCGGCATTGGCTATGGTCTTGGCAGCGGTATGGTTTGTCCGGCAGCAAACCGAACAATTGCCTCAGGCGCCAGTAGCCTCAGTGGAACTCAGTGAGGAAGAATTGGAGGCTTATGTACTGGAAAATGCCCACGAATTTGAACCAGAACAATTGGCCTCCCTGGAGCCTGAAGACATTTCGGAAGAAACAACTGAACAGCCTGCAGAAACCGGTAAACCAGCTAAACGTAAACAAGCAGACATTCATCCCGATGATCTGGATGCCATTCTGGATGAAATGACTGATGAAGAACTTGAACAGATACTCTAACCCAATAATACATGCTCTCGCTATGAACATCATCAAGAAACAAGGCTGGCTGCCATTACTGCTGATGGGGGTGTTCCTGACCTCCTCGCAGGCTCAGGTAGATCCGGAACAAAGAGAAGCCCGATTAGCGGCTTTCCGGGCAGAGGTATTCACCCGGGTATTGAACCTTACTCCTGAAGAAGCACAACAGTTCTGGCCGGTGTACAATGAATACACCGACCGGCGCGAACAAATACAGCAAGACCTCAAGGCCAATAAGCAGCTCGATCAGATGAGCGATACAGAAGTGGAGGAACAAATTCGTCGGCACTTTGAAATGAAACAACGCGAACTGGATCTGGAAAAAGACGCCTACCAGAAGCTCCGTAAAGTGCTGCCTCTCAGAAAAGTAGCCAAACTACCCGCTGCAGAGCGTGAATTCCGTGAATCACTTGTGAAAAAACTCCAGGAAGCCCGCGAACGCCGCCAGGACCGGCAACAAATGAGGCCGGGAAGGAATCGGAGGTGAGTTTACGAGTTTTTGAGTTATCGAGTGTTTGAGTGTTTGAGTTGGCGTTCGGCTGGAGTTTACCACTAAGCCACAGAGGGCACTAAGGAGTATCTTTCTTAGTGCCCTCTGTGGCTTAGTGGTAAACTCCAGCCGAACGCCAACTCAAACACTCAAACACTCAAACACTCAAACACTCAAACACTCACTCACTCGTATTATCTTCGCGGTCCTTATGAAGTTCCGCCTTTTTCTTTTACTCCTGTGTCCGCTGTTGTCGACCTGTTATTTTGCGCCTGGGCCAGATGTCCAGGTGAAGTCGGCTGAGATCAAAAAGCCTCTAAAGGTTGAAACCCGACTTGATACGTTTGCCCGGGAGTATGCCCGGTATTTCGAAGAGCAATTTCGTTTGACCAATACGCCCGGTGCGGCGTTGGTGATTGTCAAGGACAATCAGATTCTCTTTATCAAAGGCTATGGGCCGCGAGTGTATGGCCAGCCGGACTCCATTGATGAAAATACAGTTTTTCGGATTGGCTCCCTGTCTAAAGGATTTGCTGGAGTGCTGACCGGTTTGCTGGTGCAGGATAGTGTGCTGCGCTGGACGGATCGCGTGCAGGAATATTATCCCGAATTTGTGCTGCGCGACCGTAAACAAGCCTCCCGGGTAGAATTATGGCATTTATTGTCGCATACCACCGGACTTCCGTACCATGCTTTTACCAACCTCATTGAAAAGGATTTCAGTGTTGATCGGATTGTGCGGGAATATTTCCCAACAGCTCCGGTGAGCGGGAAAGAGGGCGAGTTTTATGCGTACCAGAATGCTGCGCTGTGCATCATTGAACAGGTGATGCAGCAAAAAACAGGCAAATCATACGCTCAACTGCTGGCAGAAGAGATTTTCCTGCCTCTTGGTATGCACCACGCTTCCTGCGATTACCAGAGCCTGATGCAGGAACCGGATAAAACCCCGCCGCATGTGCCGGTAGGGTGGGGCCTTTGGCGCGCCGACAAGATTTCTCCCTTGTATTACAATGCCACCGCTGCCGGAGGCATAAATGCCAGTATATCAGATATGGGACAGTGGCTTCTGATGTTGTTGGGACAAAAGCCACAAGTAATTGCTCCCAGCACGCTTGATCAGGTGTTCCATCCTGTGGTTAAGACTGATAAGGAACGCCGCATTTTTCCGCGTTGGTTGCCCAGGGATGCTGCCTCCTACGCTATGGGCTGGCGTGTGCTGGACGATCATGGCGACACCATCATTTACCATGGCGGCTACGTAAACGGCTATAAAAGCGAAATTGCCTTCAACCGCAAAGACGGCATTGGCATTTGCGCCCTGTTTAATGCAGCAACGCCACTCAGTAACGATTGTGTTCCTGCCTTTTTTGAACAGTGGAAAGGGATGAAGTGAGCTTTTAAAGTCATTTAGGAGGTCATTTTAAGTCATTTAAGGGTCATTTAGGAGGTCATTTTAAGTCATTTAAGGGTCATTTAGGTGGTCATTTAAGGGCATTAGAGCCAATAAATGACTAACTGAAATGACCCTTAAATGACTTAAAATGACCACCTAAATGACCCTTAAATGACTTAAAATGACCTCCTAAATGACCTCCCCAAATGACCCCTTATAGACAACTATTCAAGAATAAACTTTCGGGTGATGTTATATAAAGTGCCAGCCATTTGAATGCTGTACATGCCTTTGGGTTGGCTGGTCAGGTCGAAGTTTAGCATTGATTCGCCATCCGGAACCTGTTTTTCCACAATTAATTTTCCTGTAAGGTCGAATATACGCAGCATAGCGCCAGGTTCCATTTTGCCGCCAACATAAACAAGTCCGTTACTTGGATTTGGAAAAATTGTAAGGTCGGTGTAGGCTGTCCTACTGGCAAAAGTCAGGGTCGGATCGTCGAATTTTACCTTTCCTGATTCATAAGTTGGAAACGCATTTCGAACACTGGTGAGGTAACCAGACACTGTGGGTACATTGGGTATGTTATCTACATCCAGTTGAGCGCCAGGCGATTGTGGCAGAGCATTGTCGATTAAAAACTGCGTATTGGAATAAGCATATGCTTGTGAATAGGTGCCTCTGGTGCCTCCAATAACCAATCGCCCGTGTGCGCGCGTGGCAAATGCTTCCTGAACAGGGATTGCATTACCAAGGCCTTGTACTGCTCCTTGGGCTCCATCAGCTATGTTTACCAGTTGAGCGCGTAATGCTCCTCCGGAGCTAACCGGACCGTTGCGCCATGTGGTGATAACTTTACTGCCGCTATTGGATAAAACAGCGTTGTTGATCCAGCAAACAGGGGTGCCTGGCAATGCGGTATTAACGGTTTCGTTGATCTTGGCCCATACCTGCGTGCCCGCCCAGGAAAAACGAGCCGTATAGGCGCCTGAATGTGAGTTGGAGAAAGCCGAACCGGTTAAGATGAAGCCATTTTCGCCGGAAAGAGGCAGGATCTCTTCAAATTCTGTGTAGGAATAATTGCTGCCATCTGGAGAAATCGGCAGATTGAGTGTTTTTGCCCATACCAGGCTGCCATCTACCTCGATCCGAATAACAGATCTGGTGCCGGCAAGCACATATCCACCGCCATTGGCTTGTTTAATGCACCAACCGAAGCCGCTAACAGGATAGTCCATCGTCCATTCGGCTTCCCCCAGGCCATTAAATTTGGTCACTGCTAATTCTCCACTGTTGTTAGAGCCGCAGGCTATATATCCGCCATTCGTTGCCTGGCATACGCCGCCATATTGCATGTTGAATGGTAGATTGGACACACGTTCCCAAAACTTTTGCCCGGTAGCATTTGTGGTCAGGGTGTAAACCTTGTTCCCGCTGGCAGTGCCGGCCACAGCAAAGTATCCAACAGGAGAGGTGCTTTTACAAAAGCTTTTCCAAAAGGTTTGCAGGTTCTCAGTTGCGGTATGTGCGCGACTCCAGGAATTAAACTGTGCAAATTCACTGAATTCTGAGATGTATAGGGTATTGTTGTTCGGCTCGAAGAACTTGTTACCCATTATCACATAATTTTGAATGTTTTGAGGCTCAATTTTCCAGGCAGAATGGTCCTGTGGGTGCCATTGCTGGGTGCCTTCAAAAACGTTTTGAGCAAACAGAGGCAGGGTGAAAATGGTTGTGGCTAATAAAAGCCATTGGGTTAGGAGAATGCGTTTCATCTGTTATAAAAGTTTAAGGTGAACAATACAAAAGAGTGTTACAGGCTATTCAGAAGAATGCCCATAGATGTGCGGAAGACAGGCAAACCTGACTTCAATAACCAAAAAACGTGTAGAATGTAAACTTCGGAGGAAGCTAATGAACGGTATAATCAGGCCGCTGTACGGGGCTGATTACACGCGCATGATGGTTCGAGAAATTGGAGAAGAAATAGGAGGGCAGAGAAATCGGCATAGGTCAATGGTTTAGGGAATAGTTGGATTGAAATCGTGTTCAAAGGTATAATATTTTAAATTAAAACTAACAAAATTTATTGTTGTTTTTGTTTCGGGTAATTAGAAAAATATAATTTTGATAAATGTTGGTTTGCCATACATATGACTGGGTGGTTGACCAGGATGTGAATTGCTGCGCCTAAACTTGTCAATCTTAGAGATTTGCCTTTTGAAATCAAATTTTCTTTCTTCTTTTGCCCAGCGAACAGAGTTGGGAGAGAACTCTGATTCCCGGCTCTTTTGTCTGAAAAACAAACAAACGCACATGAAGCAAATCTACGCTACTATTACGCTCTTGCTGTTTAGCCTGATTTTTGGCCATATACTGCATGCTCAGGTAACCCTGAAAGGTAAAGTTCGTGACGCGGAAACCGGCGACGATCTGATTGGGGCCAGTGTGGTGCCCACCAATGCACAAGGTGGCGCACTGACTGATTATGAGGGCGCATTTGTGCTTAAAGTGGAAAAATTGCCGGTCACCATCAAAATTTCCTATACCGGTTATGAACCGCAGGAACTCAACGTGACAGACCTTGCCCAGAAAATAGATATTCGTTTGTCCACCGCCAGTATCGTGATGGAGGAAGCTGTGGTGGTGGGTCAGCGCATTGATGACAAACAAAAAGCGGCGCCGCTAACCGTGGAAAATATGGACGCTCTGGCTATCAAACAAACGGCCTCTGTGAACTTTTACAACGGTTTGGGTAACCTCAAAGGCGTAGACCTTACCACGGCTTCGCTGGGTTTTACCATTATCAATACCCGCGGATTTAACTCCACCAGTCCGGTACGTTCCCTGCAGATTATTGACGGGGTAGATAATCAGGCGCCAGGCCTGAACTTCTCTCTGGGTAATTTTCTGGGGTCCAGCGATCTGGATGTGGTGAAAGTAGACCTGATTCAGGGCGCCAGTTCGGCGTTTTACGGCCCCAACGCCTTTAACGGGGTGATTTCCATGGAAACCAAAAATCCTTTTGTACATAAAGGACTCTCCGCTTCCATCAAATCCGGCGAACGCAACCTTTGGGAAGGCGCTATCCGCTGGGCAGATGCCATCAAAAACAAAAAAGGCGACGAGGTTTTTGCCTATAAACTCAACTTCTTCCACCTGCGCGCCAATGACTGGGAAGCCAACAATTACGACCCGGTAACCGGCACCGAATCCGGTGGACAGTTCTACACCACCGCACAAAATCCGGGTAGATATGATGCAGTAAATATTTACGGCGACGAATATGTGGCCCGTTTCGATGGCTCGGCTAATCCGGCCTGGAACAGCGGTCGCGCTGGTCTGAACATCTACCACCGCACGGGATACCGTGAGGTAGATCTGGTGGATTACAATACCCGCAATACCAAAGCCAATGCCGCGCTGCATTTCCGCACGAATCCGGCCAAAGGCTTTGAATCGCCGGAATTGATCCTTTCCTCTAGTTTTGGTGCGGGCACAACCGTATATCAGGGCGATAACCGCTTTAGTTTGCGCGATATCCTGTTTTTCCAAAACCGGATTGAATTCCGCAAAAAAGACAAATTCTTCCTGCGCGCTTATTCCACCAATGAGGATGCGGGAAATTCATACGACCCCTATTTCACGGCGCTGCGCATGCAGCAACTCACCAAAGACAATCAGCGCTGGGCTTCAGATTATGAAAAATGGTGGACCTCTCCTGCACTGGGTAATGTGTATTTTGGCAAAATGGAAGAAGAATGGGGCTTCCCGACGCCAAGCTCCAACACTCCCACACAGGCAGAACTGGCCGCCATTGATGCCTGGATGCTGGCTTACCGCGATTCGCTGGCCAACATGCACAGCCTGGCAGAAGCCTATGCCAACCAGGCGCACAACCTGCCCGGACAAAAAGTGGCTTACGATTTCTATGAGCCGGGTACAGCGCGTTTCGACAGCCTGTTTAACGACATCACTTCCAGAAAATCTACCCAGGGCGGCACCAAGTTTTTTGACCAGTCGGCCCTGTACCATGTGCATGGCGAGTACCGTTTTACCCCTAAATGGCTGAACTATTGGCTGGTAGGCGGCAATGTGCGTTTTTACCGTCCGGTGTCCGAAGGTACCATTTTCTCCGATACTATTACCTACGAAAGAGACGCCAACAACGCCATTATCGACTCCTTTTACCGGAAAATTACCAACTACGAATTTGGTATGTACACCGGTGTGGAGAAGAGTTGGGGCGACTGGAAGTTTAACGGAACGGTGCGGGTAGATAAAAACCAGAACTTCAAATGGCTGGCTACGCCTGCGGTATCAGCCGTTTGGAACCCCCGGGAGAACAATTACCTGCGCGCCAGTTTCTCCTCAGCTATCCGCAACCCAACACTTACCGACCAGTACCTGTTCCTGAACGTGGGTCGCGCTACATTGCTGGGCAACATTACCGGCTATAAGGACCTGATTACGCTGGAGTCTTTGCGTGATTACCTGGCTGTTCCGTTCCCAACCCAAAGTTTGCTGAAACGCTTTGACGTGGCGCCCATTCAGCCGGAAAAAGTAAAAACCTTTGAATTGGGGTACCGCACCACGCTGTTCAAAAAACTGTATGTGGATGCAGGATATTATTACAGCATTTACGACAATTTTATTGGCTACAATATTGGTATTGCCGCCGAGATTGATCCTTTCTTTGGACTTGATTATCAATCTATTAAAGCGTATCGCGTAGCGGCCAACTCCACCAGCACCGTAACCACCCAGGGGCTGGCGCTGGGAATGAACTACTACTTTGGGGATTACTACATGGTGCAGGGCAACTACTCCTGGAACCGACTGAATTCTGCGGTGGACGATCCTATCATTCCGGCATTTAATACACCGGAGCACAAGTATAATGTTGGCCTGAGCGGAAGGGATTTGCCATTGAGCAAAAAAAATAAAAAAATCGTTTGGGGCTTCAATGTGGTGTATAAGTGGATTGAAGGTTTTACTTTTGAAGGTTCTCCGCAGTTTACAGGATTTATCCCAACGTACGACATGCTGGATGCACAGTTGAACCTGAATGTGCCGGTA
This sequence comes from Saprospiraceae bacterium, assembly GCA_035299505.1. Taxonomy (GTDB): domain Bacteria; phylum Bacteroidota; class Bacteroidia; order Chitinophagales; family Saprospiraceae; genus M3007. The sequence goes on along the minus strand of DATGWL010000139.1, from coordinate 1,906 downwards.
AAAGATGCCGGGTTGACTTTCAAAGTGGGTGCTGCGAATATTCTGGACAATCGTCGCTACCAAACCTATGGCGGTCCGTTGATTGGCCGTATGGCATATGCCAGTTTGGTGTATGAGTGGAAAAAGAAATAAGCTGCGCTTACAATATACGATTTAAGGCCCTGAAAGACCACGAAAACAAACTCATTGCACAAATCAACTATTGTTAACCTAATTCATCGTCACGGACATGAAACAAATTGCTACCCTTTTCACGCTGGCACTTTTGCTGACTGCGGCCGCAGTTACGGCACAGGAGCGTTACAAAGACCCCGTATTTGCGGAGGTTACTTCCAATCTTGATGTTTACGGATCCAACTTTACCGTGTTGACCATTCCGGTAACTGGGCATACCCTGCGTCAGCCACTTGCTATGCGCGTGTATCAGCCTGTTGGTGATACAGAAACCAAGCGTCCGCTGGTGATTTACTTCCACACTGGCAACTTCCTGCCTTTCCCGCAGAACTCTGGCTGCTATGGCACGATTGACGATTCTTCCTGTGTGGAGATTGCCACTCGCCTGGCTAAGATGGGTTATGTTGTGGCTGTAGCTGATTACCGTCTGGGCTGGAACCCGCTGGCTACCACTGAGCTGGTGCGTCGTTTCACCCTGATCAATGCGGCTTACCGCGGCGTGCAGGATGCACGTACCTGCGTGCGCTACTTCCGCAAGGATGCTGCTACCACCAACAAGTACAAAATTGATACCGACAAAATCATTCTCTGGGGTCAGGGTACCGGTGGTTATATCACTTTGGCGGCTGCGTCGCTGAACAACTACACCGATATCATCAATACTTCAGAGCCTGGTAAGTTCATGTTGAACGCCACTACTCCGATGGTTATTCAGCCATACAATGGCGATATTTACGGTAACCCGCCTGCACCACAGCAGGTTTGTCTGGTAGATGCGACGTATAACTCAATCACTGGTATTCCGGTAGGCGATACCCTTTGCGTACCAAACCACGAGGGTTACTCCTCTGATTTTGCTATGGCTGTGAACATGGGTGGCGCTTTGGGCGACAAAAACTGGCTGGACAACCTGATGCCGCCGCTGGTATCTTTCCACGTAGTGAGTGATCCATTTGCACCATGTGAAGACGGTCTGGTAGTAGTGCCACTGCCTCCTGACTTCCCTCCGGTAGTAAACGTAACTGGTTCTTGTGGTGTACAGACCCTTATTGAGGGCACTTACCATACCAATGATGTGTTTAAGAAGTCTGACGATTGCAACAATAATGCGTTTGTACAGGCAGCGAATGCCATCAATGGTGGCCGCGCGGGTTTCTATCCGCTTGTTGGAACGCCAAACAATCAGTCTGGTCCGTGGGAATGGGCATCCGTTCCACCGGCAACTGCTAACTGTAATACCAACAGCGTAACCGCTCGTGCTTATATCGACACCATCATTGGTTACACTGCGCCACTGGCTTGTCGCGCGTTGGATATTTGTTGTACAGTAGGCACTGAAGAACTGGTGAAAGACAACATCCAGCTCACCATCATGCCAAACCCTGCAACCAGCGAAGTTACCCTGACAGTACCAAGCGAATACCTGATGCAAGGCATCGAGTTGTTTGATGCAAGCGGTCGTATGGTAAGCAGCCAGTATGGTTTGAGCCACAGCTCTGCACAACTGGATCGGGGCAACCTGCCTGCGGGTATATACACAGCGAAAGTGTATTTTGCTGAAGGCGTTATGGCCCGTATGATTGTGTTTGAATAGAATACCATCTTTGTACCGGCGGGTTTAGCCGCCGATACGAGAAATCGGCACAGCTGGAAACGGTTGAGCCGATTTTGTTTTTGGGGATTCACCGCGAAGTACGCAAAGGACGCGAAGGGAATTTTTCACCACGAAGGC
>DATGWL010000138.1:0-24430 GCA_035299505.1 Saprospiraceae bacterium | reverse complement strand
GGGGTGCTCATAGTCTGGATGGAATCCACGATCATCATCTGCGGCAGGATTTCCTGGGCTTGCTGGAGTATTTTGGTGGTATTGGTTTCGGTGAGGATATAACATTCAGATTTGAAGGCTCCTACACGGTCTGCACGCATTTTGATTTGTTCTTCACTTTCCTCACCGCTAACGTAGAGCACTTTGGCCGGTATTTTCATGGCAATTTGCAGCAACAGGGTACTCTTGCCGATGCCGGGTTGTCCGCCAATCAATACCAGCGAACCCGGAACTATACCGCCGCCCAGCACCCGGTTAAGTTCCTGATCTGGCGTGGCGAGGCGCTGGGTTTTGCCGGTTTGCACCTGTTGAAGCAGGATTGCTTTGGCTGCATCCGCGCGTCCGCCGGTGGTAGGCGCCCAGGATTTTCTTTTTTCCTCTGCAACGGTTTCTTTCTGGATAATTTCTTCCTGGTAGGTATTCCATTCGCCGCAATGGGGGCATTTGCCAAGCCATTTCGGGGCGGAAGCGCCACAGTTGGAGCAAAAAAAGATGGTGCGTGGTTTAGCCATGGGGAACGCGGATTTGTTGGGCACAAGATACAACACGTATTTTGGAACGCTGGGAACGCGGATTTTTTTGGAACGCGGATGACGCGGATGACGCGGATTTTGGGCTGCCTTCGGCAGTTTTAATCGCCTTCGGCGGAAATATGTGGTTCATTTGCGTAATTTGTGGGAAGCCAAATCTGTGTAAAATCTGTGCAAATAATCTGTGTGAAATCTGTGCGAAACCCAATCCGTGCGAACCAACCCCGTATTTTTGTCCACCAATATTACCGCCCCGCTGGGGCTTTGATTGAAATGAATATACTGAATTCTGTTGTCATTCGTCCGGCGGTTTTTGATCGGTTTGAGGATATTTCTGCGGGGCAGAGTACCCGGCATGGTGGCGTGAGCAAGCCGCCTTATGATACCATGAACCTGGGCAAGAGCACCGCCGATGATCCGGCCGATGTGGCCGAAAACCGCCGCCGATATTGTACTGCACTGGGTTTTGCTCCGGACCAAATGGCCTGGTCCAGGCAGGTACACAGCGATCAGATTCGAATTGTGGAAACCCCGGGGGGCTCGGAAGGATACGATGCCCTGATCACTCATGTGCCAGGTATTCTGCTGGCAGTTTCAGTAGCTGATTGCGCCTCTATTCTGGTATACGACCCCGTCAACCGCGCCGTGGCAGCCATTCATGCCGGCTGGAAAGGTACCGTAGCACAGATAGTATCCAAAACCCTGGCCCTTATGGCCAATACCTATGGCACCCGCGGCGCCGATTGCTATGCCTACCTCGGCGCTTGCATTGATGAATGTTCCTTTGAAGTGGGTCCGGAAGTGGCGGAGCAATTTGGAGATTCCTTCAAACGCTGGGATCCAGACCGCAGTAAATTCTTTGTAGACCTGAAAAAAGCCAATGCCGCCCAATTGCTGGATTTCGGCGTGCCCCAAACGCATGTAGAAATATCGCCCTACTGCACCCTGCTCAACCCACAGGATTTCTTCTCTCACCGACACAGCGGCGGGATTACGGGCAGAGGGATGAGCGGGATTGGACTGAAGATTACATGATTGAAGAGTACATGAGTACATAATTGAAGAGGGAGGACGCCTGGCCTGGCTACTTACGGAACCCAAGCGCAACGCTATCCATCTTCAATCATGTACTCATGTACTCTTCAATCGTCAATCCTGTCTTATTCCGCTCTCCCGCTATCTTCCACCAGTCTCCGCACGCCGGCATTAAATCCTCCGGCTTTGAGCAGGTCTTCGAGGGCAATATGCGCCCGGTAGCGCCAGTAATGCCTGGGGTTGGCAGGGATGTTGATGCGTTCGTCGGCGGGGTTTTCGCGGCGCAGGGCAGCGTCCATGCCCAACAGGTCCTGGAGCTGGAAGATGGCCCACATGGCCGGTGAGTGGAAATGTTGTTCCAGAATGATCTTGTTCACCCAGGCCTCGCAGAAATAGGGCGCTTCACCGTGGCGCTGGAGTATTTCATTGTAAAAACGCTGCGTCAGTGCCCGGTCTTCTTCCCACCAGCCGCGGATGGTACTCATGTCGTGGGTGCTGGGCGTTACTACCGACAGGTATGGGGCGTCTTTGGGGTGGAAAAAGGTGATTCCGGTGGCTTTGGGCATGCGCTGGATTTCGAGACTGAGGATACCCAATTCTTCCATCACATCAGGCACACAGGCTGGCACCATACCAAGGTCTTCGCCACAAATGAGCATCTGCGTGGCGGCTTTGAGCGCCGGCAGCTTTTCCATGGCCTCGCGTTGCCAGAAATCGTCCTGCCTGCGGTAGAAATAGTTCACGTACAGGCTTTTCAGGGCTGCTTTTACTCCATCCGGCAAATGCTGGAAGCTGCTTATTTTTTCAATGCCGAAACGGAATGCATAGCCTTCCGGCGCGGGCATGAGGATCACATTAGATTGCAGCTCATACACGCCCTCGCGCACTTGCGTGAGGAAATCAGATGGCTTTTGGGCGCTGATCCAGGCCTCTACCTTGCGCTGGGTATCAAATTCAGGTTTGAAATCGAACCGGCCATTCTGACCGGGTTGCAGGAATTGCGTAGCTACCTTTGCCGCATTCCCGCCAAACATCTGGTGCAGAATCTCCTCCGTGATGTATGGTTTGCAATAACGATTGTAATCGAACCCGGCGCCTGCCTGGCGCAGCTCTGCTTCTGTGACCGGGATGGAGGGCACAAACTGACCCAGAATGCCCTCCACGGCATCCATGGGGATGCTCCAGATGCGGAAGAAACCAAGAATGTGGTCAATCCGGAACGCATCGAAGTACAGGCTCATCTGCTCAAAACGCTGTTTCCACCAGGCAAAACCATCGGCTTTCATGCGGGCCCAGTTGTAGGTGGGGAAGCCCCAGTTCTGACCTTTTTCGGCAAAATCATCCGGCGGAGCGCCAGCCTGAGCGTTCATGTTGTAGAGCTCGGGCGCTACCCAGGCATCGCAGGAGAAGCGGTAAATGCCGATGGGGATATCGCCTTTGAGCGATAAACCCAGTCCATGGGCATAATCCACGGCAGCTTTGAGCTGCAGGTGCAGGTGCCATTGTACGAACAGATGGAGACCGATCTGATCGAAGGATTTGCTTTTGGGATCGAGGAGTTTGTCAATCTCGGCCTGTTTGTACACGGAGTGTTTACTCCATTGGCCAAAGTCGGAAGTGCCGTTGGCATCGCGCAGCCAGCAAAAGGCCGCATAGGGGGCCAGCCAGTGCCGGTTGGCCTGGTACCAGGTCTGGTAATCGGCATCCTTGATCCAGTCGGCTTTTTGCAGGTCGTACAATTGCCGGAGGATATCCCACTTGGTTTGCATCACCCCTTCATAATCCACCGCAGGTTGAGCGTTCAGTTCCTTTTGTTTTTTCAGGTATGGCTTCAGCACCGAGGTGTGTTTTTTACCTGCCAGTTGTTCCACATTGATAAAAATGGGATGCAGCGCAAACGCCGAAATGGCCGCGTAGGGATAGGAATCCGTCCAGGTATGTGTGGCGGTGGTGTCGTTGATAGGCAGCAATTGCAGGAGTCGGAGCCCGGTATGTTTAGCCCAGTCGGCCAGCAGGGGGATATCTGTGAATTCCCCTACGCCCCAGCTTTGGTGGGTTCTCAGGCTGAACACCGGAATAGCCACCCCGGCGCCTTTCCATTGGCGCAGCGGGAAGCGGGCGAAGCCATCGTGGAGTACGGTGGACGGTTGACGGCCTACGGTGGACGGTTGATGGTGGACGGAGCTGAAGAGCGTACGATTTCCGCCAGTTTCGAAGCCGAGGAATTTGTTGGTGCGGGTGTTCCAGACGCCGTATTTATAGGCCAGGGGGAAGGCTTCGTTGGAGAGGTCGAGGCGGATTTCCCACCAGCCGTTGTGGTGCTGTAGCAAAAGTGGTGCGGCGGTATCCCAGTTGCGCAGCGCAATGCCGTGGCCCAGGACGCAAACGGCTTCGTCTGGCTGAAGCATGGGCGCTTTTACCCGGAAGACGTGGGTGAAGGCGGTTTTTTTGTCTGTTTTGGCGGTGCTTTGGCTGTGTTGCAGGTTGCGGAATGGCTGCGTGGTGAACACATTTTCTACCTGCCCCATGGGGTTGTAGTAATCAAACACCGACACCTCGCCCGGCAACTGGCTCAGGTCCAGATGTCGACCCGGATCAGCTTCCGGTTTGTGAAGCCCGTCGGCGCTGTGGAACAGGTAGGAATAGGCCAGGCCGTTGGGGAACGAGGCCGGTTTGAGGTCCAGGCTCAGTTGCCAGAGTTCATCGTTGAGGTATTCCAGCGGGTGTGTTTCGCCGTTGGAGAGTTGGAGGGAAAAAGATTCGCCGAATTTGGTGCCGTAGTGCAGGTAGAAATGGACTTTCATGGAGAGCGGTTGTGGGCGGCAAAGTTAGATCGTGTTAGGGAATGTTAATTCATTAACAAAAGCATATTTAAGAGGGTGTCTCAAAAGTAATTTTTACCGCAGAGGCACAGAGGCGCAGAGGTTTAAATGATTGATTTTCTTCTGTAAAATATTAAACCGGGGCGCTGTGTGGAAAAACTTCGGATATATCCAATCCGCTTTTCCGATATATCCGAAAAATGGAAACACATAAGCCTAACACCCATATATATAGGCAATAAAACCACTACAGTGGAGAATTCCTTGTAGCGGCAATTTGCAAAAAGTAAAAAGCTAAAAACTAAACCGTCTTGGCAAGGCGAAAGCCAATGTCGGCTGCGCGAATAGAAGGCGTGGCGTTGCCGCGAAATGCCACCCTGCAGCTCCGCGGGCCGTCGTCCCACGACCCGCCACGAAAGACTCTGCTGGAGCCACTTTCTGGGCCTGAGGGATTTTTGCGCGGGCTTTTTTGGTAGTAATATGCGCCATACCAGTCCGCGCACCACTCATATATATTCCCGCTCATATCGTGCAAACCCAAGGCATTGGGGCAGTTCAGGCTGCCCACAGGAACGGTATTGCCTCTGTATAGTCCGGCTATGGAATAAGGTTTTTTGTTGGCTTCACTACCGGAAAAGTTGATTTCTTTTGGATCTGCTTTGTTTTTACCATTGCCAAACAGGCTCCCTTGCCCCCCGCCCCGGGCAGCGTATTCCCATTCTGCTTCGGTGGGCAGGCGGAAGGTTTTGCCGCTCTGTTCGGAAAGCCATTGACAGTAGGCTAAGGCGTCGTTCCAGCTCACATGCAGTACGGGGTGGTTGTACTCGGATACGGGGCGAGGATTACCCCTGGTGTTGCATTTCCAGTTTACCCCCGTCACATCTTCCCATTGGGTAGTCCAAATCCTGCTCGTTCCGGCATTGTCGGCATCTATTTGATACTTCGTAGCTTCTATAAATTTTGCAAAAGCTTCCACCGTAACGGCATATTTCCCGATACAAAAATCAGAAACCTCTACTTCGTGCTGGTGTTCGCTCTCGTTCCGGTCGGCTTCGGAGGCAGGGCTGCCCATGAGGAAGGCCCCGCCTTTTACGAAGACCATGTCTTTGTCAAACCGTGCAGATTTTCGTGCGGCCTCTGCCTTGATCTCTGCCAGCTCCTTTTTTGCCGCAGCCGCATGCTGGCCATTGGGGAATTTTTTCAGGTATTTTTCCAGGCTACTGGCGCTTGGGTGGTGTGAGGCAAACTCCCAGGCGGTATCGTCGGCTTCAAAGGTGGCTAAGTGCTGACGGGCGGCGGAGGCGTAATGTCCATCAGGAAATTTGGTCAAAAAACGCTCATAACCAGCGCGGGTGTTGGCTTCTTCGGTAAATTCCCAGGCAATGTCTTCAGCGGCACTGGAGGTAGAAGCAGGAGGTATTTTTTGTGCAGCAGCGGGCTTGGGAGCGGCCATTTTTTTCCCAGACAAGCTTTGCAGCAATTCTTCCGCGGTGCGGATGGCTTGAATTCGGCGATAAAACTCCGGCACCAGCTGACTTTCAAAGTCGGGCCCTTCGGCGATATAAAAACCCCGTTCTTTTTGGTTTTTGAGGTGATATTGTTGGAAAAAAGTATCGTGTTCCAGCTCTACCCATTCAGAAGCCATGGCATTGGGCGAGCAAGAAAGGAGAAAATGCCTGCTGGTTTTCAGGGCTGACAGAATAACCTGGCCAAAGTTGTGTCCGCCGCGCGTGCGTAAATCATCCGCCGAGAAAAAAAACACGCAGGCCGCGTCCGCGCAATTGGTAGCAAAAATCGCGGGCAGCTTCGGTGTCTTTACTGGAAAAGCTGAAGAAGAGGTCATATTCCCAACTTGCATCAGAGGCTATTTGCTGTACGGATTGCAGCAAGGCAGCCTGGGCGGAGTTGGCTGGCGCCTCCAATGCATCCGGTAGCTGGTCGAGATAAGCGAGCACTGCTTCATTGATGCGGGCGCGTTCGGTGGCTACTTCTTTTCGGGAGACTAAGTTGAGGCGCACGTTATCATCCAGCTCCATCCATTGGCCATTGAGCAGGATGATTTTAGTATAGATTTTCTGGTATTTGGGCGCCCCGGCCAAACATTCGAGCAACTGTGTCATGGCCTCATCGGTACAGGCCGTGGCAATGAGTTGGCGAAGCGTTTGTTTGGGTAATGCGGGCATGGATTCAGCGGAGGCGCAATAGTTTTTTACGTGGCGAAGATAGGAAACAAGGTTGGATATGAAAAAATGTCCGGTAGTATGGCTGTTGACAAGCACAAATTGAAATCAGCGCCAGTTTTGGCCTAAAACTGCGCTCATGGCAACGGCGAGCGAGTGTACTTTGGTTTGCATCCTGCCTGGAAACATTTGCTCAGGATGTGTATCAGCTTCCTGTGCATACCTGATGGCATCATCCAATAGTGGGCAAATGGTATCAGGGTGAAAGCCACCCCGATGGCGAGTATTTAGCATCGTTTTTAAAGCGTTGCAATCCAAATCCCCACCAGGCAGTGGCCCATGGTGTAAATTAAGCCAAACTTCAAAACACGGATTACTGATGGCTATGTGCCATTGATTATTTTGTTCGCAAGCAATGATAAGCGCATCAATGGACTCACGCGTCCACTTATCAACATCCAACACAAACCACACATTGTCACCAATCTGAGGGTCAATCCCTTCGGTGTCCAAAAACTGATGAAGGCGATTCAAAAAATGTTTAGGAGCTGAGGCTTGTTCCTGCCTCGGCACAAGTTGCACCCTGATTCGTTGGTTTTTGCGGTCAAACCAACCAAAATACTTGTCTTCCCGTTCACCTTCGGTGACGATGATAAACAGCCTGGCATCTCTATGCGCTTCTCCCCGTTTATAGGCTCGGTTAATGTTCCGCTTCGGCATAAACATCCCAGTTAAAGTGGCGAAGATCGCCAGTGAATGGAATGGCCCCAAATCGCCCCATGAGATAGCCTTTGCGAAGATCTAAGTCATAGCGAACATCTTTAAAATCACTTAATGGCGTTAATGAAGTAGCGCCATGTTTATTTTTTTCCGCAAACCAAAACTCATCAGAACGCATGTACTCCTGATCCAGTAAGTGTGCCTCGTGGGTGGTAAATACCAACTGACCTTTTGTTTTTGGGTCCATTGCAAATTTAGACACTAATTCATGCAACAAAACGGGATGAATAGTTTGCTCAATTTCATCAATGATGATTGTGGCAGGCCCCTGTATAGCTCCAAAGAAAGCCGGAATCAAATCTAACAGCCTTCTTGTTCCGTCTGACTCCTGTGATATGGTAAATGGCACTAATGCATCGCCTTGTCCTCGGTGGAGAGGTATTATGCGTTTAACAACAGAGCGGCCATTTTCTCGAATAATCAGTATTTCTTCACCCATTATGGTGTTTCGGATATAGAACGACTTGCCCACGGACTCTGCCTTAGCCAAATCTGATTCCATTCGCTGGAGCAATGCCGGGTCATCATGCCCGAAGAAATCCGTAAGGCTCTGGGTCTCAATCTTTATATCAGAAATTCCTGTATGGAACGTGCACATCATCTCTTTGGCAAACTGGAAGAAGTCCGGATTCGAAATAAGGTCCCATACAAGCCCTAAAGGTTGAGAGTGTGGGAACAAAACGATCCACAACTTAGTGATCCAGCGGTGTACTGCCTGTGCCGGTTCAAAAGGGGCCTTCGATATAGCAAGCACCTGTAACAGAGTGTCGGTATCTTTTAGGATCTCTTGTTCATAAAGTTGTAACCGCAGTTGTTGCTCCGGGGTATTTATTAAAGCATTTGCGACTTTAATTTGGGTTTTTCCAGCTTGGGTATATCTATGAAAAACAATTTCGTCCGGCTTGCCAGCTTGTGTTCTGTATAGCCATTCTTCTGATATAGATGCTGATAATAAATCAAAGCCATACAGATATGATGAACCTTCACAAACGAATTCTACTTCAAAAGTACTTGCTTTCTCCTCCCGAGAGGATTCTAATTGATATTGCATTCCTTTCGGTGACTGCCAGCCATGCGTCACTAAATTACGCATGAAAACCATCGCTTTCACCAAATTCGATTTTCCCGCTCCGTTAGCGCCATACACTGCCGCCATTTTCAAGAGCTCCAGCCCTTTCACAGGCTCATAAACATGATGCATCAGCCGACGAGGGCTTCCGGTGAGCATGTTAAACTCGGTAGGTTCTTTGAAAGAAAGAAAGTTGGAAACAGTGAATCTGACAAGCATTTTGAGAAAATTTCTCTTTAAAAAAGCAAATATAGGGTATTTTAACTACAAAAAAATATTTTTGTTCAAATTCAAGAGAAAATTTCTCTTGAATTTAAGGACGGAGCGAGTTGCCTACTTGGCTTTAAAAGACAGCTTTGATTATTTTATCATCACAACATCCCCCTGCTACTCCACGTTCTACCCCAAAAACATCCACCCACCATGCCTCACCTATCCTGTTTAATCTGGCTGACACTCTGCTGCATTGCACCCGTTCAGGCGCAAAACAACCTGCCAAGGCTCACCTTGAGGCCGGGTATCACTACCATGGCCTGCCGGCCGAAGGTAAAGATCTATCCCGAGCCAAACCGGCAGGCCATGGCACTGGGTTATATCCAGATGGGCGAGAGGGTCAGAATTGAAGAAAATACCCAACTGGTGGAGGCGTTTGATGGCTTGTTCCACTTTTGGTACAAGGTAAGTATTGGGCAGGATACGGGGTATGTGCTGGGCGCGCATTTGGCTGTTGATTATTTCGAAACCACAAATGGTCTCAAGCATATTATACAATTGAAACAACCATCAGAAGGGCATCCGGATCAGGTGGATATGGATATTATTTCTATCCGGGCCGCAGGTCAGGAGCCGGTTGGTACGCTAAGTACGCGACTGACTTTTGAACCGAATGATATACTGACAGCTAAAGTGTATAATAACCGCGGACTTAAGAAATATGATCAGGTGATCATCCTGGAACGATGGATAGATCAATGCCCGTATTATATTCAGGAAACAGCCTTATTGTATAAAGCTGGAACCTTCACTATATTACCAACAACTGCGAAGGGAAAATCAGGTTGTACATCGTATTCCTATATTTTTCCGTCACACTATAACGGATTGCCGGATATCATACAGTTGGAAACCACAACAGATACCTTGCCTTCACAAATAATCAGGTTTCATGAAATGTCGCCCGGCCTTTTTTTGCCGGTTAAGGAGTAGTAATAATCAAATGATAACCGGTGGGGGTAATATTTTGCTTACCCCCACCGGCTAATGTCACTCTGTTTTCTGGAATTTACCATAGAACAATTTCCCTGAATTCGTTTTGGCTTGAAGTACATAAGTACCATTTGGTAGTGTTGAAATGTCTATCCTTTGATCATTTCGAATCGCTTGTTCCAGGATATGTTGACCTAGTATGTCCATGATGTTTACCGACAGCAAAGTTTCTCCGTCCGGCAGGTCAAAGCGGATTTCCCGGCTGGCTGGATTAGGCAATACATTGAGGGCTGATGCTGCCGACACGTCCTGTACGCCAACCAGATCCGGCGCAAATTTAAAAATCCAGCCTTCATAAAATGGATGAGAAAAGCCCGACATGTCACCATTTTTAGATTCTGAAATTCCACTAAAAATATAACCGCCATCTTCTGTTTGCAACACAGTATAACCATATTCTGTTTTATCTCCACCCACGGTTTGTTGCCATTGAATTTCATTTAAACTATCAAGTTTTATTACCCACCAGTCATATTCTCCATGTAACCCAGTTGGGTCGCCATCTAAAGATTCGGTATAACCTATTAAAGCCAATCCTTCGTCTATTGTTTTGGTAATAGAATTAATAGCATCATTCCCACTTCCTCCAAGTGTTTTTTGCCATAACATGGCACCGGTATCACCAACCCCAATTAACCAGCCATCTGCTTTGCCATGTGAACCTGCAACCTGCCCGTCATCAGAGTAAGTAGTTGCTCCAATAATATAAGTGCCATCATTCAGTATCTGTATGGAAGATGATCCAAAGCCTGATTCATCTGAATTACTACCACCATAGGTTTTAGCCCATTCAATATCGCCCAAATTTCCCAGTTTTAATAACCATAAATCAGCTTTACCATGCCACCCCAAGACATCTCCATCATTGGAGCTTGTAGTGCCCAACATTATATAACCACCTTCTTTGGTAGTCTTGATATCCATAGCGTTGTCATTATCACTTCCTCCATATGTTCTTTGCCATAGAATATCGCCTGTAAGGTTTAATTCCATTAACCAAATGTCTCCTATTCCCTTTAAATCCACCATAACATCTCCATCTTTGGATTGTGTATAAGCTAATAAAATATAGGTGTCGTGATCAGTCTTAAGAATTTGATTGCCAGAATCATATAGGCTTCCACCATAAGCATGCTGCCACTCAATTTCGCCGGAAGGACTCAATTTGACTACCCATGCATCTGTGTTGCCATGATAACCGGTCACTTGTCCATCAGATGAATCTGTGATTCCGGTCAGGATATATCCACCATCCTTGGTTTGTTCAATGAAATAACCAGCTTCCAATGCACTTCCTCCAAGGGATTTTTTCCATTCAATATCGCCTGTATTGGATAGTTTCAGAACCCAAATATCAAAGTCGCCATTATTGCCAGATGCATTCCCGTTGTTGGAGTTGGATTGGCCTATCACGATGTATCCGCCGTCGCTCGTAGGTTTAATTTCATGAAAAGTATCATATAAGGATCCTCCGTATGCCTTTTTCCACTCAATAGCAGGTTGGGCAGACAAAAAGCCCAGGCAAGTAATGAAGAACAGGGGTAAAATTGCTTTTTTCATGATGTGCTTATTTTTGAACTGATTTCAGGGGCAAAAATCGACCATAGAAATAGTCCAAAATAGTACAGATTCAAGGGGGTATTCTGGTGGGCATTTTTCAGCTACTACATTGGTTCACTATAAGTGGTCACTTTACCAAAACCTCCATTTTCCGTCCATTCGTCCAAACACCCGGTTTAAACCGTTCTTTGGGTTGTCCAGAGACAGAATAGTCCATGTTTTATGCTGCTGCCAACGGCGCGGGCCACATTTGTGTATTAAGCTATAAAACATGAAACAACTTGTCTCCCTTGTCCTGCTCCTGGCAGGAATGCACCCCTTTATTGAAGCCCAGTCCATTACCATTTCCGGTCGTGTAAACGACACTGCCGGACTGCCTGTTGAAGCGGCCACCGTGAGTCTTTTGCATGCGGCCGACAGCAGTCTGGTCAAAATGGAACTCTCTGATGCAACGGGCAGATTTGAATTTTCCGACCTTAAAGCCGGGCATTTTTTGGTGGTGGTAACCGCCATGGGCTACGAAAAAACGTTCGGAAGCTCCATCGAGGCGCCGGCTACTTCACCTGGTATTGAATTGCCACCTATTACGCTGGCCAGCAACGCCATCAATCTGAATACCGTTACGGTTACGGCCAAAAAGCCCTTCATTGAGCGACGCAGCGACCGCACCATCGTCAATGTGGAAAGCAGTATTCTGGCTACCGGCAGCACAGCACTGGATATTCTGGAGCGTTCGCCGGGCGTAGTGGTGAATCAGAACGATGCCATTTCCCTGCGCGGGCGCTCGGGCGTGATCGTGATGATAGACGGCAAACCCAATCCGATGTCGGGCGCTGATTTATCCAATTTCCTGCGCACCCTGCCATCCAACAGCATTGAACGGATTGAACTGATCACCAATCCTTCGGCCAAGTATGATGCTGCCGGCAATGCGGGTATTATTGATATCCGATTGAAAAAAGACAAAAATCTGGGCACCAATGGCTCTGTTTCGGCCAGTTATGGCCAGGGCGTGTACCCAAAGGCCGGAGCCGGACTCACCCTGAATCATCGCAGCCAAAAGGTAAATGTGTTTGGTTCCTACAACTATAATTTTCGCCGGGGTATGAATGATTTGAGACTTTATCGTACGTTTTACGATAACGAAATCCGTACCGGCGCCTACGATCAGCGCAATTACCTGACCATCCCGTACCATACACAAAATGCCCGGCTGGGAGCCGATTTTTTCCCCAACAAAAAAACGGTGATTGGTGTGGTGGCCTCCGGAAATCTTAACCGATTCAATCCGCGGGCCCAGAACACCTCTGCGGTAGAAGGTTCGGAAACCGAGGTGCTATCGTATTTCGGCACCTCCAACCGAAGCAAAGACCGCTGGTTTTCCTGGGCGGCAAATGCCAACCTCAAACGGACATTTAATGATAAAGGACATGAACTAACAGTTGACCTCGATCTGGCCGAATTTGGAAATCAGACGGATCAACTGTTCACTACCCTGTATACCGGATTGAATGGTGAAAAAATACTGCCTGATTATCTGCTGGCAGGCGATTTGCAGGGGCAATTGACCATTCGATCGCTGAAATCGGACTATGTGCTGCCATTGCCTGGTAAAGCCAAACTGGAAGCCGGTGTGAAGGCCAGTATGGTGGATGCCGACAATGATTTGCAGTTTTTTGACCAGAGTGTGCCCGGCACCTCGGTGTACGACAGCACCATTTCCAACCACTTTATCTACCAGGAAAATATCAACGCGGGTTATGTGAATTATAGTCAGGAATGGTCTAAATTCAGTGTGCAGGCAGGTTTGAGGGCAGAAAACACCCATGCCGAAGGTACCCAGTTGGTGAATGGCGAAAATTTCGACCGGCAGTATACCAATCTGTTCCCAAGTCTGTTCCTGAACTACAAGTTTTCGGAAAAATACGAGACCGGGTTCAATGTAAGCCGGCGTTTGGACCGTCCGTCTTACCAGCAGCTCAACCCGTTCAAAAAGTTTCTTGATCCAAGCACTTACAGCGCCGGCAACCCTTACCTGAACCCGCAATTTACCTGGGCTGTGGAGTGGACGCAAACTTTTTGGCAAAAATTGAATGTCAATCTGGCGGCTTCACGCACTACTGACAATATTACACAGGTGATTGCCCCGGTGGGTGGTGCAGATCGGGTGACGATCCAAACTGACAGCAATCTGACCACAGTGGACTATGCCAGCCTGACCATCAATTACAATTTCAATATTACGCCCTGGTGGAGTACGATCAATAATTTTAACTCCTGGATTGGGCAGTATTCCGGCAATTTGGCCAATACAACCCTGAGTGACGGCAATTTGGTGGCGCATTTTTTCACCACCCACAACTTCAAGCTGAAAAACGACTGGTCGGCGGAACTCAATTTCAATTATAAAACCCGGGAGATTTATGGTTTTATGGACCTCAATCCGATGTGGGGGTTGGGTGCAGGCGTTCAAAAGAGCTTTTTCGACCGCCGTGCTACACTCAAGCTGGCAGTAACTGATATTTTCTGGCAAAACCTGCCCAGCGCAACCATTCGGTTCAGCGATTATGAAGAAACGTTTGAAGTTTTCCGCGAAACCCGCGTGGCTACGGTGTCGTTCAACTATCGTTTTGGCAGCAATGATGTGCAGCAAGCCAGGCGCCGGCAGGGCGGTGCGGAGGAAGAAAAACGTCGGGCTGGTGGCTGAGGCATCAGTGCTTTACCTCCGATTTGTAGCCCATGGAGGCCCATTTTTGAATAAAACAGCAAATAGGCGCGGTGATTCCTTTCATCGCGCCTATTTGCTGTTTGAGATAAAGGTCACCCGCAGCAATAATTTCAGACATCATGGATTTACGCTAATAACTACTACTTTGCATTTACATCAATGCCAACGCTCCATACTTACTATGCTTTACTACACCCACGTGAACGAAGATAATGCTGTAGAACGCCAGGCAATGGCAGGTATGCAGGTCACTGAGTTGTTCGTAGTTGCAGGCAGCGGCGAACGGGTGCTGGCTTTGCTGGATCATCCCGGATTGAGCAAGGTGTATGTGGTAGACAACAACCGCGAGGCGCTGTACCTCTGCGCCCTCAAAATAGCGGCGCTGAAGGCCCTGGATGTGCAAACCTACCTGCGTTTTGTGGGTGTGCTGGAAACCTCTGCCGAGGAGCGCCTGCAATGCTTTGCCCGGCTGGCGCCGGAGCTGGCAGAAGAATGCCGCGAATACTGGGTTGGAAAACGGACTGATTTGGCTGCCGGAGTATGTAATACGGGCCATTTTGAACGTTTTTTGGCTAAAACGCGTCCTTTGCTCCGTTTTTTCCTGGGAAGAAATTTCTACCAGTGTCTGGAAAAACCACGTGCCGAATGGCAACATTTTCCGCACCTGCGCTGGGCTATAGTGCGCTGGTTGTTTGCCCGGCGATTTACCTACTGTTTGTTTGGGTTGCGCGATACGGCGTTCATTGGTATGAACGCAGATCTGGCAGCCATACCTGCGGCCATGCAGCGGAGTTTGGAGGAAGACCGTGTGCAGCAATCCTGCCTGTTTCACCTGGTGATGAACGGTCATTTGCGAGCCATGCCGTCTGAACACCAGCCACCTTCCTTCCAGCCCGAAGTGCTGCAACGCATAAAGGAAGTGCTGACCGGCCGTCGTTTATACATCCATTACGTTCTGGCCGATGCCCGGGAAGCGCTGGGTACCCTGCCATTTCAATCAGGCGCAAGCCGTTTTTTTTCCTTATCAGATCTGTTGAGTTTTCTGGATTGGCCGGACATGGAAAAACTGCTCCGGCAGATAGCCCAACTGCCCGATGGAGAAAACAGGGCAGTTTTCCGGGCATTTGTACGCAACCGCCCGGCCGATGCAGCGCTGCAGGCATTGGGGCAGGTGGAAGATCTGAGTGCTTTGGAGAGAACCCATTTTTATCAGGTTTTTCAAATAGATTTATCGCATGATCAAGCCTGAACGCACCCCCTTTCTTGTTGGCGGGAGGATGCAAAAAATACGCATTTTATGGTCGGATTACGTCAATTTTATGGCATATCTGGCCTTTTTACTGATCAATATCACCCTGGGGCGTGTATTGCATCAGGCAGATAAGCGCTGGAAAACCCGTTATCTTGAGCGTCTGATTGCATTTTTCGAAAAACTGGCTTGAAATGCCTATGTTCTGGACCCTTTTCGGCATAACAGGATTGTCATTCCTGGGTTGGCGGTTCTGGTTTTTCCTCCGGAATCCGGAACGACACCCTCCAACTGGCGACGGGTTTTTGTCGCCTGCCGACGGGTATGTGGTGTATGTAAGGCGCGTGGAGCGTGGCCAGATACCTATTGCCATCAAGCAACGGCGCGAGATTCCGCTGGAGGAGCTGGCGGCTTGTACGTCGCTGCAAGGAGCATCCGGCTGGCTGATTGGGGTGTATATGACGGCCTTTTCGGTACACCACAATCGGGTGCCGCTGAGCGGCGAAGTGCTGGAAATACAGCGGGTGAACGCCGGGAAAAACCGAACCATGGCCCGTTTGTCTACCCGCTTGCTCAGCGGCAGGCTGCCTTATGAGGAGGACTGCGATTATCTGATAGAAAACGATCGGGTGACCATGGTGGTAGCGGCTGGCGGGAGTTATTACGCCCTCACCCAGATTGCCGACAAGTGGATCAGTCATATCATCAATACCTGTGTGCCCGGGCAATGGCTAGAGCGCGGTGCGCGGTATGGTCTGATCCGGTTTGGTTCGCAGGTGGATGTGTTTTTACCCGATGGTTTGGGCTATCAGCCCGTGGCACGCGAGGGCGCGTATGTATATGCGGGCGAGACCATTTTGGCAGAAAAAACGCAATATGAGCCATAAAAACGACCCAAATGAGCCGCAATACGTGTTCAGCACAGCTACCGCGGCCGACAATGCCGATATTCTGGAGCTGCTGCGCCGGAGTCCGATCCGCATGGAGATGGATTACGTGATGGACCGGCAAAACAATTTTTTTCTGTTGCACGACTGGCTGCCGGAAACCAGGGTTTTGCTGGCGCGGGACGCTGCTACCGGCGAACTGCAGGGCTTTTTATCGCTTCTGAAACTGCGGGGCATGGTGGATGGGCGGGAAATGGCTTTTCAATACGTCACGGATCTGATCAAAGCGCCGGAGAACCGCAGTCCTTTCCTGATGAAGCGGCTGTTGAACTACGGGTTTGTGCAATATTTTGATACTCCGCTCATTTTTGGCCTTATCAATGCCCGCAACAATCCGGCCCGGCGTTTTTCTACTTCAGTGCAGCTACAGTATCCGGGCGATGCGGTGCATGCTTTTCATTACCTGGAAATGGCGCCTTTGTGGCGGCAGCGGATTAGCCGGCGCTATAGCCTCCGACAGGCAACGGATCAGGCTTCCACGGATCAGGCTTTGGTGTTGATCAACCGGCATTATGAGCGGCACGCCTTGTTTCAGCCCTTGAACAGGCAGGAGCTGGACAGGCAGTTTGAGGTTTTGCCCGGGTTCAGTGCTGCTGATGTTTGGTTGCTGGAGGAAAACGGTCAGCAGATTGGCGCCATGATTACCTACCGGCCCGATGCCCTCAGTTCGCTTATTTTGATGCGTATGGACGGGTGGTCGCGCTTTTTATTCCGGCTTATCCGGGGGTTCCATCGGATTACGGGTTTGCTTTTTGACCCACCGGAGGAAGGTGGCCATATTCGTACCTTACAGGTGCGATACCTGGCCGGTAATGAAGAAGCCCGGCGGGCATTGCTCAGGGCGGCCAACAATATGGCTTATACAGAAAAACGCCACTCTGTTTCCATGCTGCTTGATGCTGCCGATCCACTGGAGCCGTCCAGTTGGGTAACCTACCGATATCAATCCCTTTTGTATGCCAACGGCAGGGACAGAGCCCTGGTAGCGCGCTTGAAAGAGGGCTTGGTATGGATGGATGTGGTGTGGGGGTGAAAATACTGATCAGGCTGAAACAGCACCTGAACAGTCTGTTCTTTGAGGGCATATAAGCCACTGAAGTACCCACCACCAGGGTAGATAACCGGCTGGGGGCATCTGTGGCCACATTATGCTAATTCGATCCCGGGGTTTTGCTTTTTTTGCTTACCTTTCAGGCAAAACATATATGACAATATACATCAAATATATGGTCAGTTTGCGCTGTAAAATGGTTGTCAAACATGAGTTGGATAATCTGGGCATTCGTCACGGAGCTATTGATCTGGGTATGGTGGACTTGTTGGAGGCCCCGACACCAGAACAATACGGTCAGTTAAAAAAGAAACTCCTGCAGTCCGGCCTCGAACTTTTAGAAGACAAGAAAGCGATCATCATTGAAAGGATAAAAGCGGGGATTGTGGAGATGGTGCACTATTCTGATGAATTGCCCATGGTTAATTTTTCAGATTATCTGAGTGAAAAGCTAGGTTATGACTATACGTATCTGGCCAATATATTTTCTGAAGTAAAGGGCATAACGATACAACAATTCATCATTATACATAAAATAGAACGGGCCAAAGAACTTTTGCTGTATGATGAGCTGAATCTGACGGAGATTTCATACAAACTTCATTATAGCAGCGTAGCCCATTTATCCAATCAGTTCAAAAAAGTAACGGGGCTATCACCTTCGTATTACAAGCATCTGGCAATAAAGCGAAAGAAGAATCTGGAGAATTTTTGATGCTGGCCGGTTGTTCCAGGCTCATTCGTGCCATTAAATAGCTTACGGTAGACTCTGCGCCCTGGTTGAGGTTTACCTGGGTTTCTTCCAATCCATCATAACAGCCGCCGGTACAGGAATTGTACATCATTTGATGCAGGTGATTATTGCCCAAAAACCAGTTGAATGCGGTAGTCATTTTCTGGTGGTAACTATCCTTTTTGAATACTTCATAAAATGCATTTAATGCAAGAATGGTATAGGCTACGTCAATGGGCTGTTCACCGTGTTCGGCGGCTGTTTTGCCTTTGTGCAGCCATGTTTTATTGGAAATAATCCTTATCCGGTGTTCTTCGAAGGTCTGAGACAACAAAAAGTCAAAAGATTTTTGTGCTATGTCTTTATAAACAGGGTTTGAAGTGGCGCGGTATGCGCAGAGGAGTGCTTCCGGTAAAATACTATTGCCATAAGTAAGGTATGCTTCAAACCATTGCCAATCAGGTTCTGCCTCGTGGCGGTACATTTGAACGAGTCTGTTAGCCAGTTTGGTGATAAGCGTTAGTTGTTCCGGATGTTGGTTTTTCCGTGAGCTGTAATATAGTCCTTTGATAGCAAAAGCCATTGCGCGGGTTGAGTGCATGGTTTCTACATGGGACATTGCTTTTTGGAGCATGTGGTTGGCTGTAGCCAACATATCTGCAGGCCACTGTTGGTCGTTCGACATCAAAAAGCCGAGGGCCCAAATGGCTCTTCCATTGGCATCGGATAAGTCTGTTTCCTGATTTTGTTGGGTAAAATGTCGCTCAGAATCCAGGTAATTGAAAAAATTGCCATCAGGCAATTGACAATACCTGATAAAGTTCAGGTAAAGGCGCCCATAGTGTATGTCTGTTTCGTCTCCTGTAAGTTGATAGTGCTGGCAAATGGTGATTAAAGCGCGGGCATTATCGTCCAGCGTATAACCGGTATCCAGGTCTGGCTGGTTAATTTTTGAGAATTGTATAATGCCGAAATCAGTGGTCATTTTCCTGAGATGGTTCAGGCTGATTTCAGGGAGGCTGTAATGCAAGGTTATGGGCTCATTTTTTTTCCCGATTTTTTGCAAAAGCAAAGCATGAGCGATAGCTGAATTTTCCCAGGATGTAGGTGCAACCCGCTGTAAGGTATTGGTACTGAATGCTATGCGAAGGGACTCGTCGCTCATCAGTCTGTTTACGGCAACTGCCAGCTGGGCGGCATCCTGAAAATCAAACAGAATACCGGTGTCTGAACGCAGCAGCTCCCGGGCATGTGGAATGGGAGTAGAAACAATAGGGCAGCCACAGCTCATAGCATAAGCAAAAGTGCCGCTCACTGCCTGGTTTTTATCTTTTGATGTAAACAGATAGATGTCGGTTAATTGCAAGTATTCCAGCAGGTCTGTCAGCGGCAAAAATCGGTTGATAAAGACAACATGGTTTTCCAGGTGCAGGGTTATCACTTTAGCCTGAAGCATTTCGCGGTATTGTTCGGCTTCAGATTTCAGCACTCCGGGATGTGTTTTCCCGATGATCAGAAATAACACATCCGGATTAATGGCTATAATTTCTGGCAGGGCATCCAGGGTGGTTTCTATGCTTTTACCGGAACTGAGCAACCCGAAGGTGGATAAGATTTTTCTGCCGCTCAAGCCATATTTATCTTTCAGGAATACCTTGTTTAAATGCGGCACGAGGTGGGTTCCGTGGGCAATGACTGCTACTTTTTCGGGGGTTATATGGTAATCCTCGCGCAGAATTTTTGCGGCACTTTTGGTCATAGCCACAACAGATGAGGCTGCCCGGGCAATATGCTGCACTTTTTGGGTCCAGGCGGGCTCCGGATTGGGCAGCACGGTATGGAAAACCAGTATAAGCGGATGGTTTAAACTGTTCAAAAACTGCAGTAATACCTCATCGCGGACGCCCTGAAAAAAGCCGAACTCATGTTGTACCACGATGAAACGGATATCAGGGTCCTTGTTAATAAGGCCGGACAGTTCTTTGTATGCTTCAACGGAAGCAGTGTTCAATACATATTTCACTTCATCCGGATACTGAAGGCCAGTATTTTCAGCCTCAAAAGCGCAAACCCTGCACGAAAAGGTGCCTCCCAGCGTATTGTCCAGGGCTTTGAGTAAGTCCTGTGAATAAGTAGCGATACCACATTCACGGGGTGGGTATGAAGTCAAAAACAGTATTTCAGGCACTGCAGCCGCTGAAGTATTTTTCATATTTTCGTTTTATGCTCTAACAACTCAGCGATAAGCCCGGATAAGCTTACAGACGCACAGGCAACACGTTCGTCTGCTGCGCCATAATAAATGTACAGGGTATCGTCAAACAGCACTGCTCCGGTTGGGAAGCATACATTATTGACTTCGCCTCGCAGTTCCCAGGCAAATTCAGGTTTAAACAGGGCATAAGGAAGTCGGGCAATTTCTTTGTTGGGCTGTTCCAAATCCAGCAATGCTGCACAGGCTGCATAGACATATCCTTTGGGCGTGTCGTGTACGCCATGATAGATGATAAGCCAGCCTTGTGGTGTTTCTATGGGCGGGCATCCGGCGCCAATGTAACTGACCTCATGGCTGTGTTTAGGAGCCATAACGATGTAATCAGAAAAATGCAGCAACTGGTTTTCCCAAAATTCTTTGGTTAATTCAGATAACTCAGTCACAGAAGCTATTTGGATATCCGGCTTGATTCTGTGCAGGAAAAACAATTTTCCATGGATTCTTCGTGGAAAAAATACCAGGTTTTTATTCCAAACAAACAGTTTAGCACTGGATTCAGCCGGCTGTGTATGCTGGCTATTGAACCGGGCATATTTCAGGTTGATTGATTTTTTGGATTCTGCCAGGTGTTTAAACTCTGCATACGTCAATTGTGGTACAAGCAGGCCATGTTTTTCAAAATGCGGCAAATTGGTGGCGGTTGCCAGTGCGGCAAGCGCATTCAACCCGTCGTAAGCGGTGTAGGAGAGGTAATACAGGGAGTCAATTTTGGTAATTCGGGGATCTTCAATGCCTTGGGATTCATAGCCGTGTTGAGGGAAGAGTACAGGGGTATCGGCTCTGGATTCTATAGTGAGCGGCCCCTTTAATGTACAATAGCCAATGCTGGAATAATTTCCTTTGCTTACTGCGCGATAGAACAGGTGAACGGTGTTGCCCTCCCGTATAGCGCCGGGGTTCAATACCCCTTCATTTTCAAAGCCTAAATCGGTTTTAGTCAGGATGACCCCATGTTTAACAACACTAATCATTTCTTTTTATCCTTACCAACATACTTCTGGTCGGGTTTAGGAATGAAAGCGGCAAGTGCCGGGTCTTTTTTGGTACCTTCCAGTTTATAGTTGGAAACAGGTTTTTCTTTACCGGATGATTTATCTGCAGGTGGTTTTTTGTGGTTTTTAGAACCTTTATCCTTGTTCATAAGAGATGCTTTTTTGATTGGTGATGGGTTGCGGAATTGGTTTCAAAATCTTTCATTTGGTATTTCAGAGATTCAAGATAGTGTTCGAAATCCGCATCAAGCATATTACTTTCTGCCTCTGTCTGGAACAGAGGTGTTTCACTTAAAACCTGGTATAATTCCGGAAATTTAACCTGAATTTTCAAGGTGATTGTGAAAATTTCATCAAGCAATATTCTCCATTGATGGCTCATGTATCGAACCCGCTTTTAATAATCGTCAATATCATTTTAAACCTTCCGTTGGGTTTAACAAAGTACCGTTCATGTGCAGGAATTACAATAGCTTCTCCTGTTTGGAGATGATGCGATCGACCGGCAATAACAATTTCTGCTTTACCTTCAATGATTTGTGCGTAGGTATCAAAGGGGTTAGTTTTTTCTGTAAGCCCCTCACCACTATCGAAAGACATTACACTGATACTGCCTGTGGTTTTTTTCAATATGGTTTTGATCACTACTGAATTGGCTACATATTCAACAATCTCAACCTTGATGTGCGGTTTTGATTTTTCAACTTCACTATTGTGCATATTATTTGATTGGACGGTTGTAAAGATGAAATTCAGGATGAGCGTTGTCGATCACATACTATCAATTGTCAAAATATCCAGCAGTCTACATCATGGCAAAGGTTTACTTCTTATTGTCTACAGTCAGATCTGAAAGTGCTTTTCCAAGCTCATTCATATCGTGGTTAAACTCACTTTTGAAGGATTGCCAATCCGTTTGACCCTTTTCGTATGCTTCCATTCTGGCTTTGAGGTTTTTATTCTTCTGTTCCAGTTCTTCAATACTTTGGGTATAAGCTGCGTTGAGTTTTTTGCCGGAAGTTTTCATTTTCTCTTTAATCCTGGCAATCTGGTTTTCGTTATCCATTATTTTTACTTCCGAATCGCTTTTAAACTGTTTCCATTCGGCAGCATCTGCCGCTTTTTGGGCCGCAAGCGCCGCTTCATTTTCAGCAGTTTTCAAATCGGCTTTGGCATCTACTACATTTTCCTTAGCTTCTTTCGACTTCTGAGAAGCAGAATCGCATCTGGAAAAAGTAGCGATAGAAAATACGGCAATAATTATTGGGATAACAATCGTTAACTTTTTCATTTTGTTTGACTTTAGCATCCTGAAAGTTTCAGGACAGTTGTGAAAGAAATTTCATGGTACAAAGGTGGGCAGATCATGATCTATATACTTTATATTCTTCTACCTAAGAGTTACATTAATCCCACTTTTTGAAGACAACTTTTTAACACTCTCTAATGCCTGTAATAAGCAATCGGCAGGGCGTCATAATAATCGCCGGTCAGCACAGGAGTTTGGATGCCTGCTGTATATTCACGTACTTTCCTGTATACATATACGTATAGTTCTCTGATACTCACAATATAATCTCCATTGTAATCTGCGGCGCCCTCCATGCCGCGCAGCA
Organism: Saprospiraceae bacterium; assembly: GCA_035299505.1. Lineage (GTDB taxonomy): Bacteria > Bacteroidota > Bacteroidia > Chitinophagales > Saprospiraceae > M3007. The sequence continues at coordinate 1,558 of DATGWL010000138.1, read as the reverse complement.
GGTAATAGGTGAAAACGCCCTGGTGCAAGCCTTGATCTTCCATGGAAAGCTCCTCAGGCTTGGACGACATGAGCAAGGCTATACTTCCTTCTTTATCTTCGAAAGCCTCATAAATATGCTGCAAGGATACCCGGGCCGGGCCATTGGATGTAAGGGCGCCGCTGTAGTCCAGGGCGCCACTATGGCAGGCATCGGCAATACAGAGTTTATGTTTCGCCTTGCTCTGTTTGAAAACCTGGCGGATTTCTTGGTGATAGAGCTTGTTGCCGGATTTGTCAAAATCCACCGGAAGAAAACATCCTTTCATGCCATGGCCACTAAAGTAAAACAATATTACATCGTTCTCATCAGCTTTCGCAAAGGTATTTTGCATGGTTTTCAGGATCTCGTCCCGGGTAGCCTTATCATCCAGCAGCATAGTTATCTGTTCATCCGGCAATGCGTTACCCTCAGCACTTTTTAAATGGGAATAGAAACTTATGGCGTCATCATCGGCAAATTTCAGCGCTGGTACTGACATGTACTTCCCAACGCCAACTACAACTGCCCATGTTTTCACCTCACGGTTATAGTCGGCACGCACAGGTTCACCCGGTATGGTATTGTCGGCATCCAGCTCCTCAATGGGGGATCCATTCACCCATACCGCGCTATACATCCGACCGGAAGCAAAATAAACCACGCCCTCTCCACATGGAGCGTTCTTGGCCCATTCACCTTCGTAAAGATCGCCGTTGTTATAATAACATACGCCTCGTCCGCTTGGGTACCCATTGTTGAATGTTCCCACCCAACGTGAGCTGTCGGGGTAATCGTAGTATCCGTGACCATTGCGGCAGAATACGCTTCCACAGTTGCGCATGCCGGCAACGTCGGGCCTTGCGGTATTGGATCGGGCATAAGAGGGGTTGTAATTGTTCGTAACAGCAGGGGTATCCTGGCGAGTTGGAGTGACGGCATCGGGACGGATCAATTTACCTTTCAGCCAGGATCCGCTTTGTTGCGAACCATTGGCATGATAAAAGGTGCCCTCTCCGTGTTTTTTACTCTTTTTCCAGCCGCCGGAATAATAGGCGCCATTGGTATAGTGCATAGTACCCTGCCCCTCGAATTCCCCATAAACAAAACTGCCTTCAAATCGCTCACCGCTCTTGAACCAATATTCCCCTTTGCCGTTTGAAAAATCGTCAGACCATTGACCAATGTATTTATCACCATTGACGTAGGTTATGGTGCCTTTTTCTCCGCTTTTTATTCCATAGAAAAATATCCCTTCGTAAACAGCACCATCGGCATAGACCATAACGCCCATCCCATAAGGATATCCGTTCCGAAACTGACCATTGTACTGCGAGTTAGCGGAATAGCGGAAAATACCGGCTCCGTTTTTACAATCACCACTGAGAGCATGTTGGGGATTTTCTTGCCGGGCCAAAAATTGTCCTTTTTTCGCCATTTTTTACCTTTTTTCAGTCACGTAACTCAGGCTATGCTTCTTCAAAAACGCAAAAACTGACGAAAAAAACTCAAATTTTTGACTCCGTCAGAAAATCCCCAA
>DATGWL010000137.1:0-4424 GCA_035299505.1 Saprospiraceae bacterium | reverse complement strand
TGTGAGTTGTCATGCCGAGTACTCGGCATGACAACTCACATAAGTCCAGGCACCCACGCACCGTCTACCGTCTACTGTCCACCGTTCACCGTCCACCGTTCACCGTCCACCGTCCACCGTCCACCGTCCACCGTAAGCCGTCAACCGTCAATCGTAATCCGTTCAAAAGTCGAGGCATGCAGCAGATTACTCCGAAAAAATAGCCCGATGGTCTGTATTTGATGCTGTTCAACCATTTAACGACCTTAATTCGCAAGTACAAACTCGACACCCTATGCGTCTGACCGACTTTTATGTACTGATGATCCGGCTGCTGCTGGGTTATGTTTTTTTCTCTTCTGGTTTGTGTAAGCTGAGCGACGGGCATTTTGGGCAGTTGATTGGTCCGCCGTTGCTGATCAGGCAGTTGGAGGCTTATCAGCTGGGTTTGTTTGGGTATTTTGTGGCCACTTCCCAGGTGTTGGTGGGCGCCCTGGTGCTGAGTCAGCGCTGGTCGTTGCTCGGGCTGGTCATGCTGGTTCCGATGAATGCCAGCATATTGGCAGTAACCACTTCGCAGCAATGGGCGGGAACGCCGTTTGTCAACACGTTTTTCCTCTTGCTCAACCTACTTGCCTTGTTGTACGAGTGGAAAAGCCTGCGTTTTTTCCTGATTCCTGAATCGGCTGCGCCCGTTGCGCCTGCGCGTACGCACCAGTTGTTTCCCGGCTTTTGGAAACCCGTGGCGGTTGTTGGTCTGGGGATGCTGGGGGCTGCGGTGGCGCCCTTTTCTGTGCCGGCTGTGCTGGCAGCTGGCGTGGCGGCTATGGCTATGGCCTGGTGGAATGTTTGGCAGCCGCAGCGGACATCTTGGGCGGCACGAATAGCCTTGCTTGCATCCCTTGCAGCGGTGGTAACATTGGCGCTGGCCGAGCCATTATCCAGGTTGCACATTAGTGCTTATATGGTAGTGGGAGCGGGCGTACTGGTAGCCTTTCTGGCTGTGCTCACAGAAACCATAATGAAGGGGCTTTTTCGGCGTCAACCTTTTCAGGGATAAGGTGTTTGATAGTAATACTATATTTCTGCTCCCAAACTACTTTCGCAGGAAGTCTGGCAATATATTCAAACCTCTGGTCATATGTCAAAAACAATCTTTGCCCTGTCTCTGATTTCGGTGGCTTTGATGGCCATTTCCTGTGTTACATCCAAAACCATCGAAAATGAAAAACGCATGGAGGAATGGCTTACCCAAGCCACTATGCCTGTAACGGTGATGGATCAAACGGCCGGACCTCGCTGCCGGCCATCGCTGCATTGTTATACCCTGATTGATGCAGGCGGTAAGGTGCATCAGGCCCGGAATGTGCGCCATTTTTTGCCGCGCGTTATTCCGGAAGATACATCCAGAATCCGCACTAATTTCCTGGAGCGGTTACTTTTGGGCGAACGTTGACATGCTCTTGCACTCACTTCGTACCTTTACCCCATGAAATCTTCGTTTCAATCCCTGATTCAATCCGAAACACCGGTACTTATTGATTTTTGGGCCACCTGGTGCGGTCCCTGCCGCGCTATGGCGCCTGTGCTGGACGAACTCAAAGCCGACCTGGGCGATCGGGTCCGGATCATCAAAATAGATGTAGATAAAAATACCGATCTGGCCGTCGACATGAAGGTGATGGGTGTGCCAACGTTTATGTTGTACAAAAACGGTCAAAAACTCTGGCACGATGCCGGCACTTTCACCAAGGAGGCGCTGAAAAGAAAAATTGAAGATGCCGAAAATCAATAGACTTCTTGCAAAGGGGCTTTGGGCGTATGGTGTGGCATTGCTCGGGCTAGTTCCGGCCTGTGGAAATCAGGCTTCCCCTGTTCCAATGGCTGTGGCGCAGGTTTCGGCAGATACTTTGCCGCCGGCGCTCGTGGTGAGCAAGGAATACCTGCTGGGCAAGTTTGACCCCGCTACGCATCCGGATTTTGTGGCAGTAGGCAAACCCTACACCGAAAAGCCCGGCATGATGCTGCGCAAGGAGGCGTTTGAAGCTTTTCAAAAAATGTGGGAAAGCGCACAGAAAGACGGGATTACGCTGCGCATTATTTCTTCCACCCGCACATTTGAACAGCAAAAAAATATTTGGGAAGGCAAATGGACCCGCTTTGCCAAAGATGCGCCTGCTCCTCTGGATCGTGCCAGGAAAATCCTGGAATACTCCTCTATGCCGGGCTCTTCACGCCATCACTGGGGCACCGATATTGACCTCAATGATTTGAACAATCCTTCCTTTGAGGCAGGCGGCGCTCATGAAAAAGTGTATCAATGGCTAAGCGCTCATGCTCATGAATACGGTTTTTGTCAGCCATATACACCCGGGCGGCCAAGCGGCTACAGAGAAGAAAAGTGGCACTGGAGTTTCACGCCATTGAGCAAACCTTTTTTAGCACAATACCAGCAATCTGTTACCAATGCAGATATACAGGGATTTCAGGGCGCTCAGCTGGCGCCTGAAGTAAAAGCGGTGGAAGATTATGTGTTGGGAATTGGCGTTTTGTGTATGCCGGAGTAAGCTTGTTCTGGTATATGCTACTGGCTCAGAACAGGAAAATGTGTGTGCAAGCTGGTAATAGGGTGAAAATATTACCTTTGATATAGAGCATGTTTAAAATTCCATCGCCTGGCTGCAAGCGCAAAATTTCATTTTATATTGCGTTACATTTTTCATCGTAACTGCCGGCTACGCCTGCAAAATGTGCCTTATCTAAAATAAAATTTTTCCGCTTTGCTCAGACATGGAAATTTAAACACGCTCTTAACTCTTACCTATTTGTACTATGAAACTACTTACTACTTTATGTGCAGTATTTTTGATCCAAACGTTGACTTGTGGCAACCCGATGGTCTTGTCTGTTCAACTGGATGGATATAAGCCACTTGAGCACAACAATTTCGCTTATATTATAATTCCTGATGTCAATTTTCCTTATAAAGAGCAATTCAAGATTTCCGATGAGGGTCTTATCCAGTCATCGGTACTGATTAACCACACCAGGGAGCTTATTTTTTCCTATAACGAACGGGAAATTTCGATAATTGTCAGCCCTGGCGATCAGGCAGCATTACATCTTTCTATTGAAACTTTCCAAAGCCTAAATGGCCCTATAACAGGAGAATACAAGGGGATACAACAGCAGGCAGTTACGCTCATGCTGAATTATCTGCCAACCCTGACTACCTGGATTGATGCTTCCTCCAATGCATTTAACACAGACAAGTCTATTCCTTTGCCCAACTATAGAGCAATTAGATTGCAGGAAATGGCCATTCAACTTGCAGCATTTGATCGGCTGGTGACGGAGAATTATATAGACAACCCGGAATTTATCCACTGGGCTAAAGCTAAAATACGTTATGCTGCCGCCACTGATCTGTGTATGTTTCCATTTATGAGCAGGGTTAATAAAGACATCCACGAAGCAGATCCCTACTTTGATTTTATCGACAGTTTTACCCCTGAGAATGATTTTGTTGCAGCTTTGCAATCTTATATCGTTTATGCAAAAGCTATCATTTCAGACTTGCAATTGATAGGTAATATTGCAGAAGTGCACCGTGTCAGAAGAGACTCGCTTGCTAAATCTGGATCCGTTTTTCCATTGAAATTTGATATAATTCGGAATACTTTGCATGGAAAGGAGCTTGAAGTCGGACTTGCGAATTTGTATCTTAATGCTAAAAAAATACCCCCAGCTTACCTTGATAGCTTGAATCGTTATTTGTCCGTTGAGGATATTCAGAAAGTTGAAACGAATGATGTTGACCGCAATACACCTCTGATAACATTGTTAAAAAAATTCCCGCTAAGAGAAGAGGAAAAGAAGCCTTTGCTGGATTTATACCAAGATGCGGAAGGAAAGATTGTTTATCATGATTTTTGGTTTACCAAATGCGGACCTTGTATGCGGGAATTGCCTCATTACAATAAGCTGATGGAGTTAGCTGGCTCTGATGTGGTGTTTATTTTTTATGGTGTTTATATGCAAGAGCAGGAATGGATAGAGGCTGTTGCGAAATATGAGCTAAAGGGTAAGCACTACCTGCTGAGTAAAAATCAGGTAGCATTTTATGAAAAATATTTTGCTTTAAATGGATTTCCGCATCACCAAATTATTGATTCCGGAGGAATCATCGTGAAATCGCATTTGCCATCTGTAAATCCGGAAAACTTCGAAACAATTTTGCGCTCACTAAATAATCTGCGCCAATAGGTTATGCGTTGTTCTCTTCCAGATTCAATAAACACGCACTAGAGTGTGTCTGAAAAACATTGCCGGAGATGAAAATAGCAGATTTTGGGTCCTGACTGAGCGCCCTTTTTCGGGGAATAATCGGGCTTATTGCCCGAAAAAGACGCGAAAGGCAGGTTTCAAAAGATGCATTTTCAGCC
>DATGWL010000136.1:0-17986 GCA_035299505.1 Saprospiraceae bacterium | reverse complement strand
GTTTGAACTGAACTTCAAGGCTGCCCAGCAGTTGAAAGGCTTCCAGTTCACGATGACCCTGAATGGCCTGACTGCAGTAGGTGTAGTGAATGCAGACAATGTATCTGATAACAACTTCAACCTGCTGCCACAGGGAGCGATGGCGGTATCCATTGATGGCGCCCAAGCGTTCACGGTACGATTCCGTGCAGAGCAATCCGGTAAACTGAGCGAGATGCTTGGCATAAGTGGTGCAATCACCCGCGCTGAAGCATATAGCGACGAGGGTCGGATGAACGTGGCGCTGCGCTTCAAATCAGAAGGCGGAACAACGGTTAGCGGTGTTGGTTTCGAGTTGTATCAGAACCAGCCAAACCCGTTTGTGAACAAAACGACGATTGGGTTCTTCCTGCCAGAAGCAACCGAAGCTACGCTTTCTATCTTCGATGAAGCTGGCCGAATGGTGTATCAGCAAAAAGGAAACTTCCCAAAAGGTGAAAATGCCATTATGTTGGATCGGGCCTTGCTCAATACAACAGGAGTGTTGTTTTATCAGCTGGAAACGTCCACTGATAGTGCAATCAGAAAGATGGTACAGGGGGATTAATGAAGAAAAGGTATTAGCTGTCGGCATGAATGATCATGCCGGCAGCTTTTATCTTTTTATTGAGTTTTTATGGCTAAATCCTGGGCAGTAAAGGCATTATTAAATAGGGAGGTGCTGGCGCTCTAGCCAGGTCAAAAAAGGATCTTTCTTCCTTCTTGCCAATGGCGCCATATCGCCATTGGTTAAATGGATTAGCTGCTGATCTCCGTTTTGTACGCTTTTTACATATTGGAGATTAATGATATGAGATTGGTGTACCCGGTAAAAGAACTTTGCAGGTAGAATATCCTCAAAATGTTTCAATGGTTTGGCCACCACAATTTTTTCGCCATCAATTAAATGAACAGTGGAATAGTTGCCTTCACCTACGAGATGCACAATGTCTAACACTTTGACAATATGTTGCATACCAGCCGTTTTCAGGATAATGGTATGGAATTTCAGGTGCTGGGCAACTTCTTTTTTGTGATCATTTTTCAAGGTAAAACTAGTAGGCAGGCTTGTGTCTAATCGTGTCATTACATCGCGCATTGCCTTCTCTGTTACTGGTTTAATCAGATAATCAAAAGCATGGTAGCGAAATGCTCTGAGTACATAATCTTCGTTTGGAGCAAGCAAGATAAGTGGGAAATGAAGATCATCCAATTGTTCCAGCACCTCAAATGCGTTACCATCCCGAAGATGCACGTTGCAAAATGCCAGATTAATTTCCGGTTTCTGCAAAGCCTTTAGTGCCTCCTCCAGTTTAAAAGCTGTGTAAGAAATGGTGATATTAGTAAAATGTTCTTGTAGTAAGGCACGGAATATTTTACATTCCTGTTCCTCACATTCAAGTAAGATGGCATTCCATTTAGGTTTAAACATGGTCATTAAGTAGGAATTATTAATTTGAATTTAAGCCGTCAGTTTTTTTATTATTTTGTTTTTTATATCCAATGACATCAAAAATGCTAATTGTAAAATGGCATATAAGCTATAAATAAAGCGAATACATATATAATATTGATGTCATGGGTTTTAAAAGGGTTATGTTTTTTCAGCAAAATGAGCATTCCGGTCCTATGATACCAACATGGGTATTCTAAGACAGTTTGAAGAATTTAGGTCCATTGCAATGAACTTATTGCAACTGAGCTAGCCGATAACACTCAACAAGTAGACTTCACTTGTTGGTGTCTGTTTAATGCATTAGGAGCGAATGTTACCACAGAGGCGCTATAAAAAGGATGTTCATGGATTCCACCCCTCTGTTTCGGATTATGTCGGACAAAATGTTCAAGACACCCTTTGAAAGCTATCTGAACAGCAGCCGTAAAAGTATAGTTAGTTTTTTACCTTGGAAAAACATGTAACCGAATTTACGCTGAAAGGCTCCGAATTTACATTGATGCTGCTGAAATATGGCCTGGTGTCTACCTTTAAACAACCAATGCGTTCTCCTGACTGCGTCTGATCAGGGCATTCGATTCCTTTTAGATCCCTTACTTCATAAAGCGTTTTGGCGTAGATTATGGTGAAAAGAAATGTAGTATTTATCCTTTTTTTGTTTTCCAGGCTGGCATCTTCTCAGGAGATTCTGGACATTGGGTTGTTTAAAGTAGCTTCAGACAGCAGCCTGCTTGAAGTTAGAATCAGACCAAGTGAGTCCGTGGTTCAAGGTGCATATACCGCAGGAGTTTTTACCATTCGGCACCTGGCTTCTTACGGTGCTACTATTTCTGCCCCTACAGCGCTAAACAATCCGCTTTTCAGATACAGTTTGGTTAACCAGGGCACCGATGGAGCTTACAAATATTACAGCTTTTCTTTCGTTTCTCCATTTACCGTAAATTGGACAGCCAACGTGGAATACCCTATTGCTCGGGTAAAGTTAATGGCAGATTGTCAACAATCCAATGCTTTTTTTGAAATCATCAATAATGCCTGGACGCTGGCTAATAATGGCAATGTATACCAGGAGCTAAACGGATTGGAGTCGCAGGATAGTATTTACCAATCATCCGTAACTACTAATTTAGGCGGAACTATCCTGGATACCATACCTCCCTCTGTTACCTGTACCGCCAACAAGCAGGTGGTTTGTGATACCAATCTATGCAGCTACACCCATTTAGGGATTTCCTGGAATGCCGCTGGCAGTGACAATTGCTCTGGTGTAATTCTTACCTATTATCTCACCGGGGCTACACTCGACACCCTCAGTTCGTTGGATCAGGCATTTTTCCAAACAGGGCTTACGGATATTATGGTTGTTGGCGTAGACGGCGCTGGTATGAGCGATACCTGTATGTTTCAGGTGTCTGTGTCTGATGCACAGGCGCCAGTACTGACAGCGCCTGTCAATATTACGGTAATTCCGAATATAGCAACCTGCTCGGCTGAAGGGGTTACATTGGGGAATGCGATCGTCTCCGACAATTGTCCGGGAGTACAAGTAACACATAATGCTCCGGCTATTTTTCCGTCCGGATCTACTGTTGTGCAATGGACAGCGACGGATGGAGCGGGATTGACTACAACTGCTACCCAGACAGTGACTGTACAGACAAGTCTCACAGTAACTGGAATCCAGGCTTCCCGGGATACCATTTGCTCCGGCGATTCTGTTTCTGTAACTTTCCTTTTGCAGGGGGGGACAGGTCCTTATACCATATTATATAAGGCTAATAATTCGACTATTACCCTTTCCGGCTATGAAGCCAACACACCGGTTTGGCATCAGCCAGTGGTAACCACCTTTTACAAAATTGAGCGTGTGACTGATGCCCTTGGATGTGAGGTGTTTCCGGTGTCCATGGAAGACACTGTGCAGATAAGGCCACCTGCTATTTTGTATGGGGTAACAGCCACTCCAGCCCAAACCTGTTTTGGCGAACCTGTTGTAATTACAGCCTTGGCTTTAAGGCCTGGACAATCCATGACCTTCGGATATACCCTTGAACCAGGAGGCGGGCCAATGTTCATCACAGGAATGTCGGCAGCTGACGGCACCTTTTCCTTTCCGGCTCCGAATCAGTTACCAGGTACATACACCCTCACAATTTCAACTATTGAGTTAAATGGATGCACTGAATTTTTTGCAGGGTTCAACAGTGCCGAATTTACCGTATTGCCCAATCCAACTGTTGGGGGGATTGCAATGGTTGATTCCTCCATTTGTACAGGATTAACGGCAGAAGTTGTTGCTTTTGGGGTTCCGCCAGATGTGCAGGCAACTTTTATCTATACAATTAATGGTGTACCAGGTGCCGATACTGTGCAAACAATAACAACCGGAACGGCCATGTTTATTGCCTCGGAGTTTCCCGAAGGAGATTATACCGTTGTGCTTTCGCAGGTGATAGTGGCCGGATGTACAACAAACGTGCAATTCAGCACCAACTTTGCTGTAGATCCCTTTGATGAAGATTGCGGACTGGCCATTGGAGGCAGGGTGATCACAGAAAACGGAACCGGAGTGGAGGAAGCGCGGATAACTCTCGCAGGTTTCGGTCCACACGGACCTTTTGGAGAAATAGATTTCACCGATACTACCGGTGCTTACCGGTTTTTGCAGTCGGTACCGGTGGGCTCATCTTACACCATTACACCCTTCAAAAACGATAATCCGCTAAATGGTGTAACTACTTATGACCTGGTACTCATTTCCAAGCATATTCTGGGATTGGAGCGATTGAGTACTCCGTACAGGATGATTGCAGCCGACGCCAATAAATCCGGCTCCATTACCACCTTCGACATTGTAGAAATCCGGAAACTGATTCTGGGGATTTATCAGGTTTTACCAAACAACAATTCCTGGAGGTTCGTAGACAAGGCGTATGTTTTTCCGGATACCTTGAATCCATTTACGCAACCTATTCCTGAGCATATCATGGAATCAGCAATTCAGAGTAATGCATTGGCTGAAGATTTTATTGGTGTAAAAGTGGGCGATGTAAATGGGACGGCCATTCCAAATGTAACTGCATCGTTGTCGGATAGGCATAGTTTTCAGGATTCGCCCATTGAGTTACATATTTTGGGTCCGGACAGGGTGCTTTACCCGGGCGAACAGGTTACGTTAACCTTTGACTTTAAGGAAGAATTGCTGGAGGGATTTCAGTTTACCCTTGAATGGAAGGACCTTGATTTACTGGATGTACACGCGGCCGACCAACTTTATGTAGCCCATTTTGACCAGGCGATAACAGGTAGCTGGATATCGGTGGAGCAAACCCCGGAAGTACCGTCGTTTTCACTAACCTTTCAGGTCAAAGCTGCTGGTAACCTTAAAGATATGCTGAGATTATCCGATGCAATTACCCCTTCCATAGCCTTCAGAGTTGACAATCATGGTGCGCCTGCTGATTTAGCCTTCCATTGGCTGCATGCAGATGAGATGATTCTGAATTTGAAAGGTAGCCCCAATCCATTTTCAGATTTCACGGAGTTGTCGTATTATTTGCCAAAGTCTGATGAAGTAACCCTGACCATCCGGGATGAATTGGGTAGGGTAGTGTACCGGCAGTCAGAAATGCAGGATTCAGGCTGGCATGTTCAGCTTTTGGATGAGCGGGTTTGCCCGTCGGCAGGATGGTATGTATGTACGCTTTTTGCTGGCGCTGAACGGAGACAATTGAGGGTTTTGAGGATGAAATAATACCCAAATGGTCTGCATGTCGTGCCGGATATTTACAAATTAGACCGTATTTACATTTGAATTTTCCGTATTTACATTAGTAAGTATGGGGCAAGCATGCCCTTGTACCTTTAAGTGTTTATTTGTGTTTAATCCTTTTTTCATCATGAAAAGTATGTATTGCCTCCTGCTTGTGGTAGTATAGATATCAGATCATTTTCCCGTATCCAGTTATTGCCCCAAGCGAGCTTAGCTACTTTTTCAAAGTTAATTTCATTCCAACGAGCTGATGGTTTCAGGTGGTGTAACACTTGGAACAGCCGGTCTATTGTGCCAGGTGCTAACCTGTCTAAAGATCTGATGTAATACGGACCTATCCATTTGACTAAAAATTAAACCACATTTTTCTTATGCCAACTTTTACCCTTATTCCAGGTAACCAACAGATGGCTTTTGGGCGAATTAATCATTTGTCAAAAAGTATTTGGATTGGATGTATGTTCATTATTGGTTTGGGTAACCCGCTATGGGGATCAACCATTAATGTTCCTGCGGATCATTTAACCATTAGTGCAGCTGTTGCGGCGGCCAGTAATGGAGATCTGATCCTGGTTGCACCTGGAACCTACAATGAAAATGTTACGATTAACAAAGCCAACCTCACCCTTAAATCAACAGGAGGGGCAGCTGTGACCACTATTCAGGGGTCTGATGGCCAAAGTGGCACCATAGCTGTCAGTGCTGGAATTGATGGTGTGACCATTGGAGGAGTAGGTCAGGGCTTTACCATTATTGGGTATGACGGACCCGGTACTATTGAACGTGCCGCAATATACCTGATTGGAGCCCATAACAATATTACCATTGTTGGCAATGTCATACAGGCTAATGGAGAACATGGTCTGTTATCAGAATTCAATGCTTCCATCGATGGAATCTACATTACCGACAATACCTTCTCTGGCAAGACTTTTGTAGGCGCTGAACCTGGTGGATGCGGTTTTTCAACACAGTTTGATCCAGGCAATAATGTGCCACGCCAATTGGTAGTTATGGGTGGCGGATCCGGGGTGACAAATTCAAAAAATGTCTATTTCTTTAAAAACACCCTCACCGGCACAGCAGGTGGATACAATACAGGTAGCAGCTGTGAGCAAGGAAATTATCTGGTTACTATTGATGTTATAGGAGGAATAATTGCAGAAAATACCTTTAATGGTACTACTACAAGGTTTGCCGGCAATCTGAGAGCCAGGGGCAAAGAAACCAGTATTTACTGCAATACCTTTCATACTACTGGCCTGGGTAATGATTGCACCAACATATTTTTTGGATCTTCCAATCCAATAAACAATGCTTTCCCAAGCACATTGGCTGGTGTGGCTTCTTATAATGAGTACCCTAATGGTGGTGCCTATCTAACACCAGATAATGCAGGCTCCTATGTTGTATTCAGGAGTATGGCTCAGGCAAATGCGGCAGCTGCCATGATTGGCGCGGGTCAAACAGCAGTTGCAGCCGCAAGCTCTTACAGCTGTCCGGCAACCAACACTACTATTGGAAGAAAATACCCAACCATTCAGTCTGCCATCAATGCTGCAGCAACGCTGGATGGGCACAGCATCTCGGTAGCTGCTGGTACATTTGTAGAGGATGTTGATATTACCAAGGATTTGACGCTAAAAGGTGCTGGCATAGACCAAACCACCGTAAGCGGCCCGATTGGTGGTCAAAGCGCTACGTTTAAGGTTTCTGACAGTGGCGTTACCATTGAAGGATTTACCATTACACGTGAAGGCAATAATGTAACAGATTGGAATAATTCAGGTCTTAATACGGCCGGTATTGCTATTCAAGGCCAAACCGTTAATGCAGAAGTTCGTGATTGCAAACTGACGGGTAATCGAACAGGTATTGACATCAACAACAGCAATAATTGCAATATCCACAACAACCAGATAACATTTAACAGGACAGGGATGATTTTGCGTAATCAGACCGATAATACCCTGGTAAATGAGAATGAAATTACAGATAACTGGACGATTGGTGTCCTGTTTTTGGATGGAAGTGGTGGATCTAATGTGCCGCCACAACAAGCATTGAACAGCTCCTTTAATGAAAACAATATCTCCGGCAACTGGTATGGTCAGATTCAGGATCGCCAGGCTGGAGGCTCTCTGCCTGCACCTGGAACCAATTTGAAAGATTTTGAATGCAACTGGCTGGGCACTACCTCTCCAACAAAAGATCCAAATAACAGCTCTGAGCCAGGTTACAGTGCACAAATTCCGGTGCTTTATGGTGGCACGGCAGAACCTCCGGTTACACCGCAACCACATGTTTTAGGTGTAGCGGCAGACAATTTGGATTACCTGCTCTTTTTGGTGAGTGGTATCGACGACAGTCCGTCAGAAAAAGGTTTTCAGCCCCAACCCTTAACCTGCACCGGAGGTTGCGCGGGCGGTGGTGTTGTGATCAATGAAAACACCAGTCAAATCTATTGCTCCATTCAGGATGCATATAATGCTGCATCTTCAGGTCATCGCCTGAAGGTTAAATCCGGCACCTATACTGAAAATGTGGACTTTGCAACAGGTGGTAAAAGTCTGACATTCGCTCCCGGCAACAGCCCCGGCTGTGTAACCATTAACGGCAATTACACCCTTAACAGCGGTGATGTGCTGGAAATGGAAATAGAAGGCTTAACTGCCTGCACACAGCACGACAAACTCATCGTAAATGGCGCAGTAAACCTCGGCAATGCAACCCTGAGCCTGCCCGCCAGTATGTTCCTGGTGGAAGACGGGGATCAGATTACCATTATTGAAAATGATGGTGCAGATGCGGTAGTGGGTATGTTTAAGCAAGGAAACTTCGCTTTCGACGGCCAAAACCAATATTACATAGATTATAAAGGTGGCGATGGCAACGATGTAGTACTTTCCAAATGCTGCGGCGCTTTGATTGACCTGGGCATTTCAACCACTACTGTAGGTGCCCCTGCCGGTCAAAAACTCCTGATAAAAGCCAAACCCAATAAGGATGCTGTATATGGCGCCTACTCACAAGGCACCTTTACTTTGCGTACCCTTTCCACGAACGCAGTACCAAACTTTACGCCTGCCAATATTTCATCAGATTTTGGCTACCTGCAAATTGGCTCAAAGCAATCCAGCGGCGGTTATGATTACTTTGTGTTCAATTTTGAAGCGCTTCCTGATACAGCCGATTTAAAAAACTGGACAGCGGGAATTGAACAAAATCTGGCAACGCTGACTTACGGTTGCGCAATAGGTAATGCCACTTTTGAGCTGGTGAATGATGCCTTCGCCATATCAATTGGCGGTGAATTCTACCAGGAACTCAGCGGTGAAACAAATCCCGGCGCACAGGGGGCTTTTTACGCCAGCAGTGCCACCGGACCAACTGTTGTCTCCCTAACGGCCACCAGCAACAGCCCGGTGTGCCAAACCATGGAAATAGACCTCAGTTCTACCACCAGCAATGGCTCCCCAAGCTACTCTTATGTGTGGGCAGGACCAGATTCCTACTCTAATAACGTAGCCGATCCGGCGCCATTTACGGCAGATCTGGTAGATGCAGGCGTGTATAATGTGACTGTTACAGATGGTAACGGTTGCACTGCAACCGCCTCTACCACGGTGGTTGTACCGGCAACAGGTGCTTGTGTTAAAAATGAAAATACCGTTAAGTACTATCCAACCATTACCCAGGCGATTGATGCGGCGCTGACACTGGATGGCCATACCTTAACGGTGCCTGTTGGTACCTGGGCAGAAAATGTAGTGGTGGATAAAGAACTAACCATCAACGGACCAAAAGTGGGTGTAAATGGTTGCGACCCTGGTCGTGGTGCCGGTGAAGCGGTTGTGGTTCCCGCTACCAATGCGGTAGGCTCTGGAGAGATTTTCCACGTGGAAGCTTCCAATGTAACCATTGATGGTTTCACCATAGATGGCGACAATACATTGCTTGTCAGTGGAGTAACCAACCCAACAGGTGCGGATATGAATGCCGCAGAAGGAGTTACTATATACGTAGACAATAAGAGTAATCTTAAGGTCCGGAATAATGTGTTCAAAAACCTTTCTTATTTCGGGGTTACCTTGTTTGGCGCCTCCTTTAGTGCACCAGCCACTGCGGGTCACGTTATTTCCAATAATAAATTTCAGGATTTTGGCACCTATAACGATCCTCAGCCTAATCCAAGTCTGAATATCAATTATTGGGGCGGCGGCGTATTGTTGTACAACAACCAGTACACCAATGTGAAAGACAACTGCATGGAAAACGTGCGTATTGGTATCCAGACGGGTAACTATGCCCAGGCAAACCCTGGTGCAGCCGTTTATCAGGAAATTGATAACAATACCATTAGTGCGCGTCGTAGGGGTATTTTCCACAATCTGCACTACTCTGCGGCATCAGGGCTCACCCTGAAAAATAACGACATCACAGCGGTGGCCAATGCCAATGAAACCGTATGGGATGGTATCCTGCTGGCTTCTTTGTCAGTACCTTCTACTTCGCAGGATAATACCATTGACGGAAGTGGTGTGACAAACCCATCCGAAGGTTATGAAGTCTGGAACGTGAAAAACACCTTCCCGACAGCCATCTCCGGTGGTAGTGTTTCCAATGTATCAACCGGCTTGTTTGTCAATAATTTTAACGGTTACAACAGCGATGCAACGGATGGCGCACACGCAACCGTAAGCAGTCTTTCCATCACACCAGGCGCTTCCGGAACAGGTATTCGGGTATTAGACAACCCATCCAGTACTCATGCCAATGTACAGCTCCAGATAGGAAGTGGCGTAATAGTGACCAATGGCGCTAAAGGTTTGGTGGTGGAAAATGCCAGCGCTTCCATTGTTGGAGGTACGTTAAACAACATTGCCTTTACCGGACAGAGCGGCAACTATATTGAATTAATTTCCAATGCAGGTAACCTGAATGGCATGACCGCCACTTATGCAGGTACTACCGGAGCTATGAAATCCCTGACCGACAACTTTGCCACAGAAGATAAAATTCTTCACAAGGTGGATAACCTGACATTGGGTTTGGTTCGGGTAAAAGCAGGTGAAATTTTTGTTACGCCAAACAGTGGAAGTGTTCAGCGCGGAGTTAATGCTTCTACTGTTGGCGATATCGTAAACGTAGCCAACGGCACTTATAACGAAGATGTGGAGGTCAACAAAGACATTACCCTGGACGGCGAATCGCAAGCTGCCATCATCCGCGGATTGTATGCGGCTGGCCTGGGACACTCTGTACTTATTTCTGCATCCAATGCTACAATAAAAGACCTTAAAGTAACCCGTGACTACGGCGCCACCGTAACCGACTGGTATAACTGCCCTAAGAATCAGGGTGTAACCATTGGTAACAGCACTACCGGCGTAACCGTAGAAAACGTGTGGATCACAGGAAATCGCAATGGTTTGTACATCAATAATGCACAGGGCTTTATTGTGCAGAACAATACTATTGAAGACAACCGCACGGGCATTCAGCTGGTGAACAATATCAGCAATGGTCAGATCAAGAATAACTTTATCCGGAACAACTTCACGTTGGGTGTTCTGTATAATGTATTCAGCGGCACCAACCTGATAGGTACCAACCATGAACTGAATGACAACAATATTTCCGGAAACTGGTACGCGCAACTTGCTTTCCATCAAACAGGAGGCACTTACGGAGATCTAACCGGATTTGACCAAAATTGTAACTGGTACGGTACCGTTACCCCTGATTACGCTGCAATTCCAGCCGGCGAGCCAGGCTACAGTTCCCAGGTGCCATCCCAGTTTGGCGGTACAGATCCGGGCCTTACCCGCGACATTCGTGGCACACTGGCACATTTGCTGACCTACATTCCGTTTACAACCAACGGTACAGACAACGCGCCGGCGGATGGTTTTCAGCCTGTTCCAGGATCCTGTAACGGTTTGGGTCCGGTAGTGAATCAAACACAAAATCTGACCTACCCAACTATACAATTGGCGATAGATGATGCTATTGCGAATGACGTTATTTACGCGCCGGCTGGCACTTACTCTGAAAACGTGGTGATTGACCTCCCACTGGTACTGAAGGGTAACAATGAATTGAATGCCGGTTGTGGTACCCGCGTTGCAGAAAGTATCATTTCCGGTGGTGGTGGCACGGCTGTAACCATCGCTTCCAACGGAGTATCTCTGTTGGGCTTCCAACTGGTGGGTCATACAGGCGTTTCATCTACCGGCTTCACCGATGTGGTGATCAAAAACAACCGCGCTGATGTTCAGGTATTTGGCATTGCATCTGCTGGCATGACCACTTCCGGAACAGATGAATACACCATTCAGGACAACTGCGTGGATCTGTTGTGTGCCGGTTACGAAACTTTCCCGTTCAATGTTAATCCAACCCTCAGTGCAACCCAATTGGCTGGTGCATGGTATACTGACCGATATGCACCAAACGGATTTGTTTCTGCCAGTTTTGGAGGTGGAAACCGGTTGAAACACTCCATTAATGCGGCGGATACTCAGGGTGACCCATTTTACAATACCCAGGGTCGGAAATATGATATTGCCGGGACCAAAGCAATGTCCATTCAGCTTTATGTGCCGAGTGCCTGGGGTACCCAAGGTCGCCGTATGGCCGGTTTTTGGGGAACTGCTGTGGATAACAGTAATAATGTTACCGATTATCCAATTATTGAATTCAGTAGTGATGGAGGAGTTCCGCGCTTCCGTGGCTGGAAAAGCGATCCAGGAGTATGGGTAGACATGGGCTTACCAACCGGCTTTGCGTACGACCAATGGTACACATTGAATATTGCCCTAATGGGAACGAATGTGGTGTACAATGTAGGTGATCTGGAGTTGATAGTTCCAGCAGATCCTTCAGTAACTTCCATTGCTAATGTCATCCTTCAGGGTTACAACCATGCACCGGGTTTGACCTACGATATCTATTGGGACAACCTCAACACATACTGTAGCCCGGCCAGCACTGCTAATATGCCAACGGTAGGTGTTGCTCTTACAGCAGCCGGAGGGTCAGATGATGTTACCCTGCAAGGCAATGGTATCAGCGATGCGTTTTATGGCTATTTACTCTCTGGTGTTGCTACTACACCCCGTACAACTATCACCGGTGGCTCTTACACCAACCTGTTGCAGGGAGTTGCCGTGGTGAATACGCTGGATGGAATTACCTATACACCAAGCACAGTAGGTGTTTCCAATGTAAGCATGACCTCGTTCTCTGGAAATTACCCGGCTATGCCTGCAGCTAATTTCCATGCAGGAGTATATGCCTTTACCGGAGGTTCCAATGCCGCTCATAATATTGATCTGCTGCTGAATAATGTAACGGTGAAAAATACCGGTAAAACTGCGCCAAACAGTGCGGGCCTGTATTTCGCCGACTTCTCCACCGGTGCAGGTAATCGCTTGAATGCGGTGGTGAATGAAAGCAATATTGAAGACAATAAAAACCGTGGTGTACAAACTCGTGGCGCCAATGCAACAGTAACCGTAAACACCAGCAGTATCCTGAATAATGGTGCTGATCCTTTTGGTACAGGCGGCAACGACGGCTTCGGGGTATATGCAGGCGTTGGTTCTGCAGTTACGCTCCTGAACAACTTCATTGCTAATCCGGCCACACAAGTTGGATACACCGTAACGGCACTATACGAAGGTGTTGCGCCGGCCTCTACCATAGAGGCACATGACAACTCCATTTTGCGCAATGGAAATGGCTTGCTGGCCGCTACAACCACCGGACTCATTGATGCAGATTGCAACTGGTGGGGCAACACCAATCCGAATGTTTTTGACGAGTTTATCAATGGAAACGTGGTTTATGCACCTTACCTGAATTCCGGCGTGGATAACTCTGGTTCTACCGGCTTCCAACCACAGGCTGGTACTTGTGTGAACCTCACTGATTATTATGTGAATGATAACAGCACGGCGGGCGACCTGATAACCTTCGCTGTAGGTCTGGATGCTCCAGGTACCAGAGGCACCGCACACCGTCCTTACCGCCACATGA
Source organism: Saprospiraceae bacterium (assembly GCA_035299505.1). Lineage (GTDB taxonomy): Bacteria > Bacteroidota > Bacteroidia > Chitinophagales > Saprospiraceae > M3007. Next base: position 4,697 of record DATGWL010000136.1, on the reverse strand, counting down.
ATGCGGCTATAACGGCTGCATCCAATGGAAATACCATTCGGGTAGATATTGGTAATTACAACGATGAGCAGGTATTGGTGAATAAGGATCTAACTGTATTGGGAACTGATGGACTTTCAGTTGCCAAACCTGTGGTAAATTTCACTGGAACATCCGGCGCCAACCAAACAGTCTTCCATGTTACCTCTACCGGTGTAACAATTGAACACTTCACGATTGAAGTAGATATGTCGAAGCTCCACAGCGCAATAGTTGCGCCGGCTGCGAACGGCACTGGTTTAACGGTTAAAAACAATACCATTAATCCGTACCGAAGTGCTGCCAGCTATGTGGGCGCCTATGGCAATCGTAATGCCATCAATATCAATCATGCCAACTACTATACTGGAGGTTCCAATCCTACAGCCATACTAGTTGAAGGTAATACGGTGAACTATAGTTCAAGTGGTAATCCGCCAATTTCAGGCAACGATGATGCCGGATTCCGTTCTGGGGCAGCTACAGATGAGGGAGTTGGTTCATTTATTGGGAATACCTTCCAAACCATCAACCACGATATAATAGCTCGTTTCAGTGGTCCGGGTGCCATCACTATAGACGACAACACCTTTAATGGTGGCGGTATTGAGTTAGCAGAGTTTAATTCTGCAACAGGTGCATTGACTATTACAGACAATGATTTTGACGGCACAGCAGCTGCTCCAGGCACCGCCGTTTTGCGCCTGAAAAATAACCAGCAAAACAAACAGACCACCGTATCCGGCAATACCCTGAATAATGCACAATGGGCTATGAGCGTAGAGAACTATAAAAACCTGACGGTAGACAACAATACGTTCACTCCGTTAGCTGGTTCTACCGACTTCCTGCATGTGGGTGTAAATACCAAGTTGATTAATTCCAACTCGAATTCCATCATGCAGACCCAGATAAACGGATCGTTTACCAATAATACCTTCAATGGTTCCGGTGTTGCAGGCGGTACGGCTATTGGTTTCTTCAACCACGACAGCGATGCCGCGGATATTGGCGCCTTTACCATTGGTACCAATGGCAATGAAAATGAGTTCAAGGCCAATATTGCCACTTTCGCGCGTCTTGACGACCAGCTGGGATCTACAGACCCTGCAACCTTCCCAACCAATTATCCGGATGGCGGCGGCTGGACCACCACCATGGCTTGCTGGAATAAAGATGTAGACCTGACCCATAACAAGTTCGACATCGGTTCCGGTTTGGAAAAGCCACTGGATATGACTAGTACCGAGCGCAATACCTTGGAAACCAAACTGTACCACAAGCCTGACAATGCTTGTTTGGGACGTTTCTTCCAGCCGGTAGAGGTAATGGCCAAGGTTTATCTCCAGGGCCCTTACGACACGCCAAGCAACAAAATGAATGATGTGTTGCGTACACTGGCCGATTTCCCGCTTACTGAACCGCATACCCAGATCAATACGGATTATCCCGGATCCTTTGTGAAAAAGAATAATTCAGTGACGGAAACGATTACGGCAGCAGTACGGGATAATGCTGATGTTGACAATGCAATTGTAGACTGGATTTGGCTGGAATTGCGCGATAAGAACGACCATACAAAAGTGCTCTTCACGCGCAGTGCATTGCTGCAACGCGACGGTGATGTGGTGGATTTGGATGGTACCTCAGAGGTTGTTTTCCCGGATGCTTATCAGGATAATTTTTACCTGATGGTAAGGCACCGGAATCACCTTGGCGCTATGACGGCTGCTCCTGTTAACTTCTCAGCACCACCATTGGTTGATTTCACAACTTCGGCACAAGCTACGTTCGGCACAACGCCTACCAGCGCACGCCGCCTGGTTGAAACCAATGTATACGGACTTTGGGCGGGCAATACATTCCCCAAAACCCTTTCAGGCAACTTTAACCTGATGTACAACGGTGCTAGTAACGACCGTCTGCCAATTCTGACCCGCGTAGGTATCACCACACCACTGAATGTAGTGAATGGATACTACCTGGAAGACGTAAACATGAATGGTCAGGTGAAATACAATGGCGCTAACAACGACCGTGTCATCATCCTGAACAACGTAGGCTCGGGAACTCCTTTGAACATCATCACACAGGAACCCAATAACTAAACCCATCCAGGTGTACGGTCAGTATGGCTGTACACCTGGTCTATTTCTTTCATAGAAACAAAAAAGAAAAATATGAAAAAGGCAATCCAATACCTCACTATGCTTTTGATGCTCATGGCGTGGGGTCAAGCTATAGCCCAAACACCATTGGTAGACCTGGGTATTTTCAAAAAGAGCAACGACCGGAAAAAACTGGAAGTGCGGCTTCGACCTACAGAAAATGTGGTAAATGGCGTGTACTCAGCAGGAATTTTCACAGTTAAGGTGCCAGCTTCCTATGGTGTTGTATTGGACGTGGTGCCAAACAGCGCTCAGTATGGGTACACTTTTGCCGGTCCGGTTGGCCAATTGGATGGATATCATTACTACCGCTTTCAATTTTCAGGGTCAGTACACAATGTTAACTGGGAAAAAGGGAAGGAATACCCTGTTATTACCCTTCAGGTAATTGGCACACCACCTGCCAAAGCATACTATGAGCTGGTCACCAATGATGCCTGGACCCGTCAGCAGAATGGAGATTATTATCAGGAACTGAACGGACAGGAGCTTCAGCGGACTTTTTACAAATTGCCATTTAAACTGCATACTTTTTATGCTACCGGACTGCCCAGTCGTAATGTGTTGCTGGACTGGGAGTATGAATCTGATGCAGATTTGGATTTGTCTGAAGTGGAGTACTCAACTGATGGTATATCCTTTACTCAGGTGGGTACAGTATCCGCACATGCCAATACAGACCGGACTACTACGGCCTATAATTTTGTGCACAACACCCCACAATCCAACATGAATTACTACCGCATCAAAATGATAGATATCAATGGCGCAGTAGAATATTCAGCAGTTCGTTCCGTCAATTTTGATGATTTGGATGCCGATTTCAGTGTATTTCCTAATCCTACAAACGGTCCTGTAACCCTGATAAGTCGGAATTTGGCAAAATACAGCGCGGGGGTAGAATACCAATTGGTGGATAACAGCGGCAAAGTGATTGCATTCAACCAGGTAAAAGATGATAATCAAATCATTGATTTCAGCAGGTTTGCTGCTGGCGCCTATTTCCTTAAGGTAATGTCGAATGACGAGCAAATAGCCAAGTTCAAAATTGCCGTAGCCCAATAAGGTGACAGGAAGGAAGACCATTCTTTGACATAATCAATTAAGAAGCGGTTTATGGCAGTGTCATTGAAAAAGTGACACTGCCATCCGCGTTGAAAAGCCAAAAAACAGATTTCCCGCATGAAAAAAGTTATTTACCTGATTCTAATCTTGTTAGGGGTGTTTTGTGCACAACACGCAACGGCACAGTTGCTGGTGGATATGCGCATAGTTAACTTCCCTGCAAACAGCGATAAGCTGGAGGTCCGTTTGAGGGCTACGGAAGATGTAGTTGATCTGACTTATTCCGGAGGTATTTTTACAGTGAGGTTTCCGTCCACTTTGGGCGGCTCACTGACTGTTTTTAGTTCTCCGTATAGCTACACATTTGCCGGACCTGTTGGAAATGATGGCACTTACGATTATTATCGGTTTCAGTTTGCATTCCCATTTACGGGTGTTGATTGGGATGCCTGTACTGAATATGTAGCTGCCACTTTGCAATACAGCGCAGGGCCGGCCAACGGTCCATTTGAGTTGATTACTGGAAATGCCTGGACAGGTGCCAATAACGGTGATTATTATCAGGAGTTGGATGGGTTGGACCTGACGGGCGTTTTTTATAGTTATAAAGCTGCAACAACGAACATTTCATGTAACGGGAATACCGATGGCGCAATTGACCTAACGGTTTCAGGCGGCAGACCAGCTTTTACTTACGATTGGAGCAATGATGGTCCGGATGATCCGGATAATGATACGCAGGATTTAAGTAGTTTAGCGGCAGGTACCTATACTGTTACCATTACTGATAATATCGGGTGCACCACCACAGTAACTGCCACCATATCAGAGCCGGATGCTATTTCTATAACAGAAAACTCAATAACAGGTGCATCATGCAATGGTGGTTCAGATGGTGCGATTGACATAAATGTTACCGGCGGTACACCCGGCTATACCTATGACTGGAGTAATAACGGATTGCAGGACCCTGACACTGATCCTCAGGATATTAGTGGTCTGTCTGCTGGCACTTATACTGTTACTGTAACGGATGCCCAAGGATGTATCGCAACGAACTCCTTTTCTGTGCCAGGCGCCTCGTCTTTATCCTTAACAATCACTGGCATCACCAACGTAAGTTGCAACGGTGGCTCCAACGGCGCCATTGACCTGGCGGTAACCGGCGGAACACCCGGCTACACCTACGATTGGAGCAATAACGGCTTGCAGGATCCGGACTCCGATCCACAGGATTTGAGCGGACTTTCAGCCGGCACTTACACGGTAACGGTTACAGACGCCAATGGCTGTTCTTCAACTATTTCAGCTACGGTAAATCAACCTTCTGCACTTAACCTGAGTATCACCAGTGTTACGGATGTAAGCTGCAACGGTGGTTCAAACGGCGCTATTGATCTGGCAGTTACCGGCGGTTCACCCGGCTATACCTACGACTGGAGTAAT
>DATGWL010000135.1:0-1715 GCA_035299505.1 Saprospiraceae bacterium | reverse complement strand
TTAAGGTCGCTGTTCAGCCGGTCATACCATGCCTGTGCGAACAAAGCCTCCCCGTAATTCCCCAATCCGGTAGAATGTGCCCCTTCCAGCCCGTCAAAATCCAGCATGCGCACGCCGGTTTCATTGAACAAATCGGCCACGTTTTCCGCGATTTCCTTGTTCAACGCCGCATCGCCCAGGAACACCTGATAGGCATGATCGGTTAGTTTAAAAGCCGTTGCCCCCTTGGCGTGCGCCGTGGCCCTGGTACCAAAAGCCCCCCGCTCACAATCCAGCAACATCCAGGGCGCCTGTTCCGATGCGCGTCCGTAACGAATGATCTCCTCCCCGATCTGTACGCCATGCAGGGTATTATTGTCCATTTGGTTGAAGAAATCCGGTTGGTCTACCGGGATGTCCTTTTGGGTGGCATCAATGGCCTGCGAGAGCACGCTTGAACCCGTTTTGGCCAGGCGTTTATCCGGCACGGGGCTTACGTAGGCGTCTTCTGTGTTGATGAAATTACTGAGTGTATGGGTACCCAGAGAGATGCCGCGTTTTTCTGCTTTTTGCACACAGGCCTTCAGTCCGGCTTTACCATTGGGAAAAAACAGCGGACTCAACTCGTAATGTCCCCAGGTTTTGAATGGCGAGCCATGGTACAGGTAGTGCATACCGGCCCGTTCGGCGTAGTCGAGGCATTGATCCACATTGGATTCATCAAAATCCATGATGAGGTACGACGTATTGGCAATGGAGGAGGTTTTGATCCATTCCCCGTTGATGGTGGGGTGCGGTAAACCCTCTGCCAGCTCAATGGCGCCGATGGTTTCCAGGGTTTTACCACTCGGGCACCCGAACAGGGCAATGGCGCTGCCTTTCAGGCCACCATCGTTCAGGGCAGGGGCTACGTATCGTTTATGGCCCCAGTTTTCAATCACCCGGTCTTCGCGGCGGTTGCGCACGTATGCCTGCAGGGTAGCTCCGAAACGGGTAGGTTTGGCGGCCTCCACGGAGTACAGCACCCAACGCTTTCCTTGCTGCAGGTTTTCGTAATCATCCTGCTCGAATACATCTATTTGCGGAAGGTGATCGTTGTCCTTCCAGGGATACCCGCCCAGCGTTTTAGGGTTCAAGGCCTGGATACCGGCAGTAAAAATGGCATTTTGGGCAATACCCACCGTTTCGCCAATGCTTTCTTTCAACGTTACACCGTATGGCCCCCACACCGCCAGCGCCACTTCCTGATCGTTGGATACTTTCAGGAGTTCAAAACTCAGGTGACTGGCTTGTTCTTTAACCCTGATATCAGCCGTGCGTCCTTCAGGAAATCTCAGGGTGAGGGTCTTTTTGGCCTTCTGGTATTGTGCCCCAACGGGCCGGTACAGACTATCGCGAATCATCAGCGACAGCAACCAGGAGGCTTGTTCCTGCGCCAGGTAATTGGTTTGACTGCCCAGGTCGGTCCATTCCGTGAGCCGCCCGGACGCATCCAGGGCAATGCGACAGGTTTCGGTTTGAAAAACAATGGGCGCCGGGGTTTGAAATGCAGAGCAAAGAAGCCAGAGAAAGAGTAAACGCAGGTACATGGAGGAGATTTTGGCGGAAAAATACGAAAGGAAATACCGCCTTACCCAGTTCTTGAATGATTTACACTTTAGTGTTGACTCTATGAGCATTTGGCAGCTTCATTCCGCTCCGCCGTGGTTGTTGGCGAGGACGCCAACAACGGAACA
>DATGWL010000134.1:0-29462 GCA_035299505.1 Saprospiraceae bacterium | reverse complement strand
ATTTATTAGTCATTAGGGTCATTTATTAGTCATTAGGGTCATTTATTAGTCATTAGGGTCATTGAAATGCCAGGAGCAACGCCGCACTTGGTCCCGAGGCCTCGGGATGGATATTGGACATTCTACACTCCCTAGTCTCCATCGCCGCTGCTGTAGGTGATAGCGATGCCGAGGAGCGACGACAGATCGCTTTTGAAGTAGCGGGTCGTTTTGGAGAGTTCTACATAGAGGGCTTCGAGGGCGGTGTTGTTACCGCTGATTTGTTCGGAGAGGGTAGGGGAGTTGGGTACGGCGTTCAGGGCGTTTTTGAGGGCTGTGAGTTGGGCTTCCGTGCTGGCAATGAGATCAGGACCACCCTGTACGGTTTCCAGGTAATCGCGGAAGCCGGGACCATCGAAGCCATTGCGGGTACGGCCGCGCCAGATATTTTCAATGGTTTCCAGATGTGCCTTGAGCATCGTGAGGGTTTCGCCGCTGTAATAAGCTTCCACAAGCTGGGGCTCTGCCTGGGTTTGTCCCGGACGTTTACCCATGGGCAATCCGAGTTTGAAATTCTTGATGGACTCGTAACTGCGCACAAATTCATTGTACAAGGTTGAGGTACTGCTGCCGGAATCGGTGCCATCGTTGGCAATAAAATCAGTGCGATAGCCCTGGTTTTTCCAGCCGTCGTTCACCGCAGCCACGCGTTGGCGGATATCTTGCACCAATGCCAGCAGGTAGGTGCGCCGGTTAGCATTGGCAGCAAAAAGCGCTGTAATTTCTGCCGCTGATTGGTTTTTGCCGAAAATCAGGTATTCCACGGCCAAAAATCCCCGGGCATCGCGGTTGAAATCGTTGAGGTTCCAAACGCCTTTTATCAACGCGCTGTCAATCTTGCTTTCGCTGGCCGGAAATGTGCCAATTTCTTCCACCAGGCCCTTGCGAATGCCTTCTTCGCCTGCCGGACCAAAATTAAAGGCCACCACCCGCATCCATTCCAGATAACTGATCTTCCAGGTTTCGCGGGCTTGCATCAGCCAGGCTTCTTCCGGATTGTTGGTGAGGTTATTGGCGGCAGTTTCCAGGCTTGACAGGCTAAAATCCAGGGCGCTGTACGCCGGAACAATCATTTCATCTGAAAAATGCGTCAGCATAGCCTGCCGGTCGAAAGATTCCGATGGATTGTTCTTGTTGGATCCACAGGATGCCAGACCGAGGGCAAGACAAATCAGGAGATAAGAGGTTCGTTTTTTCATGGGAAGGCACAAAGTTTTGGTTGGAAGGCACGAGGGGGGAGCACAAAGGCACAAAGACGCTAAGGCGCAAAGAGGTTAACACAAAGACGCGATGACATTAAGCTGCAAAGATGTTTGGGGTTAAATCATTGGCGGGATGACGAAAATCACCCTACCGGATGAATTTTTTGTGCGAAGCACAGAAACTTTGCGCCTTTATGTCTTCGTGCCTTTGTGTCTTCGTGTTCACCTTCGCGCCTTTTTACCGGCCCTGTTCGGCTACCCAGTTTTTCTTAAAATCTTCGATTTCCTGGTTGGTAAAGCCATATTCTGCTTTCAGGGTGTTGATGACCTGTGTCAGTTTGGGCAGCTCATTCAGCGGGTCGGTGGCAAATAAATACGATGTAGGAGTACCATTGTAAGGTGCATTGAGCAGGGTCAGCACCTGATCAATTTCAGCATCTGTGATTTGCTTGTATCCCTGTGGAATGCTGCGCCAGCCGTGGATGAAGCCTACACATTCACTGTAAGCGTGCAAGGCGCTGGCCTTCTGAGGATCGGAGGGGTTGGTAGCGCTGAGGGTAGAAATAACGGCGTGGCAGTAATTGATCACTGTAGCCGCATTGGCCTTTTCCCAGGCCAGACGAAACGCTGCCAGCGCCTCTTCCTGCTCCTGCGTATAATCGTTGCCGGCTTTCACGGCTGCCTGCAGTTTGATCAGGGCGTTTTTAGCCTGACTGTAGAGTCCGAGACCATCGTTTTTATCCCTGCGTGCAGCATATCCGGCCAAAAACTTGTCGGGATTGGCGGCTTTGGCTGCGGTGGTGGTATTGGCAAAATCGGCATGAGCGCCATAAATACACACCAGTTGATCTACCGTAGCAAGGCTGACAGGCGCCTGCATCAGGGTTACGGCGTGGTGGTAAAGCGCCGCGCCATACAGTCCTTTATCTACCATTTGTTCCAGTTCCAGTGCATTTTCTTCAAATAAATACCCTTCGAAGTTGCCGCCGTTTGCACTGGAGGCGCCCGGAGTAAACAGGTTTCCGCTGGCTTTGGAGAGTTCATTCAACCAGCCATTGCTTCCTTCGAGTCGGTCAGCGTAATAGGTAGTTGTGATGCTTTTCAGACTTGGCGTTCCGGCGTTGTAAAGCTGCGAAATGGTGTTGTAATCTACCACAGTGCCGGGCAAACGACCTTTTTTAATTTCTGTTACCAGCGCTTCCAATTGACTGCGGAGAGCCATTTGAGTGGTGGTATTGGCAGCAAAAGCAGCGCCATCGTAGGCATCCGGAATTTGGAGCGGTGCTTTGTCTTTTTCGCCGCAGGAGGCCAGGAAGATTAGTAGGAGGCTCGGGAGAAGTATTTTGGTAAAACCTGACATGGTTGATACGTTATGGGTGAATAAAATGAGGTTTTGTTGGGGAGGGTTGGTTGCGGCGGCAAAGGTCTTAAGTTTATCTGGATTTATTCTGCATAGCAGGCGGAAAAAATGGTCAGGGGATTGTCAGAAAAAAAATGGTGCGGCCTTACCTTTTTAAAATCGGCGGCAATAAGTGGTGAACATGACAATAAAACGTCGCACTCCACTTAACATTTTAATGCTGTACAAACAATGAAAAACAATGTTTTTTGCCTTGTAAATGCCCTGAGAAGCGGATTTTTGTTCGCTTTTTTACTGCTTATGAATCAGCTTCATGCACAAAACCACGCTTGGTGGATTACCACTCCGGAAGGCAGGATTCAGCTTCAGCTAGCCAACACACAGGTTTTGGTTGATTTTTCCGAAGGAATGGATGCAGCCCAAAAAGCAGGTATCCTGGAAAAGTTTTCCAAACAACTTATGGTTGCCAATATCCTGGAGCTTCCGCAATGGGATGCCACCGTTCTGCCGCTCCGCCCCGGGATGGCTCAAACAGAAGTTTATGCACTTTTGGCAGATTTGAATAAAACGGCTGGCATTCGTTATGCCGCTCCTTTTTTGAAACACGAAGATGGAACCCTGGTAGGGGTGCTGGACCAAATTAATGTGGGTATTCGTAAACCTTCAGACGCGTCATGGGTATCGAATTTTTGTCGGGAAAACGGTCTCGAAATGCCCAAAACCAACGAATTTGATGCCAAAATACTTAAAATCAAAGTCCCCGACAATCGTATGGGACGGGCTTTGGAGGTAGCTGAAGAACTCACGGCATCGGGTAGATTGTTGTTTGCAGAAGTGGACTTTATGCTCGTAATGACTCCTTTTAACACGAATGATCCCCTTCGTCCGGCGCAATGGAGCCAAACCAACACTGGCAGCTACTGGAACGGCTCCAATTGGGTTAATGTAGGTGTCAATGATGCTGATATGGATGTAACCGAAACCTGGAGCATTACCAAGGGCTCTTCCACCATCAGAGTTGCTGTGATCGATGATGGCGTACAAACCAATCATCCGGATTTGGCTGCAAACATGCTTTCCGGCTACGATGCCATCGGCCAGGGCACCGGCGGAAATCCAACAGGCAATGATAAACACGGCACAGCCTGCGCCGGAATCATTGCGGCTACAGGTAACAACAACCTCGGACTGGTTGGCAATGCCTATCAGTGCAAGATTATTCCGGTGCGGGTAGCCTATACGCCTCCAGGGCAAAACAATTGGTATTCTACAACATCAGGCATGGCCGATGGTATCAACTGGGCCTGGCAAACTGCCGGCGCTGCCGTGCTGAGCAACTCATGGGGTGGAGGTCCGTCTTCCTCTGTCATCAATACGGCCATCACGAATGCTGTGGTAAATGGTCGTAACGGCAAAGGCTCACTGGTGTTCTTTGCATCAGGCAACGATGATGTGTCCACGGTATCCTTTCCGGCCCGTTATGCCGATGCCATCGCTGTGGGCGCATCTAACATGTGCGATACCCGCAAGCGTAAAACCACTTCCTGCGATGGTGAAACCAGCTGGGGCTCCAACTACGGTACGGGTATAGATGTGGTAGCGCCGGGTGTGAAGATTGTAACCACCGACCTTACCGGGCCAGCCGGTGCAAGCATTGGAGATTACAACCTGTTCTTCAACGGCACCTCCTCTGCCTGTCCGAATGCGGCGTCTGTAGGCGCATTGATTCTTTCTGTAAACAACAGCCTGACCTATGCCCAGGCCCGTGCTATTTTGGAATCCACCTGCGAAAAAGTGGGCGGCTACAGCTATACCAGCAATGGCAATCAGCCCAATGGTTCCTGGAACAACGAGATGGGTTATGGCCGCATTAATGCCAAAAATGCTTGTCAGGCTGCCCAAAATCCAGGTTGTGCGGCTCCAACTACCACCCAACTCTCTGCCACCAATATTACCGCTACAAGCGCCAAGCTCAATTGCGGCGTGAGCGGTGTGGAACGCTACGACTGGGCTTACCGCCAGGTGGGTGGTTCTACCTGGACGGATCTGTTGTCTACTACCGCAAACAATATCAGTGTTAGCGGATTGCAGGCCAATAAACAGTATGAATTTGTGGCAGCGGTTCGTTGCAACGGCGGTACCTGGAGCGATTGGTCGGCAACCAAAACTTTCAATACCGGCAGCACAGGCGGCTCGGCCCCGGTAAATGATCCGGTGTGCAATGCCACACAGATTACAGCTGGCAGCTCCTGTTCTTATACCAGCGGCACCACTTCCGGCGCTACGCCTACCTTCACCGATGGCATGTGCGGCACCAATAATCCCAAAGATGTTTGGTATAAATGTGTCATCCCAAGCACCGGCAAGGTGACTTTCCGTACCACAGCCGGCTCACTCACTGATGCCCTGATGGCGGTTTTCTGGGGCAGCGGCTGCACCAGCCTGAACTATGTGGCGTGCGAAGACGATAACGACAACGGTAATGGCTCTTATATGCCAGTGATGACCATCACGGGACAACCTGGCACACAACTTTGGGTACGCATTTGGGGCTACAACAATACCGGCGGCACCTTTAATATCTGTGCCATGAACTACAGCACCGCCAATTTCAACGGCGAACCAGATGGTCCGGTGTACCATATTGACCCAACGCAAAGTCAGCCATATCCGGCCGATGGTGTTTGGCTGGATGACACAGAGTCGCTGGTTAACCGTGACGAGGCGGCAGAAAAACCGGATATGGGCGCTATCGGCAAGGTATACCCCAACCCTGCTACAGGTTTGGTAACCCTTCCTTTGAATCTTCAGGAAGAATCCGGTGTGGAAGTTATGATCAGCGATGTGCTGGGCAGTGTAGTTTATCGTCGCCAATGGACCGAATTGGCCGGCGAGCACCAGGCAGCGTTGGATTTGGGCGCCTTGCAGCCGGGAATCTACAGTCTTCGGTGTTCCAGCGGCGGACTGACGCAGGTTCAGCAGCTGCAAATCATACGGTGATCTTTTGAAGGTAGTATAACAAACCGTGGGTTGTCTCTTAGCGGAGATGGCCCATGGTTACTTAGGTTTGATGTGGTTTCGCACAGATTTTACACGGATTTTTTGCACAGATTCTACACAGATTTTGGTTTCACGCGGATTTGCGCAGAGGACATTTGGCAGGGCCGAAAACGGAAAATCACCCGGCAACATGTTTTGCTGCCTCCCGATGCCATGCCGAACGTGCTCTGCGAAAATCAGCGGGAAAATCTGTGAAAATCTGCGGGAAACAACTCTGTGTGAAATCTGTGCAGAAAATCTGTGTGAAATCTGTGCGAAACATTACCCGGCATCCCTTCCGCCTGTTTAACTTTCTGCTCAAAAAACAATTTTGGCTTTTTGTGGCCTTACATGGGTCGAATATTGAAAAAAGCACCCATCGCATCTCACATCTTGAAACCCCTGAACTTCAGTCGGGGGCCTAAAGCAGCCCACCCATCCCATCTAACATCTTTGCAAAACATCCCATCTTAATTAGCTTATGGATGCTGATGCTTTGCAAAGAAGATAGATGGGATCAGTAATGTATTCCCGGCCGCTCGTTGAAACGAGCGGTTACAAGATGTTGGATGTGGTTTGTGGTTGCCTAAAAGAAGTCAAGAAGATCCTAATAATTCATTAAGAAAACCTCCATTTATTATGCGATTCTTATTCGTTTTTATGTTGTTTTTCGGTGCTTACACGCAGGCTTCCGGGCAGGGAGGCCTGGATACGTTGGGTTTGACGGGGACGATGGCGGATACGGTGGTGGCAGATAGGTTGTTTGCGGAGATGAAGACGTTGATTATGGAGCGGAAATGGGAGGAGGCATTGGAAAAAGGTGAGCAAGCAAGAATTCTGTATGCGAAGTTTTTTGGAGAGGAGAGTAGGCAAGTGGCGTATTTTTGGCATCGGCGTGGATTCATTGGATACTACAAGGGAGACAATAATTTTGCTATCGAAAGTTGGGGGAAAGCTTTGAATCTTCGAATAAAAATATTAGGAAAAAAACATCCCGATGTGGCTGCTACATACAACAACCTAAGCGCTACCTATCACACAATGGGGGAGTATGATAAAGCAATAGAATGCCAACAAAAAGCATTAAATATCGAATTGAAAATATTAGGAGAGGAGCACCCTGATGTAGCTGCTTCTTTCAACAACCTTGGCATGAACTGCCAATCAATAGGAGAGTACGATAAAGCTGTAGAATATCATCAAAAAGCATTAAATATCAAATTGAAAATATTAGGAGATGAGCACCCTGATTTAGCTGCTTCTTTCAACAACCTTGGCGTTACCTATCACTCAAGGGGGGAGTATGATAAGGCTGTAGAATATCATCAAAAAGCATTAAATATCCAATTGAAAATATTAGGAGATGAGCACCCTGATGTAGCTGCTTCTTTCAACAACCTTGGCATGAACTGCCAATCAAAAGGAGAGTACGATAAAGCTGTAGAATATCATCAAAGAGCATTAAATATCCAATTGAAAATATTGGGAGAGGAACACCCAGATTTGGCTTTTACTTTTAACAACCTCGGCATTAGCTGCCATACAAAGGGGGAGTTTGATAAGGCATTAGAATATCATCAAAAATCATTAAACATCATTTTAAAACTATTGGGAGGAGAGCATCCAGATTTAGCTGTGTCATATAATAATCTGGGCTCTACCTGCATTTCAAAGGGGGAATATGATAACGCAATTAATTTTTACAAAAAATCAATCCATGCATGCGGCTATGTCGAAAATGATTTTTCAAAAGTTAATTCCATTGAAAATTTAGTCAAAGGGTTCTACTTCTTGAGCTGGGTGCTAAATAAGAGGTATGCAATAACCAGTGCTCCACAATTTCTAAATCAATCAATAGCCTACGCAAACAAAACTATTTCAGCCCTTGGTTACCAGCAATCCACTCTCACCGAAGAATCCACCAAATCCTTCCACCTTTCCAAAAACTACCCCATCTACGAACAAGCCATCTCCGTATCCCTCCTCAAAGCCGACGTAGACCACAACGACACCCTCCGCCACAACACCTTCACCTACACCGAAAAAAGCAAAGCCGCACTCCTCCAGGCCCAAATCAAAGCCGCCGATGCTCTCGCCTTCGCCGGCATCCCTGATTCCCTGCTCGAACAGGAACACAAGCTCCGCATCGACATCACCTGGCGGGAAAAACAACGCCAATCCCTCCTGGATAAAGGCCTTACTGAAACCGATACCAATGTGCTGCGCATCTCTGGCATCGTGTTCGACCTGAAACAACAATACGAAACCCTCAAAAAACGCTTCGAAACGGAATACCCGGATTACTACCGACTCAAATACGATCTCTCCACCGTTTCGCTTCCCTATGTGCAGGATACCCTGCTCCAAAAAGACCAGGCCCTGCTCGAATACTTCACCGGCGACAGCAGTCTGTTCCTCTTCGTGGTGCGGCCAGACACCTTTTTGGTGCAGGAAGTAAAGCGCGATTTCCCGCTGGAAGCCTGGATTGATTCCCTGCGTTTTGGCTTGTATGGCTACTACACTACTGATAAGAGCCAGCGCACAGATTCCCTGCGCGAGGCGGCTTTGAACAGCTACATTCGTTACGCACAGTTGTTGCAGCAAAAGCTCATCGCACCCGTGGCTGCCTGGCTGCCCGAAAAAGTGATCTTGGTGCCAGATGGTCCGCTGGGATACATTCCTTTTGATGCCCTGCTGAGCGATAACCCTGAAGACCGCAACAATTTCAAATCCTATCCCTACCTGCTGCAAAAACACCAGTTCAGCTACACCTACTCAGCCACGCTACTGCGCGAAATGCGGGATAAGAAACACCGCCGGGAGCCGCAGTACGATTTTGCGGCTTTTGCCCCATTCTACAACGGCGATACCACCCTGCTGGCCGGCATGTACGCCTACGATGACCTGATGCGCAAAGACCTGCAGCCACTTGCCTTTTCCGGCCCGGAAGTGGCCGCGGCTGCCAAGCTCATGAAAGGCGAAACCATCGCCGGACCAGCAGCTACGGAAGAGCGCTTTACCTCCACTGCGGGCAACTACCGCATCCTGCACCTGGCTACCCACGGTCGGGCCGACAACCGGGTGGGCGATTATGCTTTTCTGGCGTTCAACGAAATCAAAGACAGCATCGAAAACGAACTGCTGTACGTAAAGGATCTCTACAACCTCCAGCTCAATGCCGATCTGGTAGTACTCTCCGCCTGCGAAACCGGCATCGGCAAGTTGCAGCGCGGGGAGGGTATCATTTCCCTGGCGCGCGCATTCGCCTACGCGGGCGCGAAGAGCATTGTGACGAGTCTGTGGAGCGTGAACGACAAAAGCACCTCTGAGTTGATGCGCTTTTTCTACCGGGAATTGCGTCGGGGCAAAGACAAAGACGAAGCCCTGCGCCTGGCTCGTCAGCGATTGATCCGGGAAGCCACGGTTCGGAACAGTCACCCGTTCTTCTGGGCCGCATTTGTGCCGTTAGGAGATATGCGAGGGGTGAAGTGATTGTTTGGTAAAGGTCTTGCATGCTTGGGTGTTTTTATTCGTTTTTTGCCAGTTATAAGTGGATTATAGCCCTTGGGGTTATGATCCACTTGTTTTTTATGGGTAGTCCTTACCTATCGGTTTGTTGCGGCAATAATGATCAATCGAATTGAAATCATTATTCACCTAAACAATTTTAAAAATGGCAAAGCAAATTAATTGTCAACACTGTGGAGGTAAAAGCCTTCACGTTACAAACACCAAGGGAATTCTGGAATGCAAGGATTGTGGAGGATGTACAGATGTCAATGGCAACCGGTTTGCAGCCCGTGTAGTAGGTACTACTATTGGGGCCCTGCTCACGGGCATTACACTTGGTTTGCTTCCGGATGAAGTTGAGCAACAAATTGCCGATACACTTGGCGATTTCATTGGCGATCACCTCGCTTGATTCAATCCCCCTAATTAATTCACATTCAATTGATCACAATCATGAAACGCATCTCTTTGTTTGCAACAATTCTTATGATGGCTATTGTATTAGCCACTCCTGAAAACGCACAGGCACAAAAGCGGCAAATCGTAAATTGGGGAGGTCGCCTATTGCGCTCTCTAGTAGAAAAAGCGATTGTCACGGCAACATTAAATGAAATAAAAGAATATTATCAGGAAACTCCGGCTGATATGGCGCCTGTAAAGGTAACCATTACCAATAACTACAATTCTACACAGTATATAGAGGTGTTTGACGGAAACAACTGGTATAGCTACTCTTTATATCCAGGGTACTACGCATCTGCAGTTTCCACATATCAGGGAGCCATTGTAGTATATTACGATGGTGATTATTATATGGTTGGTACTTCCGGTTCCTACCGATTATCCAACTTCTAAATGCCCAACGTTATGTTTACGATTTTTCTAAAAGTTGGCTTACAATCTTTTTCCATGCAGGTTCATGGAAGTCATTCAGCAATGCAATTATTGGAAACCCTAAGACAAAATCGTGTCTTATCCAGGTTTCAGCAATCCTTTCATCTTGCCTATAATGGTGAGGTATTGTCGCCAGACCTGCCAATTAGTCACTACGGAATAGGGCCTCAAGCCATTCTCGAAGTGGTTTCCGTAACACAGCCCGGCTTTGGTGGCGGTGGCAGAGAAACCTTGTTGCAAAACCTCCTGCAGGCATTTGCCAAACTGAAAAAGTTATGAATACATTGTTGGATTCTGTACAACAGGGTTGGAATGCATGGGGACAAACATTCCTTATACTTAGCGCCACAGGCGTTGTCTGGATGTTAAGTCGGCTGCAGTCCATTGGCGAAATCCGAAAGTTGCAGGTTGAGCTGGCCTCTGTCAAGGTTAGTCAGTTTGAAAAAGTGATTCTTCTGGACGAAAAACTTCGCCTGGTAACAGATAAACTTTATTCACACTTGTACGCTTTATTGCAAGCCGCTCAAAAGTCGGATGTCAAGGCGGCACAAGAAGCCAGGGAAGCGGTATCCAAGGTGTTTTTACTGGAATATATAGGTGCTTACTTTCATTATCAAAGCCTCGGGAGATGGATTTTTACTGAGGTTAGACATGAACTTGTGGAAGACGAAATTATTCCATTTTTAGAAACATCGCTAATGGTATTAAATGGAATGAACCAGGAATTTGTACTGAACCTGACAAAGCAAGAGTCACTCAAACTTCGGGAAATGGATATCAATTTTGCTTTTCGATTTGCCTGGAAACATACCCGCTTCTGGGAGTTTCAGCGAAAAAGAAAGCTGGTTGAACTGAAAAAAAACTTGCTTGCATAAAGCGACCTGTTATCGCCAATCAAGTACTTCAGCTCTTTTTTGCCCAACGATGTCTCGTTGGGCTTTTTTATTTTATTGATTATCAGTTGTTTACTAAACAATCGAAATTTTTTTTCAAAAAAACTCCTCCCCAACCTTACCCCCTTTTAGCCAGCGGCAATAAGTAGTATCACAACAATCATTCATCACTTTTAAAACAACTTACTACAATGAAAAAGATCATCACCTCCGCCGCTTTTTTCGCCGCTCTGTTCTTCTTTACCGGAAACATTTCTGCACAAAACAGCGCTTACTGGGAAGCACAAGCCAACAAACTCATCGCCAAAACAGATCGCACACTTAATTATTACAACAAGCAACTCAATGTGTTCTCCCCTCAGGAAATGCAGATGATGCGCAACAACGATCCGCGTTTTGTTCAGGTAGCCAACAAGAAAACCCAGCGCCTGGATGCCGCCCAGCGCCAGTACGAAGCCCACTACAATCAGCAATGGGTGCGCTCTTTCAATACCTTCAATACCCCGCGCTATGTTCGCGATCAATACGGTAATGTTTATCGCACACACTAATGATCAAAGAGGTTGAGGCCCGGCCAACCCTATTCCCCGGGCCTCAACCCACCAAAACACCAACCCACTAAAACACCAAAACACCAAAACACAAACCCACCAACCCACTAAAACACTACATCTGCCATGCTACCTAACACTTCGATCCGCCTGATTTGCCTCCTGCTGTTAGCAGGTATTACCTCTGTAACCAATGCACAAAACAAATCTGTTGCAGCCCCGGCGCCTGTTTCTCAGGTGTCGTTTATGACCCAACCAGAACCACCCTCCAATTTGTTGTACCTGGAAACGGGTACGCCGATATTCCTCGAAACACGCAATGTGCTGGATTCCAAGTATTTGAAAGAAGGCCAGATGGTTTGTCTGTATGTAAAATATCCGGTCAAAGTAAACGGACGTGTGCTGGTACCCGCCGGCCGGGAAGCCTGGTGCCGAATCAACCGTCTGGTGCGACCCAAAGGGAATGGTCAGGCGGGCATGTTGGAAATTGAGCCCATGCACCTCAAAACCAACAGTGGTCAGATGCTTGTCTTGACTGGCAATCCGGCTGTAGCCCAGGCCAACGGCCGCGAAATCATGGCCCAGGCACTCAGCGCCGGAACAGGCGTGATGGGCCAGCAAATGGCTGCGGTTTATCAGCAACAACAAATGAACCGCCAGATGGAACTGGATGCGCTCATAGCTTACCAGCAACAAAAACAACTCAACCTGCAGCAACAGCAACAAATGATAGATATGCAGGGACTTTACCTGCAAAATCAGGATATGCAGAGTCGGCAGATGCAAATGATGCAACAGCAGCAATTGATGCAGCAGGTACAAATGAACCCTGGTCAGCCGCTGGTGGTAATGCCTGTGACACAGCAAAATCCGATGGCTGGCTATCAACAGTACCCTGCTCCTGTGTACAACAATGCCCCATCCGCAGCAGGTCCGATGATCATGGGCTCAGCGCCTAATCCTGCCCTCATGGGTGTTGCTACGGCACTTAATATCATCAGTCCTTTCATCAGCATCATGATCAAAGGTAAACGCGCTAAGATCCCACATGGTTATACCATGAAAACCTTTGTGGGGTATGGACTGGTGCTGGATGCAGATAAGGAATGGTAGGCGATGTGCGATTGAAGACTTGCCGATATAAGGTAATTTTTCCCTGGTAAAAGGGATGTTACTTTATATCGGCAAAGTGTTTTTAGGGGTAAGGGGAAAATCTGTGTGAAATCTGTGCGAAACATTTCCCCACTTCCTTTCCATTGTTTTAACTTTCTGCTCAAAAAACAATTTTCATTAAAACAATCACTAAATATGATACGATTTTTACTTGCTTCCATTTTATTTTTTGGTGTTTTCACGCAGGCTTCCGGGCAGGGAGGCATAGATACATTGGGTTTGACGGGTACGATGGCGGATACGGTAGTGGCGAAGAGATTGATGATAGAAGCGAATGTTTTGATAAATTTGCGGAAATGGGAAGCTGCTTTAATAAAATTAGACTCTGCTCAGGTCGTATTTGAAAATAAATCATATAGTGATCGCTCAAAATTGGCAGAAGTTTTAATATTGAAAGCAAATATAAATAGAAATTCAGGTTTTTATATTGAATCTATAGAAAAATATAAATTAATAATTGATTCGTTTATTGATTTAATTAATGATGAACGCCGTGCTTCATTATATCATGATTTAGGTATGTCATATGAATTAAGTGGTGATTTTTTTAAGTCTATTGAAAACAAAGAAATTTCATTGTCTATTTGCAAAAATATTAAGGGAGAAATGAGTGCGGAATTTGCAAATTTACTTACGTCCATAGCAATTACATTGACTAAAATGGGGGAGTATGAGAGCTCTATTAGTTACTTTTCAAGGGCAATAAATATTGTAATTTCAATATTTGGTGATAATAGTAAAGAGGCTGCAAATTTGTATAATAACATAGCTATTCCATATGATCAAGCTTGGGAATATGACCTTGCCTTGTCTTATAAGTTAAAGGCATTAGAGATTCAAGAGCGATTGTTGGACAAGTACGATATTTCTCTAATTAATACTTATAATAATTTATCCTTAACATTTTGGAAAACTAACAACTTTAGGAGGGCGATTCAGTTTGGAGAGATAGCGTTGGAAAAGCAAGTTGCAAGCCTGCCAAAAAATCATATTTCCAAAGCAACTACCTATGCCAATTTGGGGATTTTTTACAATGGACTTGCTAATTATGATCGCTCAATTGAATACAAGTTTAAGGCGTTAGATATTTTGATTTCAAATGTAGGTCCTAAAGACCTTAATGTCGCATATGTTTTAAATAATATTGGCCTATCATATTATTATAAAAATAATTATCATGAGTCTGTTTATTTTTACAATAAATCACTTGACATTATTTTAAGTAAAATTAGTAATAATCACCCTTATGTAGCAGGTATATATAATAATTTAGCTAACGCATATGATCTAATAGGAAATCTTGATTTTTCACTAGATTATTATAATAAAGCTCTTGAAATTAGAAAGTTAGCTTTTGGTGAAGAGAGTATTGAAGTAGGGCAAACCTGCTACGATATAGGTTTATATTATATCAATAATAATCAATTTGAAAAATCATATAGTTTTTTTATTAAGTGTTTGGATGTATTCACAAAAAAATATGGAGAGGAAAATCCAAAATTAATAGAAATTTATAGTTATTTAGGAATCTTTTATATTAAGAGTGGCAATTTAAATGAAGCGGAAAAATATTTTAAAAAGAGTTTATTGTCTTGTTCAAGCATAGATAAAGATGGAGGCACTTTAGATCCAAGTGAAGAATATCAAAAAAGTTTAGTGATTAAAAATTTGATTTATATATGTCTGGAGAATTATAAACTGCATGGACAATATTATTCTCTTGACCAAGCTTTGAGTTATATGTCTCAAGTTCTTAGTGGTTTAAATTTGCTATATGAGGATTTAACTGTTGAAACTAAATCTATTTGGCTCTCCCAACATTACCCCATCTACGAACAAGCCATCTCCGTATCCCTCCTGAAAGCCGACGTAGACCACAACGATACCCTCCGCCACAACACCTTCACCTACGCTGAAAAAAGCAAAGCCTCACTCCTCCAGGCGCAAATCAAAGCCGCCGATGCCCTCGCTTTCGCCGGCATCCCTGATTCCCTGCTCGAACAGGAATACAACCTGCGCATCGACATCACCTGGCGGGAAAAACAACGCCAATCCCTCCTGGATAAAGGACTCACCGAAACCGATACCAATGTGCTGCGCATCAGCGGTATCGTGTTCGACCTGAAACAACAATACGAAACCCTCAAAAAACGCTTCGAAACGGAATACCCGGATTACTACCGACTCAAATACGATCTCTCCACCGTTCCGCTGGCTTACGTGCAGGATACCCTGCTCCAAAAAGACCAGGCCCTGCTCGAGTATTTTACCGGCGACAGCAGCCTGTTTCTCTTCGTGGTGCGGCCGGATACTTTTCTGGTGCAGGAAGTAAAACGCGATTTCCCCCTGGAAGCCTGGATAGATTCCCTGCGTTTTGGTCTGTACGGTTACTACACCACTGATAAGAGCCAGCGCACGGATTCCCTGCGCGAGGCTGCTTTGAACAGCTATATCCGTTACGCGCAATTATTGCAGCAAAAACTCATCGCACCCGTGGCTGCCTGGCTGCCCGAAAAAGTAATCCTGGTACCCGACGGTCCCCTGGGATACATCCCTTTTGATGCCCTGCTGAGCGCCGAGCCGGAGGATAGAAACAATTTCAAATCCTATCCTTACCTGCTGCAAAAACACCAGTTCAGTTACACTTACTCAGCCACGCTCTTGCGCGAAATGCGGGATAAGAAACACCGCCGGGAACCGCAGTACGACTTTGCGGCTTTCGCCCCATTCTACAACGGCGATACCACCTTGCTGGCCGGCATGTACGCCTACGATGATCTGATGCGCAAAGACCTGCAGCCGCTCGCCTTCTCCGGCCCGGAAGTGGCCGCAGCTGCCAAGCTCATGAAAGGCGAAACCATTGCCGGACCGGCAGCCACGGAGGAGCGCTTTACCTCCACTGCCGGCAATTACCGCATCCTGCACCTGGCCACCCACGGTAGGGCCGACAACCGGGTGGGCGATTATGCTTTTCTGGCCTTCAATGAAATCAAAGACAGCATTGAAAACGAACTGCTCTACGTAAAAGACCTCTACAACCTCCAGCTCAATGCCGATCTGGTAGTGCTATCCGCCTGCGAAACCGGTATCGGCAAGCTGCAGCGCGGGGAAGGCATCATTTCCCTGGCGCGCGCCTTTGCGTACGCGGGCGCGAAGAGCATTGTGACGAGTCTGTGGAGCGTAAACGACAAAAGCACCTCCGAGCTGATGCGCTTTTTCTATCGGGAATTGCGCCGGGGCAAAGACAAAGACGAGGCGCTTCGCCTGGCTCGTCAGCGATTGATCCGGGAAGCCACGGTTCGGAACAGTCACCCGTTCTTCTGGGCCGCTTTTGTGCCGCTGGGGGATATGAGAGGGGTGAAGTAGCTTTTTCAGACCTATAAGGTTTTTGGAAACCTTATAGGTCTGAAATCACGATTATTTAAGCTTGTTTTTTAATTGCTGCGCCCGATCAAAATAAGGGTGCTTAGGGTTGGCGGAAATCTCAGCCAATACCTTGTCCAGACGACTCCGGGAGGCGGGCAATTGCCTGGTCAGACAAAATACCTCACACCATACGGCATCCAATTTGCGGTCGGAGTTGGTGAAATTCCGGAAAGCTTTGAAATCCTGCTCTGCCTTGGCATATTGCCCGAGGTGGTAATAAGTGTACCCGCGCAGGTATAAGTACTCCTGCTCCAGTTGCTTATCCGGATTTTTGAGCAGGTCCAGGGCTTTTTTGTACTGTTTTTTGCCGTAAAAATCCACAGCCTGTGCATACCGTGATTCAGCATCATCGCCACCACCGCCCATAAGGGTTTGACTGAAATCCTCTTCTACATAGGCATTAGCGGCCAGTGCGGCGTATGCAGCATTATCCACTTTAGGTAAATTTTCCTTAGGCGTTTTCTGTGCTATGGGCTCCTGAACCGGAGTCTTCTTCAAGGTGTCAACTAATTGCGCTGGAGGCGTGGACGGCTGATTAATAGAAGGAGTATCTTCAACGCCACTGTTTTTTATCATAATGGCTATACCAATAGCCAACAACAGGGCGATCAGCGCTATTATAATCAGGTTGCGAGAAGAAATAGTTTTGCGACCAACCTGTACCGGGTCGGTTTTTTTTTCGGGAACAGATTCGTCACTCCATTGCTCCAATTGCTGAAGCAAATGCTCGCGGCGCAATAATTGAAGCACCGTGTTTTCTGCGCGCAATGCATCCAGACGCTGTTGCAGCGCAGGATCATTGGTCAGCGTTTGTTCAAACGCCGCCTTATCTGAAGCACTCATCCGATCGTTCAGATAATCGTCCAGATCTTCAAATTCGTATGGCGTATTCATGTCATGCGCAGTTCAGCAATTAATTCCGGATGTTCGGTTAGTACCTGATTGAGTTTTTTTCGACAATCAGAAACAGCCATTTTGGCGGAATCGGCACTTCGGTATTGAAGCATTTCTGCAATTTCCGCATGACTGTAATGATGACTGTGCAACTGCAGCAGCTGCCGGCATTTTTCGCCGGTCCATTGCAGGATCCTGTCCAACACATCTTTTTTGTGCGCCAAATCCAGGCTTTCCTCCGGATCTGTAAACGTTTCGGTTGCCCCGGCCTCTACCGAACGGTCGTGCATGGCCGTTCGGCGCAAGGCGGAACGTTGCTGGGTATAAAACTTTTGAGTAGCAATTTTTACCACATAGGTATTGATTGCACTTTGCGTTGGGTCGTATTTCCCGGACTCTACTTGTTCCAGAAAAGCCAATAAAGCCTGATTCAACATATCTCTGGCATCTTGTTCGTTCCCTCCCAACTGATAGATCTGTTGCCTTACAGAGCCCTTCAATTTGTCGCTCTGGCAAAGCTGTTTCAAGGCAGCATTCACCTGAGCGGGCAGTTGGCTCCGCAAAGCTTTCAACAGTTCCTGATCATTGTTAAAAAGAGGTTTCATGCCTTATTGCCACTAAGCGACCAAAGGTAAGGAGTTTTTAACCCGGAGAACGCAGATTTTTGAAACGCTTTGTGGAACGCGGGTTGGAACGCGGATGAGGATTTGGAACGCGGATGACGCGGATGACGCGGATTTTTCTGCTGCCTTCGGCAGCTTTTTTAATAAAACCTGAAATTATTTATCTTTTCAACCTCATAATTGCCGAAGGCAATTATCAAAATCCGCGTCATCCGCGTCATCCGCGTTCCTACCCGCGTTCTCCAATTATCAAAATCCGCGTCATTCGCGTCATCCGCGTTCCAAATCCTAATCCGCGTTCCAAAAAAATCCGCGTTCCTACCCGCGTTCTCCAACGCGTTCGAGCTTGTGTGGGAACGTTCGCTCTATCAGCGTTCGGGCAAGAATGAGGTTGGGGTTGAAGGTTGCCAAGCCCTGAAGATCCAGGCGTTCTTCAATCATGCCCAACTCTGTACAACCTAGTACTACCGCATCGGCGCCCTGGTTTTTCAGGTGCAAGATGGCTTCATTAACCAGATCTATCGGCTCTTGCGGTATGTGGGTGGAGGCAGCCTTTATCTCATAAATGGCGCGCTGGGGAAGCGCTTCATGCAAGGGTAAGTCCAGTACTTCAGGAGTCAGGCCCTCTGCTTCCAGGCGGTTTTGATAGATTCTGGTCTTGTAAGTGCCTGTGGTACTGAGTATGCCAATGCGTTGTGGCTGAGCGGGGTGGAGGGTAATCTGGCGGATCACTTCCTCAATCATATGCACCAGCTCTACTCTGGAACCCATGATGCCCAGCAAGCTTACCATCGGCTCATAAATCTGCGGCGCGTGGGCTGTGTTGCAGGCTATGCCCACGTGTGTGCATCCTGCGTTATTCAATAACATAATAACCCGGGCCAGCGCTGATGCCGGGTTCTTATCATTCAAACCTAATAAAAAAGAGGTCCGGTCTGTAATTTCATTGGGCAGTGAGGCCAGTAATACCGGCAAATGCTCCTGATC
This sequence comes from Saprospiraceae bacterium, assembly GCA_035299505.1. GTDB lineage: Bacteria > Bacteroidota > Bacteroidia > Chitinophagales > Saprospiraceae > M3007. The sequence continues at coordinate 10,871 of DATGWL010000134.1, read as the reverse complement.
CGTAGCTGCAATGGTGTTCTCTACAATCTGCTTGTACAGATCGACGCCTGCCATGGGTCCTATGCCGCCTACGATACCGATCATTGGAGTGTTTGAGTTTTTGAGTTTTCGAGTTTTTGAGTGTTCGAGTTTTCGAGTTGGCGTTCGGCTGGGCTTCTTTTCCGCAGTTGGCGAGGAAGCCAACAACGGAACAAATGGCAACGTAAATTATCATTCTCTCTCCGCCTCAGCAGCAAAACTTTTAAGCTTTGGAAGCTCCTTCGCCAGCCCCTTCTATATCTTCCATTTCGTGCAACTTTTCCACAGCATCTTTCTTTTTATAAATCTTCCAAACCTGAATGATAGCCGTTACCGCGAACACACAACCAATGACAAAATTGATGGCTTCCTGACTCGCATCCAGTTTTTGAACAGCAATTTTTCCACCAAAAATAAATATGCAGTGCGCCGCCAAAGTGCCCAGTGCTATGCCCAATAAATAGCTGTTGTAAAACCCTTTTTTGTTTTGCATAATCCCTTTGGTAAACAACACGGAGCTCCAGCCCAGCCAGAATGGAATAGCTGCCGGACTAATGGCCCGCATGCTCAATCCTAACCAAAACCGATGCATAGTGTGGGATAACAACACGTTTTTGGCATCATGGTGCCCAAGCGCTGCCTTGAAACTGCCAATGGCCAACACGGCAACAATAATCACAGAAAGCCATTCCATGATCCGGAAAATGCGCTCCTGCTTCCGCAACCAGTTTAATGCCACCAGCAACAAACGCACATAAATTACCTCACCAACAATGCTCCCTACGGAAAAATTAATGGCCGGACGCCACCCCTCCGTGATGCTGATCTGCATGGCCGATAAACCAATGGTTCCAATGACCATCGAGCCAAAAAAACTGATGGACATTCCGGAATAAAAAATGCGGAACAGACTTTTCATGTGAGGGCAAGAAGGTGTTAGCCAACTATTGAACCATTTGGTTTCAGACCTATAAGGTTTCCAAAAAACCTTATAGGTCTGAAACCAAATGGTTCAATAGGGTAAGGTTTTAATCGTACTGATCCAGCAGCGCCAAATGCTTGTTCACGGCACGAAGATAACGCAAGCCTTTCCAAAATGGCCAATAAGGATGTCCGTGCTTGTTGTTCCAGGCACAAACCTCATACAGCAATTTCCAGTGATACAAAATCACTCCCCAGGCCTGAAACAAACTCATGCCGCAGTGGTACATATGACTGGGCGAAGCGCCAGCGCCGTTATATTCCAAAATGGCAAAATTGACACCCTTTTTCAGGTCCTCTATGGAGGTACATTTGATATCGTAACGCCCCCAGTAAAAGCCGCCGCTATGCAAACTGATCTTGTCGAAAAAGGCTGTCAACTCGGCATCTGCTTCGTTGGAAACGTTTTTGAGCCGCGCACCCCGGCTCCGGTTTACCGCATAGGAAAGTACATAACGTTCCTGTGGAGCAGGCGTCCAATCCAGCTTGTCTTCGTGTTTTCTGCAAAATTCTTCTGCGCGCAGGCTCGCGTACGGGTGCTTGTAAATCAAATCGCGCAGGTTGTGTACTCCATCGCCATAAACCTCCAGCGCCTGACGGTGAATGATGCCGGTAATTTTGCCGGTTTGCTCCGATGGATGCCGCACATAAAATACCCCGAGCTCAACCGGCATATCAATCAGTGCCTGAGCCAGATAGTTGATCGGACAATAGTTGTGGTATTCCAGTAATTGGGCATCGTTGTCAATCTTGCGAAACAGCAAACCCTTGCGACCCACATCCGGCTTTACAATGAATGGATATTCCAGGCCGGAATCGGCAATGCGCTTTTTGACGGTGTCGAAATCTTCGCCCGACTTCACCAATACCGTTAGTGGGTAGTACCCTTCCGGAATAAAAGGGTAAACGTCGGTTTTTGCTTCCCCTTCGTATCCGCCAAACTCAATATTGGGGTTGGAAGCAGTAAAAAACCAAAAGGACCTGGCTCTGATGATGTACCAGAGCCAAATGGGGGCAAGTGGAGCATATAATGCTTCTGCGGGCCAATGCTCCCAATTGGTCAGTTTTTCAAAGAATCCGGGTTTTTTGGCAGCTTTCGGGGCCGTGTTGTCTTGCTCCTGCATGAGTTTTTGAAAAAAGTGCGCAAAACTAGCACTTCTGAGCCGAATACTTCACCGAATATCTTCAGACTTTGATTGAATGCAGGATGATTTTAGACAATGCCGGGCTCTAAATTCTCCTTTACCCCGTACGAATTACAACAAGCAGCCCCCACCGTCTACCGTCCACCGTCTACCGTCCACCGTCCACCGTCCACCGTTACGCCCGCTCCGCCAATTCCAGCCACCGCATTTCCTTCATTTCCAGGTTTTCCTGGAGTTGTCCGAGTTCGGTAGATAATTTGGCGGCTTCATCAGCGCCCAGATCCTCAGCGTTAAATCGCTCCAGTATTTCCTTTTTTCTACTTTCCAGAGCTCCGATTTCTTTATCCAGTTTTTTCATTTCATTGCGTTCCGTATTGCTCAGACCAACGGTTGGCTCCTGCGTTGCAGTAGCGGCTGGCTGACGGCTCGCGGTGGCCTGTTCGCGGTTGGCAGCGGCCTCCGTGCGTTTCATGGCGCGGTATTCAGCGTAAGTGCCGTTGAAATCCTTGATGTGGCCATTGCCTTCAAAGACAAACAGGTGATCCACCAGTCGGTCCATGAAATAGCGGTCGTGCGTTACCACTACCAGACATCCCGGGTATTCCTCCAAAAAGTCTTCCAAAACCTGAAGCGTCAGCACATCCAGATCATTCGTGGGCTCGTCGAGAATCAGGAAATTGGGGTTTTTCATCAGGATGGTGAGCAGGTACAGACGCCGACGTTCACCACCGGAAAGCTGACTCACATATACCTGTTGCTGCGGGCGCGAAAACAGGAAACGCTCCAGCAATTGTGCGGCCGACAATTCTTTGCCTTTTTCCAGCGGAATATAATCGGCAATATCGCGGATCACATCAATCACACGTTTGTCTTCATTCATCTGGATACCTTCCTGGCGGTAATGCCCGAAAATGACGGTTTCGCCCACCACCACTTTGCCCGTGTCAGGAGCAAGCGCTTGTGTAATGATCTGCAGGAATGTGGATTTCCCGGAACCGTTTTGCCCAACAATGCCCACTCTTTCCTTGCGCTTGAACTTATAGGTAAAGTTGTCGAGGACCTTTTTGGCGCCAAAGGTTTTACTGATGTTGTGACATTCCAGTATTTTGCTGCCGAGCCAGTTTTCCTTGATGGAAATGCTCATGTCGTCGTTCTTCTTCTTCAGCGCATCATTGGTTTCCCGCCGGTCGAAATAAGCATCCACCCGGGCTTTGGCCTTGGTGGTGCGGGCCTGTGGCGATTTGCGTACCCAGTCCAGTTCCCGCTTGAGGAGCTTGTTCTGGCGTTCGTAGGTGGTGGCTTCGTTTTCTTCCCGCAGGGCTTTTTTCTCCAGATAATCGGCGTAAGAGCCGGAATAACGCCGTAGTTGACCGCCTTCCAGCTCAATAATGCTGTCGCAAACATTTTCCAGAAAATAACGGTCGTGCGTTACCATAAACAAGGTAATGCCGGGTTGCTGCAGGTATTCCTCCAGCCATTCAATCATCTCAATATCCAGGTGGTTGGTAGGCTCATCGAGAATCAGAAAATCGGGTTCATCGAGCAGAATTTTTACCAGCGCCAGTCGTTTTTGCTGACCGCCAGACAGACTGCCCACCTTTTGCTCAAAATCTTCCATCCGAAACCTGAACAAGGTTTCTTTCACCTTTGCCTCAAAGGTCCAGGCATTTTGCTCGTCCATATCGGCAATTGCCTCATTCAATTCATCGGCATTTTCCGGGTGTAGCAGGGCTTTTTCGTAGCGTTGTACCACCCGAACCAGCGGATTGGCTGGGTCAAGCACAGCACTGAGTACATCCATGCCGGGCGGAAAATTGGGCTCCTGATCCAGCCAGCCAATCCGGATGTCTTTGCGCAGGGTGATTTTAGCGCCCTCGCCTTCAGACCCTTCCTTGCCGGCAATAACCCGCATTAAAGTGGTTTTGCCGGTGCCATTTTTGGCAATCAGCCCAATCTTTTGCCCCTTGTCAATGTGCAGGCTGATGTTTTGGAAAAGGACTTTTTCCCCGTAACTCTTGGTTACGTTCTCGAGGGTAAGGAAATTCATGTAGGAATGGCGACTTCGGAGATTCGCGGCGCAAAGGTATCATTTTGAACGCGTTTTTAGAACGCTGATGGAACGCTGATGGAACGCGTTCCATCAGCGTTCAAACAAACGGAAGAGGAGCTCTAATTCAAAGCCGGCCCGGCTAAGAGAGGCAATGGTTTTATCGCGGGCATTGTCATCCCCTTCGTATTGCTGCATTTTTCGTTCAATGAGTTTGCGCACCAATGCCTCATAGTCTTCCTCTGGAATAGTTTCCAACGCCTTGGCAATATACTCCGGCGCAATACTGCGCATTTTTAACTCCTGCCTGATACGCACCCGGCCCCATTGATTGCTGCGGAATTTTCCGCCGGCATAGGCCATGGCAAATCGTTCCTCATTGAAAAAATTGTCTTCCTGCAATACCTGATAAATCTGCTCGGAATCTGCACGGGAAAGACCCATTTCTTTGAGTTTACTGCGTACTTCTTTCGGACAGCGCTCGCGGTAAGCGCAAAAACGCTCCATTTTCTGAAGGGCCTGATCGGGGGTGATGGACATGTGAACGATAGAACGATGAACGATGAGACAACTATCGGGGTAGCGATTTTGCCATACTTAATATGGTTTCCCTATCCTGATTGGTATTGGTCCAGCCTTTGTTTTCTGCCATCAGCTGAAGTATATAAGGCTTATACACCTTTTGGAGGCGCCATCCAGTGATGTGCCGGGAAGGCATCACTATGCAAATATACTTCTTTGATTTCCGGTGCAATCCAATGACCTGAATATTTTCATAGCCATCTCCCCACATTACCGGCATACAGTAAATCTTGGCTCCGGGAGAAAAATGTTTGGTGCCTTGTCTGAGTTCGTGCTCAGTGCCTTGCTCCGTTTGTTCTTTGATATTTCCGATGAGGCACCATACAAATGGCGCCTCATCGGAAATAGGCTTTTGGGTAAAAAGAACCTGATAAAGGCGTTTTAACCAACTAATCATGCATTTACTGTTTTACAAAAGTAACCACCCCTGTTTGGCCGTTGGCAAATAGCAAACGACACCAGTAAACTCCCGGGGTTAGCTGATTTACAGACACACTTTGATCCAATTGGCCGGCGGATAGTTCCAGTACACTGTGCGAAACAGCCTTGCCGGAAGCGTCCAGGAAAAACAACTGGCAAGCGCCTTTGGGCACGCCTGAAGCCTGCAATTGCAGTCGGTCAGTAGCCGGATTTGGGAAGGCATGCAATACATAATCAGCATTTTCGGGGGTGAAAATTCCTGATGTTGTGAGGTTTTTGTACTGAATGCTGGCTACATCATTTTGTGCGCCGTTCAGGGTACAAATGGCAATGGATTCCTTGGATTGGTTGTTCAGGAAATGGTAGGAAACCAGTGTGTCTACGCCCAATCCGGCTATGCCGGCAGATTGCAGGGCAATATCCGTTACATCAATCCAGCCAATGAATGGCACTTTGGCATCCATCCGGGTTTCACGGTAGTCCGTTTGCTTTTTGCGCAATACCTCAAAGCTGCCACCCGGAATTTGCATGGTTCCCCAGGCATCCACCACATCCAGACGCGTGGTGGCAATACGCATGCGTAGGGAATCCGGCACAATGGGTAATTGATCCAGGATGGGTGCTGGAACTATGTTGGAAGAAAAGGTGGTGGAAATGTTTCCGCTAGTCTGGTGAATATCAAAAAAGTTCAGCGGCGCCCAGGTGTCATCCAGGTTCCCGGTATATTGGAAAACCAGATTCAGTCCGATGCCGGTTGGATCGCTGCCAAAATATCCCATTTGCCGAACGTTATTGGCATTTACCTTAAGATAGGCTTCTGTAGTGGATCCGAAGGGGTTGTACAAGGCAGTAGCTGATGAAAAAGAAGCGAATGCCGTTCCGGATTGTGGATTTTTCATCACCTGATTCCAGGTTTGGGCAGATTGTAATCCGCTCAAATCCCACTGCTGATTACCGCCTGGCGGGGTGGAAATCACGTTTATAGCGCCATTTTGGCTGCCAAAAACATAGCGCAGCGTATCGCCCACAGCAGGGAAAACGGAATTGGTAATGGTAATCTGCGCTTGGCTGTTGGCGCCTGCTGCAAGTACCAAAAAGAGAGAAAAAGCAAGATGTTTCATGTGTAAGATCGGTTGATGGAAAACTCAAAGTTGCAGGAAAAAAAAGCAAAAAAGCAGGAATTAACGAGGTTTTGCTCATTTCCGCCAAAAGACGACGGTTATAAACGCTATAATCCCTACGATGCCTATTAGCGCTATCAAAAAAAATACATCTGCCACTGATTCCAGCCTACGCTCTCTGTTCAGATTTTGTGTTTTGATAGAAGCAAATGACAAAACCGACGAAATAGCCAGCAATAAGGATACTACCGACATAAACTCATCCACCAAATTGTCTTTGTGCTGGTTGCTGAGGTGTATGGAGGTTATTACAAACAGACAAAACCCCAGCAGATTAGCGGCAGTATTGAGGATATGTGGTGAGGTATTATTAGCCATCAGCTGCTTTAAAGCGTTTTAACAGGAAAAAATTCATTCCTATGGCTGAAAGCTTGGGAAACAACAGCATGAAAAAATAAGCGGCATAGGAAACGGTAACTTCGGGAGGTACGCCCTGCAGGATGAATACATGCTCATTTCCTGCAGACCCTGGAAAAATGAACTGTTCGGTGAGATTCCATCCAAAATGTATGGCAATGGGCATCCAGATAGTGCGGGTTTGTACAAAACTATAGGCCAGTACGAGTCCCATCAGAAAAGTGTACAGAAACACAATGGCCATTTGCACCAGATTGCCCCAAACACCTCCGTTCAGCCAATGCAATATGCCGAATAATATGGAGGTAAGGATAATAGCTCGTCGGTTGCCCCATTTGGTCATGAGCAGGTATAGGAAAGCGCCACGCAACAACAGTTCTTCGGTGAGTACGCCCCGTAGTACCTCCCCGATCTTAAACCCGGCTTGGGAGAGGTTAAGTTGGGTGTTGAGCACATAGGATTCCTGCGCTATAGCCATTTTTAACCAATAGGCCGAGGCGCCGCAAAGCGCTGTAATAACGAACAACGCCCCTGCCAAACTTGCCATAGGAAGTGTCGGTACCGGACCGAGTACGCGCAGGGAATGCCGGCCTAATAACCACAGGGCCAGGGCGGAAAGCAAGATAAGGCCAATAATTTGAAGCATAAAGGTTCTGGAATAGTTATAAATCTCCCAGTTGAGGTCGCAGAATCAACTCTTCCACTACAGCAGCAGCACTCATGTTATAGCAGCCCCAAACGGCTTTGGCCACATCAGAGGCCTGCATGAGTCGTTCGTAGGGTAAGTCCACTCCGGCCCAGGAATCCGACCAGGCTGCGCCGGGCATAATGGAGGTAACCTTGAGCCCGTGCGGTTTCATTTCTTCGCGCAAAACTTTGGAAAAGCCCAATAAGGCAAATTTGCTGATGCTGTAAGAACCGCCGTTGGGATAGGCCATAAAGCTGGCAATGCTGCACATATTGAAGATATGCCCATGTCCTTGTGGTTTCATCACTGGCAACAAGGCCCTCGTGAGATGATAGGCGCTGTACAGATTGGTTTCCATCTGGGTTTCCAACGTGCCTTCCTGTTCTTCAGAAACACGGCCGGGCAGAAACACTCCTGCGTTGTTGATCAGCACGTCAATATGGGTAAAAACACTGCTGACAAATTGCCCGAACTCCTGTACTTCAGGCTTTTTACTCATATCGGCGGCAAAAACATGCAGCTTTTGCTGCGGAAACTGCTTTGCCCAATCGGCCTGCATATCATCCAGATCAACCTCTGTGCGCGCACATACACACAGGTCGAAGCCATTTTCGGCAAATATTTCAGCAATAGCACGCCCCAAACCCTTGGTGGCGCCCGATATAACAGCAGTTTTGTGTGGCATGTACAATGTGGATGTTTCCGGCAAAGGTATGTGGATTACATGATTGAAGATTACATGAGTACATGATTGAAGAGGGAGGCCCTCGGCTTGGCATCCGTACAAATCCCAGACTCGGAGCTTCCCCTCTTCAATCATGTACTCTTCAATCATGTAATCATGTACTCGTCAATCATGTAATCCTTAATTATGTAACCATATACCAGTTTTAAATTCAAATTAGGCCATACCTTGCCCGGGAGAATTAATTACATGAGTACATGATTGAAGATTACATAAGTACATGATTGAAGAGGGAGGCCCTCGGCTTGGCATCCGTTCAAATCCCAGACTCGGAGCTCCCCCTCTTCAATCATGTACTCATGTAATCTTCAATCATGTAATTCGCACCCACTCACTCACTATGAAGAAGCCTCTCGATCCCTGGCCCGATCGTCTACGCAACCTGGCTACCGTGATGGTGATTTGTATCCATGCCGCAGCGCCTATCGCGCATTCCGCCGGACAGGATTACAATAGTCACTGGTGGTGGGCTGGTAATTTCTGGAATTCGCTAACCCGGCCGGCAGTACCCTTGTTTGTGATGCTGAGTGGGTATTTGTTGTTGAGCAGGGATTATCCGCTGCCCGATTTTTTGAAGCGCCGTTTTACACGCGTAATGATTCCGGCTATTTTTTGGATGCTCATTTACAGCTTTTACAACTATCTGGCGCATGGCAGTCCGGCTACCATAACAGAAACCCTCAAAGGACTGGTTACCGGACCGGTGCATTATCACCTGTGGTTTATTTACCTGATTATTGGCTTATATCTGGCTTATCCGTTTCTGCGCGGCTGGATCAGGGGCGCTACCAAACAGGAGTTTTGGTTCTTTTTCATCATGTGCAATTTCTGCACTTGGGGCTACAAGATGATGGCCATGTGGCTGAACATGCCCATGGGAATCTATTTCGAGCTGTTTACCAACAATGCGGGCTACTTTGTAGGAGGGTATTATCTGGGCAATTTCGCCATTTTCCGGAAAGACGAGCCGCTGGACGGATTCAGGTTTTTTGTGCCGAGGTATATGCCCTGGTTGCTCATATTCCTGGGCACCTTCAGCACCATGACGGCCTCTTACATCATCAATACCTTCTTCTGGAAAGGTCAACCGGATGTGTATTTTTACGATTATCTCACTCCGAACGTGGCTATGGGCGCGGTAGGTTGGTTCCTGCTGGCCAAACGATCCTTCAACGGCAGTCCGCTGCTGGATATTGAGCGCGATTTTTCAGCCGCCAGCTTCGGTATCTATTTCGCACACGTGCTGGTGATGGATTATTTCGGTCAACTCGGATTCTGGCACAGTATGGCCCATCCGTTTTTTGTGTCGCCTATACTTACGGCTATGATTGCCTGTATGACTTTTTTGGCGGTGGCAATTATCCGGGTGCTACCCGGCGGAGATAAAATTACATGATTGAAGATTACATGAGTACATGATTGAAGAGGGATGGCGCCCGGCATTCCTGCAGAATTACATGATTGAAGATTACATGAGTACATGATTGAAGAGGGATGGCTTCGAGTTTGGGATACGCAGGGATGCTATGCCGAGCGCCCCCCCTCTTCAATCATGTACTCATGTAATCGTCAATCATGTACTCATTTAAAATTAATATAAAGCCCCGGATCAACCGCCCGGCCTTTATGCCAGAGCTCAAAGTGCAGGTGGGGCCCGGAGCTGCTTTCCCCGGAATTGCCAATGATAGCAATGGCTTCGCCGGCTTTTACCAGATCTCCTTCCCTGCGCAACAAAACAGAATTGTGCTTGTAAATAGTTACTACGTTATTCGGGTGCTGAACAGCAATGCTGTAGCCTGTTTCCACCGTGTAACCGGCTGAGATAACAGAGCCGTCTGCTACCACTTTTACCGCCGTGTTTTTAGGCGCAGATACATCCACGCCATAGTGACTCTTTTTCAGATCGTATCCTGCCGTGATATCGCCGCTAACTGGCGGTATAAAAAATAACTGTTCCAGTGGCACATCCCTGCCCAAACTACTCAGTGGCGCCTGTGTGGCTTTAGGGTCGGCAGTGAAAGTGCCGGTGGCTACGGCTGAACGCAATTGCTCGTCTTCCGGAATCCGGTCCACATCGTGAGGAAGTGTGTCTGCCGGATTTTCGGGTTGCCCTTGTTTTTTTACATCTTCTTCGGTCATTCCCTGAACGTCTCCGGTCAGCATTTTCCGGAAAGTTTCTGTATACAGTCGGTGTGCTTCGATTTCATTTTCCAGTTCAGCTACTTTCCCAGTTAACTCTGCAATTTCAGAATCGCGGGTGAAATCGCCATACCCTGGAATGTAACGCTTCAGGGGCGTCCAAATAATCAGCATGGTAACTAAAATAGCCGTGCCCACAATCAAAGAGCTAACAGCAACATATACCGCCAATGGTGTGAGCTTGAGTGAAGTCACCTCTTCAAAGGTGTCATCATTCATAATCACCAACCGGTATTTGTCGCGCAATTTCTCCATCAGACTCCGGTCGTCGTCACCGTGTCTGCGGAAAAACTGGATGAATTGCTTCAAAAAAGCGAAAAACTTTTGCATCAGAACGCTGATTTGTTAAAACGCGGGGAACGCGGATTTTTTTGGAACGCGGATGACGCGGATGACGCGGATTTTATTGTTGCCTTGGGCAGCCTTTGTGAGCATACTTGAGATATTCACAGCAATATTGCCGAAGGCAATGTTCGAAACCCGCTGCCGAAGGCAGCAAAAACAAAAT
>DATGWL010000133.1:0-16772 GCA_035299505.1 Saprospiraceae bacterium | reverse complement strand
GGACTTATCGCTCGTAAGTACGATGTCTACGTTGGGCAAATGCCGGAGCCTTTCCATTCGGATGGTATGGGGAGCGTTGTTGTGCGGACTAGTCCAGGCGGGCGTGATGAAAGGATCGCCATCTGGATCCAGATCTGAATCAGCCAGCGGGTAAGGCACAAACCAGCCTTCGCCCAGGGTACTGAGTCCTTGTTTAGGATCCAGTACTTCGTCTTCCTCCAGAGCGCCGGTTTTGACGTAATTGAACAGCGCACTACCGGCAAAATCATCCGGTATACCTTGCAACCAGGCCTGGGCCGGATCGGCATAGGTTATGGCTGCACCAATGCCGCCATTGCGTTCGTTGCTTTGTTGGCCGGGCTCACCACTTTGGGCTATGCTGACGGAAAACCCGAATTCCCGCACAATTTGCTCATTCAAGAGGCTGATAGACTTTTCCGAACGAATCAGTTGTCCATCAGGGAGTTTGCGCAATTCCCAACGGGCATTATCCGCCAACTGGTTATCCGTGAGGTCCTGATCCACCAGAGCCAGTTCGTATGTGCCGTCTTTCACCTCCAGGGGGTTGAAGATGGTTACCTGGATGGGGCCTCGCCCTTGTTTGTAGGTCAGGGTGCTGTCAAATCCGGCTTCCAGCACCCGTTTTTCGGTTTCAGCATCCAGTTCCAGGAAATTACCGCCAGCGCCTTGTCCATCCAGACGGGTTACCACTACACCATCTCCGTAGGCCGAGTTGAGTCGCCGGTCAACTACCGGCCGGGGAATAATGGTTTTTACCTGGACGTTTCTGCGTCCGGAAAGAAAGGATTTGTCCTGACCTGTTACCGGATGGGTAAATGGGTCTAACGATTTGTAGTTGTTATACCCGTAAGCCAGTACGGCATAATAGTATTTCTTGTGGTTGATCAGGCGCTTGTCGTTACCGGCAGCAAATTTGTCTTCCTTTATAGAAAAGGTATGCCGGATGCCCTGATCAGCGCCTTCAACCGCCAAAACGGGCCGGTACAATAGTTTTTGTGTGTTCGGGTCGCGTGTTTTTTCCCAGTTGTAGATTTTTTTGATGCCGTTTTTGATGTCTACCTGTTGTACCAGTCTGCCTTTTTCCGGGTTATTGAAGTCTTTAGCAGACACGTTTTCATCTTTTAGCTGGTAAATCAAATAGCCTTCAAATTTGTATTTGGCTGTTTCTTTCACAGCCGGATCGTTGCTGAACTTGATGGCATCCGGTGCGAATGGATCCAATTCCCAATAGTCTTCGTTCTCAAGCTTAAAGTTATTGGAACCTCCTTTGAGGTTGGTCAAAACGGCCACCACTTCCTTATCCATTTCCACCCAATCAACATCAGGAGCATCAGGGCCCTGTGGGATTTCAAAACAACTATTAAACAGATTCTGCGCCAGTTCATCGGCTCGGAAAAGCCCTTCCAGGTCAGGGCATGGGTATTCTATATCCGGTACCCATGGAATGCCAATAATCAGCTCGTTTACAGCGCCGGGTTTTAAGGTGAACGGCCCAGAAGCCTGAATGGTTCGGCGGTCGTTGTAAGGAAGGTTAGCAGTACACATGCTCCAGCCGTCCGGTTCATTTGGAGGGTCCGGCAGCGCATATTTAATACGTGCTAAATTAGGATTTCCCGGGTTGTAGCCTGATCCACCCTTGGTAAGTGGGGTGCCATCCCGCCAGGATCCGGTGATATAATTATAAAACTCCTGGGGTTGTTCCGGGTCTATGGTTCCATTGGGCGCACCCAAACCTCCCCGATTGTAATACATGAAGGTATTCATTCCGAGCTCATATTCCACATCGAAATAGGTGTTTGTAACCGGGTCGTATTCCTCTTTTATTCCTTGCGGGCCACGGAAATAATCCACCCCCAGGATTGGTATTTTACTGCCATAGGTTGGAGCGCCGCTGGGGCAGGCAGATCCGGGGTTGCCGTCTATCTGGTCCTGATTATACACGTACATCAGGCTTTTTGCTGTATCACAACCAATGTAATCGTCTTCATCACAACCCAGATCCGGGTCTACCCACATGGCAAAAAAAGTAGAATCAATCCTGTCTGTTGCGCGGTTAATGAGTTTGTAACGCTGAAAAGTCATGTCGTTCAACTCATCGTTGGTAGCATACCCAAAGGCCTGCACCTGCACTTCCATTTGAATAGCCCTTCCGCCCGTATGTGCATGGGGCTGACCGCCACCATGATCGTTGTAAATCCAGAAGATCATTTCATCCGGATAAAAGGTTAACGGGCATTTTCTGATTTCAATAGCCGGGATATCGCCTTCCAGTGGTTCGTAGGTGCCAAAGGTTGGTCCGCGGTCATAAAAACCAGCCAGGCTTTGCTGTGTAAAGGGTAAAGGGAATCCGTAGATGTCTTCAAAATAGGGATTGCCTTTGGCCGGCCAGCCCTTCACACCTGCTGGAATAGCACTGAGACTAAGATTACCTGTTGCAATATTAGACAGGTGCTTTCTGATTTCATCTCCGGTTACCCTGAAGTGACGGTCCCAGTTGGCGCAGGTAACAGCGTCTGTAACGCCTGCTAAGTTGATTGGGCCAGGCCAAAAATCGTTTTTCCCATCATTTCGGTAGGTTTGGCAGGCTAGTTTCAGGTTATTTCCGGGGTCAATACCACCCAGCCATACGGCTCCGGCAAACAGGGATGAAACTTCCGGCATACCAGATGCCGGATCTACTTTGGGAACAATGTACCGCCCAGTATTAAAATCCCACCAGCAATCGCCGCCACCCAGCAGGCGGGCGCGTACATTGTTAATGGCCTGGTCAATGGCGCTTTCAGAGTTGGCGCAAACATCTCTGTACTGCACCTTGGGGGCTAGTTTGGCGTATTTCCGGCCGGCGGGTTCGCGGGCGTCAGCGTCGAAGCTGAAGAGCCCAAGCAAGAGCGTGAATAAGATGAATCGTTTCATAAGAGTGAATGAGTGAATGAGTGAATGAGTGAGTGGGTGAGTGAGTGAGTGGGGCATAGAAAGGGCCTTCCCTGTAAGGGCCGTGCCTTGAGGATGGATGTGTTTGTTCAGCCCTGGTGGGCTACCAAATTGTTAGATTATGGGAGTGATTAAGCGGTGGTTAATGAATGAGATTCGGGGTGTCTTTTCTTATATTATGATAGACACCAAATACAACATAAAAGGTTGGCAATGAGGAAGATAAAATAAAATAAATTATCACTGCATCACACTGATACCAATAAAAAAGGACGTCCCTGCAAGTGCAGAGACGTCCTTGTCTGTTATCCTGAAAAGGGGGTGCAGGAATTAGAATTCCAGACGCAGGCCCAGGTTGTGGATACCGTTGAAGATTTTGGTTTGGCGATAGCCGTAGTCCAGACCCAGACGGGTGTCGGAGCCTTTACGCACCGGAATGTTGAAGCTAAGGCCGCCGCTGATACCGTTATCGATGGTTGCTTCAGCTTCTACTGCATCCAGCTCAGCTTTGTAACCTGCGCGCAAACCGAAGTTTTTGCCGATAGACAACTCAACACCGCCACCAATCTGGTCGCGTGAGAAGGCGTTGGAAGTGAAGTTACCCATGAAAGTCAAACGGTTATTGGAGCCCAACAACAGGTCGTAAGAGGCGCCAATGTTCAACTGAGAAGGCAATTCATATGCGGTGGTACGCTCGTAGTAGGTGTTGTTGTATTGAACCGGACCAGGGTTTGGCAACTGACGAGACAGACCTTCACCGGTGAAACGCATTTTAGAACCTACGTTGCGGAGAGAGATACCGAACTTGAAGTTATCGTTTTCACCGGTCACGTATTGCACACCTGCATCCAATGCGAAGGCACGGGCAGCAGCGTTGCTGATTGATTCGTTTACCACTTTGGCTGTAACACCAACAGACACCTTGTTTTCAAACATATGGGCGTAAGAAAGGCCCATATTGAAATAGGTAGGGCTGAATGTAGCGCCTGAGCCCTCAGGTGTTTCTGTTGTGGTGTAATCGAACTCACCCAGGTCCATAGCAACGAGGCTCACGCCCAATACGCCGCCGCCTTTACCGATTGGCATAGCCAGGCCCAGAGCATTCAGGTTGATGTCGGCGATATAACGGGTATGACCTAACTGGATCTGTGTGCTGCTTACGCGGGCCGCACCGGCAACATTGAGGTACAAGGCTTCCGCGCCGGTAATACTGGAAGTATTCATGGCGTGCAGGCCTGCACAACGTGCCCAGGGATTGATGATCAACTGGTTAGCCCCTGCTTCACCCTGGCGGTCCGGGTTGCCCGCAAAGGCAACACCTGTACCCAACAGGCAAGCAACAGCCATCAGAATGGTATATCTTTTATTCATGACGAATGAAGAGGTATGTGTGAGAAAGGGTAGCCGGGGCCCCGAAAAATTTCGGGGCCCTGGCTGTGAACTACAGTGCCGTTACAGGCCCGACGGGTCGTATTGGCGTCCTATACCGAACCATTTTAAGGTTCTTTCGCCTAATCCGGGAGCATTCACATGCACCAGGTAAACACCACTTGCTACCGGAATGCCCTTGCTGTTTTTCAAATCCCACTCAATAGCAGGAGTGATTTGCTGATAAGGCATATAGGTTTCGTCGCGGTTGTACTGACGAATGAACTTACCGTCCAGCGAGTAAATGGTTACTTTACACTTACCTGGCAGGTTAGTAATTTTAACGGTATTGGTAAACTGCGAAGTCTCGTACTCAGAGAAACCATAGTATGGATTTGGAACCATCTTGATGGAATCAAGTGCGTTTTCCACTTCGATTTCCGTCAATGCGGTTGGTTCGCTGCCCTCAATGGTGAACTGGTAGCGTGGGTGACCGGTACGCTGGTTGCTGTTATTGTCGTCAAACCAGGTTTGGTATGAGTTGTCAACACGCAGTTTGATGCGGGTGTCTGTAGGGATCAGACCTTCGTTGTAAGACTTCATTTTGTAGCCTTGCGCCAATTGGAGCATACCTGCCCAGGCGATACGGCCAACCTGTTGAACTTTCAGAGCAGCAGCTCCAAACTCAGGCGTCAGACGCTTGCGCAGCGCTGTGCAGGAGTCGTAGTTGGTGTTCATCACATAAATCCAGTGGTGACCACCCAGTACAGCACCACCCCAAATACCTGGCAGATTCTCGTTTACAAACTGATCTGTTGGGTTCCACATCATATCGCGGCCCGTCAGGTTTGGATCGAGGGAACTTCTGTAACCAGAGTTCTCACCGAAGAAGATATTCAGACGGCGACCTGTTTCTACGTCAATGGCATAACCTGGGAACCAGCCCATACCATAAACCGGCTGACCTTGCTGTGCAGCAGGAATACCCTGGTTAGCAGGTGCAGTCGTTGGGTTAAGCTCACCGTCAGGATCAGGCAAACCATCGTTATTAGCATCAGTTTTACCTACAGACAAGGCATAACGTGTATCAAAGTTCAAGCGACCTTTGTTACCATTGTTTTGGGTGTTCACCGTGGTGGTATCCGCAGTAAACAAGGAGGTTGCAGTCTCTACAACCACACAACGGCTCCATTTGGATTTATCGCTGGTCAAAACGATATCCACGTTCGGGAGCTGCAGCAACTTGTCGGTTTTGTTACCAACAGCAGCATTGTTCAGCGCGTTGAACCAGGCTGGAGTAATGTATGGTGGCTCTGTAGATTCACGGTCGAAGTCAGCCAGTACATAAGGTACAAACCAGCCGTTGCCCAGGGTGCTCAGGCCTTGTTTTGGATCCACTGTCTCATCTTCTTCAAGTGCACCAGTCTTCACGTAGTTGAAGAAAGGATTGCCTGTAAAGTCGTCAGGGAAACCAAACAACCATGATTGAGTTGGATCAGCATATTCTACTTCTGCACCTATACCACCGTTGCGGTCGTCCAGTTTCTGACCTGGCTCGCCTGTTTGTGCGATACTGATAGAGAAGCCGTACTGCAATATTACTTGTTCATTTAACTTTTCGATGGTTTTTTCAGACGCAATTACCTGACCGTCAGGCAGTTTGCGAAGTTCCCACCGAGCGTTGGCGTCCAGCTTGTTATCGGTCATATTACCGTCTACCAGAGCTAGTTCATACTGACCATCCTGTACTTCAAACGGGTTGAAGATGGTTACGGTCAGAGGGCCGCGGCCTGGCTGGTAAGTCAGGGTGCTGTCGAATCCGTTAGCCAGGATACGATCGCGGGTAGCCTGATCCAGATCCAGGAAGTTGCCACCAGCACCTTGTCCTTCCAGGCGGGTAATGACTACGCCGTCACCATAATTGGTGTTCAGGCGTTGGTCTACTACCGGACGAGGAATAACCGTTTTGATCACGATATTCCGGCGACCAGCCAGGTATGGACGCTGCTGGCCCGTAACAGGCTGTGCAAACGGATCCAGTGGTGCAAAGTTGTTGTGTGCATAAGCAACCACTGCGAAGAAGTACTTCTTGTGGTTGATCAGACTCTTATCGTTACCGGCAGCAAACTTGTCTTCCTTGATGGAGAACGTGTGACGGATACCCTGGTCTGCACCTTCAACCGCCAATACCGGGTAGTACACCAGTTTGTTGGTATTTGGGTCGCGTGTTTCTTCCCAGTTGTACAGTTTTTTGATACCGTTTTTGATATCCACCTGATATACCAAACGACCTCTTTCCGGGTTGCTGAAATCTTTGGCAGATACGTTTTCGTCTTTCAACTGATACACCAGGTATCCTTCGAATTTGTACTTGGCAGTTTCACGTACTGCTGGATCCGGGCTGTTTTTGATTTCATCCGGAGCCAGGAAGTCGATCTGCTCATAGTCTTCGTTTTCGTTCACGAAGTTGTTGGATTCAGGGAAGCGTTTGTTGGTCAAAACCGCTACAACTTCCTCATTCATTTCAATCCAGTCAACGGTTGGCGCATCCGGGCCATCGAGCAGTTCAAAGCAGTTGTCGAACAAGCCCTGAGCCAGTTTGTCGGCGCGGAACAGACCTTCCATATCCGGGCAAGGATATTCAATATCCGGAACCCATGGAATACCGATGATCAGCTCGTTTACTGCACCTGGTTTCAGGGTGAACGGACCAGATGCCTGCAGGGTACGACGGTCGCCGAAAGGCAGGTTGGCTGTACACATGCTCCATCCGGCAGCATCGTTCGGCGGCTCAGTGAAAGCGTAACGAATACGTGGTGCGGTTGGGTCGCCAGGGTTAAAACCACTGCCGCCATACGTGAGTGGGGTACCATCACGCCATGTACCGGTAATATAGTTGTAGTATTCCTGAGGCGCAGATGGGTCTACCGTACCACTTGGTGCTCCGAGGCCACCACGGTTGTAGTACATAAACGAGTTCATGCCGAGTTCGTATTCCTCGTCAATAAAATCGTTAGGATCAACGGTGTTGGTATCTGGTACAGAACGAACGCCCAATGGACCGCGGAAGTAGTCTACACCCAGCAGTGGAATTTTGTTGCCGTAAGTAGCAGCGCCGCTCGGGCAGGTTGCACCCGGGTTACCGTCTACCTGGTCCTGGTTGTAGATGTACATCAGGCTCTTGGCTGTGTCACAACCAATATAGTCGTCTTCGTCGCAACCAAGGTCAGCGTCAACCCACATGGCAAAGAATGTGGAGTCGATACGGTCGGTAGCACGGTTGATCAACTTGTAGCGCTGGAAGGTCATGTCGTTCAGTTCGTCGTTCGTTGTATAACCGAACGCCTGAACCTGAACCTCCATCTGAATTGGACGGCCGTTGGTACGTGCGTGCGCCTGGCCGCCGCCCTGGTCGTTGTAGATCCAGAAAATCATCTCATCCGGGTAGCGGTCCAACTGACAGCCACGGATTTCGATGGAAGGATAGTCGCCTTCGAGTGGCTCGTAAGTACCGAAGGTTGGGCCTTTATCATAGAAACCGGCCAGAGCCTGCTCGGTGAAAGGGAGGTCGAAGCCCCAAACCAGGCGGAAATATTCATTTCCTTTTGCTGGCCAGCCTTTTACACCGCGTGGGATGTCGTTTTCGTTGAGGTTACCTGCAGCGATATTGGCCAGGTGCTTGCGGATTTCTTCACCGGTAACGCGGAAGTGGCGGTCCCAGTTAGCGCAAGTGAATGACTCGGTTACCCCGGCAAGGGAAATCGGGCCAGGCCAGAAGTCGTTACGGCCGTCGCTACGGTAGTCCTGGCAAGCCAGTTTCAGGTTGTTACCCGGGTCGATACCACCGAGCCAAACGGCACCTGCAAAAATGGAAGAGACCTCCGGTTGACCGGAAGCCGGATCTACTTTTGGTACAATATAGCGGCCGCGGTTAAGGTCCCACCAGCAGTCGCCACCACCCAGCAGACGAGCGCGAACGTTGTTGATCGCCTGGTCAATCTGACTCTCGGAGTTCGCACACACATCGCGATACTGAGCTTTTTTGACGGTTTTTAACGCTCTGCGACCAACCGGTTCACGGGCTTCGAGGCTCATCACCCCTAAGGCCAGCAAAGCAATTATCCAAAGTCTATTTACACGCATGGTAATTGTGTTTTTGAATTTTTTAAAAAGTTTGACCGCTCATACACATCGCGATTATTTATCCTAAGATAAACAACCGCGATGTGTTTGCGACCCTCAGTATCCACTTTAGAAGGTGAACGATGCCCCCAGGAACACGCGACGTGGAAGTGCGAAGTTATTAGGGTTACGTACCAGCCAGGAGTATGAATCCAGGTAAGCCTGTGGGTTCAAACCTGACTCTTCTACCTGGCGTACCACGGATTGACCATCCGGGATTGACAGGTAGCCATCGTCGGTTGGAGAACCGGTGGCCGCATATACTCCTAAGACGTTCAGGCGATTCAAAAGGTTGGCGACACGGAAATAAACGTTGAGGTCAAGCGGTTTTTTCGCTTTTTGATTCAGACGGAACGTTTTGTCAACACGGAAATCCAGGTTGAAACGCCATGGCAGGCGGCTGCCGTTCACGGAACCAACGGTACCGTTTGCACCAAAACGAGCCGGACGGAATTTCTGCGTGTATGGACGACCGGAAGCAGCCGTTGCGATGAGGTTTACACCGAAATCAGCCAGGATTTTTTTGCCGGCAATGATTGGACCGGTGTAAGCTTTACCGCCGTCAAAACGATAGTCGATAGTCGTGTTCAGGTTATGGCGCTCGTCGTAGTTCAGTGGGAACAGGTAACGAACGTTACCGCGCTGAGTCAAACCACGCTGAGATTCAGAGTCAGAACCTGTACCGTCTGCAAACTGCAGGGTATAGGCAATGCGCAGCTCAACGTTTTTGGTACGACGCAGATCGTACTGCCAGGTGAAGCCTTTAACCGTTGCAAAGTCGATGTTACCATATGTGTCGTAGCTACCAATTACTGGTACGAACAAGATGGTACGACGCTGGATCATATCGCGGAATTCGCGGTAGTAAGCAGAGAATTTGATAGCAGAACGCTTGTTCAGCTCCTGCTGGAAACCTACTTCGTAGTCTACTACGCGTTCTGGCAACAGGTTAGCGTTGTTTTTGGTACCCGGGCGGTAGAAGTAGAAGTAGCTACGTGGTGTAACCTCCCAGTTGCTTGGCGGACGCTGTACCAAGATGTCGTAGTGAGCAAAAAAGTTTGCTTTTTCTGAAATCGGGAACGAGAATGCCAAACGTGGCAGCCAGTTCACCTGCGGCGTGTAGTCGTCGAAAGAACCACTTGGGTCAAACTCTGGTGTTGTTACGTCTTCTTCAGGGTTGAAGAGGTATGGGTTAACCACACCACCACCGAAGATTACGTTACCGTCGTTGGCCTGACGACCATCAGGGAAGTACCAGGTATCGCCGCTACGGAAAGCTGTAATGGTGTTATCCTGCTCGCTGGCAGTATACACTTTAAAGTCGTCGCCGATGGTGTTTGGACGATCAGAGTTGGTTGGAACCGTTTCATAGAATGTTTTGGCATCCATAATACGGTACAGGGAGTACGGATCTTTCAACACCTTGGTATTCAGGTCGAAACGTTCTACGCGTACACCAAGGCTGAAGATCATTTTGTTGAAAGTGAATTTGTCTTTCAACCAGGCAGCCTGGTACAGAGGGCGCAGAGGCGCATTCGGGAAGTCGCGTACGTTGTCGATAGCGCGGCTTCTGAAGAAGTCGTTGAAGGTGATGCCCTCGCTGGTGCGGTTACCCAGGTAGTCGTAGCCATAGTAGCTAACCAGACCCTGGTCCATCAATTCCCGTGGAGAGAACATAGAGAGGCTGAGCTGGTCGGGAGTCAGGCCATTTACGTTTACCCATTCATTGAGTGGAACACCCAAGGATTCACGTACTGCGCGGTAGAAACGGTTTTCCGGCAGGTCTACCGTTGCGTAAGGGTGCAATGGCACGTCTACGCCCGGAGGATCGAAGTACATGGTATCAATTACCTGCGATGTATCCAAACCGTTGAAGTGGATGTTGGCATACTGGGTAGCCCAGAGGTAGAGGGAGTTAGGTGCAACGCGGTAGAAACGGTTGGTGCGTTGTTCGTTCAACAAACCGAACTGAATGTTGTGTGTACCGGTTTTACCCAGTTTCAGGTCGAAGTTAACCGTAGCATTCAGGGTTGCGATATCGTTTTCTGATTTTTCGAAACGGTTGAAGGAGAGGCCTACGTTAGAGTACATGCCGCCCCAAACGTCATTATATACGTCGGAAACGAAACCGTTACGGGTCAGGAAGGTTAATTCTGCAGGGAAGAGGGAAGCTGCGATGTCTTCCTCGTCTTTTACTGCGAATTCATTGTATGCTTCCAGTACCGGGTTGATGCCACCAGGTGTAAAGCGAATGAAACGATCGTTGTAACCCACGTTGGTCCAAACGGCATTATCGTTTGGCTCTGCAATCGGATCCTGGATAGTTTCGAACTTGCCAATATAACCGTAGTCGAACAAACGATCTTTGTGACGTTTGTCATAGGTTCTGCTGGTGTTGCGCTCGTAAGCAAACTGGAGCTGGTAGCTTGCGTTGCTGATGCTCACGCGTTTGCTGTTGCCATTATCTGGCTTCACTGCTTCGGTGTTACCCAGGCGGTGACGGAAACGGAAGTTACCGCGGTAAGTGTTGCTGAAGTTAGTTGGGTTGTTTTGAGCGTTCAACAGGAACCAGCCTGCTTCGCCCAATTCACCACCGCCGTCCACGAGGTCGCGGTTGTCGGTATAAGTACCTGTCAGGCTGATGTCGATATTGCTGGTCAGCTTCATATCGATTTTACCGTTCAGGTCGAGGTTAGACGCAGTTTGGTAAGGACGAGCTTTGAGACGATCTACATCGTTGTTGGTCAGGTATTCTGCGCTGTTTACCAGGTTGGTACCGAGACGGGTGATCGGGTGTTGTTCCAGCTGGGCAATCACGCTTTCTTTAGCGCGGTATACCGGAAGTGCCGGTGGATCGTCCTCATTACGGGTTTGGTATTGACCGGAGAGACGGAAACCGAGTACGGTACGGGTTTTGCCATCGGCCAGTTTTTTCTTGATGATCGGGCCGCTGACGTTGGCTGTAGCGAGGAGGTAGCCGAAGGCGTCAAGGCCTTTGGAGTTTTCCACATCGATACCGCCATGGAATTCACCGGCTGGACCTTTGGTGGTACCCGAAATGAAACCACCGGTCAAGTCACCGATTTCAGCGCCTACACCGGAGGTGATTACCGAAATTTGTTCAAAATCCTGAACCGGAGGAACACCTCCAGATACCCGAATACCATCAATGTAGTAGTCGGTACCATTGGAACGTGCACCTTTGATGTTCACGTCGCCACCGTCGATGGAGGTAGCACCCACTGTGGTTGCCACGATGGTGTTAACGCTACGGGTAGGCAGGTTTTTGATTTGTTCGGAGGTGAGGGTTTGACCACTGGATGTTTGGTCTTGCTCGATCAAAGGCACTTTATAGGCAATGATCTCCACCTCTTCCAGCACGGTTGAGTTGGACATGGTCACATTTTGTGTGGTGATTTGTCCACCCAGAACCCGGACGCCGGTAATCTTTTGCGCCTGGAAGCCCGTGTAGGAGAATTCCACATCATAAGTGCCGGGGTCGAGATTGACACGGTACTCCCCGTTGTAGTCTGTGACGGTGCCTCGCACAAAGGATGTGCCTTTCAGTACCTTCACGGTTGCTCCGATGAGGGGCTCGTTGCCGTCTGTAATGGTACCCGTCAACGTGGTCGTTGACTGAGCCATTGCGACGGCTGCACCCATCAGGAGCATCGCAAATGTTAATAGTAAAGAACGTACCATAGAACAGAGATTGAAAAATTACTTGTTTAGGTTTGACGATTCATCGGGAGTGTTTCTGAGGGAAACATTATCCCGTTTTTATTTTCTGTAAAAGAATTTCAGCCAGCAGTTTTTTGGATTCGTGCGTCCAGCCTGCTACATGAGGCGAAAGCACAACATTTTCCATTTGGTGCAACCTTTGAAACCATTCCCGCTCTTTTTCCGTGTAGGTTTCCGGTTTTTCATTTTCAAACACATCCAGGCAAGCGCCGCCTATTTGTCCTGATTCAAGCCCCAGCACCAGATCTTCTGTTTTCACATTTTTACCCCGGGCGGTGTTGATCAGGATGAACCCTGGTTTGCATTTTTGGATAAAATTGGCATCCACGAAATGCAGGGTTTCTGAAGTGAGGGGCAAATGTAAACTGATGATGTCGGCTTCTGCCTGTATTTGTGTCAAATTTGATTCGCTTACCCACGACATTTCTGCAGCAAATCCTTCGGGTTTGTACTTATCGCAGGCCAGCACCCGCATTTCCATACCTGCCAGTTTTCGTGCAAATTGACTTCCAGTATGTCCGAAACCAATGATTCCCAGGGTTTTACCTTGCACTTCCCAGCCTCTGTTGGCTTCTCTTCTCCAAATATTTTGCCGCACCTCCCGATCTGCCCTGGGTAAATTATTTGCCAGCCCCAGCAACATCCCCAATGCTTGTTCTGCTACTGCATTTCGGTTTCCTTCCGGACTGCTCCACACCTTTACGCCTTTTTCGGCCGCATACACCCGGTCTACAATTTCCATCCCGGAACCCAACCTGGCCACAAACCTGAGCTTTACGGCTTTGTCGAGAAAATCCCGGTCTACCAGAATTTTACTGTTGATGACCAAACCTTCGTAGCCGGCAATCCTGTCTTTGGTTTCAACCGGCGAAATATTCGGTTCAAAATCACATTGCCAGCCCAGCTGTTCCAGTCCTTCCATTAGCAGGTGGTGGCAATCGTCAGTAATCAGCACCCTTCCCATTTCAAGGCATATTTGTGAGGTCGAAAGTAATCCTCTGTTCCAAATGAGTGTTTGAGAAATGTGTGAGTGACAACTTTATGCAAGCGAACAGTTCACCCGGCTATGTGAAAGAAATTAGGTTTTCGGCAATAACTGTAGAAATTTGCGCCGTCCAGATTCTTCCACCAACGCCTACCCTTTCCCGATAAGCGGCAAAGATATTCAGACAAGCATATGAAACACATCTTTTTTTCAATTCTGTCAATTTTGGTTTTAACCCAATGCAAGGAAGCCCCTGCGCCACCCAAACATGTACTGCAGTGTTATGTGCGCTACGACGCCGCCAGTCGCAACGTTAAAGCCGAGGCCACGCTGCGCGACGCTGTTTCCAAAAATATCCTGGATATTCCCGGAGGGATTCAGTTTCAGGCCACTGCCATGAAATTAATACCGGTGATGGGCAATACCTATACGTTGGAATTCCCTGCAGCCTTCACGCCCAAAGTGGATTTTGAATGGACCAATGCCAAGCAGAAAAAAGGCATTTTTCAACTGGATATGCCGGCTATCGACTCCTTTTTCTTCAGCAGCGCCAAGCTCAGCGTGAAAGAACCCACCTTCCTGCAATGGCGCGGAGAAGCCCTCAGCACAACCGAAACGCTGGTATTTATGTGGGAAAAAGCAGATGGAAGCAATACCGTGCCGATGGAGGTAAGCACTACACTGGGCAAACCACTCATTGAAATTCCGGCCGCTAAACTGGCACAACTGGGGGCCGGCGAGTGGAAACTCTACCTCGTGCGCAAACGCGCGGGCAAGGCAGATAACCCGGACTATGCGGTGGAGTATGCGGCGGAATACTACACGAAACAAAAAACGATCGTGATTGATTGAGTGAGTGAATGAGTGAGTTATTGTTTCCTCTTTTTCTCAGCCACTACTTCTGCGCTGAAATCTACATCCAGGGACCAATTGGCCCGGAGTGGGTCCATTTTTCTGGTGAAAAGGGTTTCGGGTTGTAGCTTTTGGGTGAAATTGCCGGTATCCCACCTGCCGTTATTGTTGCGGTCTTCGAGGAGCCGGCCGGTGTAGCCGGCTACCTGAAGTTGTTCAAAATTGAGTTTATAAGTATCTGTTTGGGCTACAAAACTGCGGGTAGCCTCCAGGGTATTGTTGTTCAGAAGGTCAAAAACATAGGCCGTACCCGGGCGTAGTTTGCTGAAATTTACGGTGAGGGAGCCCAGCTGTTTTTCTTCCGTTATGTTGAAGTTTCTCCGCAGGGTATCGCTAAGGGTTTTACCCCAGAAATCGGTTAAAGCGCCGGGCAACAAGGTCAGGGCATAAGCTTTACCCTGTTTCCAGTTGGTGCTCAGAATCAGTTTGCCGGGTTGCAGGCTGTCTTTTCGTACACTAAACTGTCTGACTGAAACTGAATCCAGCTGCAATTGCCAAAAAGCAGTATCAAAAGTCTGAAGCGGGTAATTGAACGCCAGCACGGCCTCCTTGCTGTGTAACTGAATCACTGTTTTGGGCGGCTGGCGCAGGGGTTTGGGGGTTGAGGGGGCAGCCGATTTTCCCCTGCCCTGCCCGGCTGCGGCAACGGGCGCCACAGCATCGGCAAAACTGAGCTGATGCTTTTCCATAAAATCTGCCCGGTTGAGCTTTTTGATCCGTATGGTATCTGCATATGGCCTTGACAAGCCTGAAGCGCTGTCGGTTTTTACCCAGGCGGGGTGCCTCAATTCCATGAACCAGGAGGTATCCACCGGCAAATCGTACCAGATAGAAAGGGAATCGGGCGCTTTTTCCAGCAACATCCTGGCCCCGGGTATGTCCTGCCATTGTACGCGCACCGAATCGGCGGCGCCATTGAAGACAACCTTGGCTAGTCCGTAGCGACCGGTTTGCTGGTTTTGCAGGCGAAATGACGGCTGGTTTTTGAACAATTTCAGCGCCGGCATTACTTTCAGGCTATCAGAAACAGTGACAGGTTGCGATATAAAGGCTATTTTTTCATTGGCGCCATCCCATTTCAGGTCTACATCTGCGCCTTCAATGGCAACGATCTGGAAGACGCCTGCTTTAAGGTTCTGGAAACCGAATTGACCTGATTTATCGGTTTTAGTGAAATAGTATGGACGCTCTTTAATGATGGCGGTATCGTTGAGGTTTTCGTGCAGCAAAATGGCGATGTTTTCCACCGGTTCGCCGGAAAAAGCATCTACCACGCTGCCTCTGAAGCCCAGGCTATCGATAAAATCGCCGGTAGAAAACACAAAGCGCAGGTCTTTGGCCGGGTTGCTCTCGTGCAGGTCTTTCACCGAGGCCCCGAAATTGATGGTGTAGGTAGTATTGGGGCGCAGTACTTCGTTTTTATCCAGGGTTAGTACCACGGTTCTGCCTTTCAGCACCACTTCGGGTCTTTTGGCCAATGGCGGCGATACCACGATTTGCGTTGCAACGTCAGACAGCACCACCCATTCATCAAATTTGAGTTCCACTTTGCGTTTATCAAAGCGGGTGGAAAAGTTGGGCGTACTGTGCAGCGAATCTACCTCCGGCGGCCGGGTATCTTTTGGGCCGCCCGCAGGTGCGCCCTGGCGCGCACAGGAAACCAGTGCAGACAGTATGATTACTATATATAGGTGGTAATGGCGCAAGAGATACAGCATTGAAGGGGTTGTGAGGGGGAAAATTCGCGGCAAAAATAGCCCAGAAATCGGAGAGTTGTGGTCTACCTTTGTCGGGTGAAAATAATTCTGCTTGGCACCGGCACTTCTCAGGGGGTTCCGGTGATTGGATGCGATTGTCAGGTGTGTATTTCTGCCGACCCGCTTGACAAGCGTTTACGGAGTTCGGCATTGCTGACAGACGGCCATACCAATGTATTGATTGATGCCGGTCCGGATTTTCGGCAACAGATGCTTTGCCATCGGGTAAAGCACCTGGATGCTATTTTATTGACCCATGAACACAACGATCATGTGATTGGTTTAGACGATATCCGGCCGTTTAATTACCGTTCCGGCGAAGCAATGTCGGTTTTTGCCCTGCCCAGGGTTGCCTCTGAGGTTCGGCGGCGGTTTGATTACGTGTTTTCAGAGCAGATACCAGGATTGCCGCGCATTGAGTTGGTGGGTTTGGATGAGGATTCAGTCATGCAATTTGGTCAGATCAACATTCAGGCCATCGGGGTAATGCACGGCAGGTTGCCTATTCTGGGTTTTCGGATGGGCGACCTGGCCTATTTGACAGATGTTAAAACCATTACTGAAACAGAAATGAAAAAACTGGCGGGAGTGCGGTATCTGGTTGTAACGGCTTTGCACCGGCAGGAGCACCCCACCCATATGAATCTGGAAGAAAGCCTGGCCTTCATCCAGATTCTGAAACCCGAACGCGCCTGGCTCACACATGTCAGTCACCACATGGGTCTGGCCGCAGATGTCAACCTGGAATTGCCCGACAATGTTCAACTGGCCTGGGATGGCATGGAGATATGCTGGTGAGGCACGGTGGACGGTGGACGGCTTACGGTGGACGGTAGACGGTGGACGGCTTACGGTGGACGGTGGACGGCTTACGG